>DATHBR010000090.1:0-273766 GCA_035296065.1 Myxococcaceae bacterium | reverse complement strand
CACCGATGACAGCCCGCCCTCGCAGCGGCTGGCGGCCACGTTCCCGACGAACTGGGAGCTGTCGGTGGCGCGCGCGGTGAACGTGGTGCGCTTCCTCCAGGAGAAGGCGAAGGTGCCGGCCAAGCGGCTGGTGGCCGCGGGCTACGGAGACACGCACCCGGTGGCGGGCAACTCCACGCCCAAGGGCCGCGCGCGCAACCGGCGCATCGAGATTCTGCTCATCCCGGACCTGCCGGCCGCCAAGCCCGCGGAGCTGACCAACGCCAACCCCAACGCCGAGGCGAAGAAGCCCGCCCCGTAGCCGCACCCCAGCCCAGCCCCCGATTGTCCGCAGCAGTCTGCTGCTCGCCCAGGACCGGGCCTCCGAGACCAGGCAAGTCGCCACTTCTAAGCTACACTCGCGCTTCCCATCTCGCGGCACCTGGAGAACCCCATGGTCTACATGTGCCTGCAGTGCGACGCCTTCACGGTGGCCACGGGGACGCCGACTTGTGGGACGTGTCAGATCCCCGCTGCGCCCTACAAACTCTGGTCGGAGTATCGCGGCGGAACGCTCTACAGCATCACCCACTTCAACCCGAGCTGCCGCGCTGTCTCCTTCGATCTGCATGTCTGCCCGTCGAAGAATGCGATCTACGTCGTAGCCAGGTGCAGCTTCACCTTCGTGCGAGGGCCCACCGGCACCGACTGGACCGACACGCGCAAGACGCGGTTCCTCAAGCGGATCCAAGCCGCCGTGGGGCTGTGGGATGCGCGCCAGACTTTCACGCGCACCTTGACGGGGGGTACCGCGACCTACCACGCCTACCACTTCATCGATCTGGTCTCGAGTGGCGGCCACTACAACCTCACCGTCAACAGCGCTCCCGCGCCGCAGCGGCTGAACGGGGGCGCGACCTTGAGCAACACCACCGGGATGTTGCTGTTGCCGAGCGGCGGAGTCGTGGTGCCAGCCGGCAAGCTCGGGAACATGCGGGGCAACCCCGAGCATGGCACGAATCGCAAGATCGGCGGCTTCCTCAACGAGTATGCCGCGCACAGCGCCGTCAAGGACACCGCGGTCAACCCGCCCGTCTACGTCAACACCGTGGCCCACGAGTGGGGCCACATGATCGGCCTTCCGGACGAATACGACGCCTACCCGAACACCTTCGATACCGCCAACCTCGGCGCGGGCCGGGTCAATCGCGGCCAGCTCAACGCCGACAAGGACAAGGGCGTTGCCTATTGGGTGGAGCTGCTCGGGAAGTTCGGATTGACCTCACCCGCCTGGGGGCACGCTGGCGACGACAGCATCATGCGCACTGTCGACATCCAGGCGGCCGCGTTCCGGCCACGACACCACGTCACCGTGCTGGAGGGGCTCCAGTATCTCTCCGCGAGGACGGACCTGGGCGGGACCTGGAGCATGTGAGCGCGTGGTGGTAGGCCGCTGACGACCCTGGAGGTAGGCTCATCTCATGGCGATGAACATGAGCCTCATCTCCCTTCCGTCCGGGACCCAGGTCGGTGCCTGGCGGCTGCGCGGCTTCCGAGGCCGGGGCATGTACGGCACCGTCTACTCCGCCGAGCGCGCGGATGGCGAGCGGACCGGGCCCGCGGCCCTCAAGCTGGCCATCTACCCGGCGGATGCCCGCTTCGAGAGGGAAGCGGAGCTGCTCGCGCGCATCCGTCACCCGAGCGTGCCCCGGCTGATGGATGCTGGGGTGTGGCGGGCGCCCTCCGGCGGCTCACACCCGTTCGTGGTGATGGAGTGCGTGGAGGGTGTGCCGCTCTACACCTGGGCTGAGCGGAGCCACCCGTCCTCGCGCCAGGTGCTGGCCCTGCTGGCCCAGGCGGCGGGCGCACTGCAGGCCACGCACGAGGTGAGCAGCGTCCACCGCGACGTGAAGGGCGACAACATGCTGGTACGTGCTTCGGACGGCCGGCTGTTCCTCACCGACTTCGGCACGGGGTACTTCGCGGGCGCCGCGAGGCTGACGCCCATGCCCCTGCTGCCGGGCACTCCCGCCTACCGCAGCCCCGAGATGTGGCACTACCTCCAGCGCGCGGGGCCGGACGCGAGTGCTCCGCTGATGGCGCGGCCTTCCGATGATGTGTTCGCGCTGGGCGTCACAGCCTACCGGCTGGTGACCGGTACGTATCCGCCCTCCACGGATCCGGACACGCTGGAAGGGCAGTGCTGGCTGCCCGGTGGCAGTGGCGTCACGCCTCCGAGACAGCTCAACCCCCGGGTGGATGCACAGCTCAACGCGCTCATCCTGCGCATGCTGTCTCCAAGGCCCGAAGAGCGTGGCACCGCGGGCGAGCTGGCCGAGGCGATGGAGCGAGGCGTGGTGCACGCCGGTCCGTCGGCGGATACGCCGCTGTTCGAACGTGTCGGCACCGTCAGGCGGGGAAAGGGGCGGAGTTGGCTGCCCTGGCTCGCGGCGGCCCTGGCTCTGGGACTGTGGCCAGAGAAACCAGGCTGGCTGCGTACCAGGGCCACATTCACAGCGGATCAAGGTGGCTCCAACACAGAGGGCGATGAGGTCTCTCTCGGAGAGAGCGCCGTGAGCTCTTCAGACGCTCAGGCGAAGGTCCCCCAGGACGCCATCGCGCAGGAACTCCCCAAACAGCCGCGGCCTGGGCAGCTCCGGCCCAATGAGAAGGGGCAATGCCGCAAGGATACGGTTGCGATCAACGGCGGCTGCTGGCGGAAGTTGAATCTCGAGCCCGACGAATGCCGTGGACACGACGTGTACCTCCACCAGGGGGGCTGCTACTTCCCCATCCCCGCGTCCCGGCCCCAGCCCACCTCCGAGCCCGCGGACAGCGCGCACTGACGTCACCGCCTGAGCACCAGGATGGAGCACACCCCTTGCGAGGCCGTCACATACATCGCCTCAAGGGAAGCTGCCCCGGATTGGCGCCGCGAACGGCCTTAGCGCTTCTTGGGCGTCGGAGGCTTACCGCGAAGCCCTGCCATGCTCTGTCCGACTGCTCCTGGCGAGGGCATCAGCTTCTCGATCTCGTGGACCATGTCGCCAAAGACCTTGTCGAGCTCCTTGGCCGTTTCCTGGATCTTGCCATTAAGCTTCTTGGCTCCTCCCTTGCCCGCTCCGCGCAGCCCCGTCGCCACTGCCTCATCATCGAGGCTCGCCTGACGCAGTTTCTTCAGCGCATCCGTGAGCCAGCTCACTGCGGCGGCTCGATGCTGTGCATTGGAGCTGGCGTTGTCGAGGACGCGATTGAGCTGGTCCCAGGCATTACGCACCTCCTGGATCCGATCTCCAAAGAGCGTCGAATTCGGATCCGCGCCGTGGGCTCCCTTGTCGGCCTTCAGCTCGAAACCGCCCTTCATCTCGATGTTCTTCAGGCCATTCTGGAATTTCTTGAAGGCTGCATCCAGCAGGGCGTTCTTGGGCGCCGCCATCCCCAACTTGGTCAGCCCCTTGTTGAAGATGTGGTCGCCTTGCTTGAACCCGCCGCCAGCGGTGTTGCCGCTCATCTGCACAACGTGGTTCTGCAGTGAGTTGGAGGGCAGGTAGCCCCCGCCGGGAATAGCGAGCTGCAGCGAGGGGGGATTGGCGAGGCGTAACAGTTCCTGCTCGAGAGTGCGCAAGGACTGCTGAAGCGCCGCGACGTACTTCATGAGCTGCGGGTGCCCCGCGAGCTTCTTAAAGAAACCTGCGATGTCCACGCTCCGCAGAGCGGTGAGTGTCTTGCGAGCGACCCCCGAATCACCGAACTTGAGGGCATACTTGGCCCCCTTGCCAATCGCATCCCCCACACCCGGGATGATCGAGATGAGTGAGAGCGCCGCCTCCAAGTAGTTGCCGCGCATCGCGGAGATGCCTGCGTTGGTCAGGTCGGCGACTTCACCCAGTCCCGGGATGAACCCGACAAGATCGAGGACGGTCTGGAGCCCGTCGAGGATCTCGTTCCGGTTCTGCTGGGCCAACTCCGCTACCGTGTACCTCTTGAGATTTTCTCGGGGCTTGACAGTCGTGTTGTCCTTGTCGGGAGCGGCCGTGCGCTGTCTCGTAGCGAGTAGCGCCTTGGGCGCCTGCGGTATCCCCACCTGGCTGACGACAGGCTTGGGTTTCTCAGGGGGGGCTTGGGAAACGAACCGCACCAGTTCCTGAGACAGGTACCCTGAGAAGGGCTTGTTTCCGAGCGTCACCCTGACGTTCAGCCATGCGCCTTGCTTGCCCAGGACAGTCACCTGGGTACCGCGCGGGAGATCCTTCAACACGCCTTCATGTGGACGCTTGGCGTCCTTATGAGGCATGGCGCGAAGAGGCGCGCTCCAGGGGATGATCGTGCCAAGCCAGGGTTGAATCATGGCAGCTCCACGCTCGCGACTCTCGGGGCAGCGCCTTTCATGACAGGCTCAGCGCTGCCTGGACGAGCGGCGTGGCGAACTTGCGGATATGGGTGGAAAGGTACTCCTCCGCAACGGAATCGAGCGAGCGGTACGCCAGTGGGAAGGCCAGTTCGAGGTCAACCCGCACGTCCAGCACCACCTCGTCGAGCACCTGGCCCGCTTCACTCCGGCCCACCTTCGATAGTGCGCTGGCGATGCGTGCTGGGTTAACCATGCGCTCGACCCAACTCGCCAGCTCGTCGCGAGACAGCGGCTGGTGG
Source organism: Myxococcaceae bacterium (assembly GCA_035296065.1). Lineage (GTDB taxonomy): Bacteria > Myxococcota > Myxococcia > Myxococcales > Myxococcaceae > DATHBR01. The sequence continues at coordinate 269,137 of DATHBR010000090.1, read as the reverse complement.
GGATTCCAGGCCTCGCTCTCATCGAAGCGGCCCTCGTTGAACTCCTCGATCTTCCGCTTGATGGCGGCGCGCTGGCCAGGAGGGGAGCGCTGATCGCTCTTGATGACGAGACCCTCGGCCACGTTGTTCTCGATGGGCGGAAGCCCCAGCAGCGCTGGAACACGAGTCTGCGCGCGTGTGGGCACTGTGCCCATCTCCGAGCGCGTCCCGCGCCGCACCAGGGGCGGTGTCAGCAGGCCGGCCTCGCGCGCCAAGGCTTCCACTTCGCGGTGGGCCAGCAGCACACCCTCGTCCTCATCGGTTCGAGCCACGAGGATGTCGAACGGCGACCACCGCAGGTCTGGCGCATACCAGATGCCCGTCTGCACCGGCGACATCCCGGGTACCGCGGGCACGTCTGGGTGTGGGTAGTGACCGCCAAAGAGTTCGCCGTAGAGGTACACAGCGTCTGCGTCAGCGCCCACCGCCGAGGCGACCGCCTGAGCCGCTGTGCCCAGTTGCACGCGCAGCAGTTGCCAGCCGAAGAAGGGTTCCTCCTCTGCTAGCCAGGCCTTGCGCTTGCCGAAGCGGACCTGTCCCTTCTGCACGCCCACCACGAGTTGGGCGCCATGGATCTTCTCCAAGGCCACCCAGGTGCCCCCGGGACTAGGCTGCTCTCTCGCCTCTCCAGAGGCTGGCATCTTGGAGTAAGGACGGAAGCGCATAGACGCGGGCGACAGAAGGCCCATCAAGGGGGGATTTGACACTTCTCCCCACGCGCAGGTCAATGTCACCTCCCCTGTGGGGAACGCGAGGGTGGAGCAGGAGGCGTTCAACCCTTGGATGTGCGCACGTTTGTCGACGTCCCCTCCCTCCTGCTCCGGCATTGCTCCAGCCGGCTGAGCTGCCCGTACACGTCGCGCCCCGCCCGCTCACTGGGCTTGTTGCCCTTCTGGAGGTTACAGTCCCGGCAGAGCACCTGGGCGTTGTCCTCCTCGCCAGGTCCACCTTTCGATCGCTGCAACGCAAGCCGCCGCTACACACGCAGCAGCCGTTTCACCTCCTGCAGGTGCCTCATCCCAGCCTCCCGGCCAAGATGCTCCAGCTGACTGATTTCCCGTACATCGTCGAGCTCGATGGGGTGGGGGAGTTCCTGGTCCACGCGCAAGTACTGCCCTGGGCCCAGCAGCAGTTGAGCCTGCTCGTGCGTAGAGACGGACTGAGCCGTGAGCAGAAGCTCGAAGAGGGGGCGGGCCCAGGCAAGCTGCCCGCGGAATTCAATGTCCTGGAAGCGGAATCCCTTGGGCTGCCGTCCAGTCCCCACGGAGAGCAGCTGCATGTCCGCGAGTTCGGACTCGAGGTAGCGCCGGGCTTCGACGAGGCCCACGAGGGAGGGGTTATTGGCCCACAGGCCTCCATCGAGGAACGCCCCAAGTCCTTCAATCTGGGCGGCGGGCAGGTACGTGGGAGCAGCGGCACTCGTCAGAGCGACCTCCCACATCTTCTTGAGGCCTCCGCCGTGGAGTTCCTGGTGATGGTCCCGTTTCCAGACGCGGGGCCTGCCCGTGGAGGCATCAAAGGAAGGAATGGCGATGGGCACCCGCGCGTCATTGAGGATCTTGTCCTCGAAGGTTCGCCTCAGCCATTCCTTGAGGGCCTCATTGCCATGGGCCGTCGTGAACAGGCTCAAGAGCCGGTTGCGCTTCTTGCCGAAGATCAACGGCCCCGCGGCCTTGTAGGAATCGAGCACCTGGCTGGCTGGCAGTCCCGAAGCAAGTGCCAGGGCGATGATGGCACCTGTGGAAGTGCCCGTGAGGAGCTCCACGTGCTCGACGAGGCGCAGCTTGAGGTGCTCCTCGACGTGGGTGAGGAAGGCAGCGGTAAAGACGCCACGGATCCCGCCCCCATCGAGTGCCAGGATGCGGGTTGGTTTACTTGCCATTGAACGCTGCCTTCCAGGCGCGCTGGGCTCGCTCAGCGTCCGGCTCGTGCAGAGCCTTCTCCGCATGCACCACGGAGGTGGCGAGCTTGAGCCGGAACTCCTCGAAGGACGCACGGTCCCACTCGTCCGCGGCGAGGAGGTTGCCCTCACCCATGATGCGCTTCAGTGGCACGGCCGACCAGGCCGACGCCGCGCTGTACCTGCGGCCAATCTCCTGGGCGATGGCGACGAAGTTGCTCGCCGGGTCACTCGCGAACAGCCGCTCGGGCAGGCTGTGGAGCAGACATTCGAGGTAGTACGAGGGAGCGATCTTCGGCGAGCTGAAGTGGGAGCTTCGCCAGCATTTGAAGAGCCGGACAGCGAGCTTGAACTGCCCATTCGTGGCTTCGCTCTTGCGGCGGCCGCCTTCATGGTGCCCACGAGGCCAGTTTCGCCTCTCGCGCCGCGCCTTGCGCGAGTAGATGACGATCGGGTCCTCGGTGGGAGCCTGCACCGCGATGGCTGGGACGATGTCCACGCGGATGTCGACGGTGCCAACACGGACTCCGGTATTGAGGCGGATGCACTTGTCCTCAAGCGTCCACCTGCCGAGATAACGCGGCTCTAGCTGGAGCTTTCCCGTGATGCGCTGAGCGATGGTGCTCCAGACGCTCTCCCGGCCGGAGGCAGTGCTGGAGGCGCTCGCGCGGTGCTCCTTACTCACCGCGACGAGGTCCACATCGTTCATGTCCTGCAGGGCCGTGTCGTTCTTGTAGGAGCCCTGGAGGAAGGTCTCGTAGTCCTGGGTGCCCAGGAGCCGCCGGACGTGCTCGTGCTCCTGGATGACAGCCTGAAGGACTGAGTCGGAGGGTCGCTGCGCGTAGGTAAGGACAAAGGTTTCAGTCAAAGCCCTGGGCATGATGGGTTTCTCTCTAGAAAGGTGATGAGTGGCAGCTCGACGGGTTTCCTCGAGGCGCAGGACAACGCGCGCGAGAAGCGCGGGCAGCAGCGCTCCCGTGCCGCCACGAGCGAGCGTGGCGGGCCACAACAGAACGTGAGCAGGGCGAGGGACTCCGCGAGCGCGAGGCGGCTACGGCCGGGCCCTCGCTGTGACGAGCGCGACGGAGAGATCAGAGAGGAGTCATCATCAGCACCTCCAAAGAATGGGGTGCCAACAGCGGCACCGCCGGTGAGCGCTAGCGGAGCTCGATGGAAGCCATCGAACTCCTCGCCTATGCACCGGACAGCGGTCTCGGCCGTCCTAAAGCCCCATACCTGTACTCGCCGGGGGTACTTCCTCGAGACCTATCGGCAGTAGTGGGCTCAGACTCACGATAAAAATCGGGGGCATTGGGTGCAAGGGCGCTGCCGCGCGAATGTAAAGCGTGCGGCGCTTCGTCCGTGGGACACCGGGCTGCCTGACGAGCGCAGGGGCTGATCGAGTGGGTCAGAATGGGCGACTGGGTCGGTCCGGCGGAGTGCTACGCTCGGCGGCTCTCGTCAGAGGCAGAGCAATGACCGAGCTGGAGCCGCTGCTCAAGCGCATCGAGCAGCTCACACCGTACTTCGGCAGGGCCCGGGATGATCTCACGGCGCTCACCACCCGGGGCCGGAACCAGGACTACAAAGGGGTCCTCCAGAATGCCCGGCTGGTGGTGGAGATGCTGCTGCGCTCCCTCATCACCACCGAGCTCAAGCAGACGCCCGGCAAGGCGATGCTCGATGAGCTGATCACCAAGTTCCGCCAGCAGGCCAACGCCGGCCTCATCCCCACCAACATCCTGGCCCACATGGGCACCGTGCAGGCCTGGGGCAACCTCAGCTCGCATGACCACTCCGGCGGCCTGCACGAGACGGGCGTCAAGGTCGGGCTCGAGGAGGTCGTCACCAGCGTCAACTCCCTGGTCGCCATCCTCTCCTGGTACCAGGAGCGCTACCTCCAGGAATCCGGGCCCGCCGCTTCACCGGGTGGGCCCGCCACGCCCCCGGTCCCCTCCCCCACCGCCCGCGTCCGCAACACCCGGCGGCTGGGGCTCGCGGCGGGCGCGCTCCTGGTCCTCGTCGTTGGCGGCCTGGGCTTCTTCTCGTGGCTCGCCTCCGAGCAGGCCGCGGAGCAGGCCGCGGAGCGGACCGCGGCGCTCCGCAAGCAGCTGGACACGCTCGCCGCCGAGCGAGACATGTTCCCAGCCCCGGCCTCCTGCCAGGAGCAGGACGCCTCCGCGCTCGAGGTGTTGGTCGCCGCGTTGCCCCGGCTCTCGGGTCACATCCCCGAGGCGTCACGCGCCCAGGAGCTCACCGCGGCCCTCGAGGCGCTCCGGGCCCATGGCAAGCGCTGGAGTCCCGAGGGCGCCTACTACCTCGCCATGGCGAGCTTCCTGGCGGAGCAACCGGACATCATGGCCATGAGCCAGGCACTCGAGTGCAAGGACGGCTTCGCGGCGGCCGAGAGCCTGGCGGGAAGGATGGCGCTGCAGGCCGGGGATTGGGAGAAGGGCGCGGCCCACTACCAGCGGGCCGTGGAGCTGGAGCCACGGTTCTGGCAGCCGCTCTACAACCTGGGCGTCATCTCCCTGCGACAGCAGCGCGTGGAGGAGGCCCGGGCGTACCTGGAGCGGGCCGCGAAGCTGGCCCCGCAGGACCCGGATGTCTTCCTCTACCTGGGCTACGTCTATGCGACCCTGAGCATGGCCGCCAAGGAGGCGGACAATGCGGGCGACGCCCGCACGTATCGCGGGTGGGCGAAGACCGCCATGTGCCGCGCCCAGCAGTACGGCTCCACCGAGGCCGAGAAGTACTGCAAGGAGAAGGAGTAGGCCGGCCTCACTTCATCAGGCGGGCGAGATCCACGGACGCCAGCACGAAGTCCGGCTGCTCGGTGAGCACCGCCTGCAATTCCTTCTTCGCCGTCGCCACGTCCTTGCGGTCCTTCGCATCCAGGGCCTTGGAGTAGCGCACCGCCGTCTTCGCGGTGAGCCGCCGCGCCATGCGCGAGGGCTGCGGCTTGCCGTCGCCGCCGCCGGGGGGCTCGGGGGTGGGCGGCTTCGAGGGCGCCGGCGCGCCGGAGACAATCTCCTCGAGCGCCTTGTTGAGCTCCCCCGACAGCTTCTGCTCCAGCGTGAAGAACTCGTCCGCGCTGCCCCGGGCTCCCAGCGCTCGGAGGATCTGCCCCGTCTTCACCTCGATGACGCGGGCATCCACGCGCAGGTTGTTCATCAGATCGAAGTAGTCGCCCATCACCAGGTACTGGGCGCCCAGCAGCTTGCCCACCTGGGCCACCGTGGCCGCGTCGAACCGGGCGGACTGCGCCAGGTCCAGCTCCTCGAGGATCTCCTGGAGCCGCTCGCGCTCCACCAGCCTCACGGTCCCATAGCCCGACAAGTCCGAGATGAGCATCTGGGCCAGGCCCTTGCGCAGCACCTCCATCTCGGGAGTCTTCCCGCCATACCCGAAGTAGAGCACCGCGACGGTGGGCTTGTCGGCGGCGGCGGCGGCGGGCAGCGCCAGCAGCGCGAGGAAGAGACAGAAAAAACGCATCAGCACCGAGGGCAGGGAACGCACGAAGCGGGATTCTGGCACGAGGGCGCCTGTATGCTGCAACCCGATGGATGCCACGTTGCGACAGGCCGTCGAGCTGCTGTCCCGAGAAGATCAGCTCGAGTGGAGCACCGAGAAGCCCGCGCCCGGGGTCGAACCGGGTCCGCGCGAGCTGTTCATCAGCGTGGGCGCCCGGAGCGAGGCCCTGCCCGCCCACCCGCGCATGCTGTCGTGGAAGCTGCCTCAGTGGATCCGGCGCTCGGCGCGCTCGTCCACCAGCGTGGTGCTCATGGCGGGAGCGGAGCTGGACGCCCTGGCCGCCGAGGGCGCCGCCGGACCGCTCCGGCTGCGCGTGCACGAGGCGACGCTCGATGCGACGAGCGCGGTGCTGCTGGCCAGCTACCGGATGCTGCATGGCCGCTTCCCCGAGGGGGCCGAGGCGCTGCGCCAGTACGTGGACGAGTGGGAGCAGGGCCAGACGGAGCTGGCGGGAGAGTACGAGCGGGCGCTGGGCCCGGTGTTCTACGCGGCGCTGCGCCTGTGGCCCGCGCGGCAGGGCAGGCCTGCCCGGCAGGTGCTCGAGCTGCTGGCCTCCGTGCTGGGGAGTGTGCGCTCCACCGCGGAGCTGATGAAGCTGCCGGAGGCCCTCATCCCCCCGCAGGTTACCCGGCGGCTGAAGGCGGATGAGCTGCTGTACCAGGCGGAGCTGTCGCGCGCCCAGCGCGTGCAGCTGGACATTCCCCTGGGGGACGCGAAGGACGCGCCCGTGCGGCGGGTGGACGCGCTGTTTCTCTCCTCGTTCCAGGACGTCACCGTCCTCAAGCTCCTGGCCCGTGCCGACACCGAGCACACCCACTACGGGCAGGGCTTCGACTTCATGGCCATCCACGCGCCCCATGCGGAGACGGCCTACTACCGGCACACCTTCTCCCTGGCGCCCGAGCGCGCTGGCACCCTGGGGGACCTGGCCGGGTGGCTGGACACGCTGGAGGGAGAGCGGCTGCCGGACGGCGGCCCTCGTGCGCGGGGAGCCCGGCGCTTCGAGCAGCAGCCCAACGACTACTCGGATCCCTGGTACACGGATGGCTACACCCACCCCAGCAGCCGCTCCACGCTGGTGGCCCCGCCGTACGCGAGCACCCGGCTGACGCGCCGGGAGCTGTGGGAGGCGCTCTGGAGCCGGTACAACGTCGGCCGCAACGTGCCCGTGCTCCGGGCCCACACCCTCTTCGCCCGGCCCTTCCTGTGGAAGGGAGCATCGCCAGAGGCCGCGCTGCGGGCGCTGGGGTTCAACCGCCGAGACTTCTCCGAGCAGGCCGGGGCCTTCCACCCGGCGGTGACCCAGTCCTTCCTCGGCAGCACGAATGAGGCGGACGTGGCGCACTATGCGCGGCCCACCGAGGGGCACACCGTCCACGTCTCCGTGTACCCCAACCGCGTCGTCGTCGTGTGGCTCGAGCGGCCCCTGACGCAGGAGAAGTCGCTGTACGCGCTCGCCCAGGAGCAGGCGGCGCTCGCGCAGGGGCGGCAGCTGTGGGAGCTGGCACCGCTCGAGGAGCTGCGCCCTTCGCTCGAGCCGCTGGGCCCGGAGCGGTGGCTGGTGTACGGCGCCTACCGCATCTCCCGTGGCCGCTCGTCCATGCTGGATGACTCGCGCGCCATGCAGGGGCTCTTCCACGCGCTGGCCTCGGGCACGGCGCCCACGCTGGAGCGGCTGCCCTCGGAGGCCGCGGCGGAGAGCCGCCGGGTGCTCAAGGACGCGGCCGGGGAGACGGAGCACTGGCTCACCCCCACGGGCGGTGCCCGGCTGGAGCTGCTGCTCGAGGCGGAGGAGGGGGCGCCGCCGCGGTGTGATCAGGACTTCCTCCTGTTCCTGCTCACCACCGGGCAGCGCTACTCGGCCTTCGAGATCAGCCGCCGCATGGCCGAGGTGGAGCAGCGCTACCGCACCTCGCGCTGGCAGAGCCTGCGGCCGGCGCGCAGCGTCCGCTCGGACGTGATGCTGTTCACCAACTCGCTGTGGCACACGCGCGTGGGCGAGGAGCCGGACCTCAACGCGCGCTACCTGGCGTGGCACGCGCTCCACGGGCTGCAGGAGACGGTGTCGGCGATGAAGGACCAGGCCGCCGAGCTGGACCAGTACAAGCGCGACCAGTTCGACCGGATGGTGGGGCTGCTGGTGTTCGTCTTCCTGCCGGTGAGCCTGGCGTGCGGCTTCTTCTCGGGGGTCCAGTTCCAGGAGCTCGACCCCTTGGTGGGCATCCCCGGGACGACGACGGGCTGGCTGGTGTTCCTCGGCTACACCGCGGCCTTCACGGTGCTGGTGTTCGGCACGGTGGCGGCGGCGCGGCTGCTGAGCTGGCGCCGGCGCTGAGGCTCAGGGCGCCCGCTGCTCCGGGGGGCGGCAGTGGGGCACGTGGTTCTTCAGGTACCCATTCAGATCGCTCTGGCTGCCCTTGAGCTCCAGGAAGCGGGGGGAGAGCGCGTGGAAGGTGGCGCAGTCCTGGGCGTGCGCCGCCGTCAGCGCGGCGCTGATGAGCAGCGAGCGCAGGTTGTACCTCATCGATTCGGCCTTGGCGCACTTCGCGTCCAGCTCGAGGAACATCTCCCCCGCGGCCTTGTAGCCCCGAGTCACCATGCGCCGGTTCATCTCCGGGACGAAGCCCTCGAGGATGATGCGCTTGTCGCAGGTGGCGAGCGCCTCGTTGTACTGGCTCGCCGCGTTCTGGCGGTCATCAGGGCCCACGCCCAGGGCGACCTTGATCTTCTTGCTGAAGTCATCGAAGGAGCTCGAGGTGGGGTAGCGATCGAGGAACAGCTGCCACCTGGCCACGGCCTCCTCGACCTGGCCGCGCAGCAGCAGCGCCTGGCCATGCAGCTCCAGCGCCCGCCGCGTGCGCAGCTCGCGCTCCCGGGGCAGGCCTTTGTCCGCGTCCTCGAGGGCCTGCTCCATCAGGCGAGTGCCCTCCTTCATGGCGGAGGGATCCAGATCCGCGAGCGTGGGCCCCACCACGTACGACTTGTCCCGCTCGCGAAAGCGGCCCAGCAGCAGGAACTCGGCCACGGCCAGGGCCGCGTCGTCGTCGAAGCTCGGCTCCCGGTAGTGCGCCAGCTTCAGGCGCTGCATGTCCTCCGGCTCCAGCGTCAGGTTGCTGTTGCTCAGGTAGCGGCCCTGCTCCAGCACGGTGTGGAAGCGGCGGAAGTGCTCGGCGCTCTCGCGCACGTACGCCACGGCCTGGGCCCGCCACTGTTGCATGAGCGCCAGCGCCGGGGCTTCGTGGCCGGGAAGGATGACGTGGGGGTGCATCTTGGAGAGGTGCGGCAGCAGGGCGCGCAGGAGGTACTGCATCCGCACCTGGCGGTAGCCCAGGAGCTTCGCGGACTCGCGCTCGTCCGTCTCTGACTGCTTGTGGGTGCGCAGGTACTCCTCTGAGCGCTGGCCCAGGGCCTCGTTGATGTCTCCCAGGGCCTCGGTGCGCCGCTGCTCGGAGGCCTTGAGCCGGGCGAGGATCTGCTCATGGCGCTCGCGCGCGAGCAGGAAGGTGGGCGCCTTGCTGACGACGGCGGCCAGCTGCTGGCTGGCCTCCTGGAGCTTGCCCTGGTCCACCAGATCAATGCCCTTGGAGTAGCTCAGCAGGGTGTCCAGGTCCGGCGCGCGGCTGCGAAGCCGTGGAGCGCTGGAGAGCTCGAGCTGAAGGCCCTGGATGAAGCGGTTCACCAGCTGCTGCTGGAGCTCGAAGAGCTTGTTCTTGAGGCCGGCGACCTGGCCGGTGACGAGCACCTTGCCGGTCTGCAGCTCGAACATCTTGATGTCGATGCGCAGCTGCGGCTCCATGGCCTGGAACGAGCCGGAGACGGCGTACTGCGCGCCGACGAGCTTGCCCAGCTTCACGGCCGTCTTCGGATCGAAGTACCGGCTGCGCTGGAGCTTCTGCTCCTCGATGATGGCCTGGAGCTTCTCGCGCTCGACGAGCTGGAGCGCGTCGACGGTGGACAGGTCCGTCACCATCATGTCCGCGAAGCCCTTCTGCAGCACATCGAGCGAGGCGTCCCCGGTGTTGTTGTCGAAGTAGAGGACCGCGACGATGCGCTTGGAGCCCGTGCTCTCCGCGTGGGCGGAGAAGAAGGGGAGCAGCAGCAGGACCAGAGCGGCCGCGCGGAGGCGGGAGGCGAGCACCATGCCCGTACACTACCCGGAGAGGCTCGTGGGCGTGAACGTCGCCCGGTGGCGCCAGCGCGACGACACGAGCGCTCCGCCAACCGCGCGCTCTGGCTCGAGGGCCGCTACGGCGGGCGCTACTTCTTCTTCATGCTCTCGAGCATCTTGCGGAAGTGCTTCTCCGCGTTGGCCACGGTCTTCTCCGGGCCGGTGAGCTTGAAGAAGACGGCACCCTCGGGGGCCTCGACGATGGCGCCCAGCAGCCGGAAGCCCGGCTTGGGCGTGGACGGCCCCACCATCATCGGGCCGCCGTGGTACGAGCCCTTCACCTCCACGGTGGTGACGGCGAACCCGGCGATCTTCTCCTGCTTCGTCTTCGCGTCCTTCTCCGCGCTGGTGCCATCCGCCCGCCGGAACTGAGTCACCCAGCGCTTGACGTTGGCATCCACCCCGCCGCCCTGCCCCTGGCCGAAGTAGAAGACGCCGAGCTCACCCGCCTCGGTGTCTCCCTTGGCCGCGGGCAGCACGTAGGTGGCCACGCGCATGGGGCGCTCTTCCCCCACCTTCCACTCGGAGGGATCCGTCCACGAAACACCCGCGGCCTCCCCGGCCTGAGCCGTACCGGCGACCGCGAGGCTGACCACAACGAGAATCACGCTGAGCAATCGGTTCATGGCACCCCAAGCGTAACCGAAGGCCTGCGCGGCTGCTCGACAGGTTGCTCACGCAGCGGCGGACAGGGGAGCGCTCACCCGGCCGCCGCTACCCGCTCACGCCGCAGCGGGCGCCAGCGGTAGGGGCACTCGCGCAGGTGTAGCACCGAATCCAGCCGGGCGTGGCCCGCCAGCGCCCCATCCTGCATGTATTCGCAGTACAGCTCCACCGGCCGCGCGAAGCGCGCGTTCCACGGCCCGCGATCAATGGTGAGCACGTACACGTACTCTCCCGCCACGCCGAACGCGTCGTAGCACTCGACGAGCGGCTCGTGCAGCGCCTGCAGGCTGGGCCACACCGAGCCGGGCGGCGGCCCCGGCAGCGGCTGCGTGTCCAACACCCCCACCAGCCTGCCTCCCGGGAAGCCCTCCTGAGGATCCACGCCGAAGGTGAGCCGCTCGCCCTCGCGCGCCATCACCATGTCCGCCTCGCCGAACTCGTGGAACTTGAACTCGATGAGCGTGTTGCCGATGCGGCGCATCAGCGGATCATTCGTCTCGCTGCGCACGAAGTACCCGCCGCGCCGCCACTGGCCTTGAGCGTTGCGGTAGCGCACCGCCGCGCGGTAGCTCACCTGGTAGAAGTTGAAGCCCAGCAGCCCGCTGAGCCCCTGGGGCCGCATCTCCCGCAGCGAGGACATCAGCACCTGCACCCACGCCGTGCCCCGGTGCAGCTCGGGCTCCAGCGGCGCGGGCAGCAGCCCCTCGAGCGCCTCGGGCGTCACCGCGTAGTTGAGCGAGAGCGCCTCCACCCACACCGTCTGCACCTGGGTGAGCCAGGGCACCGAGGGGCACTCCTCCATGCCCGGGGTGGAGGGGCTCACGTCCTGCGCGCGCTCGAGCGCCACCTGCACCTCGCGCAGCGCCTCGTGGCCCCGGGCCGTGGGCTGCAACACCCCCGCCCGCTCCGCGATGAGGCCACCCTGCGCGAGCGCCGCCAGCACCCGCTCGCCCTCGGCCCGCGCCACGCCGGACTCATCCAGGCGTGTGAGCAGCGCCTGTCGCGCCAGCCCCACCGGCTCGACGACCAGCGCCACCAGCGCGGCCAGCTCCTGCGCCGTCAGCGTCATACGAGCCTGGGCTGCGCGCCGCCCGCCGCCAGGCGCCGGCGCCGGGCCCGGTGCAGCAGCAGCCCGCCAGTGAACTGCGTGAGGAACCACAGCGCCCCCAGCACCGCGAAGCCCACCCGCGGCACTCGCGCCAGCACCAGCGCGCTGAGCGCGAACACCGCCGCAGCCGCGTACCAGACCCGCCCCATCAGCGCCCCCTTCATGGAGAAGCCCACCGCCATGAGGACACACGCCACCGCCGGCATGAAGAGCACCTCCAGCCCCAGCATCCAGTTGATGAGCGCCAGCAGCACCATGGCCGCCATGTTCGTCGTCCAGATGGACCACACCTGCCGCTCGATGAACGTGCGCACCCCGGCCGCCTCGTGGCGCCGCAGCCAGAAGATGGAGAGCAGGTTCAGCGGAATGATGGCGCCCCACAGCAACGCGTAGGGCCCCGGCGTGCGGTGGCCCTGCGCGTAGAGCACGTGCGTGCCCAGAAAACCCGCGCTGTTGGTGAACGCGTGCGCCATCCAGATGACGCCCCAGTTCTGCAGCGCCGTATCGTCCCGCGCCTGCGAGACGACGCGGCGGAGGAGCTGCAGGGCTTCGGCGGCTTCTTCTCGATTCATGCGTGGTACCCAGCCTACCCGAGAAAACGGGTTTGCTTCAGCGTGCGTGACTCGTTGCGTCACTCGCTCTAACTTCCGGGCGGATCCCGAACGTGCTACCAGAGCGGTCCTTTTGTCGTCCCATGTTGGAGGGGGTAACCCATCATGAAGAAGCTGTTGCTTGTCGGGGCCTTGGCCCTCGGCGGCGTGTCGTGCGCTCCGGACATCAAGCAGGATCCGGCTCCGGACAACATCGTCGCGCAGTTTGATCCCGCCGGCTCTCCCGCTGTCCTCCCGCTGCCCAATGATCTGGCGATCAACCCCGCCACGGGCCTGGTCGCCGCGCCCATTGATCCCAACGCCCCCGCGGCGCAGCAGGAGTTCACGCGCGACTACCTCAACACGCTCAATGGCTTCCCCACCACCGCGGCGGCGACGACGAAGATCGCCGACCTGGATGAGGCGAGCATCAACGCGGACACGGTGCGCTTCATCGACTTGCTGCAGGGCACGCCCATCGCCACGCCCAGCGTGACGGTGACGCGCACCTATGACGCGGCCACGGGCACGCTGACCATCGCGCCCCCGGCCACGGGCTGGCCCAAGGGCGGCCGCTACGCCATCGCGCTGGTGGGTGGCGCCAACGGCCTGAAGGGCAAGAACGGCAAGCCGGTGATTGGCTCCGCGGTGTGGGCCTTCGCCAGCTCGCCCGAGCCGCTCGTCACCTGCGAGGACCTGACGGCGCCCAACTGCCAGGCCACCACGGAGATCATCCCCTCGACGAAGACCGACCCGGCCGAGAAGCTGGCGGACCAGACGGCCAGCGCGCTGCGGCTGGAGCAGCTGCGCCGCGCCTACCGGCCGCTGCTGGACGCGCTGGAGACCCAGAACGTCTCGCGCCAGGACGTCGTGCTGGTGTGGACCTTCCGCATCATGAACATGCCGGAGGCCACTTTTAACCCGAGCCCTGACCCGGCCGCCGCCGTCATTCCGTTCCCGAATGATCTGCTGATCAACCCGGCCACCGGCAAGGTGAACCTGCAGGCGCCCGCGGGCGCCAGCGCGCAGCTGCAGCAGCTGTTCGAGGGCCTGCGGACGCTGGACGGGTTCTCCACCACCTCGGCCATCGTGTCCGAGAGCAGCAACACGCTGGGGCCCATCGACACGGGCAGCCGGCTGGATCCGGGCAGCCTCGAGACGGGCACCCGCTTCGTGAAGCTGACGCCCGGTGGCACGGCGCCCAACATGCGCGTGTGCCTCAGCTGCGTCTCCAGCGGCCCGGTGTCCGCGAACAACCCGCAGCAGCTGCAGTTCGTGCCCAACGTGCCGCTGGATGAGAAGTCCCGGTACGCGGCCATCATGACCACGGACCTGAAGGACGAGCGCGGCCGCAAGGTGGCGCCCTCGGGGGCCTTCGCGCTGCTGCGCATGGCCAGCCCGCTGGTGGTGGACGGCAAGAGCCAGGTGTCCGGCGTGCCGGACGCCACCGCCAACGCGCTCGAGCCGGTTCGCCAGGGCTTCAAGCCGATGTTCGACGCGCTGGACGCCGCGGGCCTCAAGCGCGCCCAGCTGGCGCTGGCGTGGTCCTTCACCACGCAGAGCACCATCTCCGATCTGGCCAAGCTGCACGCGCTGCCCTCCACGCTGTACGCCATGAATGGGCTGCCCGCCTCGGCCTCGTATGTCACCGACCGCACCGGCACCCTGCTGGCGGTGATGAACTCGTCCAACCCCCAGCTGCCCACGGCCAATATCGGGAAGATCCTCCAGGGCAACCTCTTCGCTCCGTTCGCCCTCACCGGCCCGGCCGGCACCCTCAACCCGGCGCAGCCGCGCATCGACCGCATCCCCTTCGTGCTGACGACCCCCAACACCACGATGCCGGCCGCCGGCTACCCGGTGGCGGTCTTCAGCCATGGCCTGACGGGCAACCACATGAACGGGCTGGCCATCGCCAGCGCCCTGGCGTCCCAGGGCTATGCGATGATCTCCATCGACAACCCGTTCCACGGTGAGCGCAGCAGCTGCGTGGGCACCGCGGCCCAGCTGGGCCAGAGCAGCGACGATGCCGCGTGCGCCGACCCGGTGACGCAGCGCTGCGAGACGACGCTGTCGGCGGCCACGGCGGCCACCTACGGCCGCTGCGTCGCGCGCGACACGGCCACCGCCAACACCTGCGATCCGGCTCCGACGGCCTCGCCCAATGGAGACCTGGAGTGCAGCCTGGTCAGCCAGGGCCGCTGCCTGCCCACGGGCAAGTGCGAGGGCGGCGACTTCCGCCGGGCCTCGGCGGGCGGGCCTCCGGTCATCTCCGGCGCCAACTTCCTCAACCTGGCCAACCTCTTCGCCACCCGCGACAACTTCCGCCAGCACGCCATTGACCTGGCGCAGGTGGTGCGCGTGGTCAACTCCAACGAGATCGACGCGCAGATCGCCGGCTCCAGCGGCATCGCCACCCTGAAGCTCGATGGGACGAAGGTCGTCTACCTGGGCCAGAGCCTGGGCGCCATCCTGGGCACGCTGTCCACCTCCGTGGCCCCCGGCGTGGGCAACGTGGTACTCAACGTTCCGGGCGGCAGCCTGACGGACATCCTGCTGACGTCGAACGCCTTCGCCACGCAGCGCACCGCGTTCCTGGCGGGCCTGTCCGCCCAGGGCATCAACCCGGGCACCGCGGCCTTCGATCAGTTCATCGGGCTGGCGAAGATGATTCTCGATCCGGCCGATCCGGTGAACTACTCGTACTACGTGGAGAACGGCACGGTGCCCGCGGGCCGCGAGGCGCTCATCCAGTACATCACCAACGATGAGATCACCCCGAACGCGACGACCCTGGCGCTCATCAACGCGGCCAACAACCGCGACCCGAGCAAGAAGAAGGTGGAGACGTCGGTGGTGAACCCCGCGGGCCTCACCGAGCGTCACGGGTTCCTGCTCAACTTCCGGGACCGCGCGGTGACCGAGGCGGCCCAGAACGAGGCAGTCCAGTTCCTCAAGACCGGGATGAAGCCGTAAGCGCGCTCAGCGAGAGAGACAGAGAGAAGACACGACCATGATGAAGAAGACACTCTCCGTTGTGACCCTGCTCACCGCTGGCGTAAGCCAGGCGGCGGGCTTCTCGATCGACACCCACGGCGCGCGGGCCACCGGCATGGCCTCCACGGCCACCGCGATCGCCGAGGACTCGTCGGCGGTGGCCTACAACGCCGCGAACATCCTCGGGGTGCAGAAGCTGGACATCACCGTGGGTGACTCGGTGATCATCCCCCGGCTGGAGTTCACCCCCGAGGGCACCAACGACACGCAGGGCTTCAAGCCCACGGCGGTGCCTCCGCCGCACCTGTTCGGCGTCTACCGCCTCAACGAGAAGATGGCCGCTGGCATCGGCGTCTACGTGCCGTTCGGCGCGGGCGCCAACTGGGTAGATGACTTCGTGGGACGCACCAAGGGCTATGAGTCCCAGGTGGCCACGTACTTCATCAACCCGACGTTCGCCTACCAGGCCACGGACCGGCTGCGGGTGGGCGCGGGCGTGAGCCTCGTCCGGGGCACGGTGAGCATCCGCCGCAAGCTGGACTTCGTGACCAGCGAGGGCACGGTGGAGCTGGGCGGTGGTGGCTGGGGCTTTGGCTACAACCTGGGCGCGCAGTTCGAGGCGGTGGAGAAGTTCATGAGCCTGGGCGTGTCGTTCCGCGGCCCGTCCAAGGTGAGCTTCGACGGCAAGAGCGACTTCCAGGACGTCCCGGACGCGTTCGGGTCCACCCTGGTGGACCAGCCGATCAGCGCGTCCATCACCCTGCCCGGCTCGGTGGGCCTGGGCCTGAAGGTGACGCCGCTGGAGCAGCTGGTGCTGGGCGCGGACGCGACGATGGTGCTGTGGTCGAGCATCGACCAGTTCGGCGTCGAGTTCGAGAACACGGCGCTGACGAGCTTCCTGCCCAAGCGGTGGAAGAACACGCTCAACCTGAAGGTGGGCGCGGAGTACGCCGTGTCGCCGGCGCTGGCGGTGCGCCTGGGCGCCACGTACGATCCGACGGTGAGCCCCGAGGACACGCTGACGCCGGACCTGCCGGACGCCACCCGCTACAAGCTCACCGCGGGCGTGGGCTACAACTTCGATCCGGTGCGCGTGGACCTGGGCTACCAGTACACCTTCCTCAAGGACGCGAAGAGCACGGCGCCCGGCATCCCGGGCACCTACGGCGGCAGTGGCCACGTGGTCGCCGCCACCGTCGGCTACTCCATGAAGTGACGCTGAAGCCTCACTGAGCAGCACTCAGCCCGGGTTCCTTCACAAGGGACCCGGGCTTATCTTTTCTGGAGTCCCCATGAGCTCTTCCAAGCCCGGCCGCAATGATCCCTGCCCCTGTGGCAGCGGTAAGAAGTACAAGGCCTGTCACGCCGCCGAGGACCGGGCGCGTGCCGCGCCTGCTCCCGCTGCCCCCGTGCACCCGCTGGCCGGTGAGCTTCAGGCCGCCATGGCCCTGCTGGGCGACCCGAACATCTCCCGGCTCTCGCGGGCCCTGGAGCAGCTGGGCAGCACGCTGGCCACGTGGGGCCCGGCGCCCGGGCTGCGCTTCGAGCAGCAGGCGTTCGAGGCCCACATCACCCAGGCGCTCGAGGCGCTGCCGGACACCGTGGAGCAGGCCCCCGCCAAGGCCCGCCGCGAGCTGTTCGTCAGCACGGTGAACGCGCTGGGCACCCGTGAGTTCCTCGACGCGCTGCGCGCCGCGCTGCTGCAGCGCGCCGCCGAGTCCGGCCGCCTGCCCGAGGAGCGCCAGGCGCTGTGCGTGGGCGCGCTGCTGGCCTCCGCCCCGCGCAAGAGCAACCGCTTCCGCCCCGAGGACATCCCCGTGCTGGAGGTCGTCTTCGACGTGCAGTTCCGCGAGTGGTGCTCGCACCACCGGGAGCTGGCCTCCAAGTTCGAGGCCCTGGCCAGCGCCTCCGAGGAGGAGCAGCTCACCCCCGAGGCCCGCGAGGCCCTGCGCCAGGCGCGCGAGGGCAACGTGGAGGCCCTGTTCCAGCACGTGCAGTCCGACCCGCGCCTGGTCGAGCGCATCACCCGCGAAGCCAAGGAGCGCTCGGCCCGCGTGGAGGCGAAGCTGCGTGAGCCGGCCACTCCGGCCCTGTTCGCTCCGGAGGAGGAGCTGTGGTTCACCTGCGCCCTGTGGGAGCCCCTGCGCGCGGTGAAGGGCGCCCCTGCCGCGGACCCCAGCACCCGCCGCGCCGCCGTGGAGAACCTCATCCGCGCGGTGAAGGGCGCGCTGGATGCGCCGCTGCTCGAGGGCGTGCTGGAGCGGCTGCGGCAGAAGTCCCGCGACGCCTCGCTGGATGAGGCCACGCGCGCCTGGTTCACCGACGCCGCCATCGCCTTCGAGGCCGAGCCGGCCCGCATGGTGATGGCCGCCCTCTTCAACGCCAGCCAGGAGGCCCCCGGCCGCTCCGCCGAGGAGATGGTCATGCTCGCCGACCTCAAGGCCCGCCCCGTGTGGACGCCCGAGGACTTCGAGCCCTACCGGCTGCTGCTCGAGAGCATGGGGCTGCCCGCCGCCGCCGAGCGCCTGCGCCGCTGCCAGGAGTGGCTGCGCGAGCACCCCGTCTCCCTGGAGTAGGCCACCCGGGGGGGCGCTCAGACGCGCAGATCGCCCTCGTGTAAGTCACGCCCCGAGAGCAGCTTCGCCGTGCGCTGCAGCCGCTCGGTGCCCACCCGCGTCAGCGCCGCGCGCATGCCCGGCTGGCTCAAAATCAGCCGCTCGAAGGCCTCGCGCTCCAGCCGCAGCACCACGCTGCCCTCCTCGGCCTTCACCGTGGCGGACACCGGCTTGCCCAGCAGCAGGGAGATTTCGCCGAACACGTCCCCCTCGCGCATCTCCGGGTAGGCCTTCTCGCGCCCGTCCGGCAGCACGTGGTACGGCGTGCACTTGCCGCGCAAGAGCAGGTAGAAGGCATTGCCCACCTGGCCCTGCTCCAGCACCACCTGGCCGCGCGCCATCTTCAGCAGCTTGAACTCGCGCGCCACCGCCTGCTTCTGCTCGGGCTTGAGCGGGCCGAACACCGGGTTGCTGCGCAGCAGGTTCTCCACCATGCGCTCGCGGTAGAAGGCCTGCACCACCTGCCCCACCACCGCGTGGCGGCGGACGATTTCCGCCAGCCGCGCGCGGGTGAATTCCAAGAGCAGCACCGGCTCGGCGGCCACCACGCTGGCAAGCCTTGGCCCCTCGGAGATGAGCGCCAGCTCTCCGAAGAAGGAGCCCTCGGGCAGCTGCCCCACCTTGCGCTTCTCTCCGCCCTGAAGGTGGCGCACCACCTCCACCCGCCCCTTCACCAGCGCGAACATGGACGCGCCCGGCTCGCCCTCCACCACCACCGGCTGGCCCATGGGGAAGGAGCGCACCTCCATGCCCTCCACCACCGCGGCGAACGGCTCGCGCCCCAGCTTGGAGAACAGCGGCACCACGGGCATTCCCGCCGCCCGCTGCCCCTCGGGGATCAGCTCGAACTCGCCGTCCACCCCGGGCACCGCGGAGCCCCCGGTGCCCCCCTTCGGCGGGTGCCACCCGTACAGGTCCGCCAGCGAGCGCTGGGTGCGCATGTGCCCGGGCTCCAGCTTGAGCAGCGCCTTGCACGCCACGATGGCGCGCAAAAGCTGCCCGCCCCGCGCCCACGCCAGGGACGCCTCCTCGTAGGCGTGCACGGCCTCCGCGCGCCGGCCCAGCCGCTGGCGCAGATCGCCCATGCGCTCGTGCACGGCCGCGTCATCCGGCGAGGCCTTCGCCACCTTCTCGTACTCGGCCAGGGCCGGCTCCACCTGGTCCAGGGCGTCCAGGCGCGCTGCCTTGTCCTTCTGCCGCTGGACCACGTCCGCCGCCATAAGTCCGCCCGCCAGCGCCTACGCGCTCAGCGCCCGCACCCGCGCCGCCAGGTTGCGAGTGAAGAGCCGGTAGATGCGCAGCGCCGCGCCCTCATGCGTGTCCAGGTAGTGCTGGAAGCCCGCGCGGGTGATGCGCAGCGCCCGCACCGCCGTGCGCGCCCTCACGTGCGCCGAGGTGGGCCCGTCCTGGATCAGCGAAATCTCTCCCAGGTGCGAGCCAGGCCCCAGCGTGTTGAGCCGCTTGGCATCCTGCTCGGGCCCGCTGAACACGTCCACCGTGCCCTCCAGCAGCACGAAGAGCCCCGAGCCCTGAGCGCCCTTCTCCAGCACCGTGGCGCCCTCGGGAATGACGACCTGCTGTGCCACGCGGTACAGGTCCTTCATGTCCTCGAGCGACAGCTCGCCGAAGATGGGAATGGCCTTCAGGTAGCCGTAGCCGCTGGTGGCCGGCGTCACCTTGGACGAGGGCGGCACCTGCGCGGCCGCGCTGGCCGAGTGATGGGGCAGCCGCGCCAGCACCTCGTCCGCCTCGGCCTCGCGGCCCACCCGCCTGAGCAGCCGGGCCTGCTCGGCCAGCACCGCCGGATCCTTGCGCGCCTCGTCCGAGGAGCGCAGCGTGTCCACCAGCAGCGCCAGCGCCCGCCGCGGCTGCCCCTCGTTGTCCAGCAGCGTACAGATGCGCAGCACGGACTCGAGGTGCCGGGGGTCATCCAGGGGCACCCCGCACAGCGCCTCCACCTCGGCGTGCACGTTGCCCAGCTCGCGGTACACCGCGGCGGCCTCCAGCGGGCGGCCCAGCCGGGCCAGGCACTGCGCCATGGACTCGCGCGCGCCCAGGCCGCGGTACAGCTCCAGCGCGCGCTCCAGCGCTCCGCCCCGCTCGAACGCGGCGGCCGCCTTGGGAATGTCGCCCGCGCGCATATAGGCCTCGGCGGCCTCTACCTGGTTGCCGCCCTGCTCGTAGAGGGCCGCTACCTCGGCGTCCGCGCCCAGGCTCTCGGAGAGCCGGGCCGCGCCGGTGAAGTCGCGCGCCTTGCGCAGCACCTCCACCAGCCCCTTGCGCTCCTCGGCCTTGGCGGTGACGGCCTCGCGCAGCAGCCGCTCGCGCTGCGCGGCGCTCAGGTCCTCGTAGAGCTGAACGGCCGTGTCCACCTCGTCGCGCGTGGCCAGCCACTGCACCACCTGAAAGGCGCTGCCATTGGGGGCGCCCGGCTGCCCACCCTCACCCGCGCCGTTGTTGGATCCCGCCGAGGATTGCTCCATGTCGTATCCCTCTACCACGTAGCGCCCGGGAGGGCCTCAAGCTACCACACCGCCGCCCCACGGTCCGTTCCCGTAAGGAACGCACCCACCCTCACGGCGCTTTGGGCAGCTGGCGCACCTGGTGCCCCTGTTTCTGGAGCAGGACGAGCAGCCCCTCGGGCCCCACCACGTGCCCGGCGCCCACCACCACGAACCAGGTGCGCGGCTGGGCCAGCATGCCCCCGAGCGCCTGGGCCATGCGGGCGTTTCGCTCATAGAAGAGCTTCTCGTACACAGGGCGCAGCGTGGGGTCCGCCGAGTCGCGGAACACCAGCGCCGCCAGCTGCTCGGCGTCCCCGGCCTGCCAGGCCTGGGTGATGCGCTCCAGCCCCTGGGTGAACTGCTCCGAGCGGCCCAGCTGGTCCCTGAGCATCGCGTCCTGCAGGGGCTCGGGCAGGCTGGAGAGCATCTTCAGCTGCCCCTCGGCCGACTCCAGCTCGACAATCTCCTTGGTGCCGCGCGCCCGGTCCAGGAACACCCGGTCCACGCCCAGGCCGGACTGGTAGCCGGCGCGCTGCAGCTCCATCACCGAGAGCGTCACCGCGACGAACCAGGGCCGCATCCGCTCCAGGCCCGCCAGCGGCAGGCCCACCCGCTCGGCGGCGGGCGCCAGCAGCTTCGCCGTCTCCGGCCCCAACCGCTCCGAGAGCCGCTGGCCCGGAGGCAGCATCCCCTGCTCGAGGATGAAGCGTTGCAGGGCCGTGGCATCCACGGCGCCGACATCCACCTCCACCACCAGCGCCTCCGAGCGGGCGAAGGCCTGCTCCATGGAGGCCGGGAAGCTCAGCTCCCCGGGACGGCCCAGGTGGATGGAGCCCACCACATAGGCGGTGCCGCCCTGGGCGCTCTTCACCTCCCACAGAAAGGCGCGGTCCGCCGGAGCCGCGGGGGCCGGCGTGGCGGGCTCGGCGGCCGGCGCGGGCGTGGTGGCACAGGCGGGGCCGAGCAGTGCGGCGAAGAGCAGCGACAGCAACGGGGACGAACGCTTCACGGTGGAGCTCTCCCAGCGGTGCGGGCGCGCGCATCGAAGCACCCCGGCCCCAGCCCGTCGAGCCCTCTGTCAGGCCCCTGCCCGGGAGAAGACAAGGAAGTATTGGTTGGGAAGGAAGCCGTGCTCCCCGGCGAAGCGGTAGCCGGCGGCCTGCAGTTCCTGACGGACCTGCTCGGGCGTCAGCCGGTGCCGCTCGGGAGGCCCCATGGGCTGGCCCAGCTTGAAGTCGATGATGACCAGGCGGCCCTGGGGCGTGAGCGCGCCCAGGAGCCGGCGGAAGTACGCCTCGCGCTCGCCAATGTGGTGGTACGTGTTGACGACGAGCACCAGGTCCACGGGCTCGGGCAGCCGGGCATCATCGGGCGCGGCGTGAATGGGGGTGAGGTTGCCCAGGCCCTCGCGGCGGGCCCGCTCTGCCAGGTAGCGCGCCATGTCCGGCTCGATGTCCACGCCATACACGCGGCCTTGGGGCACCGCGCGCGCCAGCCGCACCGCGAAGTACCCCGTCGCCGAGCCCACGTCCGCCACCTTCGCGCCGGGCGGCAGCGCGAGCGCGGCGAGCACCTCGTCCGGCTTCTGCCACGCATCCCGCGCGGGATCCTCGAAGCGCCGGGCCCACTCGTCCGCGTTGTCGAAGGAGTGAGGCATGCCGCCGTGGTGGCTCACTCCTCCAGAGTGGTGGCCCGTGCCCCCGTGGTGGGTGGCATGGCCCCCTTCGGGCGGCGAGTGCGCGCAGGCGCTGGCGATGAGCAGCAGCAGGGTGCAGCCAACGGGGTGGAGCGGAGAAACCTTCGGCACGAAAACCTCCTGGGAAGAGCGGGCGAGTATGCGTGTTCCCCGAGGAGCAAGCAGCCAACCCTTCGGTTCGGCGTCAAGAAGCCACACACACCCTCACGTTGGATGCGGATCAACCGTGGTATCGGGAACGGGCGTGGCGGTTATCGTACAGAGCGCCGCTTCCCCCCGGAGCCTATCGAGATGATGAGACCCACCCTTGCCTCCTGTTGCACCGTGCTCGTGGCGCTGCTGGCGCTGTGGGCCACCCCGGCGCTGGCCCACGGGGGCCTGCCCGAGACGAGCAACGTCACCCTTCGCCCCGGCCACGAGAACGACATCATCGTCGGCGCCACGTTCGGCGCGCTCATCTCCCGCGACAAGGGGCAGAGCTGGCGGTGGATCTGCCCCGAGGGCATGGCCATCGGCGCCTGGCGCCCGGAGCGCTACTACTGGCTGGCGAGCGGAGAGATCATCGCCGCCACGGGCAACGCGCTGGTGAGCTCGAAGGACAACGGGTGCTCGTGGAGCACCCACCCCTTCTTCAAGGAGACGTGGGCCACCAGCCTCACCGTGCACCCGACGGACGAGCGGCTGATGTACATCACCACGGGCAAGCCCTACGTGCCCAACGGCATCTACCGCTCCGAGGACGGCGGCGAGACGTGGAAGGAGCTGGTGCCAGTCAACGCGGACACCCGCTACTCCACGCTGCGCATCGCTCCGTCCAACCCCCAGCGGCTCTATGTGTCGGGCCAGGACCTGAATGGCCTGTTCCTGCTACGCAGCGACAACGCGGGTGCGACGTGGACGCGCGTGCCGCAGCCCTTCCCGGACTTTCAGAGCCCGTATGACTTCGTGGTGATGGTGGTGTCGCCGCTGTCCGCGGACGTGCTCTGGGCGAAGGTGTCCGCCCAGGGCAACAGCTACTTCCTCAAGAGCACGGACGCCGGGGCCACCTTCGTCTCCCAGCTGGACGTGCCCGACGTGTTCACCGGCGCGGAGACCTCGGCCGACGGGCGCACCGCGTGGGTGGCCACGCCCAGCAACCTGTACCGCGGCCGCGACGGCGAGGGGTTCTCCTCGCTGACGTTGCCCAACGGCAACGCGTGCGCGATGCGGGCGGGCAATGTCCTCTATGGGTGCGGCTCGAGCTGGCTGCACGAGTGGGCCCTGGCCACCAGCACCGACGAGGGCAACACCTGGCAGCCCATCTTCGGCCTGACGGGCATTCAGGGCGCTCACGTGTGCGCGGAGGGCACTCCCATTCAGCAGGCGTGCCCCTCGCGCTGGCCCCAGATGGCCGCGACGCTCAACGCCACGGGCGCCAACAACCCTGACGCGGGGGTGCCGGATGGGGGCACCTCGCAGCCGCCGCCCTCGAAGGGCGGGGGGTGCAGCGCCACCGTGGGCACGGCGCCCTTCGCCCTGCTGCTGTTGACCCTTGCCCTGAGCCGCGCCTCGCGGCGCCGGAGTGTCTGACCATGACGACGAGACAACACATCCTCTGGAGTGTCTGTGCTTCCTCGCTGCTGCTGCTGGCCTCGGGCTGCGGCAAGGACGCGGAGTCGAAGTGTGGCGAGCCGCTGTACGGAGGCTCGGCCACTGACGAGGCGTGGATGACGATGGTGGACGCGAAAGGAAAGCCCACCGACTCCTCGCGCGCCGTGACGCTGATGTCTCCCACCGAGGGAGAGACGTACGCCGCGGGCGCGGCGGCTCCGCGCTTCTCGTGGACCTCGCCGCTGCGCGCCTCGCTGGAGCAGGAGCGCTCCAGCCGCTATGCCCAGGCGCGCCCCGCGCCGTCGCGTGGGGTGCTGGGGTGGGTGGCGGAGCTGCTGGTGCCCACCGCCCAGGCGCACCTGCCGCCCTTCACCGGGGACATCTACCTGGTGGAAGTCACCGTGCCGGGCCGCGAGTGCCCGGTGCAGGTGCTCACCTCGGACCTGGCGTGGCAGGTGGACGCCGAGTCGTGGAAGACGATGAACGAGGCGGCGGGACAGAACCTGAGCCTCCAGGTGACGAGCGCCTACCTTCAGGACAACCGCCTCAAGGAGGGGCCCTACCGGCTGGAGACGCCTCGCACGTTCCGCCGGGCGGGCACCGCGCCATGAAGCACACCGGCTTGCTGCTGGCCGCGCTGGCGCTGGGCGCGTGCGGAGAGAGCAACCCCTCGGGTCCGCTGGAGATACCGGAGCTGGAGTACGGCGCTGGCACGGCGTGGGACAGCCGCACCCCGCTGCCGCCGGTGGGGCCCGCGGGGCGAGTGCTCATCACCAACAGCCTGGAGGACACCGTCAGCCTGTTGGATCTGGACACGATGGGCTCGGAGAGCTGGGGGGAGCTGGCGCGCATCCCCGTGGGGCTCAACCCGGTGGAGCTCGAGGGCCCGCACCACACCGCCGTCTCACCGGACGGCGCGTACTACTACGTGGGCATCTCCAACTACGTGCCGGGAGGCGGCTCGGGGCCGCACGGCGCGCACGGCGCGGGCACCGCGGACGGCTACTGCCTGAAGATGGACGCGAGCACCAACCGGCTGGTGGCCTCGGTGCGCGTGGACCGCAACCCGGGTGACGTCATCCTCAGTAAGGACGGGCGCACGCTGTACCAGACGCACTTCGACCTGCTGAAGATCGCCGACGCGGCCCGGCGCGGCATCACCGACGAGCGGCAGATGGACTCGCGCCTGGCCATCATCGACGCGCAGACGATGACGCGCAGAGCGATGGTGCCGGTGTGCCCCGCGCCTCACGCGGTGCGCCTGTCGCCGGACGAGCGCCGCGCGTACATCGCCTGCTGGTCCGATGAGGTGGCCATCGTGGACCTGGTGACACCGGGCTACCCGGTGACGCGAGTGAAGGTGGTACCCACGGGCGCGGGCAACGCCATTACGCCGCGGCACCAGCCGTATGCGCTCACGGTGTCGCCGACGACGGGCGGGGTGTGGGTCAGCTCGCTGGCCAGCCGCACGGTGCAGTACATCGATCCGACGACGCTCGCGCCGAGCCCGGCCCGGAGCGTGTTCCTGACCGGCTCGCCCCTGTTCGGAACGGTGACGGCCGATGGCGGCACGCTGTACCAGCCGTACCAGAGTAACGAGGCGCTGGCGGTCATCGACACGGCGACCTCGGCGGTGCGGCGGGAGATTCCGCTGGGGCCCAGCGGCTGCGTCAACGTGCACCAGGTGGAGCTGACGCCGGATGAGCGCCACGGGCTCGTCGTCTGCGAGGGCGACCACGTGGGGCCGGGCACGCTGCACGTGGTGGACCTGGCGGAGAACAAGGTGGTGAAGACGGTGCGGGTGGGCCTGTACCCGGACTCGGTGGCGATTCTGCGGAGGCAGCCATGAGGTGGCTGTGGGTGGTGGCGGGGCTGGGGTTGGCGGGCTGTGGCGGGACGACGCAGGCGGCGGACTTCGGCGAGGAGCTGTTCCAGGACTCGCGGCTGTCCGAGAGCCAGTTCAACAGCTTCTCGTGTTCCACCTGCCATGCCACGACGGCGGCGCCGGAGCCGGGGCGCCTCTTCGCGGGCTACACGCTGCACAACGCGGCCTCACGGCCAAGCTGGTGGGGCGGGTACGAGACACGGCTGCTGGACGCGGTGAACTTCTGCTACGTGAGCTTCATGCGCGGGGTGACACCGCTGGCGCCGGAGGAGGACAAGTCCCGCGCGCTCTACGAGTACCTGGTGCGCATCAGCCCGGATGCCGAGTCGCCCGCGCTGCCCTTCACGGTGGTGAAGGACGTGGTGGACGTGCCACGGCGTGACGCGGCGCGGGGGGCCGAGGTGTACCGCGCGGCGTGCCAGACGTGCCATGGCGAGCCGAACACGGGCAAGGGCCGGCTGACGCAGCTGGCCTCGGTGCTGCCCAACGTGGTGGAGGAGTACGACGAGCTGTTCCCCGGGGTGCCGCACTCGCTGGTGGTCATCGAGAAGGTGCGCCACGGGCAGTTCTTCGGGGTGGGCGGGAACATGCCGCTCTACAGCCGCGAGGCGCTGTCGGACGAGGACCTGGGGGCGCTGCTGGCCTTCCTGGGGCTCTAAAGAGCGTCGGGCCGTGGACGCCCAGCCTCTCAGGGGGCTGGGAATCGTCCAGGAGCGGACCTAACTTGCAGGCCATGAGCCTGCGTGCGCACCTGCAGCTCACGCTGTTCGACGTGCCGAGGGCCCCACGCCCCGGGCCCGAACGCGCCCGGCTGCCCACAGCGCGAGAGCCCGCCGCCTCGCCCACCGAGCGACGGAGCGTGCCCGCGAGGGACGAGGCCCTGCCGCGAGCGGCGGAGCTGGCCCAGCGGCTCTCCGCGCTGCTGGAGGTGCCGGTGCACCTGACACTGACGGATAACCGGGCGACGCTGGTGAGCTTCCGCCGCCAGCCCGAGGAGCTGCGGGTCCGGCTGCACCACCTGTTCCTCGATGCGCCGGAGCCGGTGGTGCGCGCGATTGCCGCCTTCGTGGCGCGTGAGGACGCGGGGGCCAGGGACGCCCTGGAGGAGTACGCGCGGCAGCGGCGGGCCCGGGTGCGGCGGACGAGGAAGCCGGGGGCACCGCTGAAGGCCCGGGGCCAGTGCTTCGATCTACGGGCCATCTACGAGCGGCTGAACGCCACGTACTTCGAGGGCCACATCCAGGCGGACATCGGCTGGGGGCGGAGGCCCGGAGGCAAGCGGCGCAAAACGATTCGCCTGGGCGTGTATGACGCGCGGCTGCGGGAGATTCGGGTGCACCCGGCGCTGGACCAGCCGCACGTGCCAGCGTTCGTCGTGGAGGCCCTCGTGTTCCACGCGATGCTGCACCAGCTCTTCCCGGATGAGCCGGGGAGCCGTCACCCCTCGCACCCACCGGAGTTCCTCGAGCGGGAGCGGACGTTCCCGCTGCTGGATGCGGCGCGGCGCTGGCAGCGCGAGCACCTGCGCACCCTGCTGCGTGGCTGACCGTCCGGAAAACCGGGGTGCAGGCCTGAAACCCGGGAGAAGAGCGAACACCGAGAGCCAACCCATGACGTAGCGTTGGCCTTCGGGCACCCGGCCGCTGCATGCTGTGCGGGCACATGCGCTACTTCGGCTTGGACGAGGCGAACCGGCTGATCCCCTTGCTGAACGGCATCTTCGAGAAGGTGCGCCCGTGGGTCACCCGCGCGCAGAAGCTCGCCGGAGAGCTCTCCTCCCTGCGCGGCGAAGGCAAGCGCGATGCCTACACCGAGCTGCTGCGCACACAGCATGACGGGCTCATCGAGCAGATCCGCGTCGAGCTCCAGCAGCTCCAGGACATGGGCATCGAGGTGAAGGCCGCCGATGGCCTGGTGGACTTCCGCGCCCAGCTCGGCGGGCGCACCGTGTACCTGTGCTGGCGCTTCGGCGAGCCCGCCATCTCCCACTGGCACGAGCTGGACGCCGGCTTCTCCGGCCGCCAGTCCATTCAGGATCCTCAGGCCTTCACCCCCACCTACCTCAGCTGAGCCAGGCGCCGGTTACGCCTCGGGCACCAGCCCCTTGCGCAGCAGCCCCAGCTTGTTGCGCGCAGAGAGGATCTGCTGGCGCAGCGAGTCCGCCTGCCGGCCAATGTCCGTGAAGTCCTGCTCATCGGCGAGCTTCACCACCTCGTGGGCCTCATCGGCCACCTGGCCCATGCGATCCGAGAGCCCATCCAGGCTGCTCACCACCTCCACGCTCTTCTCGGCCGTCTGGGGCTCGGCGCGCTTGGCCGCGAAGTCCTGCATCCGCTGGTTGAGCTCCGCGGCGCTCTGCCCCAGCGCGCCATAGCGCTCCAGCAGCGTCTTGAACGTCTCGGCGCGCTTCTCCAGGTACTGCGCGTGCTCGTTGACGGCCTCGGCGTTCTTCTGCTGCCTGTCGCGCGCCCCGGCCACCGCGGCCACCAGCGCGCTCACCGTCTCGTTGAGCACCCGGTCCTGCTCGGCCACGTCCCGCAGCAGCTTGGAGGCCTTCTCCAGGCTCTTCTCGGAGTTCAGCGGGGCCTTCTTGAACTGCTCCGTCAGCGACTCGAAGCGGCGCAGCTGGTTGTCCAGGGCCTCGGCGGCGGCGGACAGCTCGGAGGTAGGTGCCTTCTCACTCTTGCTCATAGGGCGGCGAACATGGCACGCCCGGCGCCCGTTGCCACCCCTGGAGAAGGGCCTTCGTCACGAAGACGACTGCGCCGGAGCAATGCGCAGCGTGCCCTCCAGCGGCGCCCCCAGCCCCAGCATCAGCTGCGCCAGCGTCTGCGCCGCCGTCTCGGCCGTGCCGCCCAGGCGCACCAGCATGTCGCCCACCTCGTCCGGCGTGCGCGCCAGCGCCAGCGTCTGCAGCCCCACGTCCCCCTCCCACAGCTCCATCGCCGAGGTGCGCGCCTCCCGGTCGAACTGCCCCGGCTCCAGCCCGTTGCGCTCGCACACCCTCAGCCGCGCCAGGTCCCTCCACAGCATGACTTCCTGGTCGGCCAGCAGCAGCTCCGCGTGCCAGCGCCCCTCCAACCCTTCCGCCTCGCCGCGCAGCCCCCGCGCCAGCGCCGCCACCGTGGCCGGCGTCAGGTGGCTGAACACCACCGACAGGTCCCCGCGCGTCTGCTGCCCGGTGGCGTCGATCTTCACGTGCCACAGCACCAGCCGCCCGGTGAAGCGCGCCGCCGAGCGCACCTCCACGCTGCCGTCGTCGTACTCGGCCGACCACTGCACATTCATCACGTGCTCGGCGTCCAGCCGCCGGAACTGCCGCAGAAAGCTCAGCTCCTGGCCCGGCGTGCGCTGCTGGGTGAAGACGGCCACCCGCCCCGAGCGCAGCACCCCGGCCGCCTCGTCCGCCTGGGGCACCTCTCCGGTGTCCACGAAGTGTTTGTAGGCCCGCTGAGCGCTGGGGCGCGACAGGTCCAGGTCCGCCGTGTGCCCCATGGAGCGCTCCAGCGACGGCATGCCCTGGCTGCCCATGTTGCCCAGCGGCGCCATGCCCGCGAACGGATCCTCCACCTGGGCCGCGGTGGACGTGGTGGTGACGCGCAGCGTGTTGGCGTCCAGCCGCGTCAGCTCGTGCAGCTTGCCCTGCTCGCCGGGCCGCTCCGGGCCGGACTCCCAGCGCAGCGTGCTGGCCTCGGGCAGCGTCAGCGGCTTGCTCAGGCTCAGCGGCGGCAGCTCCCCGGCGCGCAGCGCCGCCGCCACCGTCACCGTCGTCTCCAGGTAGCACGCGGTGGGCACGTCCTTCACCCAGGACACACCCGTGGACGCGCCCGCGTTGAGCAGCAGCACGTACGTGTCCTGCAGATCCTCGCTCACCAGCGTCTCGGGCAAGGACCCCGGCACGGTGAGCTCCGGCGGCACGGCAGCCGACGCCTCCTCGGCCGCCGCCGCGCTGGCACCCGTCGAGACTCTGCTGTCCACCGCCATGACGACCCCCGGTAAGAGGCTGGAAACAGGTCGTGGTCCGCCCGTCCACCTACCACGCTCTCCTGGATGCTGTCCCCTCGGTCAAGCACCGCAAGTTTCTGGGCGGACTCCTGGTTTTATCTCAACGTCGGGTATCCCCCCGGACTCTCCCGAATGCCCCCCTGGCCGCCCTGCTTCCAGGCCTTGGCGAGGCGCTCGCGGCGCCCCCCCCACGCACGCACCTTACAGGACAGGCATACACCCCAAGGGGGAATGACACATGGACTTTCCACTCTCGGTTCTGGTGACAGGAGCCACGGGCCAGCAGGGAGGGGCGCTCGCCCGCCACCTGCTGCGCCACGGCTACCGCGTGCTGGCCCTCACCCGGAACACGGACTCGGCCTCCGCCAAGGCCCTGGAGGCCCAGGGCGCCGAGTTAGTACCCGGCGACTTCGAGGATGTGGGCTCGCTGGAGCGGGCCGTGCGCCGCGCCGACGCCGTGTTCGCCATGGCCACCCCCTTCGAGGCGGGCATCTCCGCCGAGGTCCGCCACGGCCTGCACCTGGTGGACGCCGCCCGGCTGGCGGGGGTGAAGCACTTCATCTACTCCTCGGTGGCGGGAGCGGACCAGCGCACCGGCATCCCCCACTTCGACAGCAAACACGAGGTGGAGCGCTACCTGCGCCGCTCGGGCCTGCCCTACACCATCGTCGCGCCCACCTTCTTCATGGAGAACTTCCTGGGCCCCATGTTCCACACGGGCCTGCAGGACGGGTTGCTCTCACTGGGCCTTCCCCCCAGCCGTGGCCTGCAGCTGGTGGCCCTGGAGGACCTGGCGCGCTTCGTCGCCCGGGTGATCGGCGCGGCCGAGGACTTCATCGGTGAGCGCATCGAGATTGCCTCGGACGAGGTGACGGGCCAGCAGGCCACGCACCTGCTCTCGTATGTGAGCGGCCACCGGCTGCACTACCAGCAGCTGCCGCTCGGGTTCATCCGCGAGCACAGCGAGGACCTGGCCCGCATGTTCGAGTGGATCGACCGGGTGGGCTACCACGCCGACATCCTCACCCTGCGCCACGAGTTCCCCGAGGTGGGCTGGCACACCTTCGAGGAGTGGGCGCGCACGCAGGACTGGAGCTTCCTGGGCGTGGCGGCTCACGCGAGCATGGGGCTGGACTCGCCCTGAGCAACCGGTACGCTGGCCATTCCCTGCGAGGTCTACTGAGTTGAGCACTGCGTCGCGCGCCCCCTTCTTCACCTCCTGCCCCGTGTGTGGGGCCCAGGAGGCCAGTGAGGTCGTCTCCTTCCCCGAGCTGCGCTTCGATCGCTGCGGCGGCTGTGGCCTCATCTACAAGCGCGAGCAGGTGCCGGGGCTGGGCTCGGGCTACGGAGAGGACTTCTTCCGCCACAACCGCGCCGGCTACATGAAGCGGTGGGAGCACCGGGTGCGCAAGTGCCGGCGCCAGCTGCTGGTGTGCCTGGAGTACGCCCCTCACGCGCGCAGCATGTTGGATGTGGGGTGCTCGGCGGGCTACGTGCTCGCGGCGGCCAAATCGTTGGGCATGGAGGAGATGGGGCTGGATTATGATCAGTTCCCGGTGAGCCTGTGCCGCGAGCGGGGCCTGCGGGCCGAGCAGGGCTCGCTGACGAAGCTGCCGTTCGCGGACGGCTCGTTCGACATCGTCACCGCCAAGCACACGCTGGAGCACGTGGACAGCCCGCTGGGTGGACTGCGGGAGATTCACCGCGTGCTGCGGCCCGGCGGCGTGGCGTTCCTCATCGTTCCGGACGCGGCCTACTACAAGATTCCCCTCATGCCGCGGAAGGGGCGCTCGTTCCGGCCGGACCGGCGCGGGTGGCAGCACCACGTGTACTTCTACGAGCACAACCTGGCGGATGCGTGCTCGCGCGTGGGGCTCACGCCCACCAAGGCGGGCAAGGACATCTTCCGTGGCCGGCTGGCCCAGGGGGCTCGCGCCGCGTACGAGTACGCGCGCTATGCCCTCCTCACGGGCTGGGTGCACACCTCGCGGGTGACGCGGATGCGGCGGGAGATTCAGCTCATCTGCGTCAAGCCAGCGGCGCAGGCGCTTGCAGCGCCCCAGGCCTCGAGCCAGGCCGCCACCGGCTGAACCACCGCACGGCGCCGCCGCTTAGCGAGGAGCGATCGGCGCCTTCTTGAAGCGGCCCCAGGCCACGAAGGCCGCCAGCGCGCCGAGGATGAGGTTCGGGACGATGGCGCCCACCTCACCGCGCGACAGGTGGAAGGGCGCGGCCGCCAGCATGACGACGGTCAGCCCCGCCGCCGCCAGCACGGTGAGCCCCGGCTTGATGCGGGTGAGCGCCGGCAGGATGAGCCCGATGGCGCCAGCGATCTCCGCGGCGCCGATGAAGCGCACCATGGCCTCCGGAACGGCGGACACCCAGGCCATCTGCGCCATCAGCTCCGCCATGGGGGTGAACAGCTTCATGGCGCCCGCTCCGGCGAAGGCGAAGGCCAGCAACGCCTGGACGATCCACAGGCCGATGCGAAGGCCCTTGTGGGAGCTCTGCTCAACGTGAACGGCGGCGGTGGTGGTGCTCATGGTCTTTCTCCTCGGGGGTGGACCGCGGGCGGTCCGTGTTTTTGTGAGCCCAATATGCGACTGTTGCGGCCGCCGCACTAGAGGGTGATTTCGCGTCACTCTGGTGCGTGAAGCGCAACAATGGAGCCGCACGCATGGACCTGAACCTGCTCTCGCTGTTCCTCGTCGTGGCGGAGGCCGCGAGCTTCACGGCGGCGGCGACGAAGCTGGGGCTGCGGCGCTCGTCGGTCAGCCGGGGCATCGCCTCACTCGAGCGGGCGCTGGGGGTACAGCTCTTCAGCCGGACGACGCGGCAGGTGTCGCTCACCACCGCGGGCACCACGCTCTACGCCAAGGTGGCGCCTCAGCTCACCTCGCTCAAGGAAGCCCTGGGCACGCTGCCCGAGCGCGAGGAGCAGCCCTCGGGAGAGCTGCGCCTCACGGCGCCGAGCGACCTGGGCGCCATGTTCCTGCCGGGCTTCGTGGCGGGCTTCTCGCTGCGCTACCCCGCGGTGCAGGTGGATGTGCGGCTGACGAACCGGCGCGTGGACCTGGTGGCCGAGGGGTTCGATGTGGCGCTGCGCTTCGCGGGCGAGAAGCTGTCGGACTCCTCGCTCGTGGCCCGGCGGCTGGGGGGACCCGAGCTGCAGGTGTTCGCCTCACCCACGTACCTGGCCCGCGCCGGCACGCCGAAGACTCCCGCGGACACCGCGGATCATCAGTGGATCCAGTTCCGGGCCATCAGCGGGCTGCCACCCCCGCTGCCGGCGCCCAGGACGCGCCCGCGCGTCATCGGCGACGACGTGCTCTTCATCCATGGCGCGGTGAAGGCGGGGCTGGGCCTGGCCATCCTGCCAGCGTATCTGCCCCGGGAGGACGTGGCCGCGGGCCGGCTGGTGCGCGTGCTGCCGCGCATGTCCATTCGCGCCGGGGCGCTCTACTTCATGCACCCTCCCGCGCGGCACCTGCCCCTGAAGGTGACCGCGTTCCGCGACTACCTGCTGGAGCACCTCTCGGTGAACCCCCTCTTCAGCCGCTCCGAGTAGGCCACGGCGAAGCTCAGTGCAGCAGCATCCGCTCGTGAGGAGGCAGCCGCTCGTAGCGCGTCGGCAGCAGCGGCACCTCCTCCGGCTGCCCCAGCCCACGGCGGATGTCCGCGCCGCGAATCGGATGGCCGAAGAGCGGTCCCAGCAGGCACAGGTCCAACGCGCCCGCCACCAGGGGCCCCACCCCCGCCACCGCCAGTGCCGCGCCGCGAGAGGTGCCCGAGGCGAGCCCTCCCAGCACCAAGCCGGCTCCCGCCAGAATGCGGGCCCAGCGCCCCGTGCGCGAAGCCATGAACTCCACGAGCATGAGCCACCTCCATTGAAAAGATGGCCACGGGCCAGAGCCACACCAGCGATCGAGCGGCGCTCTGTTCCCGGGCCCCCGCTCGCCCGCTCGCCCTTCAGGCGTCGAAGTCCATCCGGCGCACCTCATCGTCTCCCTGGGCCGCCTGGTACACGTGCCATGCGGCCACCAGGTCCTGGAACGGCAGCCCCACCATGCCGAACACGGTGAGCTGCTCGGGTGAGGTGCGCCCGGGGCGCATGCCGGCGATGATCTCTCCCAGCTCCGCGTTGATGGAGGACTCATCCGGGCCCGCTCCGCCCACCATGCCGCTGGAGACCGCCATGCCCCGGTTGTCACACACGAAGGTGGCGCGCTGGAGCAGCTCCGCGGGCAGCTCCACCTTGTCGGACTCCTCGGCGCCCAGCGCGGTGATGTGCATGCCTGGGCGGACCCACTCCGAGGAGAGCACGCCCTGGCCCGCGGGCAGGGTGGTGACGACGATGTCCGCCTCCGCCACGGCCTCGGCCACCGAGAGCACCGGCTGCACCGGCAGCGACAGCTGCTGGTACATGCGCGTGGCGAACGCGGCGGCGCGTGTGAAGTCCGCGTCGTAGACGAACGCCTGAGTCAGCGTGCGCACCAGCCGCATGGACTTGAGCTGGAGCACCGCCCGGTTGCCCGCGCCGAGGAAGGCCACGCGCGTGGCGTCCGTCCGGGCCAGCACATCCGTCGCCAGCGCGCCCACCACCCCGGTGCGCACCGCGGACAGGTGCCCCGCGTCCATCACCGCCAGCAGGGAGCCAGAGGCCAGGTCGAACAGCTGCAGCACCCCCTGAATCGAGGGGGTGCTCGTGGGAAACCGGCCGTGCACCTTCACCGAGTAGGCAGGCACGCCTGGCAGGCTGCCAGGGAAGAGCACCATGGCTGTCCCCTCTGCGTGCAGGGGGACACGCGTCCGCTGGGGCGCCACCGTGCGCGCCAGCGCATCGGCGCGAAACGCCTCGCGCATATCCGTCAGCAGGGTGAGGGCCTGGAGGTTCCGGGACACATCCGAGCGGGTCAACAGGAGCGTACTCATCTTCCGCCCAACCTAGCCGAGCGTGCGCCCCGGCCCCACGCTCTCGTCACAAACGCGCGCCCGGCTGTCCGTGTGAAGACGGAAAAGGTGCCCCCCCGCCGCAGAGCCCGAGACGGGCAGGCGTGGGAGGTAGCTGCCCGGGGCGTTGGCAGGTCTTTGCCCAGGGCGAGCACGGCGGCCACCGCGTGGCCAGAGTGAAGCTGGGCGTGAAGAGCGCTCGTTGGAGGAGCACATGCTGGAACAGGAGCCACGTCCCCAGTTCTGGGACGGCGCCAGGGACAGAGAGGAGCCCCATCGCCTGGCGGCCTTCCTGCGCTCTCAGCGGGAAGCCCTGCTCGCGGACTGGCAGCGTTCGACGCAGGCGCTGCACGCGCGCCGCTCGGGCGAGTCGCTGCTGGTGGACCACATCCCCGCCCTGCTGGACGGCATCACCGAGGCGCTGGCGCACGAGGTGAGCGGCATGCCGCTGCAGCTGCCCGGCGTGTTGTCCGACGTACACGCCTTCTCGCGGCTGGCGCAGGGCTTCAGCATCCACGAGCTGACATATGAGTACGGGCTTTTGCGCCGCTGCATCCTCCACCGCCTGCAGGACTCCGCCATGCACCCGGGCCCTGGCACGCTGGCGCTGCTGGACGAGCTGATTGATCAGGCCGTGACGCGCTCGGTGCAGAGCTACAGCAAGCTGCGCGAGCGGATGCTCAGCTCGCTCGATCGGATGATGCAGGCCACGCTCGACAGCCCGGACGTGGACACGCTGCTGCGGCGGCTGCTGGCGCTGATGATGGAGTCCGCCCTGCAGGTGGACAAGGCCTTCATCCTGCTGAGCGAGGGCGACACCCTGCGGGTGCACGCGGCGATTGGCGGTGACGCGGAGCACACCGCGGGCGTGAGCGTGCGAATGGGCGAGTGCTTCGCGGGCCAGGTCGCCGCGCAGCGCAAGCCGCTGGCGGTGCGCATGGAGCGCTCCGAGCCCCTGGGGGCCAGCGGGGAGCCAGGGCACGCAGGCCTGCGCGCGCTGTACGGCGTACCGATGCTGGAGGGCGAGAGCCTGGTGGGCGTGGCCTACATGGGCTCGCGCACCGTGTACGCCTTCTCCGAGGCGGACATGCTGCTATTGCGCACCCTGGTCAGCCGGGCCACCTCGCTCATCGTCCAGGCCCAGCTGCGCGCCCGGGAGCAGTCGGCCCGGGAAGAGGCCGAGCGCTCGCTGGCGATGATGGACGCGCTGCTCACCGCCTCGCCGGTGGGCATCGGCTTCGTGGACCGGGGGCTGCGCTACGTGCGCATCAACGAGACGCTGGCCAGCATCAACGGCCTGGCCGCCAAGGCGCACCTGGGCCGCTCGGTGCGCGAGGTGGTGGAGCCGCGCGTGGCGGACCTGTTCGAAGGCATCCTGCACCGGGTCATCCAGACGGGCGAGCCCATCATGAACATCGCGATGGAGACCCCGGCGGGGTTCGGCCGGCTCGAGGGCAAGTCGTGGCTGGCCAGCTACTTCCCGGTGCGCACCGCGTCGGGCGTGCTGCTGGGCGTGGGCGGCGTGGTGACGGACATCACCATGCACAAGAAGGCGGAGAAGGCGCTGGAGCAGGACCTGGTGTTCCGCGAGCAGCTGCTGGCGGTGCTGGGGCATGACCTGCGCAACCCCCTGGGCGCCATCGGCGCCAGCGCCTTCCTGCTGGGCCGCTCCGGGGAGCTCGACGCGCGGGAGCGGCAGGCGGTGGAGCGCATCCGCCGCAGCGGGGCGCGCATGGCCCGGCTGATCGACGACATTCTGGACTTCGCGCGCAGCCGGCTGGGCGGCGGCATCCCCGTGACGCGCCAGCACATGAACATGGCGGAGGTGTGCAAGACGACGCTCGAGGAGCTGCAGGTGACGTTCCCCGAGCGTCAGCTGCCGTTGCAGGTGCACGGGGACACCTGGGGCGAGTGGGATCCGGACCGGGTAGCGCAGGTGCTGAGCAACCTGGTGTTCAACGCCCTTCAGCACGGCCAGCTGGACACACCGGTGCGCACCACCCTGCGCCGCGTGGGCACCGAGGTGCTGCTGCAGGTGCACAACCACGGGCCGCCCGTGCCGGACGAGGTGATGCCGTACCTGTTCGATCCGTTCAAGCGCGGCCCGGAGGACCAGCGGCCCCACGAGGGCCGCGGCGGGGTGCGCAGCCTGGGGCTGGGCCTGCACATCGTCCGGCAGATCGCCCTGGCGCATGGCGGAGACGTGGAGGTGCGCTCCAGCGCCGAGGGGGGCACGCTCTTCACGGTGCACTGGCCCGGCATGCGGGGGTGAGGCGCGCCTAGCGGGCGTTCACCGAGAGCGCCAGCGAGTGCAGCGCCTCGGCGAGCATCTGCGTGCTGCGGCCCAGATCCTCCAGGGCAATGGACTCATCGGGCGCGTGGGCGGTGGTGCTCTCGCCAGGCCGCACCGGCCCGAAGTCCACGCCCCGGGGGAACAGCCGCGCGTAGGTGCTGCCGGTGATGGACAGGGGCGGCAGTTCCTGGCGCACGCCGTGGTGGCGCCGGTAGATGTCGATCAGCGTGCTCACCAGCGGGCCCGTCAGGTCCGCCACGTGGGGCACCCCCACGAAGCGCCCCGGGCCCTCCTTCACCCGCCCGTCCGTCTCCTGGTGGATGATGGCCACGGCGTGGTCCAGCGCCTGGTGGAAGTCCTCGTCCCCCTCCTCGCTGCGAGGCCTGCGCAGGTTGACGTTCAGCGACACCTTGCCGCCGCTCACCTTGAGCAGCGTGGGCACCGACACCATGGGCCCCATCAACACGTCGCTCTCGGTGAAGCCCAGGCGCTCGCCGTGGTGGTCCCCGTCGAAGCGGCGCACCACCAGGCGCAGCATCTCCGTCATTCCATTCTCCACCAGCGTCAACCTGTCGGAGATGGCGGCCAGGTCCCACAGCGCGTTGTGGCCCTGCCGCGGCGAGGAGGAGTCGGCGGCCCGGCCCCGCACGGTGAGCAGGATGCGCGAGCCGCCTCCGGCGATGCCCACCACCGGCACGGCCCTGGCCTCGGCCTGCAGCCCGGGGCGCTCCTCGCGCGCGGCCTTCACGCTGGCCTGCACCTCGCGCAGCGCCTGCTCCACCGACATGCCCCCGGTGGGCACCAGGCTCAGCGTGGCCGAGCCGGGCACCTGGGTGGTGGCCTCTCCGGCGCTGAGGTCCACCGGCAACAGGGCGCCGGGGGACTTCTCGCCCTGGGGCTCCACGTCCGCCACCAGGTTCAGCGACACGAAGCCCGACTGGGCGGCGACCACCGGGTAGCTGGCGTCCATGGAGATGGCGTGCGTGGGCAGCTGCTCCGTGCGGGCATACTCCCGCATGCCCTTCCAGTCGCTCTCTTCATCGTTGCCGATGATGACGAGCACCTTGCCCTTCTGAGGCTTGAGCCCCATCTCGCGCGCCATCGCCAGCGAGACGAGCGCCATGGCGATGGGCCCCTTGTTGTCCAGCACGCCGCGGCCATACAGCCGCCCGTTGGCCACCCGCGTCTCGAAGGGGTTGGACTTCCACTCACTGGCGGCCGCGGGGAACACGTCTCCGTGGAAGATGAAGCCCAGGCGCGGAGCCCCCGTGCCCCAGGACAGCTCGAACACGTCGTTGCGGCCCACCACGCGGAAGCCAAAGCCGTTGGCCTTGGCCCACTTGCGCAGGAAGGTGCCCATGGCTGCGATGCCGGGGTTGTTCGCCGCGGGCTGCTCGCTGCTCACCGTCTTGAAGCGCACCAGCTGCTGCGTGAGCGCCACCACGTCTCCCAGCGCGCAGGTGCCCACGTACTGGGCATAGCGCTCGCCCAGGGGACTGGCGGGAAAGGCCTCCTGGGAGAACTGCGCGGCGCGCTTGGTCCCCGGCAGCTTGCAGTTGATGGGCTTGGGCTCCTTCGCCTTGCCCTCGCCTTCCTTGCCGGGTGGGGCCTCCTGGGGGGTGCCCCCGTAGATGCCCAGCTTGCGCATCTCCTCCTGCAGCCGCTTCACCTCGCGCTCAATCTCACGCATCTGCGCGGGCGTGGGCCTGGCGTTGCCACCCCGGGCGAGCGCTTGCGGCGCGGCGAGCAGACAGAGGCCAAGCCAGAAGAGGCACAGACGCATGACGGGTGAACCCTACCCTACCTGGGGCGTCCCGGGCGCGGCGAAGAGGGTGAAAACGGGCGGCCAGGTGGCTATCTCTGGGGCATGTTCTCCCTGTCTCCGAAGAAGCTGAAGCTCCCCACGCCGCAGGAAGCGCTGCCTGGCCGCTCCGAGGCCATGCCTGTTCCCGAGAAGCACTACACGCTGGGCACTCCACTGAAGGGGCCCTACCCCGCCGGGCTGCAACAGGCGGTGTTCGGCCTGGGGTGCTTCTGGGGCGCGGAGAAGAAGTTCTGGCAGACGCCGGGCGTGTACACCACGGCGGTGGGGTACGCGGCGGGGCTGACGCCCAACCCCACCTACCGCGAGGTGTGCTCGGGGCAGACAGGGCACAACGAGGTGGTGCTGGTGGTGTTTGATCCGGCCAAGGTGAGCTACGAGGCGCTCTTGCGCGTGTTCTGGGAGAGCCACGATCCGACGCAGGGCATGCGCCAGGGCAATGACGTGGGCACGCAGTACCGCTCGGGCATCTACACCTTCGACGAGGCGCACAAGCGCGCGGCGGAGCAGAGCCGGGACGTGTACCAGCAGGCGCTGGCGGCCCAGGGCTACAGCACCATCACCACGGAGGTGCTGCCGGCCCAGGAGTTCTACTTCGCGGAGGACTACCACCAGCAGTACCTGGCGAAGAATCCGGGCGGCTACTGCGGGCTGGGAGGCACGGGCGTGAGCTGCCCCGTGGGCGTGGGAGTCGCCAGCCGCTAGGCCGCTCCCTCTCCCCCCGGCAGCGGGCGGGGGTGGGGGCTTGGCGCCACCTGGGCCTGAGCGCGCTCCAGGTGGGGGCCCAGCTGCCCTACCACCATCAGCCCCAGCATCCGGAAGTCGGAGATGAAGGACCACAGCGGGTACTTGAAGGTGGCGGGGCGGTTCTTCTCGATGCCGAAGTGTCCCACCCAGGCCAGGCCATAGGAGCACACCAGGGCCAGGGGGATGAGCGAGCCACGGCCCAGGGAGATGGCGGCGCCCGCGATGCTCAGCCCCAGCGAGGTGCCCACCAGGTGCAGCCAGCGGTTGGCCGGCCTGGAGTGTTCACGCAAGTAATAAGGCCAGAACTCGGCGTAGGTACGGATGCGCTCAGTCATGGGATAGTTGTGGCCCGCTGCCTTCCGGCCGTCAATCCTCCCGCCTGAGCGAACCATGGCTGACTGGACTCCGAAGCTGAACCTCGGCGTGGATCTCAAGCGCCTGTCGCTCACCGCCGAGGAGGGCTTCGTGCTCTCACGCCTGGATGGGCACACCTCCGCCAGCCACCTGCCCGCCCTCACCGGGATGCCGCCCGAGAAGCTCCAGGGCATCCTCGCGCGGCTCGTGGCTCAGGGGGCCTTGCAGCCCGCGCCCACGGCGGCCACCCCTCCGCCCCGGGCCCCCGCGGCCACCCCCGCCGAGCCCCAGGAGCTTCCGCTGCTCGAGGCGCTGCCCGAGGAGGCACAGGACTCCTCCGGGGACCCTGCCCAGGCGGCGCACGACGGGGCTCCCGAGCCCGAAGAAGAGGCGCACGAGGAGGAGCCTGAAGCGGCACAGGGCAACTACCGCCAGCTCTTCGAGACGCGGCTGCACCCGCTCACCGAGGACGAGCGCAAGGCCCGGGCCCACGCGGCGGAAGACCCGGAGCTGTCCGCGTTCTGCTTCGATCCCGTGCCCGCCGTCATCAAGGCGGTGATGGAGAACCCACGCACGGGGCTGGCGCACGCGCGGCTCATCGTCCGGCACCACCGCAACCCGGTGGGGCT
Source organism: Myxococcaceae bacterium (assembly GCA_035296065.1). GTDB lineage: Bacteria > Myxococcota > Myxococcia > Myxococcales > Myxococcaceae > DATHBR01. The sequence continues at coordinate 229,045 of DATHBR010000090.1, read as the reverse complement.
CGAGGCGGTGTGCGCCCGGGCCGCCTTCGCGGCCGACGGAGGCGTACGCCGCTGGCTGGTGCGCAACCCGCAGCTGCCCGGGGGGCTGTTCCGGCGGCTGTGGGGCAGCCGGCGACTGATGGAGCTGCACAAGGCCTCGGTGGACCGAGACATCCCCGAGGGCACCCGGCGCACCGCGCGCGAGGTGCTGCGCCAGCGCTTCAGCACCGGGCCCGCCGAGGAGAAGGTGGAGCTCATCCTCAACACGGAGGGCCGCTCGCTGGTGGCGCTCACGGGACTGCCGGTGGACGGCAAGACGGCCGCGCTGCTGTGCGGCCGCACCTACCGCTCACCGCTGCTCATCCAGAACATCGCGCGCTGGAGCGCGGCCCCCCCGGCGCTGATCGCCCACCTGCTCAAGCAGGAGGCCATCCGGAGGCAGCCGCAGCTCAAGATGCTGCTGCAGCGCCACCCCAACGCCCCCGCGGAAGCACGCCGCGGGGAGCGCTGAGCCGCCGCCTTACTGGCAGTCGCGGGCCTCGAAGTGGCCCAGCAGCGGGTGGCTGCCCTCGGCGGCCACGTCCTTGCCCACCAGGCACTTGCCCGTGGGCACGGTGACGGCGGAGCTGCCGCCCTCGAGCTTCAGCTCACCCGACACCACCTGCAGTCCTCCGGGGAAGCCCGTGGTGGTGTTGGCCTGCACCGGGCGGATGCTGGGCGCACTGCCGCCGCTCAGCCGCACGCGGTAGCTCTGGTCCTCGTAGAACGAGGGCACCTCGGCCAGCGGGTCCGCCTTGAGCGGCGAGAGGAAGAACTTCGTCGCCAGATCGAACTCCGGCAGCACGCGCACCAGCGGCAGGCCGTCGGCGCCCTTGGACAGGTTCACATCGAAGTGCCGGTTGGAGAACGGGTTCAGGTCCGCGGTGAAGACCTTGGTGCCGTCCACGCTCATGTAGCTCTGCGCGTCACCCAGGCCCACGTGGGCGATGACGAAGTCATTCTGGCCCTCCTGGGCGTTGAAGGCGAAGGACAGGCCGGACAGCGAGTACACCACCTGCTTGTTGGCCAGCGCCGAGGTGCCACCGTACGCGCCCCGGTACTCGGTGGTGCCCAGGTTCATGTCGAAGCTCACCGTCTTCGTCTTCGCGTTCATGCGCAGCTCGGACAGCGGCGTGGCCCGGGCCGTGGTGAACGACTGCGCGGCGGTGCCCTCGCCCACTTCGATCTGAATGGCGTTGAGGATGCCCGTGCTGAAGCTGACGTCCTGCTCGCCGTTCTCGGTCAGGCGCAGCTCCACCCGGCCCACCATCACGCGCGGCAGGCCCTGCGCCGCCGTGGGATCCAGGAACTTCACCGCGTCCTTGGCGCCGCCCAGGTCCACCACCACGGCCATCGTCTTCTCGCCGAAGCTCAGCACCATCGGCTCGGCGCGATCCGGCCCGATGAGCAAGCCCAGGTCCATGCCCTTCTTGTCCGTGGGCGTGGCGCGGATGCGCAGCTCCAGCTTGTCCACCGCCTGGACGCACCCGGCCTCGGCGGGCACCGCGGCGCTGGCGGTGCACACGTCCTCGCCCTGCAGCCGGAAGATGGTGGAGTCACCCTCGGTGCCCTCCACGTTCTCCTCGGTGAAGATGCGCTCGCGCAGGTACTTCTCCAGCAGCGCCGCCTGGGCCTCCGCCGCCGTTGGATCCGTGGGCACGGGGTTGGAGGGCATCTGGGAACAGTCGCCATCCGGCTTGGTGCAGGGGGTGGCCGGGCTGCCCGTCACGGGCACGCCGCCAAAGCTGCCCTGGAGCACCTCGGCCGCCGAGCCCAGGCTCTCGAACGAGGACATCTCGCTCATCACCCGCGCGCTGGCGCTCGCCGCGCGCACCATCTCTCCGGTCCGGGTGGCCGTCGCATCGGAGACCTCCTTGGCGCTCGGGGCGTCACTGCAACCCACACCACCCAGCGCGACAAACAGGCTTCCGGTCAGCCAGAACTTCGTCTTCATTCCGTTCTCCTTGGTGAAACGGGGCGCCGCGACTCCAGCAAGCATTGCGCCAGCAACTCGACGTTATAACCCCGCGAGTTTGCGTGCCCCGTGCTCCCCATCATGAACCGGCCTCTGACATGGCTGTCAGGCGGAGGGGGCGAAGGACCTGCCCTCCAGGGTCTCGATGGCGGCGCGAACCTCTTGTGGCACCAGCGTCTTTTCGTATTCGGGGTAGCGCAGGGTGACGATGACAGCGCCGCCCCGGGCGTACACGGTGCCGCGGTCGGCGTCGACCACGACGTGCTCCATGGTGATACTGGAGCGGCCGATGCGAGACACCCGCGCACCCGCCAGCAGGTTGGCGGGGAAGACGACGGGCTTGAGGAAGTCGGCGTGAGTGGAGGCGAGGATGGGCCCCAGGCCCGAGTGCCCCGCGCCCACCAGGCCAAGGTGGCTCAAGTAGTCGATGCGGGCCGACTCGAACCACACGAGGTAGCGCGCGTTGTTCACGTGCCCATACGCATCCATCTCGCTCCAGTGGACGGTGAAGCGCACAGTGATGGGGTAGCCCTCCAGGGTGTCGAACATGCGGCCATGCTAAAGCCAGGGGCATGACACGCCACAAATGGACCTACCCGCTGTTGGGCCTCGCCGTGTTGGGAAGCGCCGTGCTGAGCCAGGCGGGCGAGCCCGCCGCCGCCGTGCGCTACCGGGTGTCGGAGCGGGAAGCACCGCGTCATGTCATCGCCCAGGGCAAGGGCTCGGCGACGCTGCTGCACCACGCGGCCACGGGCGCCACCGCGGCGTCCATGACGCTGCTGGTGCTGGACAAGGGCGCCCGGGTGCCCGAGCACGTGCACGAGGCGAGCGCGGAGCTGCTCTACATCGAAGAGGGCGCCGTGGAGATGACGGTGAATGGGCAGAAGCTGCGCGCGGAGCGGGGAGACGCGCTGTACATCCCCGCGGGGGTGAAGCACTCGGCGCGGGTGGTGTCCGAGGGGCCCATGCGCGGCGTGCAGGTGTACGCCGGCCCGGGCCCCGAGCAACGCTTCACCCAGGGCCCGCGGGTGGACAAGCCCGCCGAGAAGAAGAAGGACGCGAAGTGACGCGCGCGGCGTGAGCCTCTCGCGGCTCAGGCGAGGCTGCGCGCCAGCTGAGCCGCTCAGTGAATGAGGTGGTGGACCTGCTCGAGCATCACCGCGCAGAGCAGGCCACCATAGGTGCCCAGCACGAAGCCCAGCACGGCCAGCAGCACGCCCACGGGCGCCAGCGCGGGGTGGAAGGCAGCCGCCACCACCGAGGACGACGCGGTGCCGCCCACGTTGGCCTGCGAGCCCACCGCCGCGAAGAAGATGGGCGCCTTGAGCAGCCGCCGCGCGCCCATAATCACCGCCGCGTGGAAGGCCATCCACACCACGCCTATCGCCAACAGCGCGGGCGCATCCAGCAGGCGGCTGAACTCGGCCTGCGCTCCAATGGTCGTTATCAGCAGGTACAGGAACACCGAGCCCATGCGGCTGGCGCCCGCGCCCTCCAGCCGCCGCGCCGGGGTGAACGACAGCGCCACGCCCACCGTCGTCACCAGCAGCACCACCCACGTGAAGCCCGTCACCATGGTGCCGATGTCCGGCAGCTTCCTGGCAATCGCCGTGCACGCCACCGTCACCCCGAAGGCCAGCGCCAGCATCCACAGCAGGTCCGCCAGGCTCGCCGGCCGCGCGTTCTCGGCCTGGAGCTTCTCCACCTCGTTGCGCACCGCCTCCAGCGTGCTCCGGTCCGCGCCGATGCGCGCATCCATCTGCTGCTCGCGGCCCGCGAAGGACAGCAGCACCGCCGTCCACACGTTGGACACGCCCACGTCCACCACCACCAACATGCTCAGCGTGCTGTCATGCGCGCCAAGGCTCTGGCCAATGGCCACGAAGTTCGCGCTGCCGCCAATCCACGAGCCGCTCAGCGCCGCCAGCCCCTTCCAGGCCTGCTCTCCCAGCTCGGCCGGCACCAGCCAGCCCAGCGCGAGGTACGCCAGCGGCCCGCCCAGGATGATGCCCACCGTGCCCGCCAGGAACACCAGCACCGAGTTGCGCCCCAGCCGGGCAATGGCCGGCAGGTCCACCGAGAGCACCAGCAGCACCAGGCTGGCGGGCAGCAGGTACACCCGGATGAAGCGGTACAGCTCCGACTGGAGCGGGATGACGCCCAGGTTCGACAGCACCGTGGGCACGAAGTAGACGAACACCAACAGCGGCACCACGCGGAAGAACCGCTGGAACAGCGGGTGCCGGTCCGCGAGGAACAGCAGGCCCAGCACGCCCAGCAGCACGGCGAGCACCGCCATCGGCTCTTCAATGAGCGCCGGCTTCACTCGCCCACTCGCGGCTCCACGCCGAGCCCCGCCCCAGCTCCCAGCTGAATGCGCCCCTCCACCACCGGGTGCCCGCGGAACGGGTCCTCGGACAAGAGCAGGTTGCCGTCCAGGTCCAGCCAGTCCGCCAGCGGCCCCAGGTGCGCCGCCGCCGCGATGCCCACCGACGTCTCCACCATGCAGCCGATCATCACCTTCAGCCCACAGGCGCGCGCCACGTCGATGATGCGCAGCGCCTCGCGGATGCCTCCGGCCTTCTGCAGCTTGAGGTTCACCCCGTGGTAGCCCTCGGCCAGGCGCGGCACGTCCGAGGCGTGGATGAGCGCCTCGTCCGCCACCAGCGGCAGCGGCGAGCGCTCGCGCAGCCACTTGGCTCCCGCCACGTCCGCCGCGGGCAGCGGCTGCTCCACCAGCTCCACGCCCTGCGTCGCCAGCCACTCGATGTGCTCGAGCGCCTGCTCCTTGCTCCAGGCCTCGTTGGCGTCCACGCGAATCACCTTCTGCGTGGTGGCCCGCACCGCGCCAAACACCTCGCGCACGCGCTCGGCGCCCAGCTTCACCTTGAGCACGGGGTACGGCTCGGCCTCACGCACCTTGCGTGCGAGCGCCTCCGGCTCGTCGATGCCGATGGAGAACGACGTCACCGGCATGGGCGCCGGGTTGATGCCGAACAGCCGGTACAGCGGCACGCCCAGGGCCTTGCCCGCCAGATCGTGCAGGGCAATGTCCACCGCCGCCTTGGCCGCGCCGTGGCCGGGCACGGCCTGTTGCAGCGCCTCGGAGACTTCGCGGAAGTAGCGCGGATCCCTCTGGAGCACGGGCGCCAGGGTGCGCAGCGCCTCCAGCACCGTCTCGGCGGACTCACCGTAGCGCACGTTGGGCGCGGCCTCGCCCAGGCCCACATGCTCGCCGTGGCGCAGCTCCACCACCACGTTGCGCTTCGAGGTGCTGGTGCCCCGGGAGATGGTCCAGGCATGACGCAGGGGTAGCTCGAGCACTCGCGAATTCAAGGAGGGGAACATGGCCGCCCCTCTAGCACGACTTTCCCTCCGAACCAGCCCCCGGTCGGAGTACAACGCGCCGCGTGCGTCCCCTGGTCTTCTGTCTCGTCCTGCTGTTCATGGGTTGCAGCCACGCCGCCAAGCCGGCCGCCCGCCCGGGCCCCGCCCAGGCCGAGGAGCTGCGCACGCTGATGGCGGAGCTGGTGGCCGTCGACACCACCAACCCACCCGGCAACGAGACGGCCGCCGCGCAGGTGGCCGCGCGCTGGCTGCGCGAGGCGGGCATCGAGTCCGAGCTCATCGAGCCCGCGCCCGGCCGGGGCAACCTGCTGGTGCGGCTGAAGGGCAGCGGCTCAGGCCGTCCCATCCTCGTGCTGGCGCACCTGGACACCGTGCCCGCCAAGCGCGAGGAGTGGGCCACGGATCCCTGGCGCCTCACCGAGCGCGAGGGCTTCCTCTATGGGCGCGGCGTTCAGGACAACAAGGGCATGGTGGCCGCGAGCGTGCTGGCGCTGCGGCGGCTCAAGCGCGAGGGCGTGAAGCTGTCGCGGGACATCGTCCTCTTCCTGGGCGCGGATGAAGAGGTGGGCGCGGGGCACGGCCTCCAGTGGATGCTGGCCCACCGCCCGGAGCTGCGCGAAGCCGAGCTCGCCCTCAACGAAGGAGGCCTCACCGAGCTGGCCGCGGACCGTGGCCGCGTTCAGTTCGTGGCGATTCAGGCCGCCGAGCGCGTCTCGCGCACCGTGCGGCTCAAGGCCACGGGCCCCGGCGGCCACTCCTCGGCTCCGCCCGCGGAGCCCAACCCGCTGGTGCGCCTGGCCGCCGCCATGGCCCGCGTGGGCACGCTCACCTTCCCCGCCCGGCTCACGCCCGCCGCCCGGCTTCACATCCAGGGCCGCGCGCCCATCACCCCGGGTGAGCTGGGCCAGGCCCTCCAGCGCATCGCCGCCTCACCGGATGCGCCTCCTCCAGAGGCGGTGGAGCGCGTGGCTCGGTTGGATCCCGCGCTGGCGGCGGTGATGCGCACCACGTGCGTGCCCACCGTCTTCCAGTCCGGCAGCCGGCCCAACGTCATCCCCGCCACCGCCGAGGCCGCCATCAACTGCCGGCTGCTGCCCGACGAGGACCCCAAGGCGCTGCACGCTCGGCTCGTCGCCGCGGTGGCGGACCCCACCATCGAGGTGCGGATGGACACGAGCCCGCCGGACTCGCCCATGTCTCCGGTGGGAGACAACCTCATGTTCCGCGCCGCGAAGGCCGCCGCGGCGAAGGTGTGGCCCGGCGCGCCCGTGCTCCCCCGCCAGTCCACCGGCACCACCGAGTCCGCCCAGCTGCGCCAGGCCGGCATTCACGCCTACGGCATTGATCTGTTCGCGCTGACGCCGGAAGACGCCCGCACGGCCCACGCGCCGAATGAGCGTGTCCCGCTGGCCTCTCTGCAACCAGGCGCCGAGTTCGTCTACCTGCTGCTGCGGGAGCTGGCGCGCTAATCCTCAACGTGTGGCGAGAGCAGACGCTGGGTCCATTGATGTCCCTCTGCGTCCTCATCCGTGAGGAAGTCGAAACGCCCAGCGCGGATCGACTCCATCAACGTCTCATCCCGAGCAATCAGCTGAGACACTCCCCACGGAAAGCTGATCTCGGCGACTCTGCTATAAATGTACCCAGGGTCTACCACCATGAGTTCGAGGTAACGGGAGTAGGTGTCGAAGAAGCGATCAACGCTGGACGCGACAGGGACCGCGTGGGCTTCGTATCCATCGACGTGCACGACGGGCTGGACTCCCCGAGAGTCCGCGAGCCTGGGGACAGTGGCGAAGTAGTAGGAAAATCCCGTCTCCACGGCGAAGCTCAATGAAGCAAGGAATGGAGTGAGATCGTGCCGCCTCAGCTTCATATTCCATGGGATGAGCCCATCCCATTCGAGGTCTGGCTTGGCGATTGAGAGGGGCCCGAGTTCAGCACCGCCCATTCGTTGATAGATGGCCAAGAGCTGGGGATCCAACGGCTCTCCAGCGATGAACTCCTTGAGCCCTGAAGTCCAGGCGAGAGGAGGAAGCAGTTCGCAGGGCAAGGCGTGCTGCTGACAGATGGCGATAAGTCGATCAAGTCCGGGAAGTGAAGGAGAGGTCGGCATCGGGTCACCTATCAGGATCAGAACAATGCCTTGAGTTGAGCGACTTCGGCGAGCGCGGCTCGCTCGGCATTGGCGAGCGCGACAGATTGCTTGGTGTCGTACACCGTGTCGAACCATCGACCGTAATGCCGGTTGATGATCTCCACGACGTGCGTGATGTCCTTGGGGTTCATGGGGCTCGCTGTCCGTCCAAGCGCCCCCCAGACAAGAGTGATGCTGTCATGGACATCACGATGTACTCCCAAGAGGTTGGCCTTTTCGTTGACGTCGAGCTTCGGGAACAGGTGGGCATACTGCAGAGGGTAGCGGTGGTGTACCTGGTACGATGCCATCCCTCTCAGCCCCAGAGTCCTGGCGAGTTGGGGGTTATGGAGTTCGAAGTACTCCGGGCGTGACCACTTCCGAAGCTGCCTCTTCGCTTCGTCGTCCAGCGGAGTTTCCAGCACCTTCTCCAGCCGGCCCATGACGGCGCGCAGTTCCTGCTTCTCCACCTCGGTGAGCGACTGGAGTCCCTGCGTCTCGGCCTTCAGCCAGAGCCGTGTCAGCAGTTCGCGGTCCTGCCGTGGGGCTCGGGCCAGCAGGGTGCGGAACCAGCGGACCGCGGCACTTCCTCCCTGGGACAGAACAGAAACAACCGTGGGCGCGGCCTTGCCGATGATGACCCCGACGCCCTTGAGCAGCAGGCCACCGACGATGCTGTAGGCGAGCTGTTCCAGGGAGATGGTGGCCGCGAGCACCGCTGTTTCTCGGGACTGCTCCTGGAACTCGAAGAGGATGGCCTCGTGTAGCTGCCGGTACTCCCGGTGGAAGTCGGCCACTTCCCTCGGAGGAGGCGGTGGCTCCAGCGTACGAGCCTCCATCAGGTACCAGCGGGGGTGGGGCTCCTCCACGCGGTGCCGTCCGTCCAGGGTGATGCTCACCGTGCGTTCGCCCAGTCCAGCGGTGAAGAGCAGCAGCGTCTGGACGACCGCCGTTACCGCCTCGCCGGGAGGAGCAAGCCTGGGGCCGCTGCCCTCGGTGTCCGCCATCACAGGGGCCCAGCCGACAAGCCGCTCATCCTCCAGCATGATCTGCAGCACGAGCCGGGTACTGCCGCCCCGTGGCACCGTCATCAGCTTTTCGATTCGGCGCGCGGCGTCGAGCGCTCGTTGGTAGGCCTGGGAGGAGGACGCTCCCCACCGCGTGGTAGGTAGCGTGCGGGCAAATACAGGAGGCGACTCGCGCGAGGCGGTATCGAGGTCCGCGCTCCATCCTGTCTCCTCACGCTCCAGGGTGAGTGTCAGCTCAACGGGCCGGGTACCGAGGAGATCCGGCAGTTCATCCGTGAGCCGCGGCAGGAAGGCTTCCCGGCTGATCGACGCCAGGCGTCCATCGCCCTGCTGCGTCCGCTGAAGGGACAGGAGGGTGAGCGCGCCGCCGTGGGACCAGAAACGGAACTCCCACTCGGCCCCCAACGTGTTCGTAGCTCCAGTCACCATCCACAGGGACTTCACTGCCCGTTCTGCCTCGCTGCGGCGGGCCTGCTCCAGCGCATCGCCACCCCGCGCCCGGATTCCGGTGCCGTCGGCGGCAGAACCCGGGGCCTCCGTTTCCCAGGCTGCGAGCCCCGCGCCCGAGAGTCTCAAGCCTCTGCCCGAGGCGCTGGCCCCTGAGCCAGTCGCGCAGCCAGCCAGCAAGGCGAGCGTCACCAGGACGCAGGGAGCATCGATCCGCACGATGGTAGTCACACTTCAGTGCCTACATGAGCGCTTGGGTGGCTGGCGCGATAAGCTTCGCCACCTGTTGGAGGCTGCGTACTCACGTGAGACTGAAGCTCATCTTCGTATTGCTGGCATCCGCGCTGACGGCGTGCACCGGGCTGCGCTCCGGTTCCGGCTCGGAAAAGGAAGGCCCCGTGGCAAGGCTGTGGCGAGTCAATGCGGCGGCGCGAGACTTCGAGCGCTTCACCCGGCAGGGCACCACGCTCTCCACCGAGGGAGCCCTGGAGCTGGACGCGTCAGCGCCCACCCGCGATGAGCCCTTCCCCGTCAGCGCCCAGCCGGGCGCGCCCGTGGTGACGGGCTACCGCGTGGGCTCCGCCGTGCTGAGCGAGCACCCCGTCCCCGAGCACTTCGGCAGCGCCGTGCCCTCGCTCGAGGCGCTCACGCCCCCGGGCACCTGGGTGCGGGTGACGCTGGCCGCGCGCGTGGGCGGCACGTGGACGCGCGACTATGACTTCGGCCCCTGGGCCTTCGACAAGGGCACCATGGTCCGCCGCAGCGTGGACGGCCAGGATGACGCTCACGGCAAGGTGTTCACCGACACGCTGGTGCTCAAGCAACCCGCCGACGCCGTGCGCGCCACCGTGTGGCTCTACTCCACCACGCCCGGGGTGACGCCGCGCGTGCGCGCGCTCTCGCTGGCCCTGAGCGACAAGGACCGCACCCCCGTGGACGGGCCCTCGGACCGCACCGCCTGGGGCACCGTGCTCGACGTGCCGGGCCTCTCGCAAATGGTGTACCCGGAAGGCGGGCCCGTGTGGTGCTCTCCCACGTCCACCACCATGGTGCTGGCCTACTGGGCCCGGAAGCTTGGCCGCCCCGAGCTCGCCGAGCCCGTGCCCACCGCCGCCGCCAACACCTACGACGAAGTCTACAATGGCACCGGCAACTGGAGCTTCAACACCGCCTACGCCTCCGCACGGGGCGACGGGGCGCTGCACAGCATGGTGGCGCGGCTGGACTCCTTCGCCCAGGTGGAGCGCTTCATCGCCGCCGGCATCCCCGTCGTCATCAGCATCGCCTACCGGGATGGCATCCTGACGGGCACCGCTGGCTACGTCTCGGACGGGCACCTCATCGTGGTGAAGGGCTTCACCCCCACCGGGGACGTGGTGTGCAACGATCCCGCCTTCCCCAGCGATGACAAGGTGCATGTGACGTACAAGCGCGACGAGCTGTGGCGCGCCTGGCGCCACTCCAAGGGGGCCGTCTATGTCATGTGGCCCGCCGGCACGCCGCTGCCCGCCGGGGCCGTGGCGCCCGTGCCCTGAGTGGCTCAGGGCAGCGTGAGAATCTCCACGCCCTGCTCGGTGACGAGCAGCGTGTGCTCGAACTGGGCGCTGCGGCTGCCGTCGGCGGTGACGGCCGTCCACCCGTCATTCCACGTGCGATGGTCCCAGTGCCCCAGGTTGATCATCGGCTCGACGGTGAACGTCATGTTCGGCTTGATGATCGCGTTGGCCTCCGCCTCGTAATAGTGCGGAATCTGCAGCGCGCTGTGGAACTTCTCGCCGATGCCGTGCCCGCAGTAGGCGCGCACCACGCTCATGCCGTGCTTGGTCGCATGCTCCTCGATGGCCTTGCCAATGTCGCTGATGGGCCGGCCCGGCTTCACCGCCGCGATGCCCAGCTCCAGGCACTCGCGGGTGACGCGCACCAGCCGCTCGGACTCCGCGGACGGCTTGCCCACGAAGTACGTGGCCGAGCAGTCCCCGTGCACCCCGTCCAGGAAGATGGTGATGTCCAGGTTGACGATGTCCCCGTCCTCCAGCGCGCGGCTGTCGGGGATGCCGTGGCAGATCACCTCGTTCACCGAGGTGCACAGCGACTTGGGGAACCCGTGGTAGTTCAGCGTGCTCGGGTAGCCGCCCCGCTTGATGTACGCCTCGTGGGCAATCGCATCCAGCTCGTCCGTGGTGATGCCCGGGCGCACCGCCGCGGCCACCTCCTCCAGCACCTGCGCCGCGGCCTTGCCCGCCCGGCGCATGCGCTCGATCACCTCCGGCGTCTTGATGTCCGCCATGGGTGCCGAGCGGTTGGGCCGGCCTGTCTCCGCATACTCCGGACGCGGGATGTGGGCCGGCACGCCGCGGCGGGGGCTGACGATGCCCGGCCGCACGCCATGGCGCGGCGTGTTGGTGCCCAGCTTGCGCGCCTCGACGGCGTCCGCGCCCCGGTGGCACTTCTTGTACTTGGTGCCGCTGCCACACCAGCAGGCATCATTGGCTCCTGGCAGGACAGCAGGTGGCTGACGAGCGACTTGGGTGTTCATCGGTCGTGTCTATAACCCGTGAGCACGCCGCAACGCACGGCTCTCGGTAGGTGAGGGGCCCACCAGGCGGCCTTTGAACAAAAAAGGAGGGGACCGGCTGCCCGGCCCCCTCCCCTGGGTGCTGCTTACTTTGCCCTCTGGGACTAGCGGGTAATGGTCAGCGACGAGTCATCCACGAAGAAGCTCGTTTGATACGACACGTCCTCGGTGGCCTTGAAGGCCACGCGGATGGTCTGGCCCTTGTACGCGGACACGTCGAACGAGCGCTCCACGTAGGCGGTGCCCTTGTTCAGGTTGCTGTAGGTGACCAGCGACTTGAGCACCGTGCCCGTGCTGCTCTGAATCTCGACGAACAGCTTGTCGTACTGCGTGGCCGTCGTCGTCTCGGCGGTGGTGATCTTCAGCCAGAACTTCAGCGTGGCCGCGCAGGCCGTCGAGGGGATGGTGAGCTGCTGGTGCGCGGTGTGCGTCGTGGTGGTGCCCTTGCCACCCAGCAGCGCGCGGAAGCTGCCCGTGCGCGCCGTGGTGGCGTTGCTGGCAATCACGCCCGTGGAGGCCACCCAGCTCACGTTGCCGCTCTCGAAGCCCGGGTTGAGCAGCAGCTGCTCGGTGATGGCGCAGGTGGGCGCGGTGTTGGTGACGGTGACGCTCACGGCGGCCGAGGCGGCGCTGTTGCCCGAGCCGTCGAAGGCGCGGGTGGTCAGCGCGTAGCTGCCGTTGGCCACGCCCGTGGTGTTCCACGAGACGCTGTACGGCGCGGTGGTGTCGCTGCCCAGCAGGGTGGCGCCCGCGTAGAAGTCCACGCGGCTGACGCCCACGTTGTCCGAGGCGTTGGCGCTAATCGTCGCCGTGCCGGTGAGCGTGGCGCCCGCGCTCGGCGCGGTGATGGAGGTGGAGGGCGGCGTGGTGTCGGCGCTGCCGCCCACGGCGAACACCAGGTCATCGCGGTCATCGTAGCCGCCGGTGCTGCACGAGCCCACGGCGCCGTTGTAGCGGAAGGCGCCGCGGATGGCCTGGAGGTTGCCGGCCGGCAGGGTGTACGTGGTGCTCAGCGTCTGCAGGCCGCCCGCGGTGGGCGCCAGGGTGCCGATCAGCGTCCACACCGGGTTGTTGGCGTCCGCCGCGTAGTACAGGTCCAGCTTGTCCGAGGTGCCGGTGGAGAAGGCCCACACCTTGGCCTCGATGATGACGGACTTGCCGGGGGCGAACTCCGTGCCATCGCTGGTGAACACCTTCAGGGCCTCGAGCGACTCGTCGCTCTGGTAGGTGCCGCTGTTGCCGTCCGCGCACGAGGTGTTGATGGTGTTGGGCGCGTTGGCCTCGGGGCCCATGGTGCCGCGGCCCTTCACCAGGTTGCCGGTGTTGCACAGCGCGCCCACGGCGGCGCACCTGGGCGCCTTGAGCGTCGCGTCGTACACGGCGAAGCCGGGGTTGTTGACGCTGAAGCTCACCGCGGCGCTGGTGCCCAGGTTGCCCGACGAGTCGAACGCGCGCGCGAGCACCGTGTGGCTGCCGTTGCCCACCGTGGTGGAGTCCCACGCAAGCGAGTACGGCGCCGAGGTGTCGCTGCCGGCCAGGGCCCCGTCCACCACGAAGTCCACGCGGGTGACGGCGGCGTTGTCCGCCGCGTCCGCGGTGAGCGTGGTGGAGCCGATGATGACCGCGCCCGCGGCGGGCGAAGTCACCGCGGCGGTGGGCGGGGTGCTGTCACCGCCCCCGTCCGGCGAGGGCACGAAGGCCGAGTACAGCAGCACGTTGGGCGAGCCCGTCTTGGCGTCGGTCACCACGTCCGGGGTGCCGTTCTGCACCAGCGCGTCGCGCACCTGCTGCGGGGTGGAGGCCGGGTAGCGCTGCAGGTACAGCGCGGCGGCGCCCGCCACGTGCGGGCTGGCCATCGAGGTGCCGCTGATGGTGTTGGTGGCGCTGGCGCTGGTGTACCAGGCCGAGGTGATGTCCGAGCCGGGCGCGTAGATGTCCAGGCAGGTGCCGTAGTTGGAGAACGACGAGCGCGCGTCGGTGCGCGTGGTGGAGCCCACGGTGATGGCGTTGGGCGTACGGGCGGGCGAGTAGTTGCAGGCGCTCGCGTTGTCGTTGCCCGCGGCGATGGCGTACACCACGCCCGCGGCGATCGAGTTGGTCGTCGCGTCATCCACCGCCTGCGAGACGCCGCCGCCCAGGCTCATGTTCGCCACGGCTGGAGGCTGGAAGTTCGCCGTCACCCAGTTGATGCCGGCGATCACCCCGTCGTACGAGCCCGAGCCGCCGCAGTCCAGCACGCGCACCGGGTGAATCGTCACGTTCTTGGCCAGGCCGTACGTGGTGCCGCCGATCGTGCCCGCCACGTGCGTGCCGTGGCCGTTGCAGTCATTGGCGTTGCCGCCCGCCGTCACCGCGTCATGGCCGTTGCCCATGCGCCCGGTGAACTCCTGGTGGCCCAGCAGCACGCCGGTGTCGATGACGTAGGCGTGCACCCCGGTGCCGTTCACGTTGTAGTTGTAGTTGGTGTCCAGCGGCAGGGCACGCTGGTCCACGCGGTCCAGGCCCCAGGTGGCGCCCGGCTGCGTGGCGTTGGCGCGCACCACGCCGTTCTCCTCGACGAACTTCACCCGCGGGTGGTTGGCCAGCGCGTGCGCCTGGGCCTCGGTCATCCGCGCCGAGAAGCCCTTGAGCGCGTGGCCGTAGCTGCGCATCACCTCGCCGCCGTGCGCCCGCGCCAGCTCATTCGCCGTCGCCGCCACGTTCGCGGCGCTGAGGCCCTGCGCCTCGTTGAGCACCACGATGTACTCGCCCCGGATGGCTTCCTGGGCGCGCAGGAACTTGCGGCTGGTGATGAGGTTGACGGTGTTGTCCTGCGTCGCCTCTTCGGCCTCGGGGCCGCACGCGGCCAGACCGAATACGGCGAGCAGCGAGGCAGCTCGACGGAAGTGCATGAGGTATTCCTTTGTACGGAGGGTACCGACGCGCCTTGATGGAATTGCGAATCTTTGGCGCAAAGAGAGTTTTCACGCTTTCCCCGCCAAAGTTTCTTCCGTCGATCTAAAAATCCTGTGTGGGCGCATGGGCGAGCGCGCCACACGGCAGAGCACACCGCTAGTCGGGCAGGGTGAGCCGCACGCTCTGGCCCCGGGCGTGGCAGCCATCGGCCTCCACCATCACCCGCTGCTCCACGGAGCGCGCGCCGTCCTTGCTGGTGGCGCGCACCAGGTAGTCGCCGGGTTGATCAGGGGTGAGCCACGTCTCGCAGCCAGTCACCAGGGTGTCGTTGCACACCGCCGGGTTCACCGGGCCGCCGTCCACCGAGTAGTAGACGCGGGCGTCGAGCAGCGTGGAGCCCTGGGGGTTCACCACAGTCACCGTGACTCGAGAGGCCCCCAGCTTCGCGCGAAACGCGGCTCAGCGGTCAGCCGAGGTGCTGCACGTCATGCAGTAGCGGGCCTCGGGCACCGCGCGCATCCGGTGCCGGCCAATGGCCCCACCGCACCGGGAGCACTGGCCAAAGTCGCCGCCCTCCATGCGGGCCAGCGCCTCGTCGATGGCTTGAATCTCCTCGAACTCCTGCTCCGAGAGCACCTCCGCCGCACCTGGCTGGGAGGGGCTCGGGCCCGCCCCTCGGGCTTGTAAACGAGAGCGGCGCTTGAGCAGCGCCTGCCGCGCCTCATTCACCCACACGTCCATGATTCGACTCCGCGTAGCCCCCACCGTTATAGGGGAGTGCGGCTGCTTCATTCATGAACCGTGCCTTCCACGCTCACAGGGGCCCGGGGCTGGAAGGCGCGCAGATTTTGCGCGAAGCGCCTGCGCCGACCGCACCCTATGCGCCCAGGGGGGGCACTCAGGGCTTGGCCGCCGCCTTGGCCTTCTTGCGCTCCTTGCCCAGCTTCTGCGCCCGCTCCTGCACGGCCTCGAGCGTGTCCTCCACCGCGTCGCTCTGGCCCATGTTGGCCAGCCACCCGGGCACCGAGCCGCCTGGATCCACGCTGAACTTGTAGACGACGTGCGCCTTGTTCTCGCCCTTGGGCGTCACGTGCCAGCTGCCCTCGTTGTGCTTGAGCCGCACCACGCCCTCACGCACGGGCACCACGCCGTCCACCGTCTTCCACCGCTGGAGCAGCTCGCCGGTGCCGTCCTCGGCTACCTTCTTCTCCTCGGCCACGTGCAGCACGTAGTCGCGCGGGCTGACCACCGGCGGGTTGAGCTTGGCGTACGCCACGCGCGAGCCGTCCTCCGCCGTGGACACGATGCGCGACTCCTTCACGTACGGCATGAACAGCCGGAAGGAGCCCGCGTCGATGAGCGCCGACTGGATGTCATAGGCGTCGGCCTCCAGGTCCGTCTCGGCCCAGATCTCCTTGCCCACGCCGTCGGCGCGCGGGCGCACCTTGATGACGACGTCGCCATCCTCCACCGTCTTCCATGCCTC
Organism: Myxococcaceae bacterium; assembly: GCA_035296065.1. Classification (GTDB taxonomy): domain Bacteria; phylum Myxococcota; class Myxococcia; order Myxococcales; family Myxococcaceae; genus DATHBR01. Next base: position 213,136 of record DATHBR010000090.1, on the reverse strand, counting down.
GGCCGCCGTGGCCGCCGTCGCCAGCAGCCCCAGCGCCAGCGCCCCGCACCACCCCAGCCTCTTCACATCGGACATGCTCGGCTCCTTCGATGAACGGACGACGATGGACAGGGGGACGCGCCTGGCCCCTGCTTCATTCACATACCGTGACGCTCACCTGGCCTTCCACCTTGTCGTTTCCGTTGATGGCGCGCAGCCGCAGCGTGCCTACCTGCCCCGCCACCGAGGGAGTGTCGATCAGCTCCAGCCGGCCCCGCGTCACGATGATGTTGTTGGGCCCGCTGCTCTCGCGCACCACGAAGGTGATGTTGTTGTCGAACGACAGCGGCTGCGTCACCGGCTTCCACTCGCGCGAGAACAGGATGCTGCGCGAGCCCACGGGCAAGGTGCCAAAGTCGCCGCAGCCGCGCTGCACGTCATAGATGTCCACGAACCGCTCGCCATCGTCGAACGCGCTGTTGGCCAGGGCCGACACCGCCGTGAAGGGGCGTCCGTCGATGGTGCCGGTGAGCGCCGTGGAGGCCACCGCGGTGCCAGAGTCGCCCCCGCCGCCACCGTCGTCATCGCCTCCACAGGCGGTAAGGCACAGCGCCACGGCGACACTGCCAACAATACGAAGTGTGTGCATGGCGCCAGAGCTTATCTGGAAGTTCGGACACGGAGTGGCGCAGCGCTCGACATTTGAGCGGGGGCAGGGCAGGAAGCAGCACCTATGAGCGGCTATCTGGCAGGGCCTCCTCCCGAGCGCGGCATCTTCTGCAACCGCACCCTCAACATGCGGGCCATCAAGGCGATTGGCTACGACATGGACTACACCCTGGTGCACTACCGGGTGGAGGCCTGGGAGCTGCGCGCCTACGAGCACATCCGCGAGGGGCTGCTGGCCAAGGGCTGGCCGGTGGGGCACCTCTCGTTTGATCCGGTGCTGTCCATCCGCGGCCTCATCATCGACACCGAGAAGGGCAACCTGCTCAAGGCCAACCGCTTCGGCTTCGTGAAGAAGGCGCTGCACGGCACGCGGCCCATGGACTTCGACGCCCAGCGCACCGAGTACGCCCGCACCGTCATCGACTTGCACGAGCGGCGCTGGATGTTCCTCAACACGCTGTTCTCGCTGTCCGAGGCGTGCATCTACGCGCAGCTGGTGGACCTGCTGGACGCCGGCAAGCTGCCGGGGCCCATGGGCTACTCGGACCTGTACGACGTGGTGCGGCGCACGCTGGACGCGGCGCACATGGCCGGCAAGCTCAAGGCGGAGATTGTCGCCCACCCCGAGCGCTACGTGCTGCCGGACCCCGAGACGGCGCTGGCGCTGTTGGATCAACGCGGCGCGGGCAAGAAGCTGCTGCTCATCACCAACAGCGAGTGGACGTACACGGTGCCGATGATGCACGCCGCGTTCGATCCGTACCTGCCGGGGGGGATGACGTGGCGCGAGCTGTTCGACGTCGTCATCGTCAGCGCGCGCAAGCCCGAGTTCTTCACCACGCGCTCGCCGCTGTTCGAGGTGGTGGAGAGCGGCGCCACCGAGGCGCTGCTCAGGCCGCACTCCGGGCCGCTCAAGGCGGGCAAGCCCTACTTCGGCGGCAGCGCGGTGGAGCTCGAGCGCCACCTGGGCCTGAGCGGGGATGAGATTCTCTACGTGGGCGACCACATGTTCGGCGACGTGCACGTGTCGAAGAACGTGCTGCGCTGGCGCACCGCGCTCATCCTGCGCGAGCTGGAGGACGAGGTGCGCGCCGTGGCGTCCTTCCGCGCCACCGAGGCGAAGCTGGCCGAGAAGATGGTGAAGAAGGAGCAGCTGGAGGCCGAGTCCTGCCAGCTCCGGGTGGAGCTGCAGCGGCGCCGGCTGCAGTACGGCCCGCGCTCCCAGGTGGCCGAGGAGCAGCTGCTGGCACGGCAGGCCGCCATCCGCACGGAATTGGATGCGCTGGACGCGGAGCTGGGCCCCATGGCGCGCGCGGCCAGCGAGCTGTCCAACCCCCACTGGGGCCTGCTCACGCGCGCCGGCAACGACAAGAGCCACCTGGCCCGCCAGGTGGAGCGCTACGCGGACATCTACACCTCGCGCGTGTCCAACTTCCTGTTCGCCACCCCGTTCGTCTACCTGCGCAGCCCCCGCGGCAGCCTGCCGCATGATCCCAGCCTGCCTGGCGGCACCCCTGTCTTCCACAGCACCGACTCCACCAGCGGCCCCAACCCGTAAAAGAAAGCCCGCGCACACTCACACACCCAGCCAAGTCCTTGAAAGCACGGGGTTTTCCCCGGTGCTCGGCGGGTGGGGGGACGGGCTGTCGGAGGCGGATCAGCCCGCCGCCTCCGGGCGATGTCAGACGTCCCCAGTATGAGTTGTCCCGTGAGCCGATCTTCTTTTCAGAACGCGTCCCACGTCCTCGAGCAGCGCAACCTCCTGGGCGGAACCGACCTGGTTCCCATCGTGGGAGGCGGCAAGCGAAAGCGCGCCCGCCAGTTCCATGTGGCGTCGGAGAAGAAGCTGGGCTTCGCCGCCGCGCTGGCGCTGGTGGTGGAGCACGGCAAGCAGCGCGCCCGTGAGACGGGCGTCACCTCGATGACCCGCTGCCCGCGCTGCGACCACGTGGGGCCCACGAAGAAGGACTTCGGCTACCGCATCATCCGCGGCGAGCGCCGCCCGCAGTCCTGGTGCCGTGGCTGCCGGGCTCAGCCCCTGCCGTCCGCCAACCCCAATGCCGAGCTGAAGATGTCCACGCCCTCCAAGCCCGAGGGCCAGGCCGGCGCCAGCGACGGCTGGCTGTTTCCGCCCGAGACGCTGCGCGCCCGCCCCCGCAACAAGGGTGGCAAGCGGTAGCTGTCCGGCTCCACGCTCCCCTGCCTGGTCACCATAGGCACACGCAGGGGCCCTTGGCCCGCTCCACGCAGGGGGATGGAAAAGCCTGGGCGCCGTCCCTACCTCTGTTCGAGGAGGGCTCTCATGGCCGTGCGGACGAAATTGGTAGGTGTGAAGAATCGACGCAGTGTGGATGCGCGCGCGGCGCAGCCAAGTGTACAGGCCAGCAAGGGACGCAAGACGCTGCCTCGGGACGAGGCGGCCGCGCTCCGGCGGCAGAAGACGCTCGAGCGCGTGACACTGGGCCCCGCCGCGGAGCTCCACGAACCGAAGAGCAATCGGAAGAAGACCGCGCTCAATGGCCGCAAGAAAGCGCCCAGTCAGATGGCCGTGAAGCGCGCGGGCGGCCCCGCCAAGCGCTCGCCCCTTCACGGAGGCTAGGTTCGCTGTCCCCAGCGCGCCCCAGGAGGCCGGTGTCGTGCGTGCGCGGGTCCCCTCGCGGCGCACGGCCCCGGCCTCAGGCCTTTGCATCCTCGCGGCGGCCCGCGCCGCCGCGCAGCTGCTCGAAGGCGTAGTAGGACAGCAGCACCAGCACGGTGAAGAGCGCGGTGATGCCCAGCAGCTGCGGGTGCTCGGTGGGCTCGCGCACGTGGGCCCAGATGGCCCGCAGCAGCGGCCGGGGCTCGGTGAGCACGTCCCAGCTGTTCCACCGCTCCACGCGGCCCAGGTAGATGCCGTAGCCGCACAGCAGCGACACCACGGCCACGCCCAGCCAGGCGCCCACGCGGCCCACGCGCTCTTCGAGCAGCCGCTTCCACACCTCGAGCGAGAGCAGCCCCAACAGCCAGCCGGTGGCGGCGCACAGCGCCAGGATGGCCGCGTCGAACCACAGCGGAATGCCGTGCCGGGGCCGCAGGTGGATGAAGTCCGTGAGCAGATAGGGCGCGTTGGGGAACACCAGCAGCCACGCGCCGCCCAGCGGCACCAGGCTCCACCAGCGCGCGGCGCCCCGGGCCAGCAGGAAGCTGGCCACCAGGGAGAGGCCATACGGCACCCAGGCCAGAAACAGGTTCCACAGCAGCCAGAGGTACACCGAGTGCTGAGTCCAATCGACGCGGGTCTTGATCATCCCCACGCACAGGGCGGTGCTCAGCAGCGCGGGCAGCAGCCCGTGCAGGTGCAGGAAGCGAAGAGAGGGTGAGCGCATGGGCGAGCCGTGGCTGGAGGGCCTCGTGCCGTGGCCCACCAGCCACGACCCGAAGCCCCGAGGTGAGAGTCCCCCCGGCTCAAAGCAAGGCCGGGGCCAACTCCCCCGGCGGACTCTGGCGCCCTCCGCCCGGCCTCCAGAAAAACATGCGGCCATCAATGCGGTGCAGGACTTCCATTTCCCGCGAAGGTGCGTGGAGGTGGCGTCAGCCGGCTGACCGATGCCTGCAACCCGCTGGAACTTCAGGGCTTTTCTCTCTGCCTCGCCGCGAGCAGCAGCGAACTCGGCGCGAGGGGCCTCGACCGAGGCAACTTTCTGAACTGAACACAGATAATCTTTTTGTCTCCCTGATGTTCCGCGGTGGAACACAGCAGGGTGCCGCCCACTCCAGGTGACTCCGGGGTGTTGGACCTCTCCGTTGGGAGAGGCCCAGGGTGAGGGCAAGCTCCCGCGCGGCGCCGTGTTCACAGCCAAGGATTTCGCGTCCCGCGATGGTGGATCTGGGTCCCACCTTCGCGGGACGGCTCTTTGCGGGCCCCGCTGGCGTAAGGTGCGCCTGAGCGTATGCCTCGCCCTGCCCTGCCTGCCGCACGCACGCTGGACGCCGACACGGCGCGCGCCTGGCTCGTCAGCCACCACGCCCTGGCCACGCCCCGCTTTCCGCCCGGCGCCGAGGGCACGCGCGCCCTGCTGCACACGCTGCGCTGCATTCAGTTGGATCCGCTCGATGTTATCGGCACCAACGCGGACCTGGTGGCGCTGGCGCGCGTGGAGGGCCTGGCGCGCGGGGACGTGTACCGGCACCTGATGCCGGGCCACGCGTTCGAGCACTGGGCCAAGGAGCGCTGCCTGCTGCCGGCCTATGCCTTCCCGTACTACCGCGAGCGCACGCGGGAGACGCCGTGGTGGCACCTGGCCACGCGCCTGGAGCGGCTGCCCACCCAGGTGCTCGAGGCGGTGCTGGAGGAGGTGGCGGCGCGAGGCCCCATCACCGCCGCGGAGCTGACCGACCATGGCGCGGTGAAGCCGCTGGACTGGAGCGGGTGGAAGGGCACCGGCAAGGCAACCTCCATGGCGCTGGAGGTGCTGTGGACGCGCTGCCAGGTGGTGGTGAGCGGCCGGGGCGCGGGTGGCAAGCGCTACGACTTGCCCGAGCGCGCGCTGCCGTCCATCGCGGGCAGGTCCGCCCCGGGTGGCGCCGAGGCCTTCGAGCGCTGGGCGCTGCTGGAGCGGGTGGAGGCGGCGGGCCTGCTCTCGCGGGCGGCGGGGCCTCACTGGTCGGTGCTGTCCGAGGTGCGCACCTCGCAGCTGCCGGATGCGCTGGTGCGCGAGGGGCTCATGGAGCAGGTGGCGGTGCCGGGCTCGCCCCGGCGCTACCTGGCGCCCGCGGGCTTCCAGGAGCGCCCGGTGGAGGAGCCGGATGGGCGCGTGCGCATCCTCGGGCCGTTGGATCCGCTGCTGTGGGACCGGGGGCTGGTGAAGCGGCTCTTCGGCTTCGAGTACACGTGGGAGGTGTACAAGCCCGCCGAGCAGCGCCGGTGGGGCTGGTACGTGTGCCCGCTGCTGTACCGGGGCCGGCTGGTGGGCCGGCTGGAGGCGCGCGTGGTGGACAGAGTGCTGCGGGTGGACAACCTGTGGCGCGAGAAGGGCGTGAAGCTGGATGACGCGGCGGTGGATGAGGCGCTGGCCCGCCACGCGAAGGCATGCGGCGCCACGCGGGTGAAGAGGCCCCGGGCGCGCGTGGGCTGAGCGGCTCGAAGCACGCGTGGACTGAGCGCCAGAAGACCTTCTGGAGCGCGCGGCTGTTCTGGGCCCACCACTTCGCAGCAGACATGGACGCCGGGGCCTGCCTGGTCCGCTGCTCACTGGTAACTCGGACGAACCATCCGTAACTCAATCGGTGGGAGGTCTCATGCCGGAGAAGACACAAGCGATTCGCGCGAAAGCCGCCAAGAAGAAGGGCACCACGATGGCCCTCAAGGCCACGGACGTAGGCGCTGCCGGAGGTATGAGCACGCACCGCGCCAAGAAGAAGGGCGGCAAGAGGCTGGGCGAGGTGGCGACCGACGACCGCAGCGTCAGCCCCCGCCGGCAGCCGGGGCGCGGCCTGACGGGGAAGAGCGCCAAGCTGCCGTTGCCGGAGCTGGGCAGCAGCACCTCGCGCGTGAAGACGATTCCCGCCGAGGCCGCGGCGGGCTACCGCAAGGACGGCACGCGCAAGAAGACCACCGGCCGCGGGGATGAGACGCCCCTCAAGGCGAGCAAGAAGCTCACCCGGCCCAGCAAGAAGACCGGCCGGCACTGACACGGCGGCGGGGCCCACGCAGCCACCCCGCCACCGCCAGCAGCCCCAGCAGCGCCGGGCCCGAAGCGCTGGTGCAGCCTCCCGCGTCGGCCGGAGCGGGAGCCTCGCACGGCGTGAAGCAGCGGCACGCCTGGGCGCCCTCGGGCTCGAGCCGCGCGCACACGCCCCCTGTACCGCACGCCGCGTCCTGCGTGCAGGGCGCGCCGTAGTCTCCCTCCTGCAGCGCCGGCAGGAGACACCGGCCCGGTGCGCCCTCCAGTGAGACACAGGTGAGGCCCGAGGGGCAGTCCGCGTCCTGGGCGCACGTGTCGCGGCACAGGTGCTCCGGGGCCAGCGTGGGCGCGGGTGTCACCGCCTGCTCGTCGAGGAACGGCCTCACGAAGCCGTCGCGCAGCACGTCCACGCGCACGTTGAAGGCCTCCTTGCGGCAGGCCACGTCGCCGCTGGCGGTGATGCCGGCGAGCACCTCGCCCGCGCCGTCGCTCACCAGCACCGGCCCACCGCTGTCTCCCACGCAGCTCATCGCCGGAGCCGGGCCCGCGAGGAAGGCGCTCGGGCGCACCTCCGTCACGGTGAGCGCTCCCTGGCGGCGGCGGCCAGCCGGGGCCAGCGCGTCTTTCGTCTCCCCGAAGCCAAGCACCCGCGCCGCCAGGCCTGGCGCGAGGGTGAAGCCCGCGGGCTCGGCAAGCCGCAGCGGCGTCTCTGGCACGGGCGTGGCCAGCCGCAACAGCGCCGCGTCATGGGCGTGCGTCTCCGGCACGTAGTCCGGGTGCCGCACCGCCCGGGTGACGCGGACGAAGCGGCCCCGGGGCTCGGGCAACAGCTCCGCGCCGAAGAAGACCTCATACGGCCCCTCGGGGCCGAACACGTTCAGGCAGTGCGCCGCGGTGAGCACCACGTCCGGCGCGATGAGCGCTCCGGAGCACAGCAGCGTGAGGGACTCACCGGTGCACCGCGTCCGCCGCGCCACCAGCGCCACCACCGCCGCGTCCCCCGGCGCGTCCGTGCCACCCACCACCCGCTGGGCCACCGTGGCCGGCGCTGGCCCAGGCTCCACCACGGGGCCACAGCCCGGGACGGCCAGCAGCCACAGCGCGCATATAAAGGATGCGCGCTGAACCCTCGTCCCGACCGTGTCAGCCATCCGTGGCTCCTCGCCTGCTCAGGTGCTCCCGGAGAGCCGGTGCGCCATCCGGCGCAGTTCCTGGCTGTTGAAGGGCTTCCTCAGCTCCTCCAACCGGGTCTCGCCGAACTCCTGGGCAATCTCCTGCCAGGAGTAGTCGGTGTAGGCCGAGCAGAGTACCACCTGCAGCGACGGCGCCACCTCGCGCAGGTGCCGCAGCGTCTCGACGCCGTTCCAGCCCGGGGGCATGCGGTAGTCCAGGAAGACCAGCGCATAGGGGCGCCCCTGAGCCTGGGCCGCCTTCACCTTCTCGAGCCCCTCGAGGCCCTGAAAGGCCGAGTCCACCTCGTACGGCTCGCCGTCCAGTGGCCGGCTCGGAGGCGCCTCACCAAAGACCGCATCCTCCAGCTCGTCGAGCTCACTGCTGCTCACCCGCTCGGGGCAGAGGATCCTCCGGAAGTCCAGGTGGATCGCCTCGGAGTCATCGACGATCAGGAGCCGCTTCTTGCTGGCGCTCATGCACTCCTCTTGTCTGAGATGGGTTCAAAGGGCAGCTCCAGGATGAACGTGGCGCCGCGCCCGGGCCCTTCGCTGTGCACGAGCAACGAGCCGCCCAGCTCCTGGGCCGCCAGCGCGCTGGAGTGCAGGCCGAAGCCGTGGCCCTCTTTGCGCGTGGAGAAGCCATACTGGAAGATGCGCGTGAGCAGCTCGGGCGCGATGCCCACCCCGTTGTCCTGCACTTCGATGCGCACCTGCTGGGCGCTGAAGCGCACCAGCCTCACGCCCAGGCGCCGCTGCTCCTCGGGGATGTCATCCATGGCGTACTTGGCGTTGCTGATCAGGTTGACCAGGATCATCAACACCTTGTGCTTGTCGGTGAGCGCCGGCGGTAGCACGGGCAGGTGCTTCTCCAGCTTCACCCGGTGCCGGGCGAGCGCCGCGACGTTGATGCGCAGCGCGTCCTCCACCAGCTCCCCCAGCTGCACCGGCTCGGTGAGCCGGGGGGGACGGGCATGGGTCTGCTGCACCTTGACGATGTCGCCAATGTGCTCGGTGTACCGGCCCACGTCGTCCATCAGGGACAGCACGGCCTGGCGCTCGTCGAGCAGGCTCTGTGAGAGCTTGCCCAGGAAGGGCACCACGTTGCGGCCGCGCTCATCCTGCGTGAGGAAGGTGCCCAGGGTGTCCCGGCGCTCCTGCAGCAGGTTGGCCACGCGCTTGACCTGCTCGAGCCGCAGCGCGACCACCCGCTCCTTGGCCACCTGCGCCGAGGTGTAGACGCTGTTGAGCACGTTGCCCACGTTGTGCAGCACGTTGGTGGCGATCTCCGCCATGCCCGCGTGCCGCGCCGTCTGCACCAGCTGCTGGTGCACATCCTTCAGCTCGCGGGTGCGCTCATCCACGCGCTGCTCCAGGCTCTCGTTGGTCTTTCGCAGCTCCTCCTCGCGGTGCTGCACCTTGTCGGACATCGTCCGGAAGGCGCTGGCCAGCTGGCCCAGCTCGTCGCGCCGCACGGTGTTCAGCTGAACCTGGAAGTCCCCCGCCGCCACCCGGTCGGCCGCCTGGGTGAAGTCCTGCAGCGGCCGGGAGACCTCCTGCCGCATCACCCAGTACATGATGAGCAGCTCCAGCAGCAGCGACGCGATGCCGAACAGCAGCACATAGCGCGCCGAGCGGAAGGCCGCCGCGGACACCACGCTCTGAGGCAGCACGGTGACGAAGTTCCACTCGGGCCCCTCGAGCCGGGCCACCGCCAGGTACTCGTCGAACCCGGGCACCTCCAGGATGCGCTCGCCGGGCTTGCGGCTCTTCAGCCGCTCGAAGATGGCACGCAGGTGGGCCTGCTGCTCCCCGGAGCCGAGCCGCGCGGCGACCTCCCCCTCCGCCAGCTTGGCGGTTCCCGGGATGTCGTAGCCCACGGTGGCGCCCTCCAGCTTCAGCTCCGGGTGGGCGATGAGCTGCCCGTCGTCGCGCACCAGCATGTTGTACGCGTTGGGCAGGTGGTCCTTGATGGAGCGGTTCATCAGCTCATCGAGCAGCACGTCATGCGAGAACGAAGCGACGTGCCGGCCGCCCAGGTCCAGCGGGGTGGTGACCGTGACCATCCAGCTCTTCGCGGTGGGGTCCACGAAGGTGCCACTCCAGGCCGTGCGGCGCTCCGGATTCCGCTCGGGCAGGCTGATGGCGTAGTAGTCGTACCCGGTGGTCGGATAGTCCGGGGGTACCTCCAGGCACCAGTTGAGACGCTCGGGCCACCAGTCGACGACCGGGCCCTCCACCAGCGTGATGTAGGTGTTGATGAAGCGGTTCTCGAGCACGGGCCCGAACTGAGACACCACGTCATAGGCGGCCAGGATGCGGCGCCGCAGCCCGTCATCCAGGTGCACGCCCCTGGGAACGAAGAGCCCCGCCCTGCCGCCCTCGGTGGGGAGTTCCGGGCGGATGCGGACCGTGCCATCCGGCAGTTGGGCGAACAGGCTGTTGAAGCGCGGGTTGGGATCCTGCTGGCTCCAGGCCTGGAAGCGCGCCTCCAGCGCCTTCTGGAGCTGGGTGTGGTTGTCCCGGGCCAGCAGGAAGATGGCCTGCTCGCGCTGGCTGCGCTCGGTGACGTGGCGCTCCATCTGCTGGAGCGCCTCTCCGCGCAGGGTGTGCAGCATGTGCAGGTAGCTGAAGAACGTGGTCAACGCGATGACCACCGCGATGCGCACGCCCATCTTGAGCAGCGTGGCACGGGCCAGGGAGGCGGAGGGCGTGAAGAAACGAGACGGCATGAGAGGTGTCCAGACCCGCGCGGAATGGTGCTTCAACGCGGCAACGGACACCTCAACAAGGTGGACCTGTACTTTTAGTCAGGGGCTCGGCGCACCGGGCGCTCTTACCCGTGCGGCGCTCATCCACGCGAGGGCTTCGCTGTCACCTCGCAGGCCGGCAGTGGGCCTTGTTCAACCTCTGTCCACGGTGTGTCCATTCCGTGTCCACCACAAGGTAGGGCGTCACTGCTCGGGCGGCTCGAGCTGGGCCTCGCCCGAGAGCCTGGTTATCTCCTCGCGCAGCTTGATCAGCCGGTCCTGCTGCCGGCGGAGGATGATCTCCAGGCGCTGACGCTCCTGCGCGTTGCCGCTCGCGGCCGCCGCGTCGCGCTCCTGCTCCAGCCGGGCCATGTCCCGCGTCAAGAGCGCGGTGATGCGCTCGGTCTTCTCCAGCCGCCACCGGGCCGTCCGCGGCTTCTCCGGCACGATGGGATCATTCACCTGCGGCAGCGGGTTGGGCGACTCCGGCTCGGGCACCTCGTCTCCGGGCCTGATCGGCACCACCGTGGCATTCGGCGGAGCCTCGGGCGCGGGCGCCTGCACCGTGGGCGCGCTCGGCGGCACCGGCGCCCGAGCGGGGGGCGCGCGCACCGAAGGCGCTTCAGCGGGGGCCGCCACCTCCGGGCGCGCAGGCTCGGAAGCCGCCGGAGGACTGGAGGGCTCGGGCCAGAGCACCACGCCGAGCACGGCGCCCACCAGCACCACGGCGCCCACCAGCGGCAACACGACTCGGGAATTCACGCTCACAGCCGAAGCCTCCAACCCCCGTCCTGAAGCTCGACGCGGAGGATGACGGGCTCGTCGCGCACGGCGCCATCGCGCGCCACCTTCGCCCGGACGAGCACCGCGTTGGCGTCACGCCCGTCCACCTCGGCGTTGACGATGTCCACCAGCTCGAAGCCGTGCGAGCGCAGCTCCTCCACCGTCGTCTGGCACGCACGGGCGCTGCCTCCGGTGGCCAGCAGCGGCCCCAGCACCGCGCAGTCTCCCGCGGGCAGCGCGGCGAAGAAGCGGCGCACGGTGGCCTGCGCCGCTTCCCGCTTCTTCTCGGCCGGCGAGCCGCACGCCAGGGTGGCCAGGGCCAGCAGCAGCCCCAGGCCCCTTACCCCCCACGCCGCCCCGCCGTACCGTGAAGGACGCGCCATGGTGCCTTAGTAGCAGTTGGGCGCGAACAGCTCGTCGTCGCTGGCGGACGTGAACTGGTCGTCGCAGTAGGCGCTGGCCAGCGCGTGGCCGTTGCGCACGCAGCCGTCGTGGTTGGTGGCGTCCAGCGTGTACTGGGTGTCGCCACCGCAGCCGCCGCCGCAGCGGCCGAAGCAGATGCCCATCACCTTCGGGCGCGACCAGTGGTCCGGCTCGCCGCACACCCACGAGCCGTTGCTCATGTAGTACTCGTCACCGCTGCACGTGCCGTGGTTGCCCAGCTGGGCGATCTGCTGGTTGCGCGTGTAGTCGAAGCCGCCGTGCTGGCAGTCGTGCTTGGCGTACGAGTACCAGTTGTAGCTGCCTCCGCAGCTGCCGCTCCACACGCCGTTGCACTTCGCGTAGCTGCACAGCATGGTGTAGCCGCGGCCCTGCTCGCCCATCACCGTGCGCTGCATCTCCACGGTGCCCGGGTGCTGAGCCCACAGGCTCACCGCGCGCCGCAGGTACTTGGCCTCGGGCGTGGCCGCGTCACTGGCGGGCAGCTCGGCGTTGAGCGCCGCGTACAGCTGGCTGGCCGTCTCGCGATCCGCGTCCGTCATCTGCGTGTTCTGCCCGTTGGCCTCGGCGAAGCCGTCCATCGACGACACGCCATTCTCCGCGTCCACCAGGCTGGTGAGCGCCAGCCCATTGAGGCTCACCTCGATGCGGAACACACCCGGCTCCACCTGGCGCGAGGAGAACCTCACCTCGCCGCTCTGAGCGTCCACGAAGGTGCCGCGCGTGGCGCCCTGCTCCACCGTCAGCGACAGGCCCTCCGCCGGGGGCTGCTCCGTGCCCGGCTCGCTCGGGCTGCCGCTGGGGCTGCCACAGGCGAACATCACCACTGCCACCACTCCACCCAGAATCTTCCGCATCTTCGAAACCCTCCCGGCCCAGGCTCTCTCATTAAGTGAGAAAGTGCGGGAGTACCCGTGTATCGGATTTTTCTAAGTATCCGCAAGCCCGGTTGCGTCAAACCGGGCCGGAAATCGCACGGAAATGGCGCCGGGAAGATCCGCCGGGGGCTTCGTTCCTCTGGGTATTGAGTCCGGTTTCACGGGCTCTGAGCCGCGTCGCTCGCGACGCCACGAGGGGGAGTCCTCCATGTTGTCCAAAGTCTTCACCATTCTGCCGGGAGTGCTGTGCGCCACGCTCCTGTTCGCCACCGAGTCGGCGGCCCAGTGTGTCGCGCCCACCTGCGCGAAGATCATCAACAACGGCGCGGATGCCGGGAAGAAGGTCGTCGTCGTCATGGGCGACGGCTACACCGCCGCCGAACAAGAGGCCTACAACACCCAGGTCAACGAGCTGGTGACCACCGGGTTGTTCGGCAATGACTTCTTCCGCGAGCAGCACAACGCCTTCAACGTCTACCGCCTCAACCTGAACTCGACGGAGTCGGGGGTGGGCCAGATCGAATACGACGAGAAGGGCACCAGCAGCGACCCGGATGACGACACCATCATCAGCCAGACGGCCCGCAACACGGCGCTGCGCTACGTCTACTCCGGCTCGTGGGCGCATTGCTGGCTGCAGCACCAGACCTTCCTGGGCATCAACATGACGGAGAGCCTCAAGGCGAGCGCCCTGGAGGACAACGGCCTTGCGCACGCCGACTACGTCATCGTGCTGCTCAACGAGTCGGGCCCCGGCGGCTGCAACCGCGGCCCGCGCGACATCGTCCAGACGCGCACCTCGTCCTGGCAGGTGGTGGCGCACGAGGCCGGCCACGGCATTGGCGGCCTGCGTGACGAGTACTCCGCCTCGGGCAAGGGCGCCTACTCGGGCGCGATGGTCAACACCCGCAACTGCTCCACCGTCGTCAACCGCGGCGACGTGCTGTGGAACCGCTTCATCAGCCCCGCCACCGCGCTGCCCTCCACGCTGATGGCCGGCATGGACAGCAACCGCACCGTGGGCATGTTCAACGGCTGCGGCACCTATGAGTCGGGCCTCTACCGCCCGGTGCACAACTGCCGGATGAAGGGCAACACCCCCCACTACTGCCCGGTGTGCCAGACGCTGATGCGCCAGTCGCTCTACACCCACCTGGATCACGACTTCACCCAGAGCCACACGGGCGACTTCGACGGCGATGGGCGCACCGACGTGCTCATCCAGAACGGCAATGATCTGGCCATCTACCGCTCGCGCGGCGGCCCGTACCAGCTGGACCGGGTGTGGACGGCCAACAACCTGGTGCCCTCCGCGCTGGGCAGCAGCTACTCCTGGGGGCTGGCCGCGGGCGACAAGCTCTTCGTGGCGGACTTCAACGGTGACGGCAAGGACGACGTGTACGTGCTGAACACCACCAGCTGGGGCACCCGCTACCTGGGCCTGCTGCGCTCCAATGGCACGGGGCTCGAGACCGTCATCCACTACGGCGGCACCATTCCGGGCTACGGCGCGATCGGCGCGCAGGATCAGCTCTTCGTGGCGGACTTCGACGCGGACAACAAGGACGACCTGTACCTGTTCACCGCGGGCAGCTGGAGCACCCGCTACCTGGGAATGCTCAAGTCCAGCGGCACCGCGCTGTCCACGGTGGAGCGCTACGACGGCAGCCTCCCCGGCTGGAGCATGACGCCGCACGACAAGTTCTACGTGGCGGACTTCGATGGCGACAACCGCTCGGACCTGTACGTCTTCAACGGGGTGGACTGGAGCTTCAAGTACCTGGGGATGATGCGCACCACGGGCACGACGCTGTCGGCCAGCAAGGTGTACACGACGACGCTGGCCTCGGGCTGGAACATGGGCGCCAATGATCAGCACTTCGTGGGCGACATCGACGGCGACGGCAAGGACGACCTGTACGTGTTCAACGGCGCGGACTGGGGCGTGGCCTACCTGGAGCTGACGAAGTCCTCGGGCACCACGCTGGACTTCGTGAAGCGCTACGACGACGACGCGAACACCGCCTGGGCCACCAACATCCCCGGCTGGACGCTGAAGCCGGGTGACAGGTTCACCGTGTCGGACGCGAACAAGGACGGCAAGGCGGACCTGTTCGTCCTCAACGTCACGGATTGGAACCCGAAGTACCTGGGCACGCTGATGTCCTCCTCCACGGCGCTGAGCGGCAGCTGGACCGAGAGCTGGATCCAGGGCACGGCCGCCGCCAACTCCGACTGGGGCATGGGAACGGCCGACCAGATTCAGGCGGTCAACTACGAGGGTGGCGCGGGCAAGGCGGACCTCTTCATCCGCAACGCGAACTGGTTCGGCATGGTGCGCCGCGGCGCGGGTGGCTTCGCCCTGGACCGCATCTACTACCACTGGATCTACAGCCCGCTGCACGACTCCAAGCCGTGGTCGGACCAGGTGCAGTGAGCCGCCGCCGCACGACACGTACTGAAACCTCCATGACTTCCGAAAGGTTCGAAACCATGTCTCGCAAGATCAGCAGCTCGATGTTCAAGAAGGCGGCGCTCCCCATGGTGTTGGCGATGCTGAACTCGCCGGTGGCTTTGGCTCACACGCCCGACATGCCCCGGGGCCAGGGCATCAGCAAGGAGGGGCAGCCGCAGCCCTCTGCCCTGAGCGCTCCCCGCGCGGGGACCATGCCCGGGGCCAACACCCAGCCCGGCACGGGGGCGGCCCGGGCCCAGCCGGTGTTGATCGGCGGCCAGGTGCGCTCGATGGACAAGGCGCTCGCGAACCCGGGGCCGGCCTCGGGCGAGCTGCCTCCCCGGCGACAGGTGCAGGCGCCGGTGGCTCGCGGCGGCACGCAGCAGGATCCGGTGCGTCAGGCGCCGGCCAGCGGCTCGCACCTGCGGGTGGTGCTGCGGGTGACGGCCGACGGGGGCTCGCAGGTGGTGAGCGCCACCGAGCTGCCGGGCGAGGCACGCCTCTCGGAGGAGCCCAAGGGTGACCTGGTGTACGAGGTGAGCGACGGCGCCCAGACGCTGGCGACCGAGGCCCTGCCCGACGTGTTCGAGGCGCACAGCTTCGGCGGCCCGCAGGACGACGCTCACGGCCACGCCTTCCACCCGCAGAAGGAGGCCACCATCGTGGTGAGCGTGCCCAGCCGCAACCTGCGCAGCAACCTGGACCGGCTGAGCGTGCGCCTGTACCGCATCACCTCGGGTCCCGCGACCGAGGAGATCAACCCCGACACGCTCGCGCAGCTCAAGGCCGCACGCCGGCTGCAGCCGGTGGTGGAGGCTCGGGGTGAGGCGCTGGGCCGGCAGATCCGCGAGCGCGGCTCCCAGGTCCGCGAGTAGCCCGCGAGCAGTCCGCCCCAGAAGCCCAGCACTCTTCACGGGGTGCTGGGCTTCTTGCTGCCTGGAGGGCAACCCCTTCCTCGCCCGGTGAGCAGGCTCTCAGGGAGGGGCCTGCCAAGAGCGCCTCTGCCTTGCCATGTTGCCGGGGGTTCTTGTGACATGGTCCGCCCGGTGAGTCTCCTACCTCGCAGCACGCTGGTGACCGGGGTGCTCCCCCGGGTGTGGCTCGTGGACGACAGCCCCCTGGAGATCGAGCACACGCGCGGCATTCTTTCCCGCGCCTACCAGGTGGAGACGTTCACCGACGGCGCGAGCGTGCTCGAGCGCCTGGCGCAGCCGGGGGTCGAGCTGCCGGAGCTGCTCCTGCTCGACTGGCTCATGCCAGGCGTCACCGGCCTGGAGGCCTGCCACTTCCTGCGCGAGCACTACGGCCCCACGGACCTGCCCATCCTCGTGCTGACGGCCAGCACGCACGAGGGGGCGCTGGAGGAGGCCTTCGCCGCGGGCGCCAACGACTACGTGGCCAAGCCCGCCCGGGCCGTGGAGCTGCTCGCCCGCGTGAGGGCGCTGGTCCAGACGCGCCATGACGCCAGGGCCCTGCGCGAGCGGGAGAGAGAGCGCTCGCTGCTGCTCACCGAGGTCGAGGCCGAGCGCACGCGCCTCACCACCATCCTCTCCACCCTGGAGGAGGGCGTCATGCTGCACGACGTCCAGGGCGTGGTGCGCTTCAGCAACGCGGCGGCCAAGCGCCTGCTGGGACGGACCTCGGAGCAGATGGCGGGCCGTCCCCCCACGGACCCGGGCTGGGGCGCGGTCCGCGAGGACGGCAGCCCGCTGCCAGCCGAGGAGCGCGCGCCCATGCTCGCGCTTCGCACGGGCCAGAGCGTCAGGGGGGTCATCATAGGGGTGCGCCACTCCGATGGCCGGCTCGTCTGGCTGTCCTGCAACGCGCAGCCCTACTTCGGGCAGGACGGAGAGACGCTCGCGGGCGTCGTGGCCTCCTTCTTCGATGTCACGGCCGAGCGGGCGGCCAGCGCGGAGCGCGAGCGGCTGCTGGGCGAGGTGGAGGCGGCGCGCGTGCGCCTGGAGACACTCTTCGAGAATGCCCCCGCCGCCATCTGCATCCTGCGGGGGCCGGAGCACGTCTTCGAGCTGATCAACCCGGCCTACCAGCGCCTCGTCGGGCTGGGTCGGCCGCTGGTGGACCGGCCGCTGCGCGAGGCCCTTCCCGAGCTGGTGGAGCAGGGCTTCCTCGGGCTGCTGGACGACGTGTACCGCGGCGGCAAGCCGTTCTTCGGCAACGAGGTGCCCATCCGCCTGGACCGCCGGGGCGAGGGCACCCTGGAGGACGCCTTCATCTACCAGCTCTACCAGCCCGTGCGCGACGCGAGCGGCCAGATCGTCGGCATCGACGTCTTCGGCTTCGACGTCACGGAGCAGGTGCGCACCCGCCACCGCCTGGAGGCCCTGGCCCAGCGGTTGCGCGAGAGCGAGGAGCACCTGCTCCGGGTGGCGCAGGCCTCGGGCACGGGCATCTGGGAGATGGACACCGCCACCGAGACGCTCGTGACGGACGCGCGCTTCCGCGAGCTGTTCGGCCTGGCGCCCGACGAGCAATTCCCCCTCGAGAAGGGCTTGTCCCTCATCCACCCGGAGGACCAGCCGCGCGTCAACAGCGCCCTTCGCGCCGCGCTGGCGGGCGATAACGGCGGGCGCTACCAGGCCGAGTACCGCACCGTGCGCAACTCCGAAGGCCGCTGGCGCTGGGTGGAGGCGCGGGGTCAAGCCGAGTTCGGACCGGACGGCAAGCCCGTGCGCATCCTCGGCACCGGGGTGGACATCACCGCGCGCAAGCAGGTGGAGGCGGAGCGGGAGGGGTTGCTGGAGGCGCTCGCCGCCCAGCCCTCGCTCAACGTCTGCGTGCTGCGCGGCCCCCGCGTCGTCTTCGAGATGGCCAACGCCGTCTACCTGCGGCAGATCGCGGGCGGCCGCGACATCATTGGCAAGCCGCTCTCCGAGGCGCTGCCCGAGCTTCTGGGCCAGGGCTTCGACACGCACTTCGAGCGGCTGCTCGCGACAGGACAGCCCTACGTGGGCCTCGAAGTGCCGACCCACTTCTACCGGGCGGACGGCACAAGGGCGGAGGGCTTCTACAACTTCGTCCACCAGCCCATCCGCAGCCGGGATGGCGTCTACGACAGCATTCTGTGCATCGGCCAGGACGTGACGGACATCGTGCGCGCGCGCAAGGAGGCCGAGCGCCTCATGGCGCTGGAGAAGGAGCGCGCCAGCTTCGAGCAGCAGCTCATTGGCATCGTGAGCCATGATCTGCGCAACCCCGTGGCCGCCATCATGATGGGGGCCTCCATCCTGCTGAGGCGGCCGGACGTGGAGGAGCGCCAGCGGCGTACCGCCGAGCGCATTCTGGTCTCGGCGGGACGCGCCAACCGGCTGATCCATGATCTGCTCGACTTCACCCAGGCGCGGCTGGGCGGGGGCCTGCGCGTGAAGCGCGTACCCAGTGACTTCCACGCCATCTTGCGCCAGGTGGTGGAGGAGTCCCAGGTGTCGAACCCCGGGCGGGTGCTGAGCCTGGTGCAGCAGGGCAGCGGCGAGGGCGCGTGGGATGAGGATCGGCTGGCCCAGGTGGTGAGCAACCTGCTCGCCAACGCCGTGCACTACAGCCCGCCGGACTCCGCCGTGAGCATCGAGATGCGTGGCGAGCCGAACGAGCTGGTCCTCGCCGTGCACAACTCCGGAGCGCCCATCCCGCCGGAGGTGCTGCCGCACCTGTTCCAGCCCATGCAGCGCGGGGTGGCGGAGGTGTCCGAGGCGCGCAGCGTGGGCCTGGGCCTCTATATCGTGGACCAGGTGGTGCGTGCGCATCGCGGCAGCGTGGAGGTGGCCTCCACCTCGGAGGCCGGTACGACTTTCACCGTGCGGCTGCCGCGCGCCCACTGAGCGCCGAGCGGACGAGGGCGCTCAGGCTCCGGAGCGCTCCAGGCTCGAGGCCTCTTGCGCGGCGGCCCCATAGCGCCGCGTCTGCGGCGGCGGGCTCCCCGCGAGCCAGTCCCACCTCTCACCGCTCCAGCGCAGCTCTCCCCAGTTCAGGCGCTTGGCGGCCTCGCGGGCCTTGTCTCCGTGGGGGATGAGCGCCCAGCCCAGCCGGGACTGCCGGCTCTCGCCGCTCTTGAACTTCAGCAGCCGGCACTGCCCCCGGGCCTCCTCGCAGTCGGCATCCCAGATGGGTTGGTTGTCCAGCGCCGCTCCCTGGTAGTCCACCGCGTTGCGCTCGCACCAGGCGAAGACATCCTTCGCCTTGACGAGCTTGGCGCCCTTGGAGAGTTCAGTGACAGCTGCCACGAGGAGAGCGGGAGTAATGACACGCATGGGAGGCTCACCGGGTCAGAGCAATGGTGGTGACCAACCTACAGCGTGGGGCCCAGGCACATGGCCATGAGCCCTCCATATCTTTGTCATGGTTGTGTCATGGCGGCGCCGGGCTGACGGCGCATTCCTGACGCAGGCAGCAAGCTGGGCAGCCAGCGCCTTCTTGAACGCTGGCCGCGCCTCGCACCGCTGGCGGTGAGCCTCAAATACCGGCATGGTCGCCACCAGCTCCGTATGGTTCACGATGCGTAGCACCGTCGTCATGAGCTTCGAGATCCTCCCTTCCGCTATCCAGCGGGCCAGGGCTGTCAGCCGCGACTGGGCCGCATCGACCGCCAAGGGCCGGCGCAGTCGGTCCCTCTCCTCCATTGCGTAGAACAGGTCCATCCCAGCGAGGCTCTGCAAGTGCGGCTCCACCGTCTTCGTGCGGGCCCGCGAGGCCGATTCGGATGGCATCAGCACCTCGAATCGCTCTGCGATGTGCAGGACGGTTACTCCGGACTCGAAGAACATCAGCCCGTTCTCCTCATAGGCGGGCACTTGCCCGAAGGGCTGCAAGCGCAGGTGGCTTTCGACAACATGGCATCGATGCTATGGGTTACTCCGAATGGCTGGACGTTAACCGACGTGTCACGCGAGATTCACCTGTAGCGTTCGTTGCCACATCATAATGCTCGGGGATACAAATGCGGACAGGGTCTGGCCTGCTGTTGGCGACATGCTTCTTCCTGTTTGGCGTCACAGCAACATTACCTCTCCAGGCCATGGATGGCCATACGGGCGGTTCTGCTAATCGATTCTGGGTGGCGAAGAGCAAATCCAAGAAAGTCAAAACTTCAAGCACCACCACTGCAGGAGGCGAGTCTGAAGCGACGAAGCGCGGACGCGAAGAGCATAAGAACTGGCAACCTGGAGAAGGTTACGAGAAAGAAGTTATTTTGCCGAGTGGCAAGCGTGCGGATGCGGTGAACTGGGAGAAGCAAGACGTCAAAGAACTCAAGCCTGACAATCCGCGTGCTATTCGCCACGGCGAGAAACAACTCGAAGGATATAAGAAGGAACTGGAAGAAACAACCGGAGAGGAATGGACTGGAACGGTTGAAACATACAAGAAATGAGAAAGCTCTTGGAATCCCAGCCTTCTTGGCTCAAGACATTGATGAATCGCACCCTCCGCGAGCTTGGCTTCACAGGCAGTGCCAATACTTGGCGGAAGCCGCTTCCGGACTCTCTTCTTGTAATTAACCTGCAGAAGTCTCAGTACGGTCCTCAGTTTTACCTCAACTTAGGAGTCTGGCTAAAGCAACTTGGGGATGTGAACGCCCCTAAAGAGCATCAATGTCATGTCCGCCTGCGCGCGACCGCGTTAGCTGATGACAAGGGAGTCCGTCTAGGACAGGCCCTAGACCTTGAGAACTCGACCCTGAGTCAAGAGCAGCGCGAGAATTTCATCGCGGGGTTCATCCAGCAAGAGGTGCTGCCCTTCATGGAGACCGTTGGGACAGTGCAGGGGCTAGGTGCCGCAATCACTTGTGGAAAGTTAGACAAAGCCATGGTGCACAAGCAGGTCAAAGATTTGCTCTTCAAGAATGAGTAGAGAGGCCGAAAGCCGTTACGGAGAGACCGGGGCTAAGCACGCTTGCGGGAGATGGGCAGCGCTCCGGCGGCCCGCTCCAGCCCCGTGGCGCCCTCGGGCAGCGACTCGTGCCCGCCGATGACGAGCAAGCCTTCGGGAGTCAGCCGCTCCAGCAGCCGGGCGAGCACCTCGTGCTGCAGCGGCGGAGCGAAGTAGGTGAAGGCCACGTTGCGACAGAGCACCAGGTGGAAGGGCCCGTCTGGCATCTGTGCGCGCAGGTCCTGCTGGAGGAAGGTGAGGCCCTCGCGGAAGCGGGGCTGCAGGCAGGGGTCTCCGCTGGGCGTGGGCGAGAAGGCCTCGAGGATCCACTCCCCGGGCAGCTCGCGCAGGCTCCCCGAGGGGTAGCACGCCACCTGCGCCCGCTCGAGCAGGGCCGGGTTGGCTTCCGTGGCGATGAGCTCCAGCCGCAGCTCGGGGAAGCGTGGCTCCAGGCCGAGCCGGTAGAGGATCGACACGGAGTAGGGCTCTTCGCCCGAGGCGCACCCAGCGCTCCAGACTCGGAACACCGTGTCGCCCCGGGCGCGGGCCTGGCCGAGCAGCGCCGGCAGCAGGCTGTCGCGCAGCGTGTCGAAGACGCGCTGGTCGCGGAAGAAGCGAGAGATGGTGACGCGGCAGAGCGAGTCGAGCACGTCCCACTCGGTGGGGTCCGCGTCCAGCCTCGCGCGGTAGTCCGCGGCGCTCTGGAGCCCAAGCTCTTTCATGCGGCGGCCAATGCGCTTGCACACCTGGCCTCGCACGCGGCGGAAGCCCTCCCAGCGCAGGCGCAGGCGCGGCGCGGCCCACTGCAGCAGCTCCACGCACTCGCGATCCGTCATCGCCGGTGTCTCCTCAGTGCTGGGCCTGCTCCCAGAGATCGACGCCGTCCTCACCTTCCGCGGGGTAGCGCCGGACGAAGCGGGAGCGGAACCACTGCCGGGTGTCCTCCGAGAGCTGCCACTCGCCCCGCCACCCCAGCACCACGAAGCGACTGCGGGAGAGCAGCTCGCGCACGGCCTGCTGCGCGCCTGGCGTCTGGAAGGCCTCCGTCACGTGGGTGAGGCGCTGGCCCGAGGCCATGCTCCCCTGAAGCATCAGTGCGTACGAGTCCACCACCAGCGGCGCTCCGGCAACCACGGACGGCAGCCGTCCTCCCGCCACGCCCCAGGCCGGCTCGAAGGCGAACAGCGGGGCTTCGGGCGGCACGGACTGGCGGATGTAGCGGCCCAGCGCCGCCTGCTCGGGCGCGCGCATCCGAAGGCCATGCAGGAGCGGCCGCGCCGTGGGCACCACCACCGCCACGCACAGCAGCACGGCGGCGTAGCGGGCCAGGCGCTGACGGTACGCCACGCTCCATGCGGAGACAGTCGCGGCGCCCAGGCCCGCGAGCACGGACTCCGAGGCGGCGAGGTAGGCGTTGTACTGGTTCCAGTAGCTCGGGGAGGACAGGAACGCGGCCCCCGTCAGCAGGAAGGCCATGGCGACGAGCCGCTCCAGGGGTTGGCTCGGACTGGAGGCCCGGAACGCGCGCCCTGCCGCCACGGCGAGCCCCAGCAGCGCCAGGGCCACGCCCACCAGGCGCCGCTCATGAAGCAGCTCGTGCAGCCGGGCCAGGCGACTGAGCTCCCCATCTCCGGGGCGGAGCGACTGAAAGAGGAACACCTGAGAGAAGAACTCCGAGGGCGCCGTCAGGAGGAAGGGGCCCACCAGGAGCGCCACGGTGGCGCCCGCCGCGAGCACCAGGCCCCCATGCTCCCTCCACGAAGGCCGCGGCGAGCGCGACAGCAGCGCGGCGAAGAGCCAGATGCCTCCCAGCACCTTCACCGAGATGGCCACGCCGAACAGCGCTCCCGCCATGAGCCACCGGCGCCACGCCCTGCCCTCGCGCGGCGGCTCGAGCCACACGTTCGCCGCGGCCAGGCACGCCAGGTTCAACCACGGCTCCAGGAACGGGCCGCGTTCGATTTGCACCGCCTCGGGGTAGCTGGCGTAGACCAGCGCCGCGACGAGCCCCGCCACCGGCCCCCATGCGCGCAGGGCGAGCCGGCCCGCCAGCACCACACTGGCCGCGCCGCACAGCGTCGCCAGCCACCGGGCCACCGTGAAGCCGGTGTCCACGCCCAGCCAGGAGCCCGTGAGCGCGGCGGGCCCCCAGAGCCACACGCCTCCCGGCGGGTGCACGAAGACGAAGTCCCGGTACGGCCAGTGGCCCTGGAAGAAGAGCGCCGAGGCCGAGAAGTACACGCCCTCGTCATAGTCGATGGGGTAGCCGAAGGCGGCCGCGCCCCGCGTGAGCGGCTCGAAGCGCAGCACCCAGGCCGCCACGGCGATCAACGCCAGCGCCCACCCCATGCGTTGCTCCCAGCCGCGCTCCATGGCGGGCGGACGCTAGCCGCAGGGCACCGAAATCAAAAGCACAGATCAGGCCGTGCCCTCGGCCTCGCTCTGCTGGAGCGCCGCATCCACCTCGGCGCCCAGCGGGTAGATGACCAGGTGGCGCACCGGCTCGCTGCCCATGCTCACCGTCTCCAGGTGGTAGCGGCTCACCAGCCGGTGCTGCAGCTTGCGCAGCCGCGGAGGCCGGGGCGCCAGCGGCACCACCGCGCCCTCGCTCAGCACCCGCTGGATGGCGTGCTCGGCCTCGGCCACCGCCTCGCGCACCTGCTCCTCGTCCACACCCTCCAGCAGCATGAAGGCCCCGCGCAGCACCTTGCGCAGCTCCGCCGAGCTGTTGCGCTTCACCACCTCCACCCGCGCCCCCGTGCGCTCCACCACCTTGCGCATCTTCGGATCATTCGCCCGCGAGCGCAGCGTGAGGATGAGGTCCGCGGACTCCAGCCGCCCCACTATCTTCGCTTCCACCTTCAGCTCGCGCAGCACCCGGTCCAGCAAGTCCCGGCTCACCGCGTGCGCGTACATGCGCGTGGGCCCGTTGTACGGCGCGGGCCCCGCCGCGGCGGGCACGGGCCCCGCCGGAGCCATCCGCTGCCGGGGCGGCGGCAGTGGCGCCGTGGACTGCGCCACCTCCTCCACCTTCACCTCGCCCCCGTCCAGCCGCCGCCGCTCGCCGCCCACCTCCGCACCCGCGAGCAGCCGGTCCACCGCCTCCGCCGTGTCCGGGTGCACCAGCACCTCGTCCCGGTCCACCATCTCCACCACGATGTCGAAGGTGGGTGGCGCCTTGCGCTCGCTCACCGTCTTCTGGGTGCGGCGGCGCCGGGCCTCCTCGTCGCTCAGCGTCACCGTGTGCACCCCGCCCACGAGATCCGACAGCGTGGGGTTGAGCACCAGGTTCTCCAGCGTGTTGCCGTGCGCGGTGGCCACCAGCTGCACGCCGCGCTCGGCGATGGTGCGCGCCGCCGCGGCCTCCGCCGAGGTGCCGATCTCGTCGACGATGATGGCCTCGGGCATGTGGTTCTCCACCGCCTCGATCATCACGTCATGCTGCCGGTCCGGCCGCGACACCTGCATGCGCCGCGAGACGCCGATGCCCGGGTGCGGAATGTCTCCGTCACCGCCAATCTCGTTCGAGGTGTCCACCACCATCACCCGCTTGAGCAAGTCGTCCGCGAGCACGCGCGCCACCTCGCGCAGCTTCGTCGTCTTGCCCACGCCCGGGCGGCCCAGCAGCAGCACGTTGCGCCCGGTGGCGATGAGATCCTTGAGCATGTCGATGGTGCCAAACACCGCGCGCCCCACGCGCAGCGTGAGCCCCACCACCCGCCCCTTGCGGTTGCGGATGGCCGAGATGCGGTGCAGCGTCCGCTCGATGCCCGCCCGGTTGTCGTCTCCCGGCGGCCCCACCTGCGCCAGCACGTGCTCCAGCTCCTTGGCGACCACGGGCTCCTCGCGCAGGCGCTGAGAGCGGTTGTTCACCAGGCGGGCCTGCGGGGGCCGCCCCAGGTCCATCACCACCTCGAGAATCTCCGCGGGGGGCAGCTGCCGGACCTGCGTCTTCAGCGGCTCGGGCAGCACGTCCACCAGGAGCTGGAAGTCGTCATCGGGCTCGACTTGAGGCTGTTCCATAAGAGACCTCCTGGAAGATGTGCCCGGCAGGCCAACCCTGCACGGGGAATTGCTCCTGGCAGGCAGGCGAGCCCTCCCTCTGGCCGCCGCTCCGGGCGATAAGAACTGGGCCTCGGAGGCCGCTAACTATGACCACGGGACCAACGCCTGCGCCCCGGGCAAGGTGTGCGGCCACTACACGCAGATCGTCTGGCGCAACACCACGCAGGTGGGCTGCGCCACTCGGGAGTGCGACAAGAACTCGCCCTTTCAGGGCTTCACCCGGTGGCAGTTCTGGGTGTGCAACTACGCGCCTCCGGGCAACTACTCCGGTCAGCGGCCTTACTGAGCGGGCTACTTCGGCAGCTTGCCCTGGTCCTTCAGCGCCCGGAGATCCGTGAAGCCGCCGATCAGCGTCCCGTCGATGAACACCATGGGGAAGGTGGGGAAGCCCGCCCACAGCTTGAGCGCCAGGCGCTCCTTCCACTTCGAGACGTAGCTGCCGTACTCCAGATACGTGAACGGGATGCCCTGCTCCTCGAGCAGCTTGCGCGCCCGCTTCACGTACGGGTTCTGCGCCATGCCCACCACCACCACCTTCTGGCTGGCCACCGTCGAGGCCACCTTCTCGACGACGTCCCGGTGGTAGTTCCCCACGCTCTCCTGAACCGCCGGAGCCACCTTGTCCTGCGCCAACGTCAGCCGTGCCATGAGCGTTGCTCTCCTTGGATGGCGCACGTTCTAGCCCAACTGCCGAAGCAAGCAGGCAGGCGTTGGCGCTCGCACCCTTCACCACACCCCTGCTTCCCCTCCAGGGCCGGTGCGTGGCTGACAGCGGACTCTCGGTCTACTCTCCGCGCCCAGATAGAAGAGTCCGCCAAGACTTCCTCTCTTGAGGACTCGGAGAGCCCCACCATGCAGCGCCTTCCCAGCGAGCCCGTCTCGGACGAGTTCGCCAGCACGATTCACCCCAGCAGTGGGGACACGGGAGGCACCGCCCCACGCACGGGCCTGCTGCCGGTGGCGGCTCGCGAGCGCTACCTGCTCCACGGCGTCGTGGCCGAGGGAGGCCACGGCCGCATCCTGCGCGCCGAGGATCTGCACCTCGAGCGCATGGTGGCCCTCAAGGAGCTGATCGAACCGGGCGGCACCACCGAGGACCGCTTCGTGCGCGAGGCGCGCATCACCGCGCGGCTGCAGCACCCCTCCATCGTCCCCGTGTACGAGGCGGGGCGCTGGCCGGGAGGCGATCCGTTCTACGCCATGAAGCTGGTGTCGGGCCGCTCGCTGGCGCGCCACATCGAGTCGATGAGCACCGTGCGCGAGCGGCTGGCGGCCCTGCCCCACGTGCTCGCCGTGGCCGAGGCCATGGCGTATGCGCACAGCGAGCGCGTCATCCACCGGGACCTGAAGCCCTCGAACATCCTGGTGGGCGAGTTCGGCGAGACGGTCGTCATCGACTGGGGCCTGGCCAAGGAGCTGGACCGCCCCGAGCCGCCCCCGCCCGCCGGAGCGCCCGAGCCCTCACGCGCCTCACCGCTGCAGTCACCGGAGCACACGCAGCTGGGCACGGTGATGGGCACGCCGGCGTACATGCCGCCCGAGCAGGCCGCCGGCCAGCCGGTGGACGAGCGCGCCGATGTGTACGCGCTGGGCGCCATCCTCTACCACCTGCTGTCGGGCCGGCCGCCGTACACCGGCACGCAGTCGCGCGAGGTGCTGGAGCAGGTGCTCCAGGAGGAGCCCACCGCGCTGGCGCGGCTGCAGCCGGATCTGCCCGAGGAGCTGCTGACCATCGTCTTCCGGGCCATGGACCGGGAGCCGGCGCGGCGCTACCCCACCGCGCGCGAGCTGGCCGAGGACCTGCGGCACTTCCAGACGGGGCAGCTGGTCGGCTCGCACCGCTACACCGCCTGGGAGCGCATCCGCCGCTTCACCCGCCAGTACCGCGCCGCCCTGCTGGTGGGGGGGCTGGCCCTGCTGTTCTTGATGGCCATGGCGGCGAAGACTCACTACCACGTCAGCCACGCGAGGGATGTCGCCGAGCAGGAGAAGGACCTCGCCCAGCAGGCCCAGCGCGAGGCCACCGAGCGCGCCGACCGGCTCACCCTGATCGAGGCGCGCAACGATGTGACGCAGTCTCCCGAGCTCGTCTACAAGACGCTCGACTCGCTCTCCGCCGGCTTCGCCCAGTGGGGCGCCATCCGCACGCTGGCCGCGGACGCGCTGGCGCAGGGTGTCGTGGTGCCGCTGCGCGGCCACGAGGTGGACAAGCCCCTCAACCACGCGAGCCTGTCTCCGGACGGGCGCTGGCTGGCGAGCTCCAGCGATGACCGCACCGTGCGCCTGTGGGATCTGCTCTCCGGCAAGAGCCGCGTGGTGGAGACCTATGGGGATGAGACCTGGGCGAACCTCTTCTCCCCGGATGGCCGCTACCTCGTCTCCTCGGGCAAGGAGGGCACCCTGCGCATCTGGGAGAAGGCCACGGGCCACTCGCGCACGCTCCAGGGGCACCTGCACCCGGTCCACCTGGCAGCCTTCTCCTCGGATGGCCGTCAGCTCTTCTCGGGCGACTTCGGCGGCAGGCTGTGGCGTTGGGACGTGGCCACCGGCACCGGCCAGCTGCTGGGCGCGCACCCCCCGAGCCTCATCGCGTTCGAGGTGTTGGCCGATGAGCGGCGGCTGGTGTCGCTGAGCCGGGACAACACCCTGCGGCTGTGGAACCTGGAGGACGCAACGAGCCAGGTGCTGTTCAGCTACCCCGAGGCCCTGACTTACCTGAGCTACTCGGAGCGCACGGGCGCCCTGGCCGTCAGCACCGATGACGGCAAGGTGCTGCTGTGGAGCTCGCTGCCAGGCCGCCCCCGGGTGCTCGAGGGCGCCAGCGGCCCGCTGCGAGCCGTCCGGCTCTCGCGCGACGGCCGCTACCTGGCGGCTCAGTCCATCAAGGGCCGCGTGCTGCTGTGGGACTTGAAGCAGGGCACCCCCCCGCGCACCTTCGAGAGCGCCGAGGGCTGGGGCGCCGCGCTGGCCTTCTCACCGGATAACCAATGGCTCGCGGTGGGAAGCCGGGACGGCGGGACGCGGCTGTGGGGGGTGGCCACCGGGCAGCTGCGCCTGCTGCGCGGAGCGACCTCGACGGTGAGCTGGGTGCTCTTCTCCCACGATGGGCACTGGCTGATCTCCGCCAGCCACGACGGCACCCTGCGCCTGCACGAGGTGGAGGACCACACCGCGCGGCGGCTGACGCGGCACGAGGGCCCCGAGCTGCCCACTGCCTCCGCGCTGGAGGCCCGCCGCGTGGCGCCCACCGAGATTCGCGAGCAGCTGGGCAAGCGGGTGAGCGCGCTGCTGCTCTCGCCCGAGGGCCGGCACGTGCTCTCGGTTGGCAGGCACGACGGGCTGCTGCATCGCTCCAGCCTGGAGGATGCCTCGGCGGTGACGGCACCGGTGTCCCTGGGCCCCGTGGACGTCGTGCACGCCCAGCCCGATGGCTCGCGGCTGCTCACCGCCGGGCCCGAGGGCGGGGTGTCCGTCTGGGACAGCCAGGGCCACCGGCTGCAGCGGCTGGCGGGCCCCTCTCACAAGGTGAAGGTGCTCACGCTCTCGGCGGATGGGGCCTGGGCGGCGGCGGGAGACGAGAAGGGCGGGGTGTGGCTGTGGAGCACCGCCACCGGACGGGTGCGGGAGCTGGGGTACCACGAGCAGATGGTGCGCTCGCTGGCCTTCACGCCGGATGGGCGCTTCCTGGCCTCGGGCGGCATGGAGGGCGAGGTGCGGCTGTGGGAGACCGCCACCGGGGCGGGCCGCTCGATGCACCGCCACCGCTTCGATGTGGCGACGTTGGCCTTCTCGCCGGACGGGCGCTACGTGGCCTCGGGCAGCACGGACCACACCGTGTGGCTTCAGCCGCTGGGCGCGGGCGAGGGCCGGCGCATGGACATGGGCGGCGTGGGAGTGATGGCGCTGATCTTCTCACCCTCGAGCGATCAGCTGCTCGTCAGCAGCCTGGGAGACCCACGGGTGCGGCGCTTCGCGGTGGCCACGGGCCAGCCGCTGCCCGCGCTCATTGGCCACGGCCACTTCGTCTTCCAGATGGCGTTTTCTGCCGAGGGCCAGCGCCTGGCCACCGCCAGCGCGGACGGCACCGTGCGGCTGTGGGACCTGAGCAGCGGCGAGAGCCGGGTGCTGCGCGGCCACGACGGCTCGGTCACCCTGGTGACCTTCTCGCGAGATGGGCGGCAGGTGGTGGCGGGCGGCCAGGACGGCACCGTGCGCATGTGGCGCGACGATCTGCCGCTGGAGCCCCAGGCGCTGCGCGCCTGGGTGAAGCACAAGGCGCGCGAGTAGGCCGCCGCGGCCGGCTCAGGCCTGGGCCCGTGGCTCGTCGATGTTGATCAGCCGCGGCCCGCTGCCCTCGGGCGCCTTCACCCCGCGGGCGCGGCGAATGCGCGACACGATGCCCAGCGCCTCACCGTGCGAGTCCGCGAACTCGATGTCCACCCGCCACTTGCCCGTCAGGTACAGGGCGATGACGATGGCCTTGGTGATGGCGCGCTGCAGCGCATCGGCGCCCACGTACACCAGGCCGTGAAACCACTCCGCCCGCATGCACTGCGAGAAGCGCTCGCGCGCCGCCTTGTCGATGGTGGAGCGTGAAATGTCCGAGATGACGAAGATGGGCTGCTTGGCCGCCAGCTCCCTCACCACGGCGACCATGTTGTCCACGTCCTCGGCCCGGGTCGGCCCCCGGAAGGTGACGTGCAACAGATCAGGCGACTCCCACCGCGCGGCGTGGGTACCAAATGTCCAGTCCTGGATCTCATTCATGGCATTCCCCGTGTCTCCAAGGAATCTAGGAATGCCCCGCGAAGCTCCAAGGGGGTGCTTGTGCGCAAACCCCCTGGGACAGGCGGCTGTGGAGTGGTGGAGATTCGGGCTGCTCAGCGGCGAACAGCGCGCGGAGGGCGCTCACCGCGAGTGCCGGCGGAGCTTCACCGCTTGAGGTGTTTCTCGAGGAAGGCGTCCACTTCCTGCCAGGCGGCGGCGGCCGCCCAGGCGTGGTAGCGCGGATCATCCGGGTTGGCGAAGGCGTGCTCGGCCTCGTAGCGCACCACCCGGTGGGGCACCTGGGCCGCGTCCAGCGCCTGCTCGAATTGATCAACAACGGTGGGAGGGACGGACACATCCCGGGTGCCATACACGCCCAGCAGCGGGGGGCGCAGCGAGGCGAGCACTTCGGGCTCCAGCACGGGCCAGCCGTAGTAGGCCACCACCGCGTCCAGCCCGGGCTCGGCCAGGGCCAGGCGCAGGGCCCACGCGCTGCCCACGCTCCAGCCGATGGCGCCCGTGCGAGGCGCCCGCACGCGCTCATCCTTTATAAGGAAGGCATGCGCCGCCCGGAGCAGCGTGTCGGCGCGCTCGGGGTCCAGCCTCCGCATCGCCTCGGTGGACTCCTCGGGCGTGGCGGGCACCTTGCCTCCGAGCAGATCCACCGCGAGGGCGGCGTAGCCCTCGGCGGCCAGCCGGTCCGCCCAGTGGAGCATGTGGCCGTTGAGCCCCCCGGCCTCGTGCACCACGACGATGGCGGGCAGGGGCGCCACGGCCCCGGAGGGCAGGCTGAGGTAGGCCCGGGCGCCCAGGACTTCGAGCTCCACGCCCTTGCGCGCGGGCGAGGCGCCGGGGGCGTGCAGCGCCTGGAACTCCCGCTCGGACATGGCCCCCGGAGAGGCCGGCTCGCGCGCCACCTCGGCGGAACGGCCCAGGGTGCAGGCGCCCAGCACCAGCGCGGCCATGGCCCCCAGCGCGTGTCGGCCCATCGCGTGGCCTCCTCTACCAGCGGCCCTGGATGTTGCGCATGAACTCGTAGGGGTAGCCCAGCTCCAGGGCGCTGGCCTCGTCCAGGCGCTTGAGCTGGGCGTCATCCAGCTTCAGCTCGGCGGCCTTCAGGTTGTCCTCGAGCTGGGCGAGGCTGCGCGCGCCGAAGATGACGGAGGTGACGGCGCGCTTGCGCAGCAGCCACGCCAGCGACACCTGCGAGGCCGAGGCGTTCACCTCTTTGGCCACCGCGTCCACCGTCTCCAGGATGCGCCAGTTGCGCGCGGTGTCGAAGCCGGTGAGCCGGTCCTTCCACTTGGCCAGGCGCGAGGCGTCCGGCGGAGGCTGGCCCTTGCGGTACTTGCCGGACAGGAAGCCGCCCGCCAGCGGGGACCACGGCAGGATGCCCAGGCCGAACTGCTCGCACAGCGGCACGTGCTCGCGCTCCAGCTCGCGCACCACCAGGCTGTACTGGGCCTGCAGCGCCACGAAGCGCGAGAGGTGCTGGGACTTGCTCGTCCACAGGCTGTCCACCAGCCGGTAGGCGGCGTAGTTGCTGGCGCCGATGTAGAGCACCTTGCCCTGGCGCACCAGGTCCTCCAGCGCCCGGAGCGTCTCCTCCTCGGGCGTGTCGATGTCCTGCATGTGCACCTGGTACAAATCGATGCGGTCCGTCTTCAGCCGGCGCAGGCTCTGCTCCACCGCGGAGCGCAGGTGGTAGCGCGAGGCGCCCGTGTCATTGGGCCCCTTGCCCATACGGAAGCGGAACTTGGTGGCCAGCACCACCGAATCCCTCTTGTTGGACTGAGCAAACCAGTTGCCCAGCACGCGCTCGGTGAGGCCGTCGTTGCCGTACACATCCGCGGTGTCCCAGAAGTTGATGCCCGCCTCCAGGGCGCGGTCCATGATGGCGAAGGACGTCTTCTCGTCGGCGGCGATGCCATGCATCATCGAGCCCTCGGACGGCTCGCCGAACGTCATCGTGCCCAGGCACAGGCTCGACACCTTCAGGCCACTGTGTCCCAGCTTGCGGTATTCCATGGTGCTCCTCGTGAGTGAGCGGCTGCGGGTGCGGATGAGCGAAGCCCCCGCGCCGTGCCCCTCGAGAGGGACGCGGCCGGGGGCCTCGGGGTGTTTGATGCCGTTGCCTCCCAGGTGAGGAGGCCAACGTGGGTTACTTCGTGGGGGCCGGAGCCTTCTGGCCGCCCGGAGGCGTGGTGCCCGGCTTGGCGCCCTGGGGGACGCCCGGGGTGTTCATCGGAATCATCGGGGCGGAGGGAGACGGGTTGGCCGTCACCTCGAGCAGCTCCACCTCGAAGATGAGGGTGGAGCCCCCGGCGATGTCAGGCGGCGCGCCGCGATCGCCGTAGGCGATGTCGGACGGGCACACCAGGCGGGCCTTGCCGCCCACCTTCATGCGCTGCAGGCCCTCGGTCCAGCAACGGATGACGCCGTTGAGGGGGAAGGTGGCCGGCTCGTTGCGCTTGTAGGAGCTGTCGAACTCCTTGCCGTCGATGAGGGTGCCCCGGTAGTGCACGCGCACCACGTCGGAGGCCTGGGGCGAGGCACCGGTGCCCGCCTGGGTCTCCTTGTAGATGAGGCCGGACTCCGTCTTCACGGCGCCCTCCTCCTTGGCGGCCTGCTCGAGGTAGGCCTTGCCCTTCTCCTTCTCACCGGAGGCCTTGGCGGACTGGCGCGCCACGGCGAGCTGCTGAATCTTCGGCCCGTAGGTGGCGATGTCCACCGCGCCCTTCTGGCCGGTGGCCTCGGCGACCATGCCCGCCTTGACGTAGTCGAGCTCCTCGGCCGACAGGCCGAACACGGCGATGCTCCGGCCGATGGACATCCCCAGGGCGTAGAGGGTCTTCTGATCTTCCGACTGAGGGTTCGAGCCCGCGCCGGTGGCGCCGCCCGTGGTGCTGCCCCCTCCGGGGCTCTTGTTGTCTGCTGGCTTGTTGCAGCCGGCCAATGCCAGCGCGACCGCCAATACCCACATTTTCCGCATGTCTTCGCCTTTCCTTTGCCGCAGGGACAGCGTGACCGCTGTCGGCAGAGGGCCACTTACTACAGAACGGGCCGGTGCTCGCGCTTTCCGCCAATCTTCGCGGGAGGGGGGGTGGGTCCTGGCGGATGGTGAACCCTCGTGGGAGGGGACGGGGTAGGAGGCCGCGTGGCAGAGTCCGTGGCTGGAGGTACCTCGATATGAGCACCCGGATGCGTCCTCAGAAGCTCGTGGTGATGGTCCTCTGCCTACTCTTGGGCTCATGCAGCGCCACCCGGCCCATGGTGGGTCCTACGGGGGCACGAGACCTTGCCCGGTATGTGCTCATCGTCCAGGAGATGCCGGATGGACGGATGACGCACTTCTGGAGACCTACCGGGGAGTTCGATCTGGAGCAGTACCAGGAGTTGCTAAGCCGCCGCCTTGAAAGAGGGCGTACCGTGCCCGTCGTGTGGCAGCGGGACTGCGACGAGGAGATGAGGCAGTGCATCAACAAGTGTATGAGGGGCAACCTGGGGGACGACTGGGAGCATCTCGTCCAGCCGCCAAGCCGCAAACTCGGTGGGAAACACGCTGAGTGCCGCAAGCGGTGCTGGCCTGACTACGAGGAGTGCAACAAGCAGAATGCCGAGGACTCGGCCAAAGCCGTGGAGCTGCCCTCGATTGAGAAGGCGGTGGACTGGGTGAAGCGGCACCGGGAAGAGCTTGCCGTGGGGGCGGTGGTGGTCATCGCCGGAGTCACCTTCGTTGTCGTCACTGGCGGCACTGGCGGACTGGTCCTCGCACCCATGGTGCTCTTCGTGTCGGCTGATGCCTTTTACGAGCGCGACGGTGTCGCGATGAAGCCATGACCACACCCGAAGAACTGTGGGAGGCCCAGCGCCTTGTCGAGAAGCACTGGAGGCCAGAACAACCGCCGGAAGAGACGCGAATTCTCGGGCTCGCGAGGGACGCTCTCGATTTCATCTCCAGCACGGGCCAGAGGCACCGGTTTCGCGATCATCGACAGAGTGAGGCCGCCAAGCCACCTATGGGCCCGGAGTCAGGAGGAGCCCTGCGGGGAGCTGAAGATTACTTCAGGAAGCTGCTGGATACGCCCCAGACTCTTGAAGAGAGCGCGCTGCTCCGAGTCGTCATTGACGCGCTTCAGTTCATCGCAGGCACGGGACAGTTGGCGAATCTGGAGGATTACATCCAGCATCTTGAAGTAGGCGCCCCTCCCTACGTAGTCAGTGCCTTTGATTCATTGGACGAGGCAGAAGCTTGGCTCATGAGTCATCCCGCCCCGCCAGACTTTGCCCACATCATTGTTGCTGGCGAGTACCGCTCTGTCTTCCATGACCGGGAAAGGAACATCCGCAAGCTGCCGAATGACAACGCACTGGAGTACTACCTCGCTGAGTTGCGAAAAGTAGAGCCTCCTGTTCCCATCGCTTCGTTCGCCACCCGCAGGGATGCGGAAGCCTGGCTTTGGGCCCAGAACGAGCCCGTCAGGCGGGCGTGGGTCTCGATTGGAGGCGACCTCTACTTGGCGGCGTCTTACCCCCGCATCAACCACAGGGCGCTATTTCCGCTGATGATAGCGACGGGCTACCCTGCCTAACTGACACGGCTGCAGCCAAGGAAGAGCGACCGGCTGTAGTTGCTCAACCCCTGCATCCCCAAGCCATACTTGGATCTTCGGGCTGGCTCTATCTGGGGAGCCGCAGGAGGGATCAAAGCGAGTTATCAAGATTCCTTCCTAGCGTGCATTTCCAATGCTCCTAGCAGAAGGTTTTCGCCATCTCCAAAGGATGCCCTCGTGGGCCACTTCCCATTCTGGAGCGGGGATGCCCTTGCCCATGTAAGTGGCGAGTAAAGCCTATAGCTCATGGGTCAAGTGTTCAGCCAGCTCCGCACACCCTAGAATGCCTCTCCTGATTCAGGCGAAGTTAAATTCGTTAGTGTTTGCTTGATTGGGCCTTGCCTACTGCGTGAGCCGAACTTGGTCATGAGTGTGGTATTTATTACGGTGGCAACCTCGGGAGAGCAGATTGCCTGACGAAATTGCGTGACACTGAACTCAAGTCCGATTGGCTCGCCGTTAGCCAATTGGATCATAGCCTCTAGAGTCGAGTCAGTCTGAGGCACCCTCAAGGGTAGGCTACGGTCGTCGCGGATGCGCCGTAGTGCTTGGCGAATTGCCTGAAGAACCTTGTGATCGTTCCAGAGAACGTGTCGGATAACTTCGGTGGCTTCGCCTAAACTTGCGCGCAGACCACGGAGTTGACCATCAGTTCGATAGCCGATCATGCTGTCGATCTTAGCAATGTCAGCACGAGCGTTAACCTCAACATCCAGAACGCAAGCCAACGAAGTCCCAGCCACGCGCTTTACTTCCGGACCTGCCAAGAAAATTTGCCATTGAAGCAGGTTCGTAAGTACACCGACTCTAAACTCTTCGTTGAGAGGGCCCGGACGGACTAAGTACTTGCGAATCATGTAGTCGTTCAGCTTTTTGCCAAACGGCTTGACCTCCAGTCTGATGGCCGTATTGGTTTTGGGTGCCAAAAGGTGGTAATCGATGAAGCCGTGCTTGCTTGGCTGTGGTCTGATTGATTCAAATGGCCAGTTGAGGCAGTTGGTGAGTACTTCGTGGACGTAGCGAGAGGTGTTCGCTTCATTTCTGGGCTCAATTCCGGTCCTCAGTACCTTCAAGTACCAGTTTTCGCCGGTCATGCTGTGCCCCTCCTGTGCCAGTATCAAAGCGAGTTAAGTTTAATCCAACTCTAGTAGGAAACAAAGACCTTGGGCTGTGGGGGTCAGCATCCGCCATCCTCTTCCCCTGTTTCAGGGAACAGGTCGCGGAGTGGCACCCTGTAGGCCACAGATGCGGCTACCAGGGTGGCCACGGTCGGGTTTGCAGTCCCTCCCTCTAGTCTAAAAAGAGGGCGGGATACATGGTCTTCAAGATGGAGGATGGGCAGGACCTGCGGGTAACGGAGCAGGGACTCCACGTCGTGGTCCGGATGAAAGACCGCATCTATGACGCATTCACGGGTGCTGGTGGGCTCTCCTGGCAGGAGTACATGGGCCGCCTGGGCGCAATGACTCCCATCATGGATGAGGTCGTGAGCGCACCATGAGCCGCCCATCGCCTCCAGCGAAAGCACCGAGAGTGCCTCCTCCGCTGCTGGACCTCGTGCTCCAGGCCCGCTCTGGCACATCGAGGCACGAGCTGGAGTTCGAACTCTTCGAGGGGCAGCTTGGCGTCTCTCGCACGGTGGGCTTCACCGATGGGTACCTGAATTGTTCGGGTGACCTGGGCGTAGGCGACAGGGAGCACAGCACCTTCGTCGGCTGGCTGCAAGAGGCTGGGAAGACGCTCCCCGGCCAGGGCTGGTGGAGCGCGTTTCTCCAGAAGTTCGACTCGGATGAGCGGCAGGCCTTGCGCGCATTCGTTGATGCCGCCACCGAGTTTCGCGCTCTCTCCCCAGCTGCGCTGGCTTCGCTGACCTGGCGGTACGGCGGCTCACCTCACGATCCGGCAGCTCCGCGAACTCTCGCTGAGACTTCCCGCGCGATCCTGGATGTCCTCCTTGAGATGCGCCGGGTGGGCCGCATCCTCATGTACATCGGAGAAGCACGCGTGGAGCGCATGGCCGGGTACATCGATGGTTACCGGCTGTGCCTCTCCCTGGCGGGCCTGAAGGACCAGGAGTACGCCCGCTTCGAGCAGTGGCTCCAGGACACCGGCCGTATTCCGCCGGGGCAATCCTGGGAAGGCTCCTTCCTCCAAGCAACCCAGGGCGACCATGAAGCCGCCATCCACCGGCTCCTCGACTGCGCCGCTGAGTTCCGTGCTCTCCCGGCAGCCCCCTGATTCAACCGCCGCTTCAGCGGCGGCGGCGGCTGGGGGAGATGGCCTCGGAGATCGCCAGCAGCACCACCGCTCCGATGATGGCGCCGAGGAAACCCGCTGAGCTGAACTTGCGCCAGTTGCCGCCCCAGATCATTGCCGCGAGAAACCCGCCCACGAACGAGCCGCCGATGCCCAGCAGCGTCGTGCGGATGATTCCCATCTTCTGCTCTCCCGGCATCACGAACCGGGCGATCATTCCTACGACTAAGCCGAAGACGATCCAGCTACACAGCCCCATGGTGACTCCTCGCGCACGCGAAGCGCTCCGCGTGCGCTGAGTCTGCACCACCGGCCACTGTAGGGGAAATGGTGCTTGGCCCCCTCAGCGTCAGCCCTGCTGGCGGCCCACCTGCGCCTCACGCACCGTCAGCGCCGAGTCCTTCACGTTGCCCACCACCAGCCCGCCGCCCACCCGGACGTTGTTGTCCTCGATGAGCTCCGGCTCCCCACCGTCCCGGTCCACCAGCGCGCCCACGTACCAGCTGCCCTCCGGCACTTCCGCGCTCACCGCCACCGAGGCCACCTCGCACTGCCCTGCTCCCAGCGCCGGCACCGCCACCACGCCCAGCTGCCGGTCCGCCGCGCTGATGCCCGCATCCAGCGACAGGGACACGTTCACCCGCGTGCCCGCGCTCATCGGCCGCGTGCCCTGGTTGCACACCGTCACCTGGCTCGTGAACGGCTCCTCGCTCCGCACCCTCTCCGGAGCCGAGATACTCGCGATCATCAGCTCCGCGCCCGCGCCCACTCCCAGCCGCTCGCCCGTGCGCGCGTTGTTGCTCTCGGACAGCTCCGCCACCGCGTAGCCGCTGTCCACGCTCGCTCCCACGTACCAGGAGCCCGCCTCCACCTTCACCGCGCCCGCCACCTTCACCGGCGTGCACTCGCCCACCTCGAGCCCCGCCACCGGCGCCGTGCCCAGCACCACGTCCGCCGTCGTCACCGTCGTGTCCAGCGACAGGTAGAAGGCCACCTCCGCCCCCGCGCTGCGCGCCGTGCCCTGGTTGCACACCGTCGCCGCCGCGCTCACCTGCTCCTCCGCGCTCACGCTCAGCGGCCCCCGCACCTCGGACACCACCAGGTCCGGCCCGCTGCCCACCGAGGGCCGGTTGCCGAACCGCGTGTTGTTGTTCTCCCGCAGCTCCGTCACCCGCGCCGCCCCGTCCACCCTCGCGGCCACGAACCAGCGTCCGCTGCTCACCGCCACCGGGCCGCTCACTCTCACCGGCGTGCACTGCCCGGGCTCCAGCGCCTCGACCGCCGCGCTGCCCACCCGCGCATCCTGGGCCGTCAGCGCCGCGTCCTCCGAGAGGAACACCTCCACCTCGGTGCTCCCCGCCTGGGTGCCCGTGTTGCACACCGTCGCCTGGAAGCCCGCCGGCTCCATGCCGCCGCCCACCAGGCTCGCCGGGCCGCTCACCGCCATCACCGTGAAGTCCGGCCCGCGCCCCACCGCCGCCGTGTGGCCCACCCGCAGGTTGTTGCTGTCCGTCAGCTCCGCCACCGCCTGGGCCCGGTTCACCCACGCGCCCACGTGCCACGAGCCCTCGGGCACGCTCGCCACCGAGTCCACCCGCACCGTGGAGCACTGGCCCTCGCTCAGCACCTGCGTCGCGCCGCTGCCCACCCGGAAGTCCGCCGCCGTCACCGTCGCGTCCTCCGAGAGGTACACCTCCACGTGCCCCGGCGCCGCCGCCGCCGTCCCCGTGTTGCACACCGTCACCGCCGTCTCGAAACGCGCCGAGGGCAGCAGGCTCTCCGGCCCGCTCACCCGCGCCACCGTCAGGTCCGCCCCCGAGCCCAGCGCCATCCGCGTGCCCGCGCGCGCGTTGTTCGTCTCCGAGGCCTCGCTCACCGCGTCATTCGGATCCACCCGCGCGCCCACGTAGAACAGCCCGCGCGTCAGGCTCTCCGGGTCCGCCATCTTCAGATGCAGCGTGGCGCACTGCTGCGGGTGCAGCGTCCCCGTCGAGCCGCTGCCCACCAGCGTGTCTCCCGCCGTGATGCTCGTGTCCGCCGACAGGTACACGTTCACCCGCGAGCCCGCGCTGCCCGCGCCCTGGTTGCACGCCGTCACCGTCACGAACGAGCCGCTGCTGGACACCGCGCTGGCCGGAGCGCTCACCGAGGACACCCACAGGTCCGGCGTGCCCGACGAGGTGATGGCGCTCACCATCGAGTCCAGGAACAGCTCCGCCGGCCCCGAGTTGCCCCGCCCGCAGCCCGCCAACACGCCCCCCGCCACCAGCAGGCACCCCAGCCACCCCTGTCGACGCGCTGCCCTCATCGACTTCCTCCCAGCCCGAAGCGTCCCCAGAGACTGTCTTCACAGGAACACTTCACTAATCCGCTGAGATGGAATTCTGGGACCGACGTCCCTGGAAATCCAGCCTAAATCCACCTTTCTGTGTAGTACGCGAAACCGGTTCAGCGTTTCAGGGCGCGGGCGGAGTAGGCGCAGGTGCGACAGGGGCCACGGGAGCCGGGGCGGCGGCAGCCGGAGCGGGGGGAGCCAGGGCTTCCGGAGGCACGAGGTACCCCGGCAGCAGCGCGGTGCAGGTGCTGAGCGAGAGCCACTGCTTGCCACAGGCGTAGCGGGCCATGGGCATGCGCGCCTGCCACAGCAGCACCAGGGCGATGAGCAGCCCCACCACGAGCTTCACGCGGCCCGGAGTGCCATCCTCGTCTTCCTCCTCCTCTTCGCTGCGGACACGTGGGAGGGCGGTAATGAGGGCGTCGGTGCGATCGATCCGCGCCCCCTTGGGCAGCCGGGGCTTGCGGGTGATGAGCGCCGCCAGCTCGCGCGTCAGCATCAGCCGATCATTGAGGGCCCAGCCCGAGCCCTCCAGCAACAGCGCCAGGTTGCGCTTGCGCAGCTTCAACCACCCGAGCAACCCCGCCGGCAGCATGACGATGGCGGCGATGATCAGCGCCGCCGAGATGACATCCACCAGGGTGAGCGACTTCACCTGGGACACGATGAAGGCCAGCGACGAGCCGACCGCCGCGAACGCGATGCCGCCCGCGGCGATGAGCCCGCCAAGCCCTCCCACCTGCGCCGGAGCGGGAGCGGGAGCGGGTGCGGACCCGGGCGCGGTAGAGGTGGCCACCGCGGTGGTGACGACCGCGGTGGAGCGCTTGTAGCTCTGCTCCAGCGACTGCTCGAAGTCCTTGTCTCCCGCGGTGGCCAGCGCCTCCACCTTGGAGGTGATGAAGCGGCCGATGCGCTGGAAGGGCATCGTCATCGCCTCCCACAGGGACACGGGATGGCGCACCACCTGGGTGACGATGGCGTCGTACTCCTTGCCCTCCACGTCGTGGAAGATGCCGCGCTTGCCCACCTCCAGGCCGGTGCTGTTGCCGCGGGTGACGGGCACCGCCACCTCATAGCCATCGGCCCCGTCCTTGGGCGCCACCCTCACATAGAGGATGCAGGTGGTGCCCTGGCTGGTGAGGGCCGCGTGCGGGGCGCGGGGCTGGGCCAGCACCGACAGCGTGTACCTGCGGCCGCCCAGCACCAGCGTGCCCCGCTCGTAGAGCGCGCGCTTCCTGGCCGAGTACAGGTCCGGCATGCTGATGAAGTTGTTGGCGAACTTCAGCAGCCAGCGCTGGTAGAGGACGAGCCGCTCCAGCTCGGTGATGGCGTCCAGCTCGTCCTTGAGCGCCAGGTCCGCCTTGCTCACCTCCTCGATGGCGATCAGGTCCGCGTCGGCCAGCGTGGCCAGCTCCGCCGCCATGCCCTTCACGGGGCTGGCATCGAGCCCGGCCTGCCAGGCCAGCACGGCCTCGGCCTTCGCCGTCAGCTCGCGCCAGGCCGCGTCCGTGAGCTGCTCCGCGCTGCCGGTGAGCGGCACGGCCACCTGCTGGCGAAACGCCTCCAGCGCCTCGAAGGCGGGCCCCCGGTACAGCCGGGCCCAGGTGAGCACGCCCGCCGGATCCACCGGAGCGATGGGCAGCACCGAGGCGGCCTTCTCCAGCGCGGCGGTGTCTCCGAGCGCGCTCTCGACGCGGCCCGCGGTCAGCTTGAGGCTCGAGGCGGCCTCGGGCTGGGCCGCCACCAGCCGACATTGGAGGAAGTACCCTTCCAGCAGCGGCCTCACCGCGTGAATGCGCTGGGCGCGCTCCAGGCTGGCCTCGCCCCAGACGTGGACGGCGTCCTTCTTGGCCAGGTGCTCCAGCAGCGCGGTGCGCGCCTCGCGGAAGCGCTGGAGCGTGGCAGGGTCCACTCCGGCCTGGCCCGCGCGGTTCTTCACCTCGGAGAAGGCGGCCATGATGCGCGAGGCCAGGCCGCGCACGGACTCGGGGAGGAAGGCGGGAGCGATGATGCCATCGCCATTGATTCCCGCCTCGCGCAGCACCTTCTCGCTGTCGCGAACCTGCTGCAGCGAGATGCGCTCGGTGCTCTCGGCCTTCAGGGTCGTCAGGATGCGCCGCGCGGCGCTCTGGAGCCTGGCGCCCTCGGGCGAGAGCGCGCTCAGCTCCAGCACGTCACTGCCCGCGTCCGCGCCCTTGCGCGACTGGAGCAGCTTCGCGGTGTGCTCCACGGCGGCGCGCACCTCGGCCACCCGGATGCGGCCATTGCCGTCCGAGTCCATCAGCGCCAGGAAGCGCGGGTCGCACTGCAGCCCCTCGATGGGGCACGCGGTGGCGATCCACTGAGTCTCGGGGATGTGGATGACCTGGGCGAGCGTGTCGAAGTTGGGGATGTCGACCTGAATGGACCCGCCGTGGCGGCGGTACACGAGAGAACTAGACATAGAGGCGAGCACGCCAGCACAACTGGCCCCGTATGACTATAAAGTCCTCCATCCTCCTCACGCCCACGGGGTCGACTTGAACGAGCCGAAGCAAGCCCTCACCGAGCAGGCCCGGGCCGTCATCGCGGAGGAGGAGGCGTTGCTCGCGCGGGTGCTCGGGGCGCTCCAGTCGGCGCGCCAGCGGGCCGGCCGGAGCGTGGACCGCAGCCGCCTGGTCGAGCGGCTCACCGGCCTGCGCGACGAGGCGACCACCGCCGTGGAGAGCGACCTGCCCGCGCTGTTTCAGGAGCTGGACAACACGCGCGCCCTGCTCGAGCGCCAGGACGCGACCAACCTGCCCGAGTCGAACACGCCCTACTTCGCCCACCTGCGCCTGCGGCGGCACGAGGGCACCGCCCCCCAGGAGTACCTGCTGGGCCGCACCACCTTCACGGACACGGCCACCGGCGTGCGCATCATTGATTGGCGCTTCGCCCCGGTGGCCCGCGTCTTCTACGGCTACGAGGAGGGCGACGACTACGAGGAGTACTTCGGCGAGCGGCTGGCCGAGGGCGTCGTCGAGGCCCGGCGGCTGGTCGTCATCGAGCGTGGAGTGCTCACGCGCATCCGCGCGGGCTCGCTGCACCTGGAGCGGGCCGCCGATGGCCAGTGGCAGGAGGTGGGCGCCGCGGCGGTGCTCTCCGGAGGAGCGGAGACAGCCGTGCGCGCGGGCAGCCTGGGCGTGGGCACGGGCGAGGCGGGCCGGGCCGGCCGCTTCGACGTCACCGCTCAGCTGGACGCCGAGCAGTTCGCCGCCCTCAATGTCGCCGCGGACCAGCCC
Organism: Myxococcaceae bacterium; assembly: GCA_035296065.1. Classification (GTDB taxonomy): domain Bacteria; phylum Myxococcota; class Myxococcia; order Myxococcales; family Myxococcaceae; genus DATHBR01. Next base: position 171,170 of record DATHBR010000090.1, on the reverse strand, counting down.
CTGCTCGTGCTGGGCAGCGCCGGCAGCGGCAAGACGACGGTGGCGCTGCACCGGCTGGCCAAGCTCACCTTCGACTTGCGCGCCGCCTCGGCCCCCTCGCGCATGAAGGTGCTGGTGCCCGAGGAGGGCCTGGCCCGGCTGTCCCGGCGCCTGCTCGCGCCGCTGGAGCTGCGCAACGTGTCCGTCGAGACGCTGGATGCGTGGGCGTATGCCACCGCCTGCGCCGCCTTCGGGGTGAAGTCCCTCTCGCTGTCCTCGGACACTCCCGCGCTCACCTCGCGGCTCAAGCGCCACCCGGCCCTCAAGCCCGTGCTGGAGCGGCGCCTGGCGAAGTCCAAGAACTCGGACCCGTCGCTCAAGCGCCTGCGCCGGCGGCTGGCCGAGGCGCTCACGGACCGCACGCTGCTGAGCGAGGTGGTGGCCGCTTCGAAGGGAGACCTGCCCACCCCGGCCATCGAGGACACGGTGCGCCACACCATGCTGCAGCTGGCCACCCCGCTGGCGCAGGACCTGGAGGGCTACCACCCCGAGGCGCTGCAGACGGTGGACGGGCTCTCGGTGGAGGAGTCCACCCCGGACGAGCTGGCGGGCACCGTGGACATCGAGGACCTGCCGCTGCTGCTCTACCTCAAGGTGCGCCAGGGCCACCTGGGCGCCGAGCCCCTGGCGCACGTGATGCTGGACGAGGCGGAGGACGCGAGCCTCTTCGAGCTGGCGGTGGTGGCGCGGCAGCTGGGCAAGACGCGCAGCTGCACGCTGGCCGGAGACGAGATGCAGCAGACCACCACCAGCTTCGCGGGCTGGCCCTCGGCCCTGGCGCAGCTGGGCGTGAAGGACGCGGCCACGGTGCGGCTCTCGGTGTCCTACCGCTGCCCGAGCCCGGTCATCGAGCTGGCGCGGCACGTGCTGGGCCCCCTGGCGCCCGAGGCCCCGCCGAAGAACGCGCGCCAGGGTGTGCCGGTGGGCTTCCACCACTTCCCCGAGGAGGCCCAGGCCTGGCTGTTCGTCCGCGATGCGCTCAAGGACCTCATCGAGCGGGAGCCGCGCGCCTCGGTGGCCGTCATCGCCAGCACGCCCGAGGCGGCCAAGGCCTTCTATAAGGTGGTGGATGACATGCCCGCGGTGCGCCTGGTGCTGGAGGGCGACTTCTCGTTCGAGCCGGGCGTGGACGTCACCGACGTGGAGAGCATCAAGGGCCTGGAGTTCGACTACGTCATCCTCCCGGACGCCACGGCGCGCGCGTGGCCGCAGAGCGATGAGACGCGGCGCAAGCTGCACGTGGCGATTACCCGGGCCTCGCATCAGCTCTGGGTCATCTCCTCCGGCCTGCGCTCGCGGCTGTTGCCGGCTTGAGTGGCCGCGAGCGCCGGGGCCCGATAATCCGGGCCTGCGCGCATTCGTCAGCCAGAGATCACTCGGCCCACGCGGAGCTTGGGCCTGCCGTGGGGATGATTACGCTGCGAGCACTCTCAAGGAGAGAACGACAATGGCGAACGAGTCCCGGACTCCTCCGGATGTGAATGCAGCGCTGCCCGACACCGCGGGCTCCATGGCCGACAGCCCGGCTCCGCAGGGCGTGCTGACGGTGAACAACGACGGCGTGGCCAGCGCGAAGAAGCAGGGCAAGGCCGGTGGCACGGGCATCAAGGGCCGCTCCGCCGCCCAGCGCAAGCCGGAGAAGAAGCTGCCCGCGAGCCAGAAGAAGGCCGCGACGAAGAAGACGGCGGCGAAGAAGGCGGGCGCCGGAGGCCGCTTCAAGCCCATCGCCGCGGCCAAGGACAGCTGGAAGGCGGCCACCAAGCGCGCCTCGGGCAGCAAGCCCCAGGCGTCGCAGAAGAAGACGCCCCCGAAGACGCCGAAGAAGATGGCCGGGGCGCGCAAGGCGGGCGCCGCCGCGAAGAAGACCGGGGCCAAGCGCGCCGCCCGGCGCTAGGCGGCCTGAGCCTCAGGGCACCGTGACACGAGCCGGGCCCAACCCGGCATTCCACGGCGTCTTTCTCAACGCGTCAGCAGGGCACTGCCCACCCAGTACGCCCCCGCGCTCACCGCGGCGGCGCACGGCAGCGTCACCACCCAGGACAGGACGATGCCGCTCACGGACCTGAGGTCCGCCTGACGGCTCACCAGCCCCAGGCCGAACAGCGAGCCCACCGAGACATGGGTGGTGGACACCGGCAGCGAGAACAGGCTCGCCAGCGTGACGAGCAGCCCGGTGCCCAGGTTGGCGGCGAAGCCCTGCCCCGCGTTCATCCGGGTGATCTTGTGGCTCATCGTCTCGGCGACCTTGCGCGCGTTGAGCCAGCCTCCCACCGCCATGGCCGCCGCCACGGCCAGCAGCCCCCAGCGGATGTCCAACGCCTGAACGACGAGCAGCAGCGCGGCGATCTTCGGCGTGTCATTGAGCCCCCGCGCGAAGCTGACGACGCCCGCCGACGCGAAGTGCGCCCCATCCATCACCTTCTGCAGGGTGATGCCCAGGAAGCTGCCCACATAGCGCTCGGAGCAGGTGCCCACCGTGCCCACCGTGAACTCCACCGGCGCGGCCACCACCGGCAGCGCGAACGCCGAAGTGGGCTGCGGCATGGCGAGCACGCGCCGCGTCTGCCCCGCGCACACGCACCACTCCTTCGACACGCCCAGCCTCAGCCGGGCAAAGCGCAGCACCACATAGAGCGTGGCCCCCAGCGCCACGGCCACCAGCGGGCTGAGCACCAGCGGCAGCACGAAGCCCTTGCCCAGCGCGGCGAAGTTCACCCCCGAGCCCACCGCCACCAGCCCCGCTCCGGTGAGCGCGCCCGTCAGCCCATGCGTCGTCGAGATGGGAAACCCACTCACCGTGGCCAGGATGACCGTCACCCCGGCCCCCACCGCCACGGACACCAGGAACAGCTGCGAGCCCACCAGCTCATCCGGCACCAGGCCCTTGCCGGAGAACTTCTTCAGCAGCCCCTGCGCCAGCAGCAGCGCGCACGCCGAGCCCGCCAGCGTCGCCACCGTGGCCCACGTGAGGCACGCGCGGTATGAGGCCGTCTTGCTGCCATACAGCGACGCCACCCCCTTGAAGTTGTCGTTGGCCCCATTCGAGTACGCCAGGAAGCAGACCGCGACGAACAGCAGCACCGTGAGCATGTCGCCCCCTTGAGAGCGCTCAGCCTAGCCTTCTTCGCGCACCCTGGAGCACACAAACACACTGGATCTGTCAGGGGATGTACCCCGTGCTGATCCACTGGGTTGTGCCCGGCAACTGTATTTAATTTGTGAAAGTCCGTTAAACTCGGGAGGAAGGGGACGACATGAGCGAAGGCCGGGAAGACCCCAAAACCCTCTCCGAAGATTTGTTCTCCATGCGGGGCGTGGGGATCCTGCTCGTGGTGCTCGTCCATGTCGTCGGAGTGGACGCGGAGCACGGCGTGCGCAAGCTCTTCCCCACGGAGCATTCGGCGCTGCACTGGCTGGTGGATTTCATCCACAACTTCAACATGGCGGTGATGTTGATCGGCTCGGGAGTGGCGGTGGCCGCGTTCGGCCGGGCGGACACCACGCTGGGCGAGTTCGCGCGCAAGAAGCTCAACAAGCTCATCATCCCCATGCTCATCTGGGCCCCGGTGCTGCTGGTGACGCAGCGGCTGCTCAAGGGCATGCCGGCGAACCTGGACGGCTGGCTCGACTTGCTGTCGCGGGTGCCGTACGCGTGGTTCCCTCCGTACTCCATCTTCTGGTTCGTGCACGTGCTGGTGTGGTGCACGCTGGCCAGCTGGCTGGTGCGGCGGTACGCCGAGCCGAAGCTGGGGCGCTGGACGTGGGTGGTGGTGGTGGCGGCCAGCGTCGCGGTGCACCTGGCGGTGAAGCTGACGCGGGCGCGGCTGGGCATCACCTCGGGCCACTACCTGGAGTTCGTGCTGTATTGGAACCGCTTCTTCATGCTGGGGCTGCTGGTGTGCCCGTGGCTCAAGCCCTTCCGCGCGTGGCTGGAGCGGCGGGCGGTGTGGCGCCTGGCGCTGCTGGCCACGGTGGGCATCTGCCTGCTGGGGCTGCTGCACTCCACGTTCCCGCGCGAGCTTTACTTGCAGACGCGCATGTTCACCGGCCCCGCGGCGTTCTTCATGCTGGTGATGTTCGCGGTGCTGCTGCGCGCGGTGAGCCGGGGCCGGGTGTGGAAGCGGGTGCAGGGGCAGCTGGTCTTCACCGGCGCCAACAGCATGAACTTCTACCTGTTCCACATCTACTTCGTGTCGGGCACGCGCATCCTCGTCGAGCGCATCTTCCCGGGCACGCCGCTGATGGTGCACGTGGCGCTGGGAGTGCTCGTGGGCTACCTGGGGCCGTACGTGCTGTTCTGGGCGCTGAAGGAGCGCCGCTCCTTTCAGTGGGGCACCCGGCTGATGGGCCTGTCCACCCGCTGAAGGGGATGCACGCGTGCGGTCTCCCCCGGTGATTCTGGCCAGTGCGCGGGTGGACCTGACGGAGATGACGCCGTCGGACGCGCCCGAGGCCTTCGCGCTCAACGCGGACCCCGAGGTGGTGCGCTACACGGGCGATGGCCCCTTCGCCTCGGTGGAGGCGGCGCGGGAGTTCCTCACCGCCTACCCGGACTTCCGCGCCTATGGCTACGGCCGCTGGGCCATGCGCCGGCGCGAGGACGGGGTGATGCTGGGCTGGTGCGGGCTGAAGTACCACCCGGACACGCGCCAGACGGACCTGGGCTACCGGCTGCACCGCCGCTACTGGGGCCAGGGCTACGCCACCGAGGCGGCGCGCGCGTGCCTGGAGTACGGCTTCTGGCGGCTGGACCTGCGGAGCATCATCGCGGAGGTGATGGCGGCCAACCTCGCCTCCATCCGCGTGCTCGAGAAGTGCGGCCTGAGCCCGGTGGCCTCGATTGTCTACGAGGGCCAACCCGGGCTGCTCTACTCGATCGACCGGCCCAGCTCGCGGCTGCGGCTGGTGAAGTAATGGGAGCCCCATGAGCCGCTTGCTGCTGAGCTGCCGGGTGCTGGTGGACCCCGCCAGGCCCGAGGCGGGCTACGCGGCGCTGGTGCCGACGGCGGCTACAAGGAGCTGTTCGCCACCTTCGCCAACCCGGTGAACACCGGCAAGGACGCGCACACCGTGCTCATCGACGCCATCCGCGCCGCGCCCATCACCGGAGCGCTCGACGGCCGCTCGGGCAGCAACTGAGCAGGCTTCACGCCGACCGTCCCTCTCACGGGGCATCACATCCGAAAGCCGCCGCCTCTTCCTTGCAGCAGGGGGCGCAGTCCTACTTGGTCCGGGCCAGCAGCAGGCCTCCTGTCAGCGCCCGGACCACCACAGGAGTGATGACCTTATGATGCACGGTGAAACGCACCTCCGCGGGATGAACGCTCCTCAGTCGCAGTTTCACAATCGGGGTCGCTTCGGGCGGCTGTTCCCGAGCCTGCCTCCCTTCGCGGCCGATGTGGCCAAGGTGAGGGACGCGCTCTTCGAGCTGGGCAAGAAGGGCGGGCTGATGGACGCCAATGACCCGCCTCCGCCCGCGCCCAACCCCAACAACGCGGACAACGAGACCATCTCCGCGGGCTTCACCTTCTTCGGCCAGTTCGTGGACCATGACCTGTCGTTCGATCCGACCTCCAGCCTGGAGCGGCAGAACGACCCGGAGGCGCTGGAGAACTTCCGCACGCCCACGCTGGGGCTGGACAACCTGTACGGCTCCGGCCCCCGGGTGTCGCGCCACCTCTATGACAGCAACAACCCGGCCAAGTTCCTCATCGAGAAGCTGAGCACCGCGCCGGGCGCGCAGGACGACATGCCGCGCAACAGCCAGGCCACGGCGCTGATCGGCGATCCGCGCAACGACGAGAACGTCATCGTGGCGCAGCTGCACGTGGTGATGCTCAAGTTCCACAACGCGGTGGTGGACCGCCTGACGGCCAAGGGGGTGCCCGCGCAGCTGGTGTTCGAAGAGGCTCAGCGAATGGTGCGCTGGCACTACCAGTGGATCATCGTGAACGAGTTCCTGCCGAAGATCGTCGGCGGAGACGTGGTGCAGTCGGTGCTGCGGGCACACCCGCGTGACCGCTTCTACCAGTTCAAGAACGAGCCCTTCATCCCGGTGGAGTTCTCGGTGGCGGCGTACCGGTTCGGGCACAGCCAGGTGCGGCCGGGCTACCGGCTCAACACCAACTTCGCCGCGGCGCTGTTCAACAGCAGCATCGACAACAACCCGGCGGATCCGGCCGACCTGCGCGGCGGCAAGCGCGCGGAGCGGCGGTTCGTGGAGTGGGACCTGTTCTTCTCGCTGGGGACGGACCGGCGCCAGCTCAGCAAGCGCATCGACACGCGGCTGTCGAGCGCGCTGTTCGCGCTGATCCCCGGAGCGCCGGGGCAGGTGGGCGGCAGCGGGCTGGGCACCCAGTCCAACCCGCTCTCGCTGGCGCAGCGCAACCTGCTGCGAGGCCTGGCGCTCGGCCTGCCGTCGGGGCAGGACATGGCGCGGCGCATGGGCATCAAGCCGCTGACGCCGGAGCAGCTCTCGGAGCTCAAGCCGCTGGGCGTGGGCTTCGAGCGCTCGACGCCGGCCTGGTACTACATGCTCAAGGAGGCGCAGGTGGCCAACGGCGGCACGAGCCTGAGCGGCGTGGGCGCGCGCATCGTGGCCGAGGTGATGATCGGCGTGATGCAGGGCGACCGGCTCTCGTTCATCAGCAGCGACCCCAAGTGGAAGCCGGAGCTGGGCAAGAACAAGGGCGAGTTCTTCATCAGTGATCTGCTGGAGGTCGCCGGCGCCAAGGTGGGCCCGTAGTCCCAGGGATGAACGCGTAGTCCCAGGATTGGGACGCCCTCTCTCTCAGGAGAGAGGGCGTCTTCACAGGGCACGAGGCATTACCGCTACCTGGCATTGGGTGTGCAATCCGAGCCGCACATCCACGGCAAAGCGGCGGGCGGTGGGGGGCCGCCAGCGTTTGCCTCACCACGTGAAGGTAGCCACATGAAGAAGATCGTTGCAGTTGCGGCGCTGGGCTTTGGAACTCTCGTTGGGTGCGGCAGCGTCGAGGACGCGGAGCTCGCGGAGACGGGCGAGGTGCAGTCGGTGGGGCAGGCGCTGTGCGAGTCGCCTCCGACGGGGAACTGCGAGGGGGGGGTGGCGTCGCCCACTCCCGCGGGGGAGACGTGCAATCACTACGGCTGGGCTTTTACGTGGACCTGCATGGAGAAGTTCCCGTCCACCTCTGGGTGCTACCTGTGGAAGTGCAACTCCGCGGGCACCTGGAGCTGGAAGAAGATCAGCGGCAATTGCACTGACGCCACCGCCAACTTCTGCTCGTAACGCCACCCTCGGCTCTCACTCCAGGGGCAGGAGCTTGCGGTGCATGAGCACCAGGTCCATGCCCCGCACCTGGCCGAGCAGATGGTAGGCGAGCCAGAAAAACACCAGCCCGATGAGGCCCATCACCACGCCCGCGGCCTGCACGGGCGTGGCGGTGTCGGGCGAACCCGGCATGACGGTGCGCGGGGGATCGAAGATGCAGGTGGCCGCGATGACCAGGCAGGCCACGCCCAGTAACGCGATGCCCAGCAGCCCCACACCCAGCACGATGCGCACGCCGCGCGAGGCCACCTGAGACACGGCCTCGCATTTGGGACAGACCAGCACGACGGGCCCGCCGTACAGCGAGAGCCGGGCGGCCCACTTGGGAATCTCGTGGCGGTGTCCATTGAGGCGGCCGCGGTAGCCACAGCCGGGACAGCGCCCCAAGCGGTCGAACTGCGTGTCCCGGTAGATCGGGTGGCGGGTAGCGAAGCGCCAGAAGAAGTTGGGCAGCATGCGGTGGCGTATCTTCCCTAAGTCCCCAGGGTTTCCACCAGCAGCGCCAGTCCCCGGGTGGCCGCCGCCAGGCGCACCGCCCGGCGATCTCCCGGGAACACGTGGCGCTCCACCACCGTCTCCGCGCCCCTGCGCGCCACCGCCAGGTACACCAGCCCCACCGGCTTGGTGGGCGTGCCTCCGCCCGGCCCGGCGATGCCCGTCTCGGCCAGCGCCACCTCCGCCCGGGAGCGCTTCAGGGCCGCCTCCGCCATGGCCCGGGCCGCCTCGCCGCTCACCGAGCCATGCGCCTGCAACAGCGCCAGCTCCACGCCCAGCAGCTCCACCTTCGACTCGTTCGAGTACGGCACCACGCCCCACTCCACCACCGCGGACGAGCCGGCAATGTCCGTCAGGCTGCACGCCATCAGTCCACCGGTGCACGCCTCCACCAGGGCCAGGCGCACACCCGCGCTCCGGTAGCGCTCGAGCACCCGCCGTGCGTGTTCCTCCAGCGCTCCTTCCATCACGCCCTCCTTATATAGTCCGCGGCCCTCTCACTCCTTACCCCCCGAGGTTCGCATGCTCCGCTCCCTGATGCTCCTTCCGCTCGTGCTTCTCTTCGGCTGTGGTGGCGGCGACGAGCCCACGCCTCCCACCGCCCCGTCGGGCAACCCCGAGGACCTGACGTACGCCCCGGCGCTCAACGTGGACCTCAGCGCCATGCAGCGCCGCGCGAGCGGGCTCTACGTGCAGGACCTCACCGTGGGCACCGGCGCCGAGGCCCCCACCAGCGGGCGCTCGGTGGTGGTGCACTACACGGGCTGGCTGGCCAACGGCACCAAGTTCGACAGCAGCCGCGACCGGGGCCAGACCTTCACCTTCGTGGTGGGCAAGGGTGATGTCATCAAGGGCTGGGACGAGGGCGTGCCCGGCATGAAGGTGGGCGGCAAGCGCAAGCTCGTCATCCCCGCGAGCCTGGCCTACGGCTCCACCGCCCGCGGATCCATCCCCGCCAACTCGGTGCTCGTCTTCGACGTGGAGCTGATCTCCATCCTCTGATCGGGCCGCGCCGCCGGCAGCACCAGGTGGAACGTGGTGCCCCGGCCCACCTGGCTCTCCACGCGGATGGTGGCTCCCATGCCACGCAGGATGCTGTGGCACACCGAGAGCCCCAGCCCCGTGCCCTCGCCCACCGGCTTGGTGGTGAAGAACGGATCAAAGATGCGCTCCAGGTGCTCTGGAGCGATTCCGCACCCGGTGTCGCTCACCTCCACCTCCACCACCCGGTCGTGCGCGCCCCGCCGGGCCACCACGCGAATCACGTGGGCCTCCGCGTTCCCCTCGGGGATGGAGTGCGCCGCGTTGATGAGCAGGTTGAGGAACACCTGCCCCAGCCGCGCCGGGTGGCCCAGCACCTGCGGCACGTCCTGCACGTCCTCCACCACCCGCGCCCGGCGGCGCAGCTCGTGCGCGGCGACCTTCACCGCGCTGCGCACCACCGCGCCCAGGTCCACCGGCGCGTTGCTCGCCTCGTCCGGCCGCGACAGCGTCTTCAGGTCCTGGACGATGACGCGCACCCGCTCGGCGCCCTCGCGCGCGTCGGCCACCGCGGTGAGCAGCTCGTGGCGCTCCTCCGCCGAGGGCGCCCCGTCCGTGCGCTTCAGCTCCTTGAAGATGTAGTTGAGGTTGCTGACCACGTAGGCCAGCGGGTTGTTGATCTCATGCCCCACGCCCGCCGCCAGCCGCCCCATGGAGGCCAGCCGGTCGGCGAACAGCAGCTGCGCCTGCGTGGACTGCAGCTGCTTGAGGCTGTCGGCCAGCCGGGTGTTGGCCGCCTCCAGCTCGCAGGTGCGCGTCTGCACCGTCTGCTCCAGCAGCGCGTTGTAGCGGCGGAACTCGCGCTCGGCCGCCTCGGACTCGGCCGCCATCAGCCGCTGCTTCTCGCGCAGCGTGTCCTGCAGCTCGCGCGCCATGCGGTTGAACGCCTGCGCCAGCGTGCCCAGCTCGTCCTTGCGCCGCGCCGGCAGCTCCACCCCGAAGTCCCCCTGGCCAATGCGCTCGGCGCCCCGCCGCAGCTCGCGCAGCTCGCGCCGCAGCGGCACCAGGATGATGGCCGCCAGCACCGCCACCAGCACGATGCACAGCAGCGGCACGGCGCTGGCCACCCGCAGCTGATGCTGGAAGGTGTCATCCAGGTGGGCCCGCATCTGGCGCAGCGTCCGCTGCTTGCTCGCCCAGGCCCGCTCGCCGTGTGGCTTCACGTCCCGCTCGTAGGCGTCGAACAGCCCCCACAGCTCCTCGGAGGTGAGCGGCTTCTGGGACGACAGGCGCACCGCCTCCGCCAGGCTCGCGCTCCACTGGCGCTGGGCCTGGCGGAACACCTCCAGGTGCCGCGCCTCGGCCGGGTCCTTCGTCACATCGTCCCAGGACTGCTCGTCGCGCAGGCCCTGCTCCAGGCGCGCCAGGTGCTCCTCGACGCTCAGCTCGTGCTCGCCCAGCACCCGCCGGGGGTCGCCGCCCTGGCGCTGGGCCCGCCTCAGCTGCTCCACGGAGGCCCATGCCCGCGTATGGAGCTCGGTGTAGAGCCCCGACTGCTGGTGCACCGAGGCCAGCCGCAGGCGCAGCGACTGGCCGCGCATGGCGCTCTGGAGGAATGCGCCGCCCATCGCGGCCATTAACGCAATGGCAACCGCCGCGAACAGCAGCACCTTCGAGCGCATCGTCATGGCCCCAGCTTGAAGGCAACCCCCGGAAGGTGACACCTCACGACATGGCGTGAACTGTTGACGGGTTGACAACAAAGCTTCGTTCCCTAATGGCCACCCGGGCTTCGGGGGGATGGCCGCCTGCCTGGGGCTCGGGTTACGTCGGGCGCTGCCGCCACGGCTCCTGGCGGTTATGCTGCAAGCACCCCAGGCTGAAGGACAGGTAGGCTGTTTGAACCTCCCAGAAACGACACCGAGACCCGTCCCGTGGAGTGTTCCGTACAGGAGCCAGCAGCCCTGGCTGTCCGGAGACATTCTGCTGAGCGCGACCGCTGGACGCTTCGCCACGCTGGATGAATCCCGCTGGGGCCGGGCGCACTCGGGCTCGTCCGAGACCAGCGTGCTGCTGGTGGATGACAACCCCGCCAACCTCATTGCCCTGGAGGCCGTGCTCGCTCCGCTCGGGGTGCGGCTGGCCAAGGCCTCGTCTGGTGAGCAGGCGCTGCGGCTGCTGCTCAACGAGGAGTTCGCCGTCATCCTGCTGGATGTGCAGATGGCGGGCATGGACGGGTTCGAGACGGCCGCCCTCATCAAGCAGCGCGAGCGCACGCGCAACATCCCCATCATCTTCCTGACGGCGTATGGGCGGGACGAGGCGGACGTGCGGGCCGGCTACGCGCAGGGCGCGGTGGACTACCTGCAGAAGCCGTACTCCTCGGACGTGCTGCGCTCGAAGGTGGCCGTCTTCATCGAGCTGTTCCGGGCCCAGCAGCAGGTGCGCCGCCAGGCGGAGCTTTTGCGCCAGCAGGAGTCCGCCGCCCGCGAGGCGGCGCAGCGGGCCGCCGGCTACATCGCGCGCATCCAGACGCTCACCTCCCGGCTGGCCGAGACGACCTCGGTGGAGCAGGTGATGCAGGCGCTCTTCGAGTATGGGCTCGAGCCGTTGGGGGCCATCGCCGGCTCGGTGTGCCTGCTGGACACGGCGGGCGAGTACCTCGAGGTGGTGCAGGCGGTGGGCTACTCCGAGGAGCAGCTGGGCGAGTGGCGCCGCATGCCGCTGGCGGCGTCCCTGCCGCTGACGGACTCGGTGCGCGAGGTGCGGCCCCAGTGGCTCTCCTCGCGCGAGGAGTGGCTGGCGCGCTACCCCCACCTGGCCAAGAGGCTCCATGGCGGGGCCGGCATGGCGCTGCCGTTGCTGGTGAAGGGCCGGGTGCTGGGGGCCATCGGGCTGTCGTTCGCGGACGCTCGCACCTTCAGCGAGGATGACCGGGCGCTGTTCAGCGCCGTGGCCCACGCCTCGGCGCAGGCGCTGGACCGGGCGCGGCTGTACGAGGTGGAGCACCAGGCCAGCGAGCGCCTGCGGGCCGCCGCGGCGCGGCTCCAGGTGCTGTCCGAGGCCAGCGACACCTTCGGCACCGCCAACCGGGACCTGCCCGCGCTCTTCGAGGCCATCTCCACCCAGCTGATCCGGCACCTGGGCGACTCGAGCACGGTGAGCATCCTGTCCGAGGAAGAGCAGCTGCTGAAGATCGTCTCGCTGCGCCACCTGGACCCCGCCCTCCAGGAGGCGTTGCGGCAGCAGCTCATGCCCCTGCCGGTGCGGCTGGGCGAGGGGTTCACCGGCCAGGTGGCGCAGACGGGCCAGTCCCTGTTCATTCCTGTCCTCACCCCCGAGGTGATGGCCAGCGGGGCTCCGGCTCACATCAGCACCGTGCGCTCGCGCTTCGCCGTGCACTCGCTCATGGTGGTGCCCATGCAGGTGCAGGGGCGCGTCATCGGCACGCTGGCCAGCACCCGCTATACGCCGGGCCACCCGTTCACCCAGGAGGATCTGCACCTGATGGAGGCGCTGGCGGACAAGGCGGCCCTGTCCATCGAGAACGCGCGCCTGTTCCAGCAGCAGCAGCGCGACCAGGAGGAGCTGCGCCGCCGCACCGAGTTCGAGCAGCAGCTGATCGGCATCGTGTCGCATGACCTTCGCAACCCCCTGGGCGCCATCACCATGGCGGCGGGGCTGCTGCAGGTGACGCCGGGGCTCAGCGAGCGGCAGCTCAAGGCGGTGCACCGCATCGGCTCTTCGTGCGAGCGCGCCACCCGGCTGATCCGCGACTTCCTGGACTTCACCCAGGCGCGCCTGGGCACGGGCATTCCGCTGAAGCCCCGGCCCATGGACCTGCATGAAGTCACCCGCCATGTGGTGGACGAGGTGCGCCAGGCGCACCCCCAGCGCGAGGTGCAGATAGAGACGGGCGGCGAGGGGCAGGGACAGTGGGATCCGGACCGCATCGCCCAGGTGCTCACCAACCTGGTGGGCAACGCGCTGGCGTACAGCCCGGCGCAGACGCCCGTGCGGGTGACGGCCTCCAGCGAGCCGGGGTTCGCGCTGCTGCAGGTGCACAACCAGGGCACGCCCATTGCTCCGGAGATGCTGCCGCGCCTGTTCGAGCCGCTCACCCGCGGGGCGCCCACCGAGGGCCAGCAGAGCCGCAGCATCGGCCTGGGGCTCTACATCGTCCGGGAGATTCTGCGCGGCCATGGCGGCAGCGTGGAGGTCAGCTCCAGCACGGAGGCGGGCACCACCTTCCGCGTGCGCCTGCCTCGGCAATGAACACGCTCACCCTGGCCACTGCCCCGCGGGCAAGGTCCTTCTGGACGTACGCCCGTGTGCTGGCGACGCAGATCCTCTACCTCACGCCGATCTTCTGGTTGCAGGAGCTGGCGCAGAACCAGCTGTTCCGCCTGGTGCAGGGGCAGTGGGGGTGGGTGTACCCGACCTCGCCGTATGGCTGGTTCTCGTTCGGCAGCCTGACGCTGTGGGCCGGCGGCATCGCCCTGCTGTGGACGCTGCACTACTTCTGGTTCTACCCGAGGAAGGTGAGCGTGTGGCGGCGGGTGCTCATCAGCGCGGTGCTTCTGTGGGCGGGCGAGTGGCTGGGCGGCTTCCTCGCGGACAAGGTGTTCGGCAGCCCGCTGCAGGTGTGGCCCGGCTCGCCGCTGGTGTACGTGAGCTTTGGCGCCATCTTCTTCTGGGTGAGCAACGCCTGCATCTACCACCTGCTCACGGTGAACGCGGTGGACCTGACGCCGGACTACGACGCGCCGCCGGACCGGTGAGCGGGTAGGCTCGCGGGGCCATGACGACCCCCGACGACGAGTCCACCGAGCCTGGCGAGCCTGGCTCCGAGCCCGTTCTCAGCAGCCTGCTCCAGGTGTTTCTGGGGCACGCCGAGCGCACCCCGGAGCGGCTGTGCCTGCTCTTCGGCGCCGAGCGCTACACCTATGGCGAGCTGGCCCGCCGCGTCACCGCCTTCGCCCAGGCGCTGCGGCGCCACGGGCTGAAGCCCGGCGAGCGCGTGGCCCTGTTCCTGGAGAACAGCCCCGCGTTCGTCATCGCCTACCTGGGGGTGCAGTACGCCCACGGCATCGTGGTGCTGGTCAACACGCAGTACCGGCAGGTGGAGCTGGACCACCTCCTCACGGACTCGGGGGCGCGCGCCTGCGTCACCGGAGCCGCCGGGGCCGCCGAGCTGGTGCCCCTGCTGCCGGGGCTGCCCACGCTGCAGTGGCTCATCACCGTGGAGCCTCTGACCGTGGCGCCGCCGCCCTCGCTGAAGGTGTTCGCCTTCGAGGCGCTGGTCGCCGAGCCCGTGGAGCCCGAAGCCCTCCGGCTGCTGCCGGGCAACATCAACATCGCGGTGCTGGGCTACACCTCGGGCACCACCGGGCGCTCCAAGGGCGCCATGCTGCGGCAGAGCCACCTGCTGTCCAACATCCGCGCCGTCACCCAGGCGTGGCGGTGGACGGCGGAGGATCGGCTGCTGCTCACGCTGCCGCTGTTCCACACGCACGGGCTGATGGTGGGGCTGCACGGCACGCTGTACGCGGGGGCCAGCGTGGCGCTGCATCGCCGCTTCGTGGCCTCCGAGGCGCTGGAGGCGCTGAGGGACGACGAGGCGCTGACGATGTTCTTCGGCGTGCCCACCATGTACGGGCGGCTGCTCGAGGAGTCGCGGCGCACCGGCATCCGGCCGCGCCGGCTGCGGCTCTGGGTGTCCGGCTCCGCGCCGCTCAGCCCCCAGCTGTTCCAGGAAATCGAGGCCGAGTTCGGCCAGCGCATCCTCGAGCGCTACGGAATGACCGAGACGATCATGAACACCACCAACCCGTACGAGGGCGAGCGGCGCCCAGGCACGGTGGGCATGCCCTTCCCCGGCCAACAGGCGCGCGTGGTGGACGTGCGCACCCGCCAGAGCGTGGCGGACGGAGCGCTGGGAGAGATTGAAGTCCGGGGGCCCCACGTGTTCTCCGGCTACTGGAACCGGCCCGAGGCCACCGAGGAGTCCTTTGACGCGGACGGGTGGTTCCGCACGGGGGACCTGGGGCTGAGGGACAAGGACGGTTACTTCCACATTACAGGGCGGGCGCGCGAGCTGATCATCAGCGGCGGCTTCAACGTCTACCCACGCGAGGTGGAGGAGGTGCTGGCCACCCACCCGGGCGTGGCCGAGGTGGCGGTGCTGGGGCTGCCGGATCCGGACTTCGGCGAGCAGGTGGTGGCGGTGGTGGTGCCCGCCGCGGGCCAGCCCCCGCCCCAGGCCCAGGCCCTGGTGGACTGGTGCAAGGACAGGCTGGCCAGCTTCAAGAAACCCCGCCGCGTGGAGTTGGTGGACGCGCTGCCGCGCAACGCCCTGGGGAAGGTTCAGAAGCACGTGCTGCGCGAGCGGCTGAGCGCCCGCTGAGCGACGGGTTTAAGACACCGCGCCGCCCAAAGTCCTTCCGGGCTCCGCGCTGCCACCTACCTTAAGCGGCAAGAGCGGAGGAGCCTTTGTGACCGAACCCCAACTGCCCTCGGGGCCCGCCCAGCGCGTGTCCTCGGGCGTCACCGGGCTGGACACCCTGCTGAATGGGGGCTGGCTGTACGGTGGTACCTATATCCTCACCGGCTCGCCTGGCACGGGGAAGACGATTCTGGGCAACGAGTTCTGCTTCTCGGCGGTGGCCGGAGGTGGGCGGGCCGTCTACGTCACCGTGCTCGCCGAGTCTCACGGGCGCATGTTGCAGCACCTGGAGCCCATGCGCTTCTTCCGCCCCGAGGTGGTGGGCAAGAGCCTGCACTACATCAGCGGCTACGCCACCCTGAAGGCCGAGGGCCTGGCGGGGCTGGGCCGCCTGCTGTTCAAGTCGGTGCGCGAGTATCAGGCCACCGTGCTGGTGGTGGACGGGCTGTCCGCGGTGGAGGAGAGCGCCGAGTCCCGGCTGGCCTTCCGCGAGTTCCTCCACTCGCTGTGCGTGCACAACGCGCTGGCCGGCTGCACCTCGCTGCTGCTCACCGGCACGGTGGAGAACGCCGCCAACCCCCAGTTCGCCATGGTGGACGGCGTCGTCATGCTCAGCGCGCAGCTCCAGGGCCTCAAGATGGTGCGCAACGTCGAGGTGCAGAAGTTCCGCGGCAGCGCGCAGATCGCCGGCAAGCACACCTTCGACATCACCCACGACGGGCTGCGCATCTACCCGCGCACCGAGGCGCTCTACGCCCGCCAGCCCGACGTGGAGCCAGACCCGGGCAACCGCCTGCGCTTCAACGTGCCCCGGCTGGACGAGATGATTGGCGGCGGGCTGGTGGCCTACTCCAACACGCTGCTGTTCGGCTCGCCCGGCGGCGGCAAGACGCTGCTGGGGCTGCACTTCCTGGCCGAGGGAGCCCGGAAAGGCGAGAGCTGCCTGTACTACGGCTTCACCGAGACGGGGCCACGCCTGCGGATGAAGGCCTCGTGCGTGGGGCTGGACCTGGAGCCGCTGGTGAACAGTGGCCGGCTGAGGCTCGAGGCGCGCGTGTCGGTGGAGACGCTGCCCGATGGGCTGGTGCAGGATCTGCTGGGGCTGGTGGAGCAGCACCGCCCCCAGCGCCTGGTGCTCGATGGCATCGAGCCGTTCCTGCGCAATGAGTCCATCGAGCCCCAGCGCTCCGCGCGCTTCGTCACCGCGCTGACCAACGAGCTGCGCGCCCGCCGCGTCACCGTGGTGATGACGCAGCAGAGCAACAACCTCTTCGGCCCGGAGCTGAACGCGTCGCTCGAGGGCGTCGAGGCCATCATCGACAACATCGTCTTCGTGCGCTTCGTGGAGATGCGCTCGCAGTTCTACCGGATGATCTCGGTGATGAAGATGCGCGAGAGCGACAATGATCCCGCCCTGCGCCTGTTCTCCGTCACCTCGCGCGGCATCCACGTGGAGGACGCCTTCGAGAGCGCCGAGGCGGTGCTCACCGGCCAGGCCCGGCCCCTGGATCCCAAGAAGAAAGGCAAGAAGCCCAAGAGGAGGAGCCTCCTGCGCCGGAGGAACCGGTCATGACGCGGCTGCTCATCGTGGACGATGAGCTGTCGATCCTCGATGCCCTGCAGGACGTGCTCTCGCTCGAGGGCTACGAGATAATCACGGCCTACAACGGCGCGGAGGGCCTCAAGCGCCTGAGCGAGGCGCGGCCGGACCTGGTGCTGATGGACCTGATGATGCCGGTGATGGACGGCCGGGAGATGCTGCGCCGCATGCGCGAGGATCCCCAGCTCGAGGACATTCCCGTCATCATCATGAGCGCGGGGCGCATCTCCGATGCCGAGCGGAGCGCCGCCTGCGCCGTCCTGCCCAAGCCGTTCGATCTGGATCACCTGCTGGAGACAGTCTCCCAGCACGCGCGGCCGAAGCTGCCCCCCAACTGAAGGGCCGCGCGGCTTGCCTGCGCTAGCCCTCGTAGTTGCCGGGGTTGGAGCGGAAGAACGTCGAGCGGTAGTGCGCCAGCTCCGACAGGCTGGCGCGCAGATCCGCCAGCGCCGTGTGGCCCGAGGCGCTCTTGCGCGGCTCCATCATGTCCGGGTACCACGCCTTGGACAGCACCTTGAGGCTCGTCACGTCCACCATGCGGTAGTGCAGGTAGCGCTCCAGCATGGGCATGTACTTGATGAGGAAGCGCCGGTCCGTGTGGATGGAGTTGCCGCACAGGATGCCCTCACCCATGGCGCAGTGCTCGGCCACCAGCGCCATCACGTCCTTCTCGGCGATGCGCAGCGAGATGGGCGAGGTGCGCACGCGCCCCAGCAGCCCATTGCGCGTGTGCATGTCCTTGACGACCGGCTCCATGCGCGCCAGCACCTCCTCGGGCTGCCAGACGATGCGCTCCAGCTCCGCCAGGGGCTTGAGGTCCGGCCCGGTGATGATGACGCCCACCTCGATGATGGCGCACGTGTCGGGGTCCAACCCCGTCATCTCGAGGTCCAGCCAGACGAAACGCATTTCAGGAGCATTCATGTGAGCCCGACCCTATACCACTACATCCAGTCGCCGCTGCCTTGTGTCCCCAGTTGGGTGCCCACCGTGGCCAGCCGGCGCGCCCGCGCCAGCACCTGGCGCGCCTCGCGCTCGGGCACCTCGCGCAAGTCGTCATAGGCGTGCGCCACGGTGACCAGCGACCAGCTGGGCCGGCAGCAGACCACCTCATCCACCTCGGGCCGCAGCCGCTCCAGCTCCTCCGCCGAGGCCACCGGCGCCGCCAGCACCAGCCGCGCCGGGCTCTGCCGCCTGAGCCCCCGCAGGGCCGCCACCACCGGCCCCGTGTCGGCGCCCAGGCCGTCCACCACCAGCACCGCCGTACAGCCGCGCGCCTCCAGCCGGGCGTGGCCGCCTCGCAGGTGCTGGGCCGCGAGCGCCACCTCGCCCGCCTCGGCGTCCATCCACCGCGCCAGCTCGGAAGCGGGAGCCACCGCGGCGCGGATGCCCTCGATGTCCAGGTACAGCCCTTCGCCCTCGGCGACAGCGCCCACGGGCCTGCCGCCCTCCTCGGGCGACGCCACGCCCCGCGCCATCCACACCTCCAGCGGAGCCCCCAGCCCCTGGGCCACCTCGAGGGCCACTGGCAGCCCGCTGGCGCCCAGGCCGAACACCCGAGGCGCCTCGGGCCGGTGAGCCATCATCATCGCCGCCAACCGCCGGCCCGCCTCTGCTCGGTCTCGAAAGCGCATGGGCACCTCGCCTTCTTCCAAGGAAAAGCATGGCCTCTGCGCGTTGCGTCAGAGGAGGAGCCAGTGGCTCCCCTGCCCGCGTGCTCCGGGAGCCGACACTCGCATGGTTCTCGCGGACAAGGCCCACGCGGGGTTGCCAGCCCAGCAGGCGTGCACACCTTGGTAAATCAGTAAATATCCCCACCCCGGGAACCGTCGCCATGAGCCCACCCTCCGCCGGTCCGGTCCTCTCCGCCCTGTCCTGGGCGCCGCAGCAGCGCGCACGCGAGCCGGAGCCCAGAGGTGAGCACCTCGCTGTGTTGCCGCGGGCCTCGGCCGACGAGGCGGCGCTGGAGCGGCTGCACCTGCGGCTGTCCTCGCATGCCTTCTGGGACAACCGCCTGCTGCGCGCGTGCCGGCAGGGCGTGCTCACCCGCGAGGACTTCGCGTTCGTCTTCTCGCAGTACGCGCTGCTCACGCGCTCGGCCTCGCGGTTCGTCCACGCGCTGCTCACGCAGTGCGAGAGCGAGACGTGGTGCGCGCGGCTGACGCAGGCGCTCTGGGAGGAGGTGGGCGCCCCGCCCGCGGAGAAGCGCCCGGCGGCGCTGTTCCGCCGCTTCCTGCGAGACGGGCTGGGGGTGGACACCGAGGCCATCGGCTTCCAGGACAGCGCGCGCTACTTCGTGCGCGAGTGCATGGACTGGTGCCTGCGCTCCGCGCCGGGCTCGGCCAGCGCGTTCCTGGCGCTGGGGCTGGAGGCGCCCATTCCGCGGCTGTACAGCATCTTCGTGGACGGGCTGCTGAAGGCCGGGGTGTCGGACCGGTACCTGCCCTTCTTCTACCAGCAGATGGAGCCGGGGCGGGCCCAGGCCAGCGCGCTGGAGGACCTGATGCTCTCTCACGCGCGGGAGCCGGGCTGGGAGGACATGTGCGGCCGGGCGCTGGAGCGGGCGCTGGAGCTGCAGGGCCACTTCCTGGAGGGGCTGTTCGAGGCGGTGCAGCAGCGGCGGCTCAGCCCGCTGATGGAGCGCATCCAGGCGAGGCTGCCGCTGGCGCCCGAGCAGCCCGAGGCGCGCACGGTGCACCTGGGGGACTTGAGCGACGTCATCCCCTTCTACCGGGAGGCGCACGAGTGGCGGGGCATCGACTTCTCGGTGGACCGGGTGGCGTTTCCCACCGAGGTGCTGGAGACGAACGTGGTGCGCGTGGCGCCAGGCCAGGCCACCGAGGCCCGGGAGCATGCGCATGAGACGCTGCTGGTGGTGCTCTCGGGAGCGGGCCGGGTGCGGGTGCGCGGCACGACGGTGGAGGTGAAGCCGGCAGACGCCGTCTTCATCCCGCGGTGGAGCACCCACCAGGCGCATGGCACGGGCACGGAGCCGCTGGTGCTGCTGCGGGTGACGGACCACGGCTTCACGCGCCGGGCGCACGAGGAAGAGGTGCTGCGCGCGGCCCGGCTCAAGCGCGAGACGGGCCTGGCGCCGCGCTGACTACCTGGCCTCGGCCGGGCGCGGCGCCTTGGCGGGCAACAGGCCCGCGCGGCGCAGGGCGGCCTCGGTGATTTCCGCGAGCTTCTGGTAGCCGGCGGCGCTGGGATGGAAGCCATCGGAGGAGATCCACTCGGCATGAGCGGGCAGCTCGCGCGAGGCGGCGGCGAGGTCCACGACGATGACGCGGCCGGGAAACTCCGCGGCGGTCGAGGCGAGGGCCTCGTTCCAGGCGGCCGTCATGGCGGCAAGCTGGGCGCGGGCGGCGGCGCCGCGAGGCAGGGCGGACAGGTCCGGCACGTTGAGGAGCGCCACCTGCGCGTTCGTCTCGCGCGTAAGCCGGCCGAGCACCGCGCGCAGCGACTCGCGGTAGCGGGGCAGGGGCACACCGTGGGTGAGATCATTCACGCTCAGCCACAGGGTGACGAGCGTGGGGCGGAAGGCGATGGCTTGAGGCACCTCGCGCTCGGCGGCATCTGCGAGCAGGATGCCGCTGCGCGCGAAGCGGGCGTACTCGGTGCCCGGGGGCAGCTTGGCGTGAAGGCGCGCGGTCCAGTTGTCCCTGGCGGGTGCGCGGGTACCGACACCCACGGTATCCGAAGCACCCAGGGCGGCATAGCGGATGGGCTGTCGCAGGGGCTCCTGAGCACCGGAGGCCTGCTCCGGCTGAGCCGCTTCAGCGGAAGAGTCGTTCAGGGAGAGGGCCAGAGCACCGGCCCACAGCAGGTTCTTGAGGTTCGGCACCGGCGTTCTCTAGTGGCCGGAGCAGCGCTTCGCACCACGGGCCTGCTCGCCCGGCGGCTCTGTAGGCGGCAGTCCGCTCACTGGGTTCTACTGAATTTAGCCTCTCCAAGCTCGGACTTGGCCTAGCTTGCGCACCTTTGAATTCACTGTCGGCACCTGTGCGAACAGCCCTGGCGAGCAAGGAGAATCCCCGGGCAGCACGCGGCCCCGGTTAGGCTGCGCGGCCATGTCCGAGAGCCTTTTGACGCAGGACGCGGAGGGCGTGCGCACGCTCACCTTCCACCGTCCCGAGAAGAAGAACGCCTTCACCCACGCGATGTACGAGGCGGCCACCACGGCCCTGCAGCAGGCGGCGCTGGATAACTCCGTGCGGGTGCTGATGCTCACCGGCGCGGGGGGCAGCTTCACCGCCGGCAACGACATTGGCGACTTCCTGGAGCAGCCGCCCGCGGGCGAGGACAGCGCGGTGTTCCGCTTCCTGCGCGCGCTGGTGAACCACGACAAGCCTATTGTCGCCGCGGTGGATGGGCCCGCGGTGGGCATTGGCACGACGATGCTGCTGCACTGTGACTATGTGGTGGCCACCGAGCGTGCCCGCTTCGTGATGCCGTTCATCAACCTGGGCGTGTGCCCCGAGGGCGCCTCCAGCCTGCTGGTGCCGCGCAACGCGGGCATGGCGCTGGCCAGCGAGCTGCTCATGTTCGGTGAGCCCTTCGACGCGGCGACCGCCCAGCGCGCCGGCTTCGTCAGCCGCGTGGTGCCCGACGCGAAGCTGCTCGAGGTGGCCACCGAGCGCGCCCAGGCCCTGGCGAGCAAGCCGCTCGAGGCGCTGAAGGTGACCAAGCGCCTGCTGCGCGAGCCCATCCGCGCCGAGGTGAACTCGGTGCTGCGCCGCGAGGGCGCCGAGTTCATCAAGCGCCTCAACTCCGACGAGGCCCGCGAGGCGTTCATGGCCTTCATGAACCGCCCCCGCGCCAAGTAGCCACCGTGAGGGGCCTCAGCCCAGCCCCTCGCTGAAGTCCACCCGCTCGGCCCACTCAGGGTGATCGATGAGTGGGTTGCGGTTGCCCTGGCGCTCGTGGATGGCCTCGTTGCGGTGGAGCTCGTACACGTCCGGCGGCTCCTCCGCGTGCCAGCGCAGCAGCAGCGCGATCCGGTGCTCCTCGTACTCGGTGGAGAGGCGGTTGATCTCCCCCGGGTAGCGCAGCAGGAAGTACAGCGTCGCCCGCGCCACCGCGCCCTTGCCGCTGCCCGGCTCGAACTTGTTGCCCAGCCGCTTGCCGCACTCCTGGCGCAGCGCCTCCTCGAAGTCCGGGAAGTCGAAGTACGGCGTGTTGCCCCGGAAGCTGTTGCAACCCGACTCGCACGCGAACAGGTGGTGTAAGTCCCCTCGCATCGGCTCGCGCTTGCCGAACCAGGACTGTGGCACCACGTGCTCGCAGTTGAACGGCAGCGCCGCCTCCATCAACTCCAGCTCCCGCGCCAGCGCCTCCGCGCCCAGCTCGCGCTCGGCCAGCACCACCTCGCGGAACCGGTCCGCCCGGGCCTGGTCGATGCGCGCGTCCTCGCGGATGAAGTCCTCGGGATCGTACTCCTTGCCCGAGTAGATGCTGCGCAGCATTCCATTGGGCCGCAGGTCCACCACCGGGTACACGTGGCGCATCGGCGCATAGCGCAGCAGCGTGCGGTGGGTGTTGCTCACCAACTCGCTGAGCGTCGCGAAGTCCGGCGCCTCGCCGAGGCCCGCGTAGTAGCGCTCGCTTGCCATGCGCGCGGCCTCCTCGTCGAAGTAGGGCTGGCGCCGCGCCCGCTTCAGCTCCGTGAGCGCCTCCCGCAGCTCGCGCTCCATCTGTCCCCGAAGGCCCGTTGCCTTCTTCACCGGCCGCGCCGTCGCCTCGAGCCCCGGCCTCAGGAGCAGGGACTCCCGCTCGCCCTCCCGCGCGGAGGCTCCCAGCCCCGCCAGGTCCACCTGGATGTTCACCCGCAGCGGCACCGTCAGCGTGGTGCCTCCCTCCGCCAGCGTCACCTGCCCCACCGCGAGCCCCGGCTCCCGCGAGTCCCCGCCTGGCGAGGGCTCCGCGCTCGATTCCATCGCCTCGCGGGTCCGTGGCGCCTGCTCCTCCGGGCTCCGGGCCCTGCCGCCGCCCTTGCTTCCCTGGCGAGCCGAGGCGGTGCCCGGGCGCTTCCGCGAGCCGGAGCGGGGAGGCTCGGGCTCCTCACCGCCTGCCTTGGGCTCGAGCAGCTCCGCGCGCAGCTTGCGCGCCTCGCCCGAGAGCGGCTGGGCGCGCACGTGCCGCAGCAGGGCGCTCACCCGGGTGCCCTCATTGGCCTTGAACGCCAGCCGCGCCGGGTCCTCGCCCGGCTCCCAGGGGGTGCCCTCGGTGGTGAGCAGCTCGCCCTGCTCGTTGCGCTGGGGCACCCCCATGTGGTGCAGCGCCACCACCTCCCATTGATCATTGAAGACGGGCGAGCCCGATGAGCCCGGCGCCGTGTCCGTCAGGTAGTGCAGGAAGGTGTCGAGCAGATCGACGACCTGGTTCTCCCGCAGCGCCAGCTGCTTCGGCTCGCCGTTGGGGTGCTGGATGATGTTGACGTACTCGCCCAGCAGCACCTTGCCCTGGGACTCGTCGAGCCGGTTGAAGCCGAACTCGCTCAGCGGCAGCTCGTTGAGCGACACCGGCCTCACCGCCACCAGCGTGTAGTCGAGCTTCTCGTCCGTGAGGAAGAAGTCCCCCGGCTCCAGCGCGAAGACGACCGAGGGCAACGCCGCCCCATCCAGCCCCGACTGGTAGTTGAACTCGATGCGGCTGGTGGCCGCCTCCGCCTTGCTGCTCAGCACGTGGTGGTTGGTGAGCATCAGCCGCGGCGACACCATGAACCCCGTGCCGTAGCCCATCACCCGCCCGCGGGAGTCGCCGATGTGGATGCGCCCCACCGAGCGCGACACCTTCAGCCCCCGCTCCAGGAAGCACACGCTCGTCAGGTCGCTGCGCCCCAGCACCCGCTCGTACAACAGCTGCGCGGGCTCGCCCTGTGCCGTGCCCTCGATGCCCAGGCGCCGCAGCCGTGCGTGCACCCGCTCCGGGCTGTCCACATCCAGGGGCGAGCGGTGCTCGTCCCGAAGCTGATGCACCACGGCATGGCGAGGCTCCCTGCGCTCGCGGTAGCGCTGCTCGGCCTGCTCCAACTGGCCGCGCACCCGCTGGTACCAGTCACCGGCAATGCGAGCGCTGGCCCGTGCCCCAGTCAGGGAAGCAGGACGCTGGGGCTGGCCCGCGTGGCCGTTGCCGCCCGTCCGCACGGGCCCGGCTGGCGGCACGCCTCCAGCCTCCCTGGGTACCGCTCTCTCCTCGCTCTTCACAAAGCCCATCGCGTCCTCCCGGCGCACGGCCCCGCGGGGCTCGTCACACTGTGGAGTGGCGAGAAACGCGGGTGTGACGGGAATGCGCCTGGCCTAGAAGTCCACGCGCAGCTGCTGCGGCCCGGCGATGACGGATTGGGACGTCATGTCCTCCAGCGCCGCGCTGGCCGTGTTGGTGAGCACCGGGAACGGCCCCGTCCGGGGCACCGCGCCTGGCAGCATGTCCAGGCGCCAGCCGTCCTCCGTGCGGTGCAGGTAGCCCACCACGGGCTGGCGCGACTCGGCGGGGTCCAGGTCCGGAGTGACGATGAGCGCCTCCTCCAGCGACGTCATGGCGGAGGTGCGAGCGCCAGGAGCCCCCGCCAGCGCCGCTCCCGAGACCAGCAGCCCCAGCACAGCAAGCGCCCGATAAATGCGCACCGAAGGAACCTCGCTGTTCGCGGCCATGGCTTGAGACCTCCCTGCTGTGACAACAAACGGAGGGCAGGGAGGTTTCCAACGCCTGGGCCGCCCCCGCTCCGTGCGCCAGGGCGGGGCTTCATTCCCACGAGCGCTCCCGAGGCGTCATGCGCGCCCCGGGAGCAGGCGGCTTCGCCCTACTGCGCAGCGGGCGCCTTCACCGGCGCCTTGTTGAGGAACGCGTCGATGCTGGCGCCCTGGGCCTGTTTCATCGCCACGCACAGGTCGACCTGCTCGAGCACCTGCGCCAGGATGCGCGGCCCACTCGCGGTGCGCGCGTTGCGCTCGGTGAAGAAGTCCGCCACGTCCTTGCGGCGCTCCGCGTCACAGTACGCCCCGCCCACGCGCGCCAGGGCGCCCACGTACTCCTCGGGCATCCGGGAGGCCAGCGCCTCGTAGTTCTCCTTCACGAAGGAGTACACCACCTCGCGCGTCTCCGGCTCCTGCGCCGGGCCGTACATCATCCGCATCACCTCGCGCGCGTCCGAGCCCGCGTCCAACACCAGGGGCAGCTGCTGGCGCACCAGCAGCGGATCCGTGACGCTGCCCAGGGCCCCCAGCAGCTGCTGGCGCACCTTGCGCTCCGCCTCCGCCTTCAGCACCGCCTGGAACCGGGGCGAGAACTCCGCCCCGGCGTGCGTCGCGGCGATGCTCAGCACCGAGGGCACCAGGTCCGGCGCCACCGCGTTGCGATCTTTCAGCCACTTGCCCGTCAGCTTCCGGGCCTCGGCGACGAGCTTCGGATCCCCACCCCAGCGGCCCGCCAGCTCCAGCAGCTTCGGCCGCAGCAGCCGCGTGTCCTCGTCCTCCGTGGCGCGCGGGGTGAAGCCCAGCTTGCGCGCGCGCGGCCCGTACGTCTCACGCAAAAAGCGCGAGTAGTCCGTCAGCTGCTTGGCGGACAGCATCCGCCGGTCCACCACCTCCACCAGCTCCAGCGAGGCGGAGAACACCTGGCGATCCTTGTCCTCCGAGAAGCGCGCGGCCAGGGCGAGCACATCGCCCGCGGGCAGCGCTCCGGCCCGGGCCAGCGCGCGCGCGTCCCCCAGCAGCGCCACGCGCTCGGAGCGCGTCAGCCGCGTGTCCGCCACCTTCAGCAGCTTGCGCAGCGCCTCGCCCGACACCTGGGCCCGGAAGTAGCCGGCGCCCTCCGCGTTGGGGAACAGCCACTCCGGGCAGGACTTCGCCTCGGGCAGCGCCAGCTCCGCGCGCTCCGTCTCCAGCACCGTGCAGGTGCGGCCCGTGCTGCCGTCCGAGCCATGGCGCACGCACAGCGGCACCTTCCACGTGCGCGCCGCGTCACCCGTGGAGCCAATGGGCAGGTAGCGCCGCTGGCTCAGCGCCACCTTGGGCGCTGGGCCCGAGCAGTCCAGCGTGGCGGTGATGACGGGGGCGCCGCCCTGATCCAGGAAGGTGCCCAGCACCCCGCCCACGTCATGGCCCGCCGCCTCGGACAGCGCCGCCAGGAAGTCCTTCACCGTGGCGGTGCCACCCGCGTGCGCGCGCAGGTAGCGCTGAATGCCGCGGCGGAACACGTCCCGGCCCAGCCACTCCTCGGTCATCATCAGCACCGCGGCGCCCTTGGAATAGGTGATGCTGTCGAAGGCACCGCGGATGTCGCCCTCGTTCTCGATGGGCTGGCGGATGCGGCGCGCCGACATCAGGCTGTCGGTGCCCAGCGCATACGAGCGGCTGTGCACCGCCTGCACGCGCGAGTCCCACGTGGGCTGCCAGTCCTCGAGGATGCGCGGCGTAATCCACGTGGCGAAGGCCTCGTTGAGCCACAGGTCATCCCACCACGCCAGGGTGACGAGGTTGCCGAACCACTGGTGCCCCAGCTCGTGCACCTGCACGGAGGCGAAGGCGCGCTGGCGGCCCACGGTGTCCTCGGCGGGCTTGGCCAGCACCAGCTCGGAGTTGAAGGTGATGAGGCCCGGGTGCTCCATGGCGCCGCCGAACAGCGGCACCGCGATGGTGTCCAGCTTCTCGTACGGGTAGGGCATGTCGAAGTAGTCCTCGAGCCGCGCCAGAATCTGGGGCGTCACCCTGGCGGCGTACTCGGCCTCGGCGGCGCGCCCCTTCAGGGTGATGATGCGCGTGGCCACCTTCTTGCGGCCCGCGGGCTCGGCCTGGACGAACTCGAACGGCCCCACGCCGAAGGCGATGAGGTAGCTGGGCAGCGGCTGGGTGCGCGCGAAGCGGAAGGTGCGGCCCCCGCCCTCGCGCGGCTGCTCGGACAGCTGCGGCGTGTTCGTCACCGCCACGGTGCCCTCGGGCACGTGGAACGTCAGCTGCCAGGGCACCTTGAAGCCCGGCTCGTCGAAGCACGGGAAGACGCGCCGGGCGCCCAGCGGCTCGAACTGGGTGAAGATGTACCAGTCATCGCGCTCCTGCGTGCGGAAGGCGCCCTCCAGCTCGCGCGTGGAGGCGACGCCCTCGTAGGTGATGCGCAGCTTCGCCGTGCCCTTCTCCAGCGCGCGCGGCAGCGTGAAGCCCAGCACCTCGGCGGTGCCCGGCACCTGCGTGGCCGCCTGGGTAAGGCCGCCCTGCAGCACGCGGGCCTCCTTCACCGTGAGCGCCTTGCCGTGTAGCCAGATGACGGAGGTGGGCTCGTTGAGCGCCAGGGAGATCTCCATCACCCCCTGGAAGGTGCCCGCCTTCGGATCCAGGGTGAGTTCGGCCGCGTAGCCGAACGGGCGCACGGTGGTGGGCAGGCGCAGCGTGGGCGGGGTGGGCGGGGTTGCCACGGCGGCGGGCGCGGGCTGAGCCGCGGCGGCCTGAGCGGGCGGGGGCAGCGAAGCCGCGGGCGCGGAGTCCGGCACGGACTGAGGAGCACCACAGGCGGCCAGCAGCCCTCCGAGGAGGAGCAGCGAGGAGGTGAGGAAGCGCATGGACCGGGGTCTACCGCACTCCGGGCGCGCAGAGGAGTGACATCCGGTATGCGCGCCCTTGCCGGCCTGCCCGCTTCCGTGTTCAGTGCGCCGCCGTGTCCTCGCCCGCCTCCACGCCTGCTCCCGCCGTCCACCCCATCCGGCTGACGTCCACGCACCTGCGCCGCGTCATTGGCGAGCCCCCGGGGCCGCTCCTGGGCTTTCTGGCCAACCTGGCCATGGGCCTGGTGTCGGGCCTGAGGTGGAGCACGCGCGAGAAGCTGGCGCGCTTCATCGGCGCTCTGGCCTACACGCTGGGCATCCGCCGCCGGGTGGCGCTGGAGAACCTGGCGATGGCGATGCCCGAGCGCTCCGAGCAGGAGCGGCACGCCATCACCCGCGGCGTCTACATCACCATGGCGCGGGTGGTGCTGGAGGCGCTGGCGGACGAGTACCGGCTGCCGCAGGGCTGGGAGCAGGAGGAGGTGGTGGGCGCCGAGGCCTGGAAGGCGCTGCAGGCGCACCTGGCCACCGGCAAGGGCGCGCTGCTGGTGACGGGGCACTTCGGCAACTGGGAGCTGCTGGGGGAGATCCTCATCCACCGGGGCGTGCCGCTCAACGCGCTGGTGCGGCCGCTCAAGGGGGCGCTCAACACGCGCATCGCGGAGAACCGGGTGCGCGCGGGCGCGGGACTCATCTACCCCAAGGGGGCGGTGCAGGAGACGGTGGCGGCGCTCAACCGCGGTGAGAGCGTGTACATGCTGTTGGACCAGGGCATCCCGACCAAGGGCGTGTTCGTGCCGTTCTTCGGGCGGCTGGCGTCCACCACGCCGGCCCTGGCGGTGGCGGCGCAGCGCACGGGCATCCCCGCCTGGGTGGTGATGGGCGTGCGGGACGGGCCGCGCATGCGGGTGCACATCGACGGCCCCTTTCCTCCGCCGCCCGCCGAGGAGGGCAAGGATCCGATCATCGAGCACACCGCGATTGTCACGGCGGCGCTCGAGCGGGTGATTCGCCAGTACCCGGAGCAGTGGCTGTGGCTGCACCGCCGTTGGAAGCACACGCCGCCCTCGACGCCGGGGACTTGAGAGGAAACCCACTTCATGTGGGAGGCGGCTCGGCGAGGCACGCCTCCTCGTAACCCCAGCGCTCCTGTGACTCTCCCTCCGCCAGGGTTTGTTGCGCCTGGGCAAGGGAGATGGACGGCGGCACATCCAGCGCAATCAACCCGGGGATGTGGCTTTGCTCAACCGAGCAGCCCATTGCCTTGAAGAGCTCCCGGACCGCCGCCACCTCCTCTTTGTCATACACAATGACACGCATCGTGCTATGACCAGATGGCTGAACCACACGGCGAAAGCGTAGCAGCCCATCATCAGGCTCCGCCTCCACGAGGTCTCCTAGCGCGATATCCATAGCGAAAAAGGGAATATTACCTACTCTGTAGAGTCCATTTCCCGCGACCGTGACCCATAGGTTCTCATAGTCCGCCGGTGGGTAGTCGTCTTCGTCCTTTTCCAACTCAACGACGATCTTCGTCAAACCATCAGCGACAGATTCGCTCACTTTTCTGACTCCGGCGTCGGCAGTTTATCGCCTTTCTTGATATTGCAATCGCGGCAAAGCATTTCTGACCTTGAGGGCTACGCCCCTCATGGCGAGACGACTCCCGTAGGCGTGCCCGGCCGGGACGCGCACCACGAGGTCCACGTCCGACGGTCCGGCCTGGACGCTCGCCACCTGAGTTGAAGTGTTACTCTGTGTCTTGACTCAAGCGAAAGATGTGCTAATTTCGTCCCGTATCAAGCAGAAGCTCTCCTTGAGAGGTCTTCTGCCCGCCGGCCATTCAGACGCGAGAACTGTTCACAACGCAGTTTGGGGGCTGTTTCGTAGTGCAGAAGAATTGCCGAAGGAGCCGCTTCAACTACGTCTCGTTCTTTTGACACAGGCACCCCGTAGAGGAACTTGGACGCCATGCGATTAAAATACATTCTTCACGCAATCGGGTTTGGGCTGCTCGGCTTGGTGGCCTTGGTATTTACCCGGTTCAATTTATTTAGACTCGGATGGCGGCGCCATAACACGGCTTGGTATGATCTCAGCTTCCTCCACATTGACTGGATCTTTCAGACTCAAGAACCGTACTGGCGTGCCCATATTCAGAATCTTGGCTGGTTTGCCATTGGGTTATTAATGTTTTTTATTGCCGTCGCATTCCTTGTCAGGAGCCTTCGCAAGATTCAAGCCCCAGCAGGAGGCGCCAATGCCGTCCACTAGCCTTGTGGTTAGACATGTGCGGGGAACGCTTGCTTACGCTGTAGTATCGAGCGCGATGCTTGCCTTGTACCCACATGAACCTGTTTACGCAGCAGAGCCTGGATCAGGCTCGACAAGCCCCGTCTGTGGCCCAGACGTCACCAAAGAACTAACGGATGCTCTGGCAAGAACGAGAGCAACATTCGCGACGTGGTCATCCAAGCAGAAAACAGACGGATGTCAGGCGTTGGTCTCGCTAAAACAATCCCCCAGCGGGCAATTCTACGGAGAAATCGCCTGGGATGTAGTCGAACTTCATAACAATTACTGGATCTTGACCTACAGAAAAGCTGCTCCTGATGCTGGGGGATGCGCTACTGTTGGGGCGGTTCCCAAGTGCGGCTCTTCAGTGCAAGTCGGTACTGAGTGCTATTATGCAGGCTCCCCCAACTACTCACTGTTCGGTGCTTTGTTTAAGCTGTGTTACGATCATTTTAGCGCCACAGAGCCTCGAAGAGCGGGCAGTTATACAGAGAAAGAGATGCTTTGGTGGATAGATATTTACAAGGGTCCCATTGGTCCGCGTGGAGTGCTTAGACCGGCTGTTGGGAACTTTATTCCCTCGCAGCAGTGGGCAATTGCAGGATATCGTGGTTGGCCCACATCTAAAACTCCTGTGCCAGCCGGTGACCGAGGCAACTGCATACCTGTATGCCCGCTCCCCTATGTTGGACCGAAGTTCCAGGTGCGTTGGAGTTTTGAGGATGGAACAATCGAGAACCTATAGAGAGTAGCAACTGCACTTCTTTGACGTATCTCGCGCGCTCGCTAGCGGACGCTGTGTTCGGCCTTCATCTCCCTGAGTCACGGTTTCAGACTCACAATTGAACGCCACAAGGTCGATACTCAGACCCGCTCCCAATGGGCTGCCCCCGCTTGGTTCCCTCATGGTTGGGTGGAGATGTCGTCCGCGGAGCGCCGCCGAGGGCCCGGCCACGAGACGCCCTCCAGGCCCACCAGCCGCGCTCCAGCCGCCGTCAGCACCTGATCCAGCTCCGCCGCGGCCTCTTTCGCGCCATAAGCGCCAAGCCGATCCAGGTGCGCGCGAAGCTCCGCCTCCAGCTCCGCCGCGGTCTGCTGGCGCTCCTCCGGGTGAGGTTGAAGCACCTTGTGCAGCGGCTGCTTCAGGGGTTCGGTGAGCCTGGCGACCAGCAGCGCCACGTCCTGCGGGGTGTAGGTGGCCGCGCGCAGAATGAGGGCCTCGACGACGCCCTCATCGAAGCCCGCCTCCTTCGCGGCCCGGAGCGCCGCTTTCACCCGCTCACGCTCTGGCGCGGAGAGGGCCTGCTCCGCTTCGGGCGGCACCCCCTCGGGAGGATCCATCGGGTGGCTGCCCGTCGCCATCTCATAAAGCACCAGCCCCAGTTGGAAGAGGTCCGAGCGGGTATCCACGGCGAGCCCGAGCAGCGCTTCGGGCGAAGCGTAGTAGGCGTTGCCATGGGGCCGGCGCGCCGTGGAGGCCAGCCGCCCGGAGAGCTTCGAGAGGGCCAGGCCAAAGTCGCTCAGCTTCACCTGGCCGCTCCAAGTTACCCAGATGCGCTCCAGGTCCAGCGCGCGGTGGACGATGCCCAGCGGCTGACCGGCGTCATCCGTGCGCGTGTGCGCATGGTGAAGGGCCCCGGCCACCTCGGCGCCGACGTAGAGAATGAAGGCGTCGGAGAAGCGGGTGATGCGCTCGGGCACCACGCTCAGCAGGGTGTTGAGCGAGTTGCCCTGAACACACTCGACAATGGCATACAGCGTGCCCTCCACCTGCTTGAGGCCGTGAGTCCGGGCAATGCCGGGGTGACGCAGGTAGGTGGCGAGCCGGACCTCTTCCTCCAACCTGACGGCGGCCCGGGGGACGGCGGCTGGCTGCGCGGGCACGTCCACGCACTTGAGGACCACATCCTCCTCATACCCCTGCGCCGTGCTCCGGCGCGCGAGCACCAGGGTCTCTCCAGGGTTGCCCGGCTCCAGCTCCATGACGAACTCGTAGGCGGTCTGCCCGGCCGAGAAGAGGAGGTCCCCCTTCTTCACCGGAAACTTCTTCTGCTTGCTCATGTCGTTGCCTCTCCTGGCTGCGCGCGCGGCACACGCGCCCCGCGCCACAGGAGCAACAGCCTACCTGGGACATGCGGACCAGGTGAAGGACATGGCGGGTAGGATGCAACCGGTCCCGTCAAGGCCCACGGCGGACCCTCGAAATGTAAAGATCCGTGACACGCTCTCAGGGGAGTGGCGCGGGCAATTCCGGCCAGTGGTATACGACCCGCGCGCTACCTCCGTTACCCTTTTGGCGTATGACACCGGGCGCTGGCCGCTCGCTGACCTGCACCAGTCCATCATCATTAAGAACGATGCAGACCGGAAACTCCGTGCCACTGGGCAGTTTCACGCGATCAAAGCGCACGTAGGCATAACCCTTGCTATCCGGAGCCGTCCAGAGTTCCCCGAAAAGCCGCGTGCCCACGGGGAGATTGGCGGGCGGCCTAGCACCCGTGTTCCAAACCTCTGCTTCGATGCGCCCCTGCTTCATGAGCGGCGGATCTCCTGGGCCAAATGAGATGTTGGTCCATGTATCGCGTTTCAGCCCATGCTCTTTCATCGCATTGACAACGGCATCCGGACACTCCGCAGGGGCCTCCGGTCTGAGCTGGGCACCGGGGCAGCCCGCGTTCAGGGCGAGCACGGTGCCCAGGCCTACGGCCTTACACCATGTGAGGCGTTCAGCCTCGCTGGCGAACCTGGGAACGTCCTGCTGCATGGGCGGTAGAGGTTGCGCGCTTTGCTGAGTCTTCACGGAGGGCTCCTTCTCGGGGGGGAGGCTGACTATAGAATCCGGCGCTGGCACTGGTGGCGGCAGTGCGGGGCTCAGCGTGTATGCGGCCACACCGGCAAGCGCGGCCACGCCCACCGCCCCCCCGGTGATCAGGTTTCTCCGCGCGCGCCACCTGCTCTTCACCGGCGACGCTTCAGGCGGTTTCCCGGCCTGGGCAGCGGCCTCTGGCTCCAGCGCCTCCACCTGCGCGGAGGGCAGGTGCACGGGCACCCGGTACTCCGGGCCCTGGTGCTCCAGCAGCTCGGCCAGCTCGCGCCGCACCGCCTCGAAGCTCTCCGGCCGCTTGGCCGGGTCTCGCGCCAGCAGCCTGCGCACCAGGGTGGCCAGGGCCGTGGGAATGCGGGGGTTGTGCTCCTGAGGATCTTTCGGCGGCACCAGCAGGCTGTTGACGGCCGTGCGCTGGCGCCTCTCGGAAGGGCGCGGGTCCGTCAGGGCGTCATACAGCATGACGCCAAAGGCGAAGAGCTCATCCGTCACCCGGAAGTCGTAGCGCGTCTGGGAGTTGCGCTTGTTCAGGTGCCACCAGCGGTTGGCCTCGGGGGCCCGGGCCCGCTCGGTCATCGGGTTGAGCCCGGCGCCCGTCAGCTCCGGGGCCTGCGCGAAGCTGGCGGCGCCGAAGTCGATGAGGATGGGCTCACCATCCACCTTGCGGATGACCACGTTGATGAGCTTCAGGTCCCGGTGAAATACCCCGCGCCCGTGCATGTACGCCACCGCCGCGGCGATCTTCAGGAACACGCGGATGAGCTCCAGCGCGGTGGGGTGGGTGCGCTCCACCCACTCGGCCAGCGTCCAGCCGTCCACGTAATCGAGCACCAGGTACACGTGCCCGCTCTTCTCGTCCGGGTAGTGGCCATGCGCATGCACCCGGACGATGTTGGGGTGCTCGAGCAACAGCAGGCACAGCAGCTCTCGCACCGTGCGGGCATGCGTCTTCGAGTCGTCCTGCGCGTCCGCTGGCAGCAGCGCGAGCTTCAGTGCGTAGAGCCGGCAGTTCTTCTCCACCTGGTGCACGGCGCCGAAGCCACCCGAGCCCAGCTTTCTCAGCACCTTGTAGCCATCAAACACCGTCTCCGCGGGCAACCCATGTGACGCCAGAACCCCCATCATCGCTTGCTCTCCTTCTTGCTCAGGTCCACTGTGCCCAGCGTGAGGCGGCGCCCCGCCGCGTCTGTGAGCTCCAGGGTGAAGACGGCATCCTGGCTCGGGGGCAGCTCGGCCTCGAGGAACACGCGTCCCTCTGCCCCTGGCGGAAGCCGCGCGGCTTCCAGCTCCACCGCGCGCGGCTTCAAGAGCGCTCCGGTTTTCACGCTCTTGAGGGTGACTTCGCGCGGAACCCATGGTGGCTGGCCGGGCGGGTTGAAGAGGGTGACCGCCACGAGCACCCATGTGTCGGCCCGGTAAGCGGCGCCGTCGACGCAGCGCAGTCCACTTGCGGAGGACGTCTGTCCACAGTCCAAGAAGTTGCGCGCGCTCACACCTCCGCGATCCAACCAGCCGTCACGCAGGAAGCGGATGGGGCTGCTCTTCGAGCACCGCGCCTGGGCCTCGGCCAGCTGCGCCTGACACTCCTCGACGGTCGGCTTGAGCCAGGCCACATCCAGCCGGGTGTCCACTTCGGAAGGGCTCGACACGAGCAGGAACACCGCGCGCGCGCCGGCTTTGCCCTCCGTGAACGGGACGCTGAGCAGCAGGCCCTCCTCGGGCTCCACCAGGGGCTCGAAGACGAGAGACCAGTTGCCGTCGTCCAGAATCTTCACGCGCTCCCGGTCCACCTCGACGGCGGCCCCATTGACCTGGGACGCGAAGACCAGCACCGTGGCCACGCCCTGGGCCACGTGGACCACGGTGGGCGGCTCGGAGGGAGCGCCCGTAACGGTGACAGCGCGTTGCCGCTGCACACGCGCAGAGCCTGGCTGGGCCTGCGCCCCGGCTCCCACGACGAGAAGGAAGGTCAGCAGCAGG
Source organism: Myxococcaceae bacterium (assembly GCA_035296065.1). Classification (GTDB taxonomy): domain Bacteria; phylum Myxococcota; class Myxococcia; order Myxococcales; family Myxococcaceae; genus DATHBR01. Next base: position 136,665 of record DATHBR010000090.1, on the reverse strand, counting down.
GCATGAGGTAGGGACACGGAAGCGCAACCTCCTGAGTCACCCTACCAGATTCACGGCTCGTGCGGCTCGAGGTGAGGAGGCTACACTTCCTCGAACCGCGTGCCCGTAGCCCCTATGCGCTCCAGGGCGTCCTTGATCTCCCCGGAGACGATCAACGGGCCCATCCACCCTTCGCAACGGAATACCTGGGTGCGACCCACCCTGGCCTTGTCGATTCGCAGATCTCGCACCGAGGCATACTGACCGATTTTACGAGGCACTCCATCCTCGTGTGTCCAGAGGCGGATTCTGGACGCCTTTTCGTCGATACAGCGGATGAGGCGGGTTGCAACGAGCAGCAAGTACTGATCGGGTTGATCCTCTACGTCCACGGGGTTCAGTTGGACGTCATCCGGGGCCAGCTCAGCGAAAATGGACGCAACTCTGACATGAACCACAGGAACGCCGAACCCCGCCTGAGTGAAGTCTAACGGCTTGCCCGCGATCTCGACGGGGATGCTCAGGCGTCCCGGGATGTGAACAGGTACGCCATACATGAACAACCTTTCGTCCACTTCGCGGCCTTGACTATCCCTGGGCGTGTCCAAGTGCCAGCGGTGCGGGACATACACATCGTCGGCGAGTTCGAAGAAATGCTTGGACATAGCCTCCTCTAGCGCGGCGGCTGCCGGGTGACGAGTTGGTTCAGTTCTGAGCCTGGGGTGGCAATTTCCTTTGCTAGCGCTTTGAGAGCCCGTGTGAGTTCCTCCCGGCACTCCACGACGCTGCGGCAAGTCAACGTTGCGTCACGCAGCTCCTTATGAACGAACTCGTGGTAGTGCTGGGGGTGCGGTCCGTAGTGTCCCGGTAGCGGCATCTTATTCGCTGGATCATCCAGCGTCATTCCGGCTTTAGCGAAGATCTTCCGGAACCTCGGAGTCCATTGCCCCCCGCGCGCGGTGGACTCCTCGTTGCAGATGGTGGCGATGTGGTGCACCTCAATGCAGGGCTCCTTGCCACCGCCACGGCCCCGCGCCACCATCGCCACCGCGCTCGCGGACACCGTGACGCTGACGCCCTCGGCTCCCAGCGCGATCTCCTCCACCGTCCCCAAAGCGGACGGCGAGATGCCCACCCCGCCCTCCGCCTGCGCCGCCACCTGCGCTGAACCCGGCAACGTCGGTACCTTCGCCGAGAACTCCTGCGCCGTCCGCCCAATCGCCGCCACCAGCAGCATCGCGAACGCCCTCGCCGCCTGCCTCCCGATCACCTTCCCGAATCGCTCGCCCGCCTCCCGGATCTGCTCGAACGTGCTGGCCCCCTCCACGTCCTCCATCAACCGGAACCAGCCCGCCACCAGTTTGAGCAGCGTGTCGTAGCCCACGTACAGAATCAGCCCCACCCCCAGCACCGCCACCAGCCCCGGCGCCACCGGATTGAGGGCCATGATCAGCAGCATCGAGCCCATCGTCCACAGCGCCGCCTCCAGCAGCGCACGGAACTCCACCATCTCCCCCAGCGCCTGCTTCAGCTCGTCCAGCACCGGGCTCTTGCTTAGCGCCAGCGCCCAGATGTAGCGCCCGCGCATGTCCAGGTAGCGCCCCGCCACCAGCGCCCCGCCCAGACAGTCGCCGTAGAAGTCGTACACACGCTGGCACCAGACCCGGTAGCGCTCCGCCGTCGCCAGATCCTCCTGCGTCAGCGAGCCCTCCAGCGGCTCGCCCCTGCCCGTGGGCACCAGCTTCTGGTCCTTCTCCAGCCACAGGTAGTTGCCGAACTGCGGGTCCATCTGAAACTGCCGCTCCGCCATCTGGCGCGGCGTGCCCGTGAGCCTCACCTCCCGCGCCAGCTGCCTCACGGCCTGCTGGAACTCCTCTTGCTCCAGCGTGACTGGGGGCAGCTCCGCGGCGCGTGGAATGTGCAGGACGGCCCGCCCCTGGCCGGTGTCCTCCACCCTCAGCACTGCCGGGGTGGCACTGCACCCCACCAGCACCGCCAGCAAGAGCGCTTCGGCTTTCCACAACAGCTGCCAAGCCGTCATCTGTCACCCCTTCATGAGCGAAGGGGCCAGCGTAAGGGGCCTGCGCCATCCCACAGGAGAACCTGCCGAGTCACTCCCGTCCTACCTCTCCGCCCACCCTGCTGGACAAGCCCCTTCTAACCAGGCGCCTGAGATAAACGACGCTGAGGGCAAGCACCAGAGCCCATGGAGGCTACACTTCCTCGAACCGCGTGCCCGTAGCGCCCATGCGCTCCAGGGCGTCCTTGATCTCCCCGGAGACGAGCAAGGCAACATCCCATCCCTCGGGACGAAACACTCGGGCAGCCCCCACCTTCTCCTTGTCGATACGCAGGTCCAGTACGGAGAAATACTGACCGACTTTGTGAGACACTCCGTCCTTTTGCGTCCAGAAGTCGATCCGGGATGCGTGCTCGTCGATACACCGGATGAGACGTGTAACGACGAGAATGCGGTACTGGTCCGGTTGGCCTTGCACGTCCACGGGAAGCAGTTGCACATCGTCCGGTGCCAGTTCCGAGAAGAGGGATGCAAGCCGGACATGCACCACCGGAATGCCGATGCCCGCCTCGGTGAAGTCCAGCGGCTGGCCCTCGATTTCGACGGGAATTCTCAGACGCTCCGTGACGCGGACGGGCGCTCCGAGCGAGAACTGCCCATCATCCACCTGGAGGCCCTGATTGTCCCTCGGCGTGTCGAGGTGCCAACGGTGAGGGACATACACATCGTCAGCAAGTCTGAAAAAGCGCTTGAGCATGGGGCCCTTTAGCCCAGTGATTGCCGAGTGATGAGTGGGTGCGGCTAAACCTCCTCGAACCGAGTGCCCGTGGCCCCCATCCGCTCCAGGGCGTCCTTGATCTCTCCAGCGACAATCAGCGGTCCTGTCCACCCCTCGCAACGAAACACCAGAGCGCTTCCTACCCTGTCCTTGTCGATGCGCATGTCCCGCACGGAAAAATACTGACCGACTTTGTCTGGAATACCGTTCTCATGGGTCCAGAGCTGAATCCGGGATGCTTTTTCGTCGATACAGCGGATAAGGCGCGTAGCCACAAGGATGAGGTATTGATCTGGGTGGCCATCCACGTCCACCGGGAGGAGTTGCACGTCGTCCCGTGCCAATTCCGCGAAGATGGATGCGACCCGCACATGGACGACCGGCACACCGACGTTTGCCTCCGTGAAGTCCAGTGGCTTGCCCGCGATCTCAACGGGGACTCTCAAGCGGTCAGAGAGCGGGACAGTTGTTCCGATCGTGAACCGCCAGTCATCCACCTCGTATCCCTGATTATCCGTCGGCGTGTCGAGGTGCCACCGGTGCGGGACATACACATCGTCGGCGAGTTCGAAGAACCGCTTGGGCATAGGCTCCTTTAACGCGGTGGCTGCCGGGTGACGAGTTGGTTCAGCTCTGAACCGGGAGTAGCGATATCCTTCGCCAGTTCCTTGAGCGCCGCATTGAGCTTTGCCCGGCATTCGACGACGCTGCGACAGGCCTTCGTTGCATCGTTCAGTGCCCTGAAAACAACTTCGTGGTAGCGCTGAGGGTGCGGTCCGTAGTGCCCCGGCAACGGCATTTTGTTCGCCGGGTCATCCAACGTCATCCCGGCTTTAGCGAAGATCTTCCGGAACCTCGGAGTCCACTGGCCCCCGCGCGCGGTGGACTCGTCGTTGCAGATAGTGGCGATGTGGTGCACCTCGATGCAGGGCTCTTTGCCACCACCACGGCCCCGCGCCACCATCGCCACCGCGCTCGCGGACACTGTGACGCTGACGCCCTCCGCCCCAAGTGCGATCTCCTCCACCGTCCCCAAAGCGGACGGCGAGATGCCCACCCCGCCCTCTGCCTGCGCCGCCACCTGAGCCGAGCCCGGCAACGTCGGTACCTTCGCCGAGAACTCCTGCGCCGTCCGCCCAATCGCCGCCACCAGCAGCATCGCGAACGCCCTCGCCGCCTGCCTCCCGATCACCTTCCCGAATCGCTCGCCCGCCTCCCGGATCTGCTCGAAGGTGGTGGCGTGCTCCACGTCCTCCATCAACCGGAACCAGCCCGCCACCAGTTTGAGCAGCGTGTCGTAGCCCACGTACAGAATCAGCCCCACCCCCAGCACCGCCACCAGCCCCGGCGCCACCGGGTTGAGGGCCATGATCAGCAGCATCGAGCCCATCGTCCACAGTGCCGCCTCCAGCAGCGCGCGGAACTCCACCATCTCCCCCAGCGCTTGCTTCAGCTCGTCGAGCACCGGGCTCTTGCTCAGCGCCAGCGCCCAGATGTAGCGCCCGCGCATGTCCAGGTAGCGCCCCGCCACCAGCGCCCCGCCCAGACAGTCGCCGTAGAAGCCGTGCACACGCTGGCACCAGACCCGATAGCGCTCCGCCGTCGCCAGGTCCTCCTGCGTCAGCGAGCCCTCCAGCGGCTCGCCCCTGCCCGTGGGCACCAGCTTCTGGTCCTTCTGCAGCCACAGGTAGTTGCCGAACTGCGGGTCCATCTGAAACTGCCGCTCCGCCATCTGGCGCGGCGTGCCCGTGAGCCTCACCTCGCGCGCCAGTTGCCTCACGGCCTGCTGGAACTCCTCTTGCTCCAGCGTGACTGAGGGCAGCTCCGCGGCGCGTGGAATGTGCAGGACGGCCCGCCCCTGGCCGGTGTCCTCCACCCGCAGCACTGCCGGAGTGGCACTGCACCCCACCAGCACCGCCAGGAAGAGCGCTTCGGCTTTCCACAGCAGCCGCCAGGCCGTCATCCGCCACCCCTTCATCTCGCATCTGGCTGGGTGCCTACCTGTTTCCAATCAGTCCTCAGTCCACCACCACTCTGCGCAGGTGGGCTCCCAGCCGCGTCACCACTTCGTAGTGGATCGTCTGCGCCCAGGTGGCCAGCGAGTCGGCGGACACCGTCTCGTCGCCGTCGTGCCCCAGCAGCGTCGCCGTCACGGGCCGCTCGTCCGCCGTCGCCCGCGTCACGTCGATGATGACGTGGTTCATCATCACGCGCCCCAGCACCGGGCACCGCCGCCCGTTCACCAGCACGTGCGCCTTGCCGGACACCAGCCGGGGGTAGCCATCGAAGTAGCCCACCGGCAGCACCGCGATGCGCGTGGGCTCCGAGCACCGGTAGGTGCACCCGTAGCCCACGTAGCTGCCCGTGGGCAGCCACTTCACCGCCTGGCTCCGACACCGCCAGCTCAGCACCGGCTTGAGCGTGGGCACCTCGCCCAGCACCAGCCGCGCCGACAGCCGCGTCTCCACCGAGGGCCACAGCCCATACATCGCGATGCCCACCCGCAGCGCGTCGTAGCGCGCCCGCGGCAGCACCAGGCTCGCGGCGCTCGCGGCGATGTGCCGCTGCAGCGGCCGGGAGGGCTTCAGCTGCTCCACCAGCCGCGCCTGTCCCGCCTCGAATGCGTCCAGCTGCGCCAGCGCGTATGCCTGCTCCGTCACATCCTCCGTGTTCGAGAAGTGGCTGAGCACGCCCACCACGTCGAACACATCCCGGTACTCGGAGAGAAAGCCCGTGTCGCGCGGCAGCTGCTCCAGCGTGAAGCCCTCGCGCCCCAGCCCCGTGTCGATGTGCACGTGCACGCGCAGCGACAGCTTCGCCGCGCGCAGCAGCGCTCCCGCCTCCGCCCACGCGCTGTCCGCCACCACCGCGTCCACGCCCTCGCGCGCCAGCGCCACCGCCTCCTCCGCACCAATGGCGCCAATCACCAGCACCTGCCGGGGCTCCAGCCCCTGGGCTCGCTCGAAGGCCCGGACCGCCAACCCATCCTGAGGGCTGATGAGGTACAGCACCTCCACCCGGGGATGAATGAGCGGCAGCGTCTCCTGGAAGCCGTGCCCGTACGCGTTGCCCTTGAGCACCGCGCCCAGCAGCCGCCGCGGCCCTCCCGCCGCAGCCTCCAGCGCGCGGAACACCTCCACGTTGTGCCGCAGGCTCGAGGCGCTCAGCTCCAACCAGGACGCATGGGCCGCGAAAGCTCCGCCGGTACCGCTGTGCTCCACATTCACCTCCACAGGCCCGCCGTGGCCCTGGGCCCACACCTGGATGGGCCTCCTGCTCTTACCAGCAACACGAGTGCCAGCCGTGGGTAAGCGACCCTACAAGCGGCAGCCGCTCAGCTTGAGGCTCATGCCTCACCCCTCGAGCCCTGACGAGAACAGGACCTGGGCCCGCGAGCCCTACCGCTGAAGTTGTTGCATTGACTCACTACCCGCCAAGTAGGATGAAGCACTGCGTTGTGCCTTGCAACCCTACCTGGCGAGTCTGTTCTTGACCTACACGGAAGAATTGGATATTAACTTAAACCTGATTAACGGTTTTAACCGTTTCTGCGAGGTTTTCATGCGGCTGCGTCTGGGCCTGATGCTGTGGTGCTGGGGGTGGCTGGGGTGCGCCAGCAGCCCTGGGCCGGCAGACGAGTCCGCCACCTACGGGCGGGAGGAGGGCCGCGTCTGGGTCAGCGGGCCCTGGGAAGCCATCAAGCCGTCCAGCGACGTGGACGAGGTGATTGATCAGCTCTGCCCCGTCATCATGCGGCTGCCCCTGGCGAATGAAGGGGACGCCGGCCGGGAATACTGCGGCGTCATCTACTCGCTGGGAGACGGCACGTACTACGCCAGCCACCCTTCGCCCCTGGGCCGCACCCATGATGGCCGCTTCTCTCCCGAGAAGAGCTGCTATGTGCCTCGCAACGTGCGCGACGCGCGAGGCCAGATCGTCCCGCTCGGCGACTACCACAGCCACCCCTGGTCGCCCTCGCGCATGAGCGGGAGCACGAGGGACCTGCTCCGGGCCACCCAGCTCTATTCGATCCGGATCCAGTTCGACGCCGGCTGCAACCTCCAGAAGTTCATCCCTTACCTGGACGAGGACCGTGCGGGGGAGTTGTATGTGCGCCAAGGCAAGCGCTGGAAGCTCATCGGCACGGTCAAGCCGGAGGACAAGGCGCGCGGCTTCATCACCCCTGTTGTGGACAGAGGAACCCCATGAAGCGCCCCCTGCCGTGGCTGTTGCTGCTCTGCGCCTGGCTGCCCTCATGCGTGCTCTTCCAACGCCCGCCGCGGCCCGTTCACGCACCGCCCCAGGAGGCGGCGAGCTTCGCGTGGCCAGAGCTGCTTCCGTCCGAGGGCCGGCAAGTCATGCCGGGGCCCATGCTCGCCGCCATCCAGCTGGCCATGGAGGACTTCCTGCCCTGGGACTTGAAGACGCCGGCCGACGCGCCCGCCCGCGAGCAATGTCTCAATCGCCGCGACTCCTATGACGCTGTCGCCGTGCCCGGAGGCGAGGGGTTGATGTACGTGGAGATTGTCCTGCGCCCCGAGGCCTGCGACATGGGCGGCGAAGTGCTGCTGGATGCGGGAGGCCTCTATGCCATCGACACCCGGAGCTGGCGCATCCTCTCCGCCCGGCGCTGAGTGAGGCCTCGGCCGCTGGGCCCGCCCGACCGTGCAGCAGGCGGGTGCCCACTCCGGATATCCTGAGGCCAATGCGGACGCTGTTCATTGGAGACGTGCACGGGTGCGCCGACGAGCTGGACGCCCTCCTCGCGGAGTGCGGCTGGCAGAAGGGCGAGCGCGTGGTGCTCGTGGGAGACCTCGTCGCCAAGGGCCCCGACTCGGCCGGCGTCGTCTCCCGGGCCCGCGAGCTGGGGCTGCTCGCCGTGCGCGGCAACCATGACGAGCACGTGCTGCGGTGGTACCAGGGCCAGCAGAAGCCCGGCAAGAAGCTCAAGCCCGAGCACCAGCAGGTGCTCGACACCCTGTCTCGCGACGACTGGGACTTCCTCGACGGCCTGCCCCTGTACCGCCGCCTGCCCGAGCTCAACACCATCGCCGTGCACGCGGGCCTGCTGCCGGGCGTGGCCCTCAAAGAGCAGCGCCAGGAGCACCTGCTCAACCTGCGCAGCATCTGCTCCGATGGCACGCCCTCCAAGCGCGTGGAGGACGGCGCCCCCTGGGCCACTCACTGGCGCGGGCCGGAGCTCGTCATCTTCGGGCATGACGCCATGCGCGGCCTGCAGAAGCACCCCAACGCCTTCGGCCTGGACACCGGCTGCGTCTACGGTGGCAAGCTCACCGCCTACTCCCTGCCCGAGGGCCGCTTCTTCTCCGTCAAGGCCCGGCGAACCTATATGGACATGGACGGCTCGCCCTGAGCCTGTCCGCACGGGGCCCAGGCGGCTCTGGCCCACCCTTCCCTCCCGCGCGCAGGTAGGGTCTGCTGTCCTCCTCCATGGCGACGGGCTGTCCAGATGAGACCGAGCTGACCGACTTCGTGCAGGGACTGCTCGAGGAGGAGCCCCTGACGAAGCTGGAGGCCCACCTGGACGGGTGCGAGTCCTGCCGCCAGGTGGTGGTGATGCTCGCCGGCGGCGACGCCGTGCTCACCAAGCCCACCCGCGCCGAGGCCTCGCCCGGCGCGGGTGCCAGCCTCACGCGCGGCATGGAGCTGGGCCGCTACGTGCTGCTGGACCGCATCGGCCTGGGCGGCATGGGCGTCGTCTTCTCCGCGTATGATCCGGAGCTGGACCGCAAGGTGGCCCTCAAGCTGCTGCGCTCGGACTGGGCCGCCGGCCCAGGCGCGGTGGAGGCCCGCTCGCGGCTGTGGCGCGAGGCGCAGGCGCTGGCGCGGCTGTCTCACCCCCACGTCGTCACCGTGCATGACGTGGGCGTGCATGGCGAGAGCCTCTTCATCGCCATGGACTTCGTGGACGGCGTCACCCTGAGCCGGTGGCTCAAGGCCGGGCCGCGCCGCTGGAGCGAGGTGCTCGACTGCTTTCTCCAGGCGGGCCGGGGGCTGGCCGCCGCGCACGCCGCGGGCCTGGTGCACCGCGACTTCAAACCAGACAACGTGCTCGTCGGCCGGGACGGGCGCGTGCGCGTCACCGACTTCGGCCTGGCCCGCCTCTCCGAGGGCCCGCGCGAAGAGGGCGCCGCGCTGCCCATGAGCCCCTCCGCCGAGGGCATGACGCAGCAGGGCGCCCTGGTGGGCACGCTGGCGTACATGCCCCCCGAGCAGATGGACGGCACCCCGGCGGACGCGCGCAGTGATCAATTCAGCTTCTGCGTCGCGCTCTACGAGGGCCTCTATGGTGAGCGGCCCTTCGCCGGTGACTCCGCCAGCGCGCTGGCCCGCGCCATCCGCCAGGGCCCTCCCTCGCCGCCGCGAGACAGCCGGGTGTCCACCTGGGTGCGCCGCGCCCTGCTGCGGGGCCTGGCCGCGGACCCCGCCGCGCGCCACCCCTCCATGGAGGTGCTGCTCTCGGCCCTCACCCGCAAGCCGCTGTGGGTGCGCTGGCGCAGCGCGGCCGCCGTGGTGGGCGCCGCTGCCCTGGTGGGCGGGGGCGTGGGCTTCTGGGGCGCGCGCCAGGGAGACAGCGCTCGCTGCACCGGCTTCGAGCGCCGGCTCACGGGCCTCTGGGACACGCCGCGCAAGGCGAAGCTCGAGGCCGCCTTCCGCGCCTCGGGCCTGCCCCTGGCCGAGGCCGCGTGGGCCTCTACCTCGCGCACGCTGGAGGCCTATGCCGCCTCGCTGGTGAGCATGGAGCGAGACTCGTGCGAGGCCACCTACGTGCGCGGCGAGCAGTCCGAGCGCCTGTTGGACCTGCGCGGCGCGTGCCTGGACCGGCGGCGTGAGTCGCTCCGGGCCGCGGTGGACCTGATGCTCCAGGCGGACCGCGCGGTGCTGGAGAAGGCGCCCGAGGCCGCGCACGCCCTGCCGGGGCCGCAGCGCTGCGCGGACCGCGAGGCGCTGGCCAACCTGGCGCCCCTGCCGGAGGACCCCGCCGTGCGCCAGAAGCTCGGCGCGCTGCAGGCCGTGGTGGCCGACGCCCACGCGCTCTATGGGACGGGGCAGAACGCGCGCGCGCTCACCCGGGTGAAGGAGGCGGTAGAGGGGCTACAGGCGCTGAACTACCGGCCCTACGAGGCCGCCGCGCTGCACCTGCTGGGCAAGGTGGAGGCCGCCGCGGGCCGCTACTCCCAGGCCTGGGAGGCCCACCATGAGGCGCAGCGCGCCGCCCTGGCCGGGCGGGATGACGACATGCTGCTGCGCTCGCTGATGGGGCAGATGTACGCCGAGCTCGAGGGCAAGGGACAGATTCCCGAGGCCGAGCGCACCACCCGCATGGCGGAGGCCGTGCTGGAGCGCATGGGAGAGACTTCCGAGACGGCCGGCATCTTCCACCGCTTCCGCGGCCTGCTCTTGCACCGCAAGGGCGAGCACGCGCAGGCGATGAGCAGCCTGCGCCGCGCGGAGCAGCTGTGGCTGAAGGTGCTGGGCCCCGAGCACCCCCTGCTCACCGACGCCTATACCGGCATGGGCGTCGTGCTCAACGCCCAGGGGCGCTACGACGAGGCGCTGGTGCACTACCGCAAGGCGCTGGAGGTAACCCGCCGCGCCTACGGGCCCGAGCACCCGCAGTGCGCCGTGCACCTCAACAACATGGCCACCGCGCTGCGGCTGCAGGGCAAGGTGTCCGAGGCGGTGTCGCTGCAGGGCGAGGCGCTGGCGCTGAGCGAGCGCGCCCTGGGCCCCGAGCACCCCTCCAGCGGCCTGATGCGGGCCAACCTCGGTGACGCGCTGTTGCGCCAGGGCAAGGCCCGCGAGGCCCTGGTGCACTACGAGCGCGCCCTCGCGGTGCTCACCGCCGCGCACGGCCGCGCCCACCAGCGCGTGTCCGCGGTGCTGATGAGCATGGGCAACGCGCGCTCGGACCTGGCCGAGTGGCCCCAGGCCGAGGCGGCCTACTCGGAGGTGCTCACCCTGCAGCAACAGCTGCTGGGCCCCGAGCACCCCGAGATCGCCCTCACCTACAACAACCTGGGCACGCTGATGCAGGAGATGGGGCGCCAGGCCGAGGCGCGGCGCCTGCTGTTGCGCGCCCGCGAGCTGTGGGAGAAGGCGCTGGGCCCCGAGCACCCCAAGGTGGCCTCGGCGGTGCTCAACCTGGCCAAGGTGGACCTGGCGGAGGGGCGCACCCAGGCGGCGCTCACCGGCTTCCAGCGGGCGCTGGCGGTGCGGCGCAAGGCGCTGGGCCCCGAGCACCCCAAGGTCGTCACCTCGCTCACGCTGGTGGGCGAGGCCACGCTGCGGGTGCACGGCCCGCGCGCGGCGCTCGAGCCGCTGGAGCAGGCGGTGGCCCTGGCGGCCCGGGTGGAGCTGCCTCCCATGGACCGAGGCAAGGCGCTGTTCACCCTGGCGCGCGCGCTGTGGGAGTCCGGCGCAGACCGGCAGCGCGCGCTGGCGCTGGCGCGCGAGGCCCAGCAGGCCTACGCCAAGACGCCCCAGCTGGTGCCCGCCGAGGCCCGCGAGCTGGAGAGCTGGCTGGCCCGGCGCTGAGCCTGGCCCACGGCCAGGCCCCCCGGCTCACTCCTTGCTCTCGCCGCTCAGCTCGCGCAGCCGATCGATGAGTTGCCACAAGTCGAACGGCTTCTGGAAGAAGTCCTCGGCCGCGAGCTGCGAGTCCTTCCAGAGGATGGTGCGCGGCACCGCGCTCATCATCACCACGGGGATGCGGCTCCACCGGGGGTCACCGCGCAGCCGCTCCAGCAGCTCGCGCCCGTCCATCACCGGCATCATCACGTCCACCAGCGCCACGTCGGGCAGCGGTGACATGGTCTCCAGACAGACCAGCGCATCACGCCCATTGGAGGCCGTCACCACCCGGAAGCCCTCGTCCTCGAGGATGCCGGACAGCGCGTCGATGATGGCATGCTCGTCGTCGACGAGGAGCACCGTCTTCACTTACGGCCCCTTGGCTTCTTGCGTGCGCCCGCGGAGCGCTTGGCCTGGGGCTTGCGCCGCTGCGCGGGCGACAGGCTCGTGTCGGTGAGCACCGCCGCCGTGCTGTCGAAGCGCGAGCCGATGTGCAGCCCCTCGTCGTCGATGATGAGCTCGCGCAGTGACGCGTCATGCCCGCTCTCGCGCGTCTTGAGGATGGCCAGCACCCGCCGCAGCTCGCCCTTCCACTCGAGCTGGCGCAGGAACAGGTGGTTCTCCACCAGCGCGGACAGCCCCTTCACGGGCGTCTCCACCTCCGGGCCGAAGAGCACCCGGGTCTCCTCGGTGAAGACGGCCGTCACCTCCATGGCGCGCAGCTCGTTGGTGAAGGCGGCGAAGAAGCGGTTGATGCGCTCCGGGTGCACGGTGGACTCCTTGAAGCCCACCAGCCCGTCGATGAGCAGCCGGCGAATGCCCCGCCGCTTGATGGCCGCGAGGATCTTCACCGCCAGCGCGTCGAGCACCAGCTCCACCGGGGGCTGCCACAACATCTCGATCAGCCCGTCGCGCACCGCCGCCGTCATGTTCAGCCCAATGGACTCGCCCTTGCCCACCAGCCGGGGCGGCGACTCGTAGAAGCCGAAGTACAGGCTGGGCTCGCCCAGCTTGGCGCCGTGGGCCAGGAACTGCAGCCCCATCAGCGTCTTGCCGCTGCCGGAAGGCCCCATCAGCAGCGTGGCGCTGCCACCCTGAAGCCCCCCGCGCAGCATCTCGTCCAGAATGGGCACGCCCACCGGCACGCGCGTCTTGTACTCGCCAGGCATGGCGACGGGGTCGGACAGCATCGCCTCCGAGCGCGGGTACACGGTGATGCCCTGCGGGGAAATCTGAAACACGTGCCGGCCGCGCAGGTGCGCGCTGCCCCGGAACTTGCGCACGATGAGCTCACGCACGGCCCGCACGCCAATGAGCTCGTCCGTCAGCTCGATGAGCCCGTCCACCATGGTGTGCTCGGGGTGCACGTCCTCGGGGCTGTGGCCATTGGTGAGCAGGAAGGTGGTGCAGCCAATCACGCTCACCAGCGTGTTCAGCTCGTGGATGAACTCCTTGAAGGCCAGCTCGTTGGGCGCCGAGGCGCTGGCGCTCACCAGCCCATCCAGCACCAGCATGGAGGCGCGGTGCTCGCGGATGAGCTGGCGCAAAAGCTCCAGCAGCCCCTTGAGCCCGTCCTTGGTCAGCACCCGGTAGGCGCTCACATACGAGAGCGCGGTGGCCAGCGGCTCCTCGGTGAAGAAGCTCATGCCGCGCAGGTGCGCCAGCATGCGCCCATGCGTCTCGGCCAGCAGGGTGACATAGACGACCCGGCCGCCCTGGGCCACGTGGTGGAAGCAGATCTGGTTGCCCAGGATCGTCTTCCCGGTGCCCGGCATGCCCGCGACAATGTAGGTCCCTCCCTGGAGAAAGCCGCCATCGAGCACGGCATCCAGCCCGGACACGCCGCTGGGGATGCGCTGAAGGAGCGGAGGGGCCACAGCCGTCATCTCGAGGAGCCTCGGTACCCCATGAGAGGGAAGCAGGGACCTGCCGGGCCCAAGAGGCCAGACGCTGGGGGCGCAGCGGGGCAGGTCACCCCAGCCCGGACTGGGCGGAGCGCGCGCACCCTACCACCCCAGGCGTAAAGCGTGTGCCACCGAGAGCAGCCCCGGCTCCAGCGGAGGAAAAAAGTCGAGAGGGAGAGAATCACGGAGGCCTGTGCCGCCATGAGACAGCGGTCCCCGCGCGCATGCATTCCTTTCTTCGTGCAATCGTCCAGAAGTGGGGAGTGTGCTCGCCAGCACAGTGTCCGGCATGCGCGTGCGCCAGGGCATGGCCATCTTGGAGCCCATGCGCTTCGACGTGCCGGCAGATGGCCCCTCGCAGGTGCTCACCGAGGCCTGCCGGCGGCGGGGGCTGCGCTACACGCGAGGGCACGTGCGCGAGGTGCTCGCGCGGCACGCGCAGCCCACGTCCCTGCTGGCGCTGGTGGAGACGGCGCCTTCGCTCGGGCTGAGGGCGGTGGCGGGGCAGGCGGAGCTGGAGACGCTGGTGGAGACGGAGCCGGAGGAGCTGCCCGCCCTGCTCCACTTCGGTGGAGCGCCCGGTGGCTTCGGGTTGTTGGAGGCGGTGCTGCCCGGCGGGCGAGGCTTCCGCGTCTGGGACAGCCAGCAGGGCAGCCGCGAGGTGGAGCGCGAGGCCTTCGCGGCGCGGTGGAGCGGCATCGTCGTCTTCCTGGAGCGCGCGGGCGCGGGGGCAGCGGAGCGCGGCTACTGGCGGCGCCGGGCGCGGGAGGTGCTCTGGGAGCAGCGGCCCCGCACGGAGCTGGCGGGGCGCTGGGCCGGGTGGGGCCTGGGGCTTTTGGGGCTGGGGGTGCTGAGCCTGGCGGTGCTCGCGCGGCCGCCGGGCGAGAGGCTGGGCGCGGCGGGGGTGATGGGCCTCACGGCGCTGGGGCTGGGCGCGTCGCTGCGGGCGCTCACGTGGAAGCGGGGCCGGGCCTCCGCCCTGTGCGGCGCGGGCGGGCCGGTGGACTGTGAGAGCGTGCTGCGCTCGGATCAGGCGTACGTGGCGGGGGTTCCGCTGGCCGGCCTGGGCACGGCCTTCTTCGGCGCCTGCCTGGTGCTGCAGGGCACCCTGGCGCTGGGCACGGGGCCGGCGCCGCTGTGGCTCGCGGGCGCGGCCTTCGCGTGTGCCCTGCCCGTCTCCCTGCTGCTCATGGGCGTACAGGTGTGGATGCGCCGCCTGTGCACGCTCTGCCTGACGGTGCACGCGGTGAACGCGGTGGGCGCGGCGCTGTTCCTGCTGTGGCTCCGGCCCGCGGTGCCCGTGACCGCCGGGGAGCTGGGGCCCGCGGCGCTGCTGCTGGCGCTGCTGTTCGGGCTGCTGCTCTTCACGGGGGTGCCCTACCTCTCTCGCGCCGCGGAGGACACGGAGGCAAGGCGCGAGCACGCCCAGCTGCTGCGCTCCCCGCTTGGCACCCTGGCACGGCTTGCCCAACAGCCCCGGCTGGCACTGGAGCCGGAGGCACTGGGCGCACGCGTGGGAGAGGCCGAGGCTCCTCACGCGCTGGTGGTGCTGGCCCACCCGAGCTGCAAGCTGTGTGGCCCCGCGCTCGAGGAGCTGGAGGCGCTGGTGGAGCGCCAGGGGGCGTGGCTGCGCGCGTTCATCGGCGTGGCGCCGTTGGATCCGGAGGATCCCCGGGATGAGGCGATCTGCGAGGCGATCGCCACGGTGGGCGTGGCCTTCGGAGGAACGGAGCTGCTGCGCGCCTACCACGTGGCCCGGAGCCACTTCTCGCGGCTCTACGCGGATGTGGCGCCGCGGGCCCTGCTCGCCCGGGAGCTGGGGCTGGATGCCAGCCGGCTGGATGCCGCGCGTGAGCAGGCCGCGGCGCGGGTGAGAGCGGCGGCCGTGCTGAAGTCACGCCACGCGCAGGGCGTGCCCGCGTTCTTTCTCGATGGGCGAAGCTGCGAAGCCCCGCTCTCTCACGTCGAGGCGTGGTGCGCCCAGCCCGCGCTGCTGGAGGCCCTCACGCCCCGGGCCGGCGCCATGCCCCACGAAGAGGCGCCCACCTCGCACGCGCAGGAGGCCCGCGAGCCATGACGGGAAGAGAGGTGCTGATCATCGGCTCGCACGAGGACGCGCACGTGACACAGGTGGCGCGCCGGCTGGGCGAGCTGGGCGTGGAGAGCTTCGTGGTGGACACGCTCTCCTTCCCCGAGCACACGCGCATCGCGCTGACCGAGCGGCTGGACGGCATCACCGTGGATGGGCGCTTCATTGGACGGCCCGCCGCGGTGTACCTGCGCCAGCTCCACGCGCACCCGCTGGCGTTCGGCGTGGACGTCACCACGGACATGGACGAGGACTGGCGCACCACGCTGGTGACGTTCCGGGAGAAGGCCACGCTGCTCATGGGCCTGCTGGCGCGCTGGGAGGCCCTGGGCGTCCCCATGTACAACCCGCCCTCCACCGAGTGGCGCAACTCCAAGCCCGTGCAGCTGTGCCTGCTGCGCGAGGCCGGGCTGCCCGTGCCCGAGACGCTGTGGACCAATGACGCTCAGGCGGTGCGCCAGTTCGCTCAGGGCCGCCGCGTGGCCTACAAGCCCGTGGCCGGCGGCGCCGCCACCCGCGAGCTGTCCCCGGAGGACCTGACCGACGAGCGCCTCGCCGCGCTCGAGCTGGCGCCTGTCACCTTCCAGGAGCTGCTGCCCGGAGAGGACGTGCGCGTCTACGTGCTGGATGGAGAGATTATCGCCGCCCTGCGCATCACCTCGAGCGCGCTGGACTTCCGCCAGCACGAGGAGTCCATCGAGCCGGTGACGCTGCCCGCGGAGGTGGCCCGCCAGTGCCTGAGAGCCGCCGAGGTGTGCGGCCTGCGCTGGACGGGGCTGGACATGAAGCGCGCGCGGGATGGCACGCTCAAATTCCTGGAGCTGAACGCCTCGGCGATGTTCCTGGGCTTCGACGCGCGCGCGGGCACGGACCTGCTCGGACGGCTCGCGGGGGCGCTCGCACACTGCGTGCGGACCCGCGATTGATTCCCGCGTGAGGCGGCCCGCCTCGCGGGCGGGAACGGAATGGGTGCTCGGCTGCCGTGGGTTTCCCTGACGACCACAACGCAGCTCGAACCCCTGAGGAGCCTCCGATGAAGACTCAAAAGAAGGAGAAGAAGCTCAAGGAGTTGTTCGTTCAGGACCTGGCGCGCATTCACGGCGGCAGCAATGAACAGAAGCCCCCGAAGTGCCCGGAGATCACCACCATGGCGTGTGGTGAAGAACCGGTGGGATGCTCCGGCTGCTGAGCCGTGACACGGAGCTCTCCCACTCAGCCTTCCAGCTGATTTTCGACGAGTGAGCGGTAGCGCCCCCCCGGGATCGCTACCAGCTCCTCGTGAGTGCCCTGCTCCACCACGCGGCCCTTCTCCAGCACGACGATGTGGTCCGCGCGCCGCACGGTGGACAGCCGGTGCGCCACCACCACCAGGGTGCGGCCCGCGGCTTCGCGCTGGAGCGCCTCGGTGATGGCGCGCTCCAGGCTGGCATCCAGGTGACTGGTGGCCTCGTCCAGGAAGAGCACCCGCGGATCCCGATAGATGGCGCGCGCGAGCTGCAGCCGCTGCTCCTCGCCCCCCGAGAGCCGCACCCCCGCCTCGCCGATGCGCGTCTCCAGCCCGTTGGGCAGCGCGAGCAGGTCATCCAGGCACGCGATGCGCGCGGCGCGCAGCAGCCGCTCGCGGTCCGGGCTCGGGTCTCCCAGCGCGATGTTCTCCGCCACGGTGCCGTCGAAGATGTCCGTCTTCTGGAACACGAAGGCCACCGAGCGGCGCAGGCTGGCGGGGGCCATGTCCTCCAGCGGCTGGCCGTCGTAGAGCACCCGCCCGGCCTGGGGACGGTACAGGCCATGGAGCACGTGGGTGAGCGTCGTCTTGCCCGCGCCGGAGCGCCCGACGATGGCCGTCATCTTCCCCGCCGGTATCGTGAAGCTCACGTCGTCCAGCACCGGCGGCTCGTGGGGCCCGCCATAGCGGAAGGTGACGCCCTCCAGCCGCAGCTCGGGCGCGTGGCTCAGGGCTCCCACGGCGGGAGCGGCCTCGTCCCGCAGCTCGGGCTCGGTCTCGTAGATGACCTGCACGCGGCGCAGCGAGATGACCACATCCTGCAGCTCATGCAGGAAGGTGATGAGGCTGCGCATGGGCGCGAGCACCAGCCCCAGCACGGCGAGCGTGGCGACGAGCTGCCCCAGCGTCAGCCGCCCCGTCATCACCAGGTGCGCCTCATATAAGAGGATGCCCGCGTACATCGCCTGGTGGATGAACAGCCCTCCGGACTGGTGCACGGTGTCCAGGCGCCACATGCGGCGGCTGGCCTCGACGTCCCGCCCCTGCAGCTTCTCCCAGGTGGCGCGCAGCTGCTGCTCGGCGCCGCACGCCTTGATCGTCTGAATGCCGCTGATCATCTGCAGCTCCAGGCGGCTGGCCTCGGCGCCCACCCGGAAGCGCTCATGGTCCAGCCGCGAGCGCCGGGGCAGCAGCCACAGCGTCCACGCGGCGTAGGCCGCCGCGCACGCGAGGAACAGCGCGAACACCCTCGTGTCATAGAAGAGCAGCAGCACCCCGTAGCCCACCAGCATCAGCACATCGAGCAGCACCGAGGCCGCCGCGCCCTGGAGCACCCGGCGGATGCGCTGGTGGTCCTCGATGCGCTTGAGCAGATCTCCCTTGTGACGGTGCGCGAAGAAGGTGATGGGCAGCGAGAGCAGCCGCTGCCAGAACCGCGTGAGCAGCTGCACCGAGTAGCGCGAGGACAGCAGGAACAGGGCCGTGCCCCGCGCCGCCGTCACCGCCACCTGCATCACCAGGAGCGCCCCGAGCCCCACGCCTACCGCCATGAACAGGGACACGTCCCGCTGGCCCACCGCCTTGTCCACCAACCGCTGAATGAGCAGCGGCTGGGCGAGCGCCACGCCCTGGAGCAGCAGCGTGGCCAGGAAGATCTGAATCAACAGCGCGCGGTAGCGCAGCAGCCCCCGTGCGAACCCCCGCAGCGCGGACTCCGCGCGGGGAGCCGGGGCCTGGGTGAGCTCCGGGTGCGGACGGTAGAGCTCCCCGGTGGGCTCCAGCAGCAACAGGATGCCGTTCCAGTGCTCCGCCAGCTTCTGCCGGGGAATGCGGCGCAGGCCCAGGGCGGGGTCTCCCACCACCGCCACCCGCGCGTTCACCTCATAGAGGACGACGAAGTGATCCTCGTTCCAGTGAGCGATGGCGGGCAGCAGCGCGCGGCCCTCTTCATCCTCCAGCTCGGATGGGTCCTCCACCTGGACGCCCCGGACCTTGAAGCCGAGCTGTTGCGCCGCCTGCGCCAGGTCCAGCAACGAGGTGCCGCCGGACCGCACCTGAGCCAGCGCCCGGAGCGCGGCGAGCGAGTGCTTCGCCCCGTGGTACGCACACGCCATCTCCAGACAGGCCGCGCCACAGTCGGAGGCCTCGAGCTGGCGCCGCAGCGGGTAACGACGGAAGGGGTCGGTCCAGGAGAGCGTCACGGTGAGACATCAACTCTAAGGACGACGCTCGCCAGGCGAAGGTGGCGCCCGAGCGCTCGCCTGGGCTGCTCTCGGGCAATCTCTCGTGGCCTTTGCTGCCCGGAGGCCAGGCCTACTCCTCCTGCTCTGGCTCGAGCACCACCGAGTCGTCACAGAAGTCGGTGTAGACGCGGCAGCACTTGTAGCCCAGGGGCTTGCGCCGGACCTTCAGCAGGCGCTTGTCGTCCCAGGTGATATCCAGCTCGGACAGCTTGAAGACTTCGTAGTGGTCCTTCCACGGGCTGGGTCGAGGCGCTTCCTCGGCAGGCTCCTCTGGCTCCGCGCTCTCGAGGTTCTCGTCGCGCCGGTCGAGCGCGTCACACTGAGCGGCCATCTCGCCCGACCCGCCATGGTCGCGCAGCAGCGTGATGAAGCGGGTGGCTGTATCGGGGCGGTCCACCCGCATCAGCGGAGAGTGTTCCGATTGGAGCGCCTCCAGAAAACCCCAGTTCAGCGGTGCGATGCGGCCATCCGTCGCCCGGCCGTCCACCATCAGCAGGACCACGATGGGATCCTGGCCCTCCTTGAGCGAAGGCGGTTGTCCCTTGTCCCAGGGCACATAGAAGAACTGGAGCTTGTGACGGGAACTGCGCGGGCTGTACCCCATCCGCGGGAAGCCCTCCTCGTCAGGCCCCTCCTCCAGCGGCAGGAACACCGGGCACGCCAGCGGCCGCTTGTCCTGGACCTTGCGCACGTATGCCTTCACGGGCACCGAGAACGCCTTGCCCACCGCGCGCAGCAGGTCCGTGGTGGCGCCCGCCTCGTCCACCTTGGCGCACGCCCCCAGCGTCACCACCCACGCGCCAGCGCGCAGGCCGGGGAGCTTCGAGGACTCTTCGATCTTCGGATAGCCCGCGCCCAGTTGGAGCATGTCCGCCCACGGAGCCCCCTTCACCTCCTCGAGCGCCTTCTTCGCCTCCGCCTCGCTGGGGCTGCTGCTCCACAGGGCGAGAAAGCGTGGCTCCTCCGCGAGCGCCAGCACCGGCAACAACCAGCCCAGCAGCACCCCCCACCCTCCAGTGCTTCCCGCGTGTCTCGACACCCGAGCCATTGCGCCCTCTCCCATCTCCAATGCGCCCGCACGGTATCAGGCCACGGCTGACATCCGTTTTGTAGACCTCTGGATGATCAGCCGCTCGGTGCCTCCCGCGCCAACCCCAGGAGTGCTTTCCTTCGGAGCCATGACACGCGCCCACCTGCTGCTGCTCTCGCTTCTGGTGTCTCCCGGTGCCGTCCTGGCTCAAGAGGCGCCTCCCGCCGCCGCTCCCGCGCAGCCCAAGCCCCCCGAGACGGCCCCTGCCGCCGCCACGACGCCGCCTCCCGCCCCGCGTGAGGAGGACAAGCCCCAGGCGAAGCCACAGATGGAGACGCTGCTGTCCGGAGACGTCACCCAGGGCGGCTTCGGCGGCCCGGTGCTGGCGTACAGCCGAGTGCTGGACCGCGACGTCCTCTTCTTCGGAGGCCGGGGCGGGTGGATCGCCAACCACCGCTTCGTGCTGGGAGCCGGAGGCTTCGCCATGACGACCAAGCTGGCGGCCCCCTCCGGCGCTCCCCTGGGCGGAGAGAACCTGCGCCTGGATTTCGGCTATGGCGGCCTGTGGCTCGAGTACATCCTCTGGCCCCACAAGCTGCTGCATGTCACCGCGGGCACGCTCGTGGGTGGTGGGGCCGCCATCTACAACCGGACCGTCCGCGCCGACGGAGAGGACCGGGAGCTGATCAGCGACATCGTCGTGGTGGTGGACCCCGTGCTCTCCGCCGAGCTGAACGTGCTGCGCTTCCTGCGCTTGAGCGCGGGGGTGGGCTACCGCTACGTGGGTAGCGTCAACCTGGCCGGACTGGAGAAAGACGACCTGAGCGGTTTCACCGTGTCGGTGATGATCAGGTTCGGCAACTTCTGAGCCGCGGGTTCGCGCCCCCGTACCCCGGCGGATCAGGGTACTATCGGTGCGAGCCCAGCGGATGAAGCCTCGAGAGGAAAGGCGGTGGCGGAGTCGACCCGGCGTGCAGGCCTGCCTCGCACTGCTCGGGCTGCTGCTCATGCTGGTGGTCCCCGCCGAGGGCTGGGGCGCCTACAAGCGCCGCTGGCCCATCGTCTTCAGCGGCAATGTCGTGCTCAATGACGAGGTGTACCTGGCGGTGCTCGAGCTGCCGACGGACTTCGCGGCCGACAAGGAGGGCGCCGCCCTGGTGCGCTCGCGGCTGCTGTCGTTCCTGCACCGCGCGGGCTACGAGCTGGCCCAGGTCGAGACGGCGGTGGAGAAGGGCCACGTCCTGGTGGACATCGACGAGGGCCGGGTGGAGAAGGTCATCCTGCGCGGCCAGGGCTCGGTGCGCACCGTGCAGGTGCTGCTGGGCTTGAGCCTGCCCTTCAACGTCTTCAACCGCCCCTACCTCGAGCGTCAGCTCGCGGCGATGCGCCAGCAGAACGGCGTGGAGGTGGAGCGCTTCGAGCTGGTGCGCACCGATGAAGTCAAACACCTGGGGCCCCAGGTGGAGCAGCTTCCCAACATCATCGATGACCTGGGCAAGTTCGTGGGCCACCCGCTCATCCCCCCGCGCGCCGACTACGAGCTGCACATCGTCTTCCGCCGCCGCGAGTGGGCCACGGGGCTGGGGCTCGTGGCGGGGCTGAGCGGCGTGGACGGCCTGCGCCTGGGGCTCGAGTACCGCGAGGAGGACCTCTGGTTCAAAGGAGACCGGTGGAGCGCCGGCGGCCAGTTCGGCACGAAGCTCCGCACGCGCATCTCCGACGAGCGCTCCTACCTGGCGCTCACCCGCGCGGCCGGCGAGCTGCAGTGGTTCACCCCACGGCTGCGCCTGGGCCTGAGGCCCACCCTGCAGACGCGCGTCGAGCTCACCAGCCGCCAGCGCCCGGACATCGGCCTGGAGAGCTACTACGCCACCCGCGTCCAGGCCACGGCGGCGCTGAGCTACGACGTGTTCCGCGGCGCCACGGTGGCGCTCGGTGTGGGCGCCGAGCAGCTGGACATCTTCTCGCTGCGGCCGGTGGAGGGCAGCGCGCCCGCCGCCGGTGTGGCGCCCAGCTCGGGCCTGCGGCTGTACCTGAGCGGCACGGCGCAGCTGGTGTTCGACGCGGACGAGATTCGCCGCGACCGCCGCCACGAGCTGGAGCTGTGGGGCCGGCACTACCCGGGCGGCACCGTGCCCGGCTATGGCCTGACGGCCTACCGCTATCAGCGCATCTTCGAGGTGGGCTGGCATGACCTGGGGTTCAACAGCCGCGGCGTCTACCTGTGGGGCACTCAGCCCTTCATCGAGGAGCAGCCGGTGGGTGGCCAGCTCGTCCGGGGCGTCTTCGACGCGCGCTTCTACGCCCGGCGCGCGGTGGGCACGGGCTTCGAGGGCCGCTTCTCGCTCACCCGCGACGTCTACAAGGTGGGTGGCTTCCTGGATGCCGCCGTGTTCGGAGAGCTCAACCGCGCCGCTGGCACGGAGAACCCGCGCTTCATCGCCAGCCTGGGGCCGAGCTTCCACGTGCTCATCGCCGATGCCTTCCAGTTGGATCTCTATTACAGCATTGGCTTCGCCGGGCGCGGAGAAGCCGAGCGTGGCTTCACCGCCTCACTGCGCCAGGCCTTCTGAAGGGGGAAAAGACTGCATGGCTCTCGTACGGACCGTCCGTTTCGCGCTGCGCGCGCTGGTGCTGCTCGGGCTCGCGGCCTGCTCGGATCAGGTGATAGGCGAACCACCCATCTGCGACATCGCCCCTCTTCCCCCGATCCCTGTCAGCACTCAGAACTCCGGGCTGATGAAGGTCGGCCAGAGGTTCACCCTGTTCGTCTCGCCCACATTCCCGTCGCCGTGCGACAGCGGCGCCGATCGGCCCACCTCCGTCACGGCCGAGATCGATGGCCCCGGCGGCGAGCGCCTCGAGGGGCAGATTCAGCTGGGCGTGGACGGCTCACCCGCCACCCTGCAGTTCACCCCGTTGCGCCCCGGCCCGCACCACATCCTCGTCGCCTTCTCTCAGGTGGGAGGCCTCCACCAGTTCGACTTCCAGGCCGTGATGGACAACTCCGCCACCGCGCCCAGCTTCACCGTGAACAGGGCGTGCCTCTCGCTGGAGCGCACTCAGAAGGGCCTGTGGGTGTGCAACAACGAGGTGCTGAGCGACAACGGTACCCTGGTGGGCAGCTTCACCGACTCGCGCGTGGCCGTCGCCGGAGACGTCATCTGGGTGGTGGGCCCCGATCTCATCCGGCGTTACGTGGACAGGGGCGGAGTCCTCGCCCTGGAGGGTTTCATGAACCACACCCTGGGCGAGGCCACGTCCCTGCTGCCCTCCGCGGACGAGCTGCTCGTCGTCCACCTCAACGGCAATATGGCGCTCTACACCTTCAGCGGCGGCACCGCGGTGACGTCCGCGGGTCCCACGCCCTGGGACCGGTCCTACGCCATGATGGGCGCCTCGGGCCCGTTTGGCCTGCTGCTGCGCGACGGGGACCAGCTGGGCCTGGTGACTCTCACGAGGGTCAACTTCCAGTCCGTGGCCCAGGTGTGCCCGTACCAGCTCGTCTCCGGCCGGATTCAGCGCGTCACGGGCAGCTGCACCGTGCTGACAGGAGACGTGGTGGGCTTCGAGCCCCGGGTGCTCTGGACACGGCTTGTGCCCACGCTGACGGGCGGCCGCGTCGACCAGGGTGCCATCCTGCGGTGGGAGTGGCTTGGCGGTCGGCTCGTCGAGCAGGGCTCGGTGTCGCTGGGGCTCAACGCCCGCCTCATCTTCCCGACGATGCTGGCCTCTTCCAATGTGCCCATCATCATCGCGGGGAGCGGCTCCTTCACCAGCGAATACGCCGCCGTGGCCGTGTGGTCCGCCGAGCGGCGCACCATCCTCTTCGAGCACCTGGACTCGGAGATGGTCTCCCTTCTTGCCAGCCCCACCTTCTTCTGGGGCACCCTGCCTCAGACGAGCGGGGAGCGCGTCACCAAGGTCCGGCTGCGCCCGCAGGCCCCCGTCCCGTAACGGAGGCCGCGGGAGCGCGGGCAACTCAGGGGCAGCCACACCAGGCGCGGGCCAGCGCCTCTGGCGCACCGGGGCCGGGCTGATAGAGGTAGGGGCCCGTGGAGAGGTAGTGGCACAGCGGCTCGGCCGAGGTGTCGTAGCTGGCGGGGCCGGTGCCCACGCGCAGGTGCCGCACGGCGAACTCCGAGCAGGCCTCGCAGGCCGCCTGGCGCGTGGTGGCATCCAGCGCCCTGTCCGAGGCCCGGTTCCTGAGCGCTTCGAGCCCGTCCGTCCTGAAGGCCTGGCACCACTCCGCCGCGTGGCCCCGGTGGAAGACGCGCGCCAGCGCGGTGGCCCGCTCCTGCTCCGCCGGCTGCGCGCCCGCGGGCCGCGGCCACGGCAGCTGCGGATCCACGTACGAGGCGCGCACCCCGCTCAGGGTGTACTCGCGGTTGGGCTTGGCGCCGAGAAAGTCTCCGAAGCGGCCATCGGCCAGCTCGGTGCCCTCGGGGCGCTCCTTGGCCATGAGCCGGGTGAGCGAGACGATGCGCTGCATGCTCAGGCGGAACTCGTTCTTCAGCTTCGCGGGCACCGGCACCTCGCCCGTCTGCTTGGCCACCGTGGGCACCATCTGCCCCACCACGCGCGAGTCCAACCCCAGCGCCACCTGCTGCCCGGCGAGGCGGAACTGCACCGCCGCCGCCACCAGCATGGAGCGGTTGGTGGCGCGCTGCCCGAAGCACTCCGGGCCCGTGGGGTCCACCGTGCGCAGGCCCGCGGAGGGAGCGCCCAGCGCCCCGTGGTTCTCTCCGGCCGCCGCGTACACCTGGCGCATGCCCGACACGGCGCACGAGAACAGGCGCTCGGACTGCTGCGAGTACGTGGTGCCCGTGCCCACGGGCGGCAGCAGCTCCAGGTAGTCGTCACCGATGGCCGGGTAGCGCTCGCCGCCCGGGGTGACGAACTCCACCAGGGAGTGCGGCGCGCACAGCGCGTCATTCACGTCGTAGCTCGTCCACTGCGGCAGCCGCTGCAGCACCCCGCGCGCGCCATGCAGCAGGCCCGAGGCCAGGGCGATGAGCACCGCCCTGTCCCGGGGGTCCTGCCCACTGCTGGGGAAGTCCGAGAGCTCGGGCGAGCCCCAGCGCTGCCACATGTGCCCCATGCTCCACGAGTCCTGCAGGTAGTGGTGGCCCACCGCCTCCAGGGTGAGCGCCTGCAGCTCGCACGCGCGCAGGTAGGCCGAGAAGCGCTCGGCACCGCCCACCGCGTCCTTCATCGTCTTGCACTGGGCGGCCCGCGCTAGCGCCAGCGCGTGGTAGTGGGCGTAGAAGCCCGCCGCTTGCGGCAGGAAGTGGTTCGAGTTCACCGGCCCCATGTGGCTGGCGAAGTCGTGGCACAGCGTGGCATCCGCGCCCACGCCGGACAGCGGGCACGTCTCATGGCCCGTGGCCCAGTCCCACAGCGCGTAGGAGAAGTCGGGCAGCTGCGCCAGCTCGCCCGGGGTGAAGGAGCGCACCTGCACCCGCGCCGTCTCGGTGAAGGGCACCGGCAGCAGCGAGGTGAGCTGCTGCCCGTCCACGTTCAGCGGGGTGGCCGAGGTGAACACGCGCAGCTGGGCCGTCGAGGAGACGCCGGCCGGCAGACCCGCCTTCTCCCGCGTCAGCTCCCACAAGCGGCGGTGCTCGTCGAGCCGGCCCACCCAGCGGTGGCGCGCGGTGTTGGGGCCACCGGCGGGCGCGCAGAACGAGCCGCCCGTCTGAGGGTACTCTCCCGGCTGCTTCGTGGTGTCCGCCTGCTCGTAGCAGACGGACTCCCAGGCGGCGGCGGGCAGCGACAGCAGCAGGAGCGCGGAGACAAGGACGCGGCGCATCACGGGGCCTCCAGCAGGGAGCGGACACCGGGGAAGCAGTCCGGCTCGAGGAAGAAGGAGGTCTCGAAGGCGGCGATGGGCTCCTGGCCCTGCTTGCGCTCCTGGGAGTACGCCTTGACGCAGGCGGCGGGACAGCAGGCCTCCTCCTCCCAGGGCTTCGACGTCTGACAGGTGGGCACGGACTCCACACACTCATCGATCGAGCGGGTGCCGGGCTCGTAGCAGTAGGTGATCAAGTCCGTGCAGTTGCCCACCGCGGTGATGGCGTCGCTGCTGGCCGGGTTGAGCTCGAGCCCGCCCGCGGGCGTCTTGATGAGCAGCAGATTGCCAGCGCTCTTGGGCAGCGGCACATTCGGAAGATCCACCTTGGGTAGATCCGGGACGTCGATTTTCTTCACCTGCTCGCAGGCAACGCCCACTGGGAGCATGGCCACGAGCAGCAGCGCGCGGAGGATGCGGAGCAAGGCACTTCCCCTTTCCTGGTGTGGAAAGGGGCCAGTCTCACCTCGCGGTGGCTCCAGGCACAAGCCGGAGGCTCAGCGCTCCAGCACCAGGTCCTTCAAATCCAGGTTCGCCGCCTCCAGCAGCCGGGCCTTGCCTGTCTGTCCATCTGGCCCCCGTGTCAGCAGCCAGGAACCCGGGCACACCGTGGGCCCCGTCAAGATGACCTCCTGGTGCCCCGCCAGGTAGCGGATGGGGTGCGTCTTGGCCAGGGCGTTCATGATGCCCCCGGCGGCGATCATCGCGGCCTCCGGCGGGTGGGCGGTGGAGAAGTCCCCATCGAAGCAGATGGCCAGCGAGCGCATGTTCACCGCCCAGTTGCCCGCGTGCCAGCCCACCTCCTCCGACCTCAGCAGCGGCTCGATGGCGCCGTTCTGCCGGATCATGAAGTGGTAGGCATAGAAGACCTCTTCCATGCGTCCCTTGACGAGGCGGTAGTGTCCGGAGTGCGGACGCTGGCCCCTCACATCCGGGGCATCACAGTCACAGGTGTAGCGCGGCTCGTAGAGGGTGCGCAGCTGCAGCGCGGACAGCTCCTGCCACGTAATCCCGGGCGCCCTCGCCGTGTGGTGGATGACGAAGGTGTCCGTCACCACGCCCTTGGCGAGCTTGTCGCGCTCCCAGTCCACCTGAAACCAGTCCACCGTGTCCCCGGACGAGCCCGGGGTACCGGAGCGGCCGGTGTTGGGCGTGCTGGAGCACCCCAGCGTGCCTAGCGAGGGGAGCGCGGCGAGCGCGCCCGCCCGCCGGAGAAAACCGCGTCTGCTGTGCATGGGCCTACTCTCGGCCAGCGCTTGCCGTGGCGTCAATCGGGCGAAGCGGTTCCGAGGCCGTGGCCTACTTCGTCTTTCCGGAGCCCCCCACGCCCGCGGCCTCCTCGGGCACGGGCTTCACCTGGCCCACCTGATCCAGCTCCTCGCGGTTGTTGAGCGAGAAGCGCACCAGCGAGCGCAGGACGCGGTTGCGCCTCACGTTGCCCAGCACCTGGCGCAGGTCCTCATAGACGGTGGGGTCCGAGATGAGCCCGCCCACCGTGCCCTCGCCGCTGGCCACCGTGGAGGTGATCTTCTTCAGGTCCGCCGCCGCGCTGCCCAGGTCCGCGAACATGCCGCGCGCGTCTCCGTACACCAATTGGTGCACCGCGCCGTTGGGGCTCTTCTTCGCGTCCTCCAGCAGCCCCGCCAGCTGCCCGGCCGCCGCGCCCAGCTCGTTGAGCGCGTGCGCGCCCTCCTTGCCGTAGATGAGCGCGTGCGCGGTGCCGTCTCCCGTGCGCACCTCCTGCAGCAGCGCCTCCACGTGGCCCACCGCCTCGTCCATGCGCCGGGCCGCCTGCGTCGTGCTGGCCAGCATCTCGCGCACCTGCCGGCCCGCCTCCTTGTCGTAGATGAGCGCGTGCAGCACGCCCTCGCCCTTCTCCACCTCCTCGAGCAGGGCCCGGAGGCTGTGCATGGTGCCCGCCACGTCCTGGGCAATCCGGGGATCCGCGTAGGCCTCGACGGCGATGCGCAGCGAGCGGCTGATGGCCTTCGAGTCATCCATCACCTGCCCCGCCGCGCGCAGCAGCGAGTTCAGGTCTCCGCTCGAGCCGGTGCGCAGCTCCGCCCCGTCCGGCATGGCCGGCAACTTCGGATCACCAATGGTGATGTCCACCGCCTTCTCGCCCAGCACGCCCAGGCTGGAGAGCCGCACCACCGAGTCCTCCCGCACCCGGTTGGCGTACTTCTTCGTCATCTGAATGCGCACCTCGATGCGCTGGTCCGCGGACGTCTCCGAGAAGGCGATGCCCGCCACCCGGCCCACCTCCAGGCCGCCGATCCACACGGGAGACTCCTGGGTGAGCCCCTCCACGTTCGGGAAGAAGGCGCGGTAGGTAACCTGGTCCTCGAAGAGCCGGTTCTCCTGGCCGATGAAGAAGACCACCACGCCGGCCAGCGCCAGGCCCACGGCGACGAAGAGCCCGGCGCGCCAGGCCAGGCGCCGCTCGCGCTCGGTGGAGGTAAACAGGCTCATGACGCCACCTCCCGGGGAGCCAGCTCCGCCTGCCGCGCATCCAGGAAGGCGCGCACCTCGGGCACGGTGGAGCGGCGCATCTCGTCCGGGGTGCCCACCTGGACGATGCGCCGGTTGGCCAGCATGGCGATGCGGTCCGCCACCGCGAAGGCGCTCATCATGTCGTGGGTCACCACGATGGAGGTACACCCCAGCCGCTGCTTCATCGAGTTGATCATCGCGTTGATGTTCTCAGTGGTGACGGGATCCAGGCCCGTGGTGGGCTCGTCCCAGAGGATGATCTCGGGGTCGGTGGCGATGGCGCGTGCCAGCCCCACGCGCTTGCGCATGCCGCCGGACAGGTCCGAGGGCATCATCCCCTCGATGCCCGGCAGGTTGACCCACGAGAGCTTCTCGGCGACGCGGCGGGAGCGCTCCTCGGGTGACAGCTCGGGGAAGTGCTCGCGCAGCGGGTAGGCCACGTTCTCGCCCACGGTGAGCGAGTCGAAGAGCGCCGCGCCCTGGAACACCATGGCCACGCGCCGGCGCACCGCGACGAAGTCCTCCTCGTGAAAGCGCGTCACATCCTGCCCCTGGAAGAGGATGCGCCCCGCGTCCGGGTACAGCAGCCCGATGAGGCACTTGAGCAGCACGCTCTTGCCGGTGCCCGAGCCGCCAATCACCACCAGCGTCTCGCCCGCGCGCACCGACAGGTCCAGATCGTCATACACCCGCTTGGGGCCGAAGGACTTCTTCAGGTGCTCGAAGCGGATCAGCTCCTCGCCCGGGGTGGGCTGGCGGAACTCCGGGCGCGGGTGCGAGGCGGAAGAGGACATGCGGCTAGATGCTGAGGGTGAGCTTGGTGATGAAGAAGTCGGCCAGGCAGACGGACACGGAGCAGATGGCCACCGTCTGCGTGGTGGCGCGGCCCACGCCCTCGGTGCCGCCCTCGACGGTGAGGCCCTTGAAGCAGCCCACCAGCCCGATGATGGCGCCGAAGACGGCGCCCTTGATGACGCCCGAGAGGAAGTCCATCAGCAGCACCGTGTCCAGCGCGCCCTTGAAGAACATCTCCAGCGAGATGCCGTACTGCGCCTGGACGACGAGCGCGCCGGCCACCAGGCCAATGACGTCCGCGAGCACGGTGAGCGTGGGCAGCACCAGCAGGCACGCGAGCACCCGGGGCACCACCAGCTTGCGCAGCGGATCGGCGCCCAGCGCGCGGATGGCGTCCACCTGCTCGGTGACCGTCATGGCGCCCAGCTCGGCGGCCATGCCCGAGCCGATGCGCGCGCCCACGGTGAGCGCGGTGAGCACGGGAGCCAGCTCGCGGAACAGCGTGAGCACCACCACGCGGCCCACGGTGTACTCCACGCCGAAGCGCGCCAGGAAGAAGCCGAACTGCAGCGAGATGACGAGCCCCGCGAAGGTGGAGGTGAGCAGGGCGATGGGCATAGAGCGCACGCCCAGCGACTCGGTGTGGTAGACGAGCGCGCCCCAGTCATACGGAGGGCGCACGGCGCGAGAGAACACCTTGCCCGTCATCACCGTGATGGCGCCCAACGTCTCCAGCCGCTGGCGCAGCCGGGCTCCGAGAGAGGGCCGGGCCTCCTCGGGCTCGACCTGGGGCACGGGAGCCGTGCCGAGCTGTTCCACCGAGGTACTCATGGCTTGCGCTCCGTGGTGAAGCCCGCGAGCAGGGTTTCGAAGTCGGCCAGGCGCGGCTCCACCTCGCCGGGAGGGGCCACATAGGTGAAGTCGAAGACGCAGCCGTTCTTCTTGAGCACCACCAGCTCCAGCTCCACCGGCACGCCGTCCAGCTTGGCCAGGTAGCGCGAGCGCAGGGCCTCGCGGCCGTCCAGGACGATGAGCCGCTGGGCCTGCTCCTGGCGCTCGGTGAAGCCCATGAGCAGGTGGCGGGTGAGCACCGGCAGGGGCGGATCATCATGCCCCTCGCAGGTGGAGTTGACGGAGAAGGCGCGCCCGGTGCCCACCTCCGAGAAGGTCAGATCACTGTCCTTGACGAAGACGCGGCGCCAGTGCTCGGGCAGCTCGCCCACGCTGTAGCTGATGTCCTTCTTGGAGAAGACGGAGTCCTCGAAGCTCACGCGGCGGCAGCCGGCAAGGGCAGGCAGGGCCAGCAGCATGATCAGGGCGAGGCGCGTCATTGCATCCATCTCTCCGGGTGGACGCAAGCTAGGCACGGACCTCCGGGTGCCTAGGGGTACCCGGGAGCAAGGGTTGACTCGGCGTCACGGGAAAGCCGCGTCTTCACCCGGGGAACGGGGCTTGCCGCGTCGCGGCAGCGGCGTTCGCTCAGCAGCGGACAGATGCCCCGAAGCGGGCCACCCCTCAGCGGCGTGGGCTGCCGGGCCGAGACGGATGGACGGGTCTCGTCTTCTGCTCGTCGACGGGCTGGGCGGCTTGCGGCTCCATGAGCTCCGTGGCCTGCGATGCCGCGCCGCGCTCCGCGGGTGACTCGCGCGTGCGCAGCGCTTCCACCTCGGCGGGCGTGGGATCGCTCAGGTCCAGGAGATTGCGCTCGCGTGTCCAGCGCTCCGGGAAGGTCTCCCGCAGCCAGGTTGCGAGCTCGACCGCCGGAAGGGCTTGTTGCACCGGAGCGAGCCTGCGCTGGAACGCCCTCGCGTCCTGGAAGCGCCGCTTCGGATCAGGATGAAGCGCGGTCTCGAGCACCTGCTTGAGCTGCTGATACGCGGCGGGGGCGTTGGGTCGCTCCAGGAGCGGAAGCTGAACGCCATCGACGGAGAGCTCCGGCGGCTTGCCGGTCAGCAGCTCGTAGACCACACAGCCCAGCGCGAAGAGATCGCCGGACGCGGTCGCCTCCTCTCCCGTGAGCCGCTCGGGCGGCATGTACGCGGCCTTTCCGATGACGAGGCCGACCTCGGTGAGCCGGTGTTCGGACGGCGCGGAGGCCGCGGCGCGCACCGGGGCTCTCCGGGAGCCGCGCTCCTGGGCTTCACCGGTGCGATGCGCGATGCCGAAATCGACGACCTTCACCACGCCGTCGAAGGACATGACGAGGTTGTCCGGGCTGATGTCGCGGTGAATCACACCATGCTCGTGCGCGTAGGCCAGGCCGCGCAGGGCCTGCTGGCAGATCTCGACGATCACCTCGAGCGGCAGCGTGCCTCCCCTCATGACGCCCCGGACGAGCGCGAACACGTTCACGCCGCTCAGGTACTCCATGACGATGAACCACGCGCCGTCGATCTGCCCGAGATCATGGACGGAGACGATGTTCGGGTGATGGAGGCGCGCGGAGGTACGGGCCTCGCCGATGAAGCGCTTGACCTGAAGCGCCGGATCATCCTGGTCATCCTCGAGCATCCGCTTGAGGACGACGAGCCGGTTGAACCCCGCGCGGCCGGTGCGCACCGCCAGCCACACCTCGCCCATGCCACCGCGCCCCAGCTGCATGAGCCGGCGGTAGCGGTGAATGCCCGTGCCCAGGTCCGCGCCGCGCAGCGAGCGGGCGGTGAGGATCGCCAGCGCGGTGGAGGCGAGGATCAGGAAGGGCACCCCCACGAGCGCGAAGACCGGAGGCCCCGGGACCCAGCCCGCGTCGACGGCGAGCTCACGGCCCAGGAGCGCGAGCCCACACAGGGAGGCGACGAGCACGGCCACCGCCATCGCGCCCCGGCTCCTCAGAAGCCGGGCCGCTTCGGCTGTCCAGACGGCCGCCACGCACGTCGCCAGGGCCCAGAACAGCGGCAGGCTCAGGCCTCCGGTAGCCCGCGCGAACGCCTCCGCGCTCACCCCGGTGGAGGGCAGTTGGAGCAGGGACCAGGAGACATCGGCCACTCGCACGACGCCCAGCACGAGCGCCACCGCCAACAGCGCGCGCCGCCAGAGCGTGAGCGGCACGTCCAACAGCGACCACACGACGCGAAGCAGGGTGAACGGCAGAGTGATTGACGTCAGGGCACCGACGAAGAGCCAGGGGCGTGTGTCGGCCACCATCACGCTGGCTTCGTTGCTGGTGAGCCCCGCCGTCAGGGCGAGCACCGCGAAGCCGAGGAAGCTGGTGGCCAGCCAGAGCTGAACGCGCTGGGAGCGCACCGCGGCCCACGTCGCGAAGTGCAGCAGCGCGAGAACGAAGAACGCTCCCGCGAGCGCGAGGTGCAGCATGGAGAAGGGGGTCACGGCGCCAGAGCGTAGTCGGCCCGGCGGGCCCGCGTGAAGCGCAGGCCGCGCAAGGCAGCCTGTCAGGTCGCCCAGGTGGTCCCTCAGTTCTTCTGGAGGCCACGCAGGGCCTGCGCAACCTCGTCAAAGTCCTTTGCAAAGCCTGGGTCATCGGGGCGATGCGCCTCGACAAACTCCGCATCCTCGGGCAACCCAACTGCTTCCAGCATGGCCACGGCCCAGAGAGACGAAAGGGGGAAGGTTGCCGCAATCAGGTTTCTGGCCACGGAACGCAGCATCGCACGCGCCTGTTGCTGTAGCGCCGGGAGGAAGCGGTCCTTGTCCAGGAGCAGCAGGCTGAACAAGCGCTCACAGTAGTTCTCGGTCTCCCTCCTTCGAGCCTGGGGCATCGCCATCTCGACGAGGGTATGCGCCGTGGCAATGAAGGCGGGCAGCACGGGGAGCAATGCGCCCGGAACATCTTCTTCGAGCACCGCGAGCACTCGCGCTTTGTCGCCCACCGGAACGGATGAGTCGCTTGCCCACGCGAGGAGTTCTTCCGGCGACTTCTCCAGGAGAACCAACAAGCCATGCAGACCGTGAGGTGCAGGCAGGGAGATCTTCTCCAGGCTCTTACGTACGGGAGAGATCAGCTCCGGATGCCTCTTCCTCCAGAGAGCGCGCGCCAGCTCGTTCACATCCGAGCGCTCCGGCTTGCCGGCCGCCAGGCGCTCCAGTCTGCGCACCAGGCTCGCTCGTGCCCTCCCCCCCTCGATTCGCCCCAGTGCTCGAGTGATGTCCCCTGCGACGGCATGACCGTCATGATCGCCGCGTGCTTCCTCGATCGTGAGTTGCCGCTCCAAGCGCTTGATGCTGGCTGCTCCGCCAAGCTCACCCAGGCCGAACGCCGCGGCCTGCCTCACGAGCCCCTCCTGAGCCTCCAGCATGGCTTCCAGCGCGGCTCTGACCTGCCGGGGTTCTCCGCCAAGCTGGAATACGTGTGCGCGTGCACGTGCCTCGTCACCCTCCTTGAAGGCCTGGATCAGCTCGTCCCGGATCTGTGTGACATCCACCTTGCGAGCCATTCGCCCTTCCCGGCTTCTACGGAAAAGTCACACCCGCGGGCACGTACCGCCTGATCAATGTTCCATCGAGCAGGTACAACTCGTGAGTGGCACGCGGATCCGCCTTTCTCATGGTCTCGAAAGCCTCCAGCTCGCTCCGAAGATTTCGAACGTTGGAGACATAGTTCGTATTGTGCCGCACGCCATCAGGCCGCAAGGACGAGGCATCAGGCCTACGATAGTGCGGTCTCCCCGCGGGCCTCGGAATCCGGACGTATTCGCCATTGGCATCCACCTGCCCTTTGTTCTTCTTCAGATCGGTATGTCCCGCTGCCTCGCGGGCGGCCAGTTCCCGTTCAATCGTGTTGTTGTGTCTCGGGTTCTGCCGGGTATGCGGGGGGCCATAGCGCGTCAACAGCTCCCCGCCGTTGCTCGCGGCTGAACCGGCCTTGTCCATCGTCGAGCACATGGCGAGGCCGCCGCACAGGCGCGTGGCCACCTCTCCTGTCGCCACTCCGCTGAGGATGAGGCTGCCATCCGCCACCACCTTGGCCGTGGAGGCCGCCTCGAGCGCAAGGCCTCCCTCCACTGCATACCGGGGAGGCCCGAGCAGCGCTCCCAAGCCCCCGTTCGGCACCACAGGAAGGGACTTGCCCACCCCGAAGCTCGCCACCAGCACCATCACCCGCAGCGCCGTACCCCCCACCGACTTGCCGAATCGCTCCGAGGCTGCCTCCAGCTCCTCCTCGCTCCTTGCCGCTTCGGATTCCCGGTAGAGCCGGATGCACGCCAGCGCCAGGTTCGCCACTTCCAGCACCCCCACCGCAATGGCCAGCGCTGCCGTCACCGTTCCTGCCAACGCCTTGGTGAACAGCGGCTCGGGTGCGAGCCACGCCGCGAAGTACACCAGCACTGACAGGCACACGCTGGCCACGAACAGCGGTGAGCTGAACATCTCCTGAGCTGCCTCGCGCACGCCCGCGCCCATGTACCGGGGGGACAGCCTCAACGCCCGGTACAGCGGGCTCTCCTCCAGCGAGTCCGGTAATGGCAGCAGCGCCGAGCCGAAGCGCTCCAGGAACCGGCCGCGCAGTTGCTGCTGCCACGTCCCCTCCTCCAGGAGCCTCAGCCTCGACGGGGAGAGCACCTGAATCTCCGGCCGCTCCGCCAGGAAGGCCGCGTGGAAGACCGTGAGCACTGCCTGGGCCTCTTCACGCTCCATCACCTCATGGGCTGGATTGGGTGACACCGGCTCGAAGGAGAGCCGCACCCGCCCCTCCGACAGCAACGCCACCCTCACTGGCTGAACCGCTTCAGGCAGCCCCGACCGTGAGGTGGCACATCCAGTGGGGAGAGCCAGAGACACCGCCAGTACTACGCGCAGCAGCAAGGAGGCTTTCCTCATGCCTGGGCAGCTTGCATCACGGCCGGGCGATACGCATCCGACATGTACGCCGGTAAAATGCCTCGACCCGCAAGCCTTTCCTCGCCCAGGCGGACGCGAATGCCGTGTGATGAGGCTCCTGGCCGGAACCGTGCTCGCCACAGCGGAGAGCCGGACTTAGGGTTCAGGCGCAATAATGCCCAGGGTGGAATTTCTTGATGAAATAGTAATTCATGAATACCATGTGAGTCCTGAACCGCCGGTGCTTTCACAGCGCCGAGCGCTCGCACGAGGGGACAACATGAAGGTCTGGCAGAGCGTTTTCACGGTGAGCTTCCTGGTGCTGAGCGCCTGCGCCCCCGAGGCCAGCTCGTCCACGTCCACGCCTCAGCCCCACCTCGTTACGGCGGGCGGTCTGCTGCGTACGCAGGGGGATCGGGTCCCCGAGCAGTACATCGTCGTGCTGAAGGACGTAGCCCCCGGCGCGCCCGGGCACGCAGTCGCCGAGGCGGCTCGCGCGCTGGAGGCGCGCCACGCGGTGAAGGCCGAGAAGACGTGGGGCCATGCCCTGCGCGGCTTCATGGTGAAGGCCTCCGAGGCCAAGGCCCGCGCCCTGGCGGCGGACCCTGCTGTGAAGTACGTGGTGGAGGACGGCCTGGCCTACCCGGACTCGGTGCAGACCGGGCCCTCCTGGGGCCTGGACCGCATTGATCAGCAGGACCGGCCGGCCAGCGGCTCCTACACCTATACCTCCCACGGCTATGGGGTGCATGCCTATGTCATCGACTCGGGCATCCGCGCCAGCCATGCGGAGTTCGGTGGCCGTGTCTCGCTGGACTACACCGCCGTCAACGACGGGAACGGGGCCAGTGACTGCAGCGGCCACGGCACGCACGTGGCGGCCATCATCGGCGGCGCCACCTGGGGCGTGGCCAAGGGCGTGAACCTGCACTCGGTGCGCGTGTTCGGCTGCACGGGCAGCGCGCCGTACTCCACCCTCATCGACGCGGTGAACTGGGTAACGGCCAACCACCTCAAGCCCGCGGTGGTGAACCTGAGCGCCTCCGGAGGCGTCAACCCGGCCATGGACGATGCGGTGCGCGGCTCCATCGACGCGGGCGTCACCTACGCGCTGTCGGCCGGCAACTGGAACGGCGACGCGTGCTCCGCCTCGCCCTCGCGCGTCGCCGAGGCGATCACCGTGGGCGCCACCGACGTCAACGACAACCGCGCCAGCTACTCCAACTTCGGCCAGTGCGTGGACCTGTTCGCCCCCGGCACCAGCATCACCTCGGCCTGGTACACCAACGACACGGCCATCGCCACCATGACGGGCACCTCGAAGGCCACTCCGTTCGCGGCCGGCGCCGCGGCGCTGTTCCTCGAGTTCAACCCCACCGCCTCGCCCGAGCTGGTGGGCCATGCCCTCACCGGCTACTCCTCGCGCGACCAGGTGATCAACCCGGGGGCGGGCTCGCCCAACCGGCTGCTGTTCGCCAACCCCTACGTCCACGACCCGCTCACCATCGTCCCGCGCCATAGCGGCCAGTGCCTGGATGTCGAGGGGGGCAGCACCGACGACTGGAGGTACCTGATCCAGTACCCCTGCCATGAGTACTCCAACCAGCGCTTCATGC
Organism: Myxococcaceae bacterium; assembly: GCA_035296065.1. Taxonomy (GTDB): domain Bacteria; phylum Myxococcota; class Myxococcia; order Myxococcales; family Myxococcaceae; genus DATHBR01. The sequence continues at coordinate 100,275 of DATHBR010000090.1, read as the reverse complement.
TCGTGGACATGGGCCACGGCTGGTACATGCTCCAGGCGCAGCACAGCGGCAAGTGCCTGGAGGTGGCCGGTGGTGCCTACGACGAGGGGACGCCCATCATCCAGACCTCCTGCCACGGCGGCTCCAGCCAGCAGTTCCTGTTCCTGCCCACGGGCGATGGCTTCTACAACATCCGCACCCAGCACAGCTGGCAGTGCCTGGACATCCACGGCGGGTCGCACGCGCCCGGCGAGGGGCTCTACCAGTACCTCTGCAACGGTGGGCCCAATCAGGAGTTCAAGTTCAACTTCTGATAGGACTCACGCATGGTGACGAAGACCCGGGAGCCGCGGCCGATCGACGCATATCTGGCGAGCGTGAGTGACCCAGTGGCGAAGAAGACGCTGGGGGCGCTGCGGCTGCAACTGCGCAAGCTGCTCCCAGGGGCCACCGAGACGATCAGCTACCGGATGCCCGCCTTCAAGATCGATGGGGACGTCGTGGCGGGCTTCGCGTTCTTCAAGAACCACTGTGGCTACTACCCGTTCAGCGGCAGTGTGGTGCCGGCGCTGAAGCCGGAGCTGGAGGGGTACTCCACGTCGAAGAGCGGCGTCACCTTCCGGCCCGACGAGCCGCTTCCGGCGAAGCTGGTGAAGCGGCTGGTGCAGGCCCGGCTCGCGGAGCTTGCCACGGGCGGGAAGAAGCCCGCGGCCGCGAAGAAGAACCCGCTCATCACCGCACGGGTGAGCGACAGCGCCGTGAAGGAGGCCACCGGGCGGGACTGGAAGGCCTGGATGCGCGCCCTGGATGCGGCGGGGGCGGCCGAGCTGAACCACAAGCAGCTCGTGGCGCTCGTGGCCCGGGAGGCCGAGTCCACCTGGTGGCAGCAGTCGATCGCGGTGGCGTATGAGCAGGCCCACGGCAAGCGCGTGGTGGGCGAGACCGCCACGACGGGCTTCCAGGTGGGGGTGGTGCGCACGCTGCCGATAAGCGCCCCCGAGCTGTGGGACCTGGTCACCAAGCAGGCGGAGCGCTGGCTGGGCCCGGGCGCGAAGCTGAAGCTCGAGCCAGGCAAGGGCTACGAGGTGCCCAAGCGGCGTGGAGCCCCCGGTGTGCGTGGAGAGCTCCGGGTGGTGAAGCCCGGGCAGCGCCTGCGCATGACGTGGCAGCCAGATGGGTGGAAGAAGCCGGCCACGCTGCAGCTCACGCTCGTGCCGAAGGCGCGAGGCGCCGCGCTCCACGTGCACATGGACAAGCTGCCCGACGCGAAGAGCCGGGAGGCCATGCGCGAGCACTGGTCGAAGGTGCTCGCGAAGCTCGTGAAGGATTGAGCTGGGGCGGAGGCGGACTGGGACGGCCCGTGCAGGGAAGTAGGCTAAGCTGGGAACCCAGGAGTGCTCATCCCAAGGAGTCCGTGGCGCATGGCCGATGGCTTCGAGAAACCCAAAGGCCCACGCCCCGGTGGCCCGGCGTCACAACCGCTCGTTCAGATCGATGCCGCCCTGCGCCTGACCGGCGTGGCCGATGAGAAGCGCACCCGCATCACCACGTACCTCAAGGGCCTGAGCGGCGCTGAGCTCCAGCGGGAGCTGCTCCTGCTTCAGCACGTGCTGGCCAGTCCCAACGCGAAGCAGGCCACCGGCATCTATGAGCGCGTGCTCGAGCTGTCCCAGCAGAGTCCTCTGGCCGCGCAGCGGTTGACGCTGGAGCTACGCCATGCGCTGGCCCGAGGCGTGGCGGATCCGCGCGCCACGACGTCCACCGGGCACGAGGGCATCCTGGTGCAGGCGCAGGCGGAGCTGTCGGCGCAGACGCTGCTGCACATGCCGCAGGCGCAGTTCGAGCAGGCGAAGGCGCTGCTGGCCCGGGCCGGGCAAGGCGGCGCACATGGGCTCAACGAGGCCCGGGCGGATGCCTGGGCCGAGCGCGCCTACATCCTCAAGTTCATCGCCCAGCGCAGCGAGCGGCTGCGCGCCACACCCGCTGACGCGAGCGCCAAGGGCTCGGACACCGACGCCAGCCGGGCGATGGATGAAATCTCCGGCATCGCCGATGACATGCGCGCCATGAGCCGCACCCAGCTCATCCGCCTGAATTCGTAGGCGAGCGTGTCCAACCCAGCGGCGCAGTGGGGCTGCACTACGCCCGCCAGCGGGAGTGAGCCGGGGGTTCCCATTTTCCGGGCCCTCGGGAGTCTAGACAACAGAGGGCCACGCGGAGCCGTGGCCCAGCACCTGTCTGGACTGGGAGAGCCCGATGACGACGCACGGAACGGTTTGTGGCGCGCTGCTGGTGGTGACAATGATTTCAGGGGGTTGCACGGCGGCCCGCATGGCGGTGCCGGAGGAGCTGAACGCCCGGGCCGCGGCCCTGCCGGTGGAGCGAGACACGGGGCCGCAGGGCCATGGCACCCTGCGCTTCGGCCCTCACCAGGTGACGGAGTACCGGCAGGGGTGGACCACCGCGCCGGGCGTGACGATGAACGCCGTGAGCGTGCAGGCGGAGCAGACTCCCTACCGCTTCCGCATCACCCCCGCTGGCGAGGGCACGCGCGCGGTGGAGTGCAAGGCGACCCGCGCGCGGCTGCAGGTGACGCAGCAGACGACCCTCGCGGGGCGCCCCGCCACCTCGGGCCTGGAGGCGGACGTGCAGCCCAGGCGGGTGAGCTGCACCATCGCCTCGGCCGGCCCGGAGAGCCGCTCCGGGCAGCTTCGCATCGAGCAGGAGCCGGGGCGAAGCTTCGCCGCGCCCCATGGCCGGGTGGCGGGCCGCGCCCAGCTCGGAGAGGTGGCCCTGGAGATTGAGTCCAGCACGCGCCTGGAGGGCGGAGCCCAGCTGGCTTACGCCGGCTTTCAGCTGCGTCAGGGCGAGCGGCTCATCGCCGCGGTGGAGACCCTCAACCAGGGCCGCGTCTGGCTGGCGCCCGAGCTCACCCCGGAGGTGCGGGAGCTGGCCGTGGTGGCCTCCTCCGCCCTGTTGCTCGACTCGGGGTGGCAGACGCCCGTGGACTGAGCCCGCTCGATCAATGCCGCGCGTGGCGGGAAGCCCCGCGGCCAAGCCGCCGGAAGCGTCACGGGCGGCGGGCGGGCGGTGGGGTGCGTGGCAGGTGAATCGTAAACGTCGTGCCCTTCTCGGCGGAGGAATCGACCCGGACGGTGCCGCCATGCGCCAGGACGATCTGCTCCACGATGAAGAGGCCAAGCCCGATGCTCTTGGAGCCCCCAGTGCGAGTCGCCCCACTGCCGCGCCTCATGGGCTCGAACAGGTGGGGGAGCTCACGCGGTGCAATGGCTTTGCCCCAGTTGTGGACCGTGATCACCACGGAGGTGGGCTCGTCATGGACGCGCACCCGCACCGGCGCGTCTTCCCGGCCATGGCTCACGGCGTTGTTGATCAGGTTGCCGAGCAGCTGGGCGAGCCGATCCGGGTCCCACTCTCCCCGTCCGTTTCCGGAGTGCTCGAGGAGAATCTCGCGCTCCGGATGCGCCACCCTCATCTCCTCCACCACCCGGCCCGTGAAGTCGTGCAAGTCTAGCGGGGCGTGTTTGAGGGTGAAGCCCCCGCCGACCCGTGCCTGGGTGAAATCGAGCAAACTGGCGATCATCCGGTGGGCACGCTCCGCTGACGAGAGAATGCGACCGAGTGATGTCAACGCGGGCGCGCTGAAGTCCGGGCTTCGCAGCAGCCGGGCGGCGGCAAGGCTGATGGCGGTCAGCGGGGTGCGCAGATCATGACTGACGATGCCGATCAGCTGCTGCTCGAACTCGGCCCGTCTCTTCAGCTCGGTCTCGACGCGCTTTCGCTCGCTGATGTCCCGGGTGATCTTCACGAAGCCCCGGTGGACGCCCCCCTTGTCCGCGAGGGCCCGCAGCGTCACCTCCGCGGCGAAGATGGCTCCCCCCTTGCGCACCCGGAAGCCCTCGCCCTGGTAGACCCCCTTCTCCGAGGCGACCCGCATCTCGCACTCAGGCTTGCCTGCTTGCCGGTCCTCCTCCGTGAAGAGCATGGCGAAGGGTTGGCCGATGGCCTCCTTGTCCGTGTAGCCCTTCAGGCGTTCCGCGCCTGGATTCCAGCTGGCGATGCGGCCCTCGGGGTCCACCCGGAAGATGGCGAAGTCCTTGATGTCTTCCAGGTTCAGATGCAACCGCTCGTCCAGCTCTCGCTCAGGCATGGCGCACCCTAATTCTCCCGCGCTCCGAGGCTCTCTCGTCCTGCTCAAGGTAGTCGTTCCCAGGTACGAAGACTCCGGGGCCCTACAAGCCGTGGCTCAGGCTTCCGCAGTGGCGTTCGCCTGGCTGGCGGCTTATGCCCTGCCCCCGCCCCGCCATGCTCCGCTCCCGTCTCTACATCCTCGCCGCCGCCGTGCTCTGGTCCACGGCGGGCGCGGCCGTGAAGCTGTCCTCCCTGAGCGCCTACCAGATTGCCTCCGGCCGCTCGCTCATCGCCGCGCTGGTGCTGTGGTTGGCGTTCCCCGCGGGCCGCAAGCTGCCCTCGCGCCGCGGGCTCGCCGTGGCGGTGGCCTACGCCGCCACCGTGGTGCTGTTCATCATCGCCAACAAGCTCACCACCGCCGCCAACGCCATCTTCCTGCAGGACACCGCGCCGCTGTACGTGCTGCTGCTCTCTCCGCTGCTGCTGCGCGAGCGGCCCTCGCGCAGCGAGCTGACCGCCGCGCCCATCTTCCTGCTCGGCCTGAGCCTGTTCTTCCTGGATCAGCTCGCGCCCGGGCAGGTGCTGGGCAATATGATTGCGCTGGCCTCGGGCGTGGCGTTCGCGCTCACCATCATGGGGCTGCGCGCGGTGAGCGCCGAGGGCTCCGTCGTCCTGGTGTGGGGTAACCTGTTGGCGGGCCTCAGCGTGCTGGTGCCCGCCACGGGCGGCCCCGCTCCCACGCCGCTCGACATGGGCACGCTCGTCTTCCTGGGCGTGTTCCAGCTGGGTCTGGCGTACACGCTGTTCAACTGGGGCATCAAGGAGACGCCCGCGGTGGAGGCCTCGCTGCTCATCCTGCTCGAGCCGGTGCTCAACCCCGTGTGGACCTTCCTCTTCACCGGCGAGCGGCCCGGCCCCTGGGCCCTCACCGGCGGCGCCATCATCCTGCTGGCCACCGCCTGGAGGACCGTGGTCGGCGCCCGGAGAGCGGCCGCTACCTAGCCAGACTCGCCAGGCGCTCGCCCGGGGGCCCTACCCCGTGCGCGCGCCGTGACGAAGTTCCCTGATAGACGCTTCAACAAGGAGGACTGCGATGGACGGCGGCCTGGCAATCTTCGGCTTTGGTCTGTTCCTGCTCTCGATCGCTGGGCTGTATGCCCGCTCTGCCTTCGGACTGGCCTGGTTCCTGCTCGCCATGGCCCTGGTGTCCATGGGCATGGCCTTCAGCGAGTCCAAGCGCCTGCGCGAGTTGTCGCTGGGGCTGGGCGCCGTGCTCATCGTCGCCGCCGCGGTGAGCTTCTTCGCCGGCGTGACGTGGTGGATGGCGCTGGGCACCCTCATCTTCGGTGTCGCCTTCTCGGTGCTCTGGGCCGAGTTCCGCTTCCCCGCCTTCGGCAACGTCACCGCGGATCAGGTGCCTCACCACACGCCCGGCCGCTGGCGCGTGCACTGGCCGCGGCGCACGCACCGCGTGTAGCCAGCGCCTACTGGCCGCTCTCGGGTACGCCCACGCGCCAGCCCGAGAGCCACCGCTCCAGCCACGTCTCCACGCGGCTCGTCAGCCGCGGCTCCACGGGCGCTGGCCGCATCCGCAGCCACGGGTGCTCCCAGCTGAGCATCCGCGCCACCGCCGCGTCGCCCCACTCCTTGCCACAGCGCGCTTGCACCACCTCGCCCTGGCGCAGGTGGAACTCGCCTCCGCGCCGGCCCTCGCCCACGCTCAGCAGGCACGTCTCACGCTCCAGCGCCAACACCTGAAGGAAGTCGCGCAGAGACAGGCTGCGGCGCGCCCGGCGATCCAGCCCCTCCAGGTAGCCGCGCACCCGCGCCACCAACGCCGTGGAGCGCAGCGGCTTGCGCAGGTGCCCCACCCACGGCAGCACCGGCAGCTCGCCCCGGGGCTCCCAGCACTGGCTCATCGCCATCACCGGCACCTCGGGGTAGCAGTTGGCCAGGTACAACAGCACCTGGAAGCCCTGCCGCTCGGCCAGCCCCAGCGACACCAGCACCATGCCCACCGGGTACTCTTCCATCCCCCACAGCGCCTCTTCGTACGTGGCCACCGGCACCACCGCGTACTCCGGGTCCGCCGCGAAGGCTTCGCGCACCTGAGCTCGAGCCAGCGAATCGTCTTCTACGAGGAGCAGAGTCTTCATGGTGGGAGGCCTCGCAGAGACTGCGGCCCCTGCCTGCCTTTGACTACCCCCCCACACACCCGCGGGCCAGAAGCTGCTCACGGGCCAACACACCGTGGCATGCCGGGTGTGCGGTAGGCGCTACTCCCCCCCCTGGGCGCCTTCTTGCCGGGGGGTGATTTGCCCAGCGTGAACGTCCATCCACAGGGTGTCCGGGGCGGCCGCGCCGCGGACCAGTGAGGCGTCCGTGGTGGTGAGGAACACCTGCGCGCCGCTGTGGGCCAGGTAGCTCATCAGGTACGCGTTGCGCTCGGGATCCAGCTCGCTGGACACGTCATCGAGCAGCAGCAGCGGCAGGAAGCTCAGCGAGGCGTGCAGGTTCTCTATCTCGGCGATCTTCCAGCCGAGCACCAGCGCGCGCTGCTGGCCCTGGCTCGCGTACGCCCGCGCGCTGCGCCCGCCCAGCGTCACCGCCACGTCGTCCACGTGCGGCCCCACCGAGGTAAAGCCCCGCTCCAGGTCCCTGCGCCGCCGCCCCGCCAGCGCCTCGAGCAGCGCCTGGGCCAGCCGCGCCTCGTCCGCCTCGGCGAAGTCCTGGCCCAGGTGCGCCGGGTGGTAGCCGTACACGGCGGGCTCGGGCGTGCGCCCAATCGAGGCGAAGGTGGCCTGGGCCCGGGGCGCCAACTCCGCCATCAGCGCGCGGCGGCGCACGTACACCCGGGCTCCCGCGCGCGCCAGCGTCTCGTCATACGCGTCCAGGTACGCGGGGTCCGCCGCCGGGCCGTCGCGCATCAGCCGGTTGCGGTTCTTCAGCGCCCGCGCGTAGTCCCGGCTCTCCTTGAGGAAGGCGGGGAAGCGGTTGAACACCGCCCGGTCCAGGAAGGTGCGCCGCGCCTCCGGGCCGCCCTTCACCACTTCCAGATCATCCGGAGTGAAGGCCACCACCGAGACGCCGCCGAAGTACTCCTCCAGGCTCGCCGCCTTCTTGCCGTCCACGAAGGCCTGCCGCACCCCGCCGCTCACCTCCACGGAGATTTCGCGCTCGGCGCCCTTGAGCAGGAAGCGGCCCGTGGTGCGCGTGCCCTGTGCGCCCCAGCGCACCAGCTCCGAGAGCCGGCCGGCGCGCAGCGGCTTGAGGGTGGCCAGGAAGTAGAGCGCCTCGAGCAGGTTCGTCTTGCCCTGGCCGTTCTGCCCCACCGCGATGGTCGCGTGGGGGCTCGGCGCCAGGCTGACCTGGTGCAGGTTGCGGAAGTCCTGAACTTGGAGCGCGAGAAGGCGCAAGGCCCCCACACCCTAACGCTCTCCAAGGCGGGAGAGGGGACTTAACGTGCTCCCTCGCCCAGCCGGTAGACGAAGCCCGTGCGCAGGAAGAGATAGAGCGTGGGGCTGCCCTGCTCCGTGACGACCGTGATGCGCGCGCCCTCCAGGTCCTCCGCCTTCAGCCCATCCGGCAGCCGCAGCGGCTCCCAGGCGAGCAGCCCGGGCTGGCCGCCGCTCAGCTGCGTGGGCACCGTGCGGTAGAGGGCTCGCTCTCCGAGCGCCACGGGCCACCCCGCCAGTGAGGCGTAGTCCACCACCCGCTCGCCCTCGGGCAGCAGCTGGGTGAGCGGCAGCCCCTGCGGCAGGCGCAGCACCAGCCCATCGCGCAGCCCCAGCCGGCCGTAGCTGGTGCTCCCCGCCTCGCGGCTCCACACCTCCACCGGCTCGCCGTCACCGATGGGCAGCGGCGTCATCGTCCAACCGCCCGTGGCGGCGGCCTGCTCGAACTGGAACACGCTGCGGTCCGTGGAGGCCCACCCGCGCACCCGCGCGCCCGTCTGGGCCGTGAGGCTCACCGTCCTGTCGCGCGCCAGCGAGCGCACCGGGAAGTTGGGGTCCGGCGTCAGCCGCGGCGTCAGGCTCTGCACCTCGGCCGGCTCCTGCTTCAGCTCCGCCCGGAGCAGGTCCACGTAGTAGAGCTGATCATTGGCGGCCAGCAGCAAGGACACCCCTCCATCGAAGCCCGTGCCCTGCCCCTGGAAGGGCCCCGTCGCGGCCTGCCCGCTGGGCGCCACCAGCCGCGGCCCATAGCTGGGGCTCAGCGTCAGGTTGCCGTTGGACACCTCCACCTGGATGATCTGCCCCGCCTCACCCAGCAGCCAGTTGGGCTGGCCCTGCACCACGTTGCCCAGGCCCAGCCGGTCCGGGACGCCCGAGTCTGGCGGCCCGCTGACCACCACCATGCCCGTGAGCCGCGGCTCGTCCACCGGCGCCCCCAGCGCGATGAAGTCCGTGGTGTAGGCCAGCAGCCCGCCGCCGGGGAAGGGCTCCACCGCCACCGGAGTCCGGTCGAGGAACACGGGCCGCATCCGGCTGAGCGAGCCGCCTGCCCAGAGCTGCCCATGCGCTCCGCCCATCACCAGCGCGGCGCCTCGCGAGTCGTCCATCGCCTGCTTCTTGAACTGGGGCACGCCCCCGTCGCCCAGCCGGCTGGCCAGCTCCTTCAGCTCGAAGGGAGCCGTCAGCGGCTGCACGAGGCACGGATCCCTCGGCGCCACCACGGAGGAGCCCACCACGCGCAGCAGGGCGCGCACGCCCCGGCGCGACTCGCACAGCACCTCCACGCCCAGCGCCCCATCCGTCACCGGCGTGAAGGTGACGATCGTCCCGTCTCCGCAGGGCGCGCAGTCATCCCACGCCAGCGACATGGCGGGGCCCGGCAGGTTGGGCGCGCGCGACACCTCGAAGGTGCTCAGCACCTCGCGGTCCACCATCTGCCGCTTCAAGGCCCAGAGGTTCGCCCGCTCGCTGTGGCGCATCATCCAGTCCGGCTGGCCCCCATCGCCCTGCATGGGGGGCGAGCCCGCATCGCCCTGCGTGGGGGGCGGCGGCGGCGGCAGACTGGCGACTTCGCTGGTGTAGAGCACCTGCCACTGGCCCTGAGGAGGCACCATGTCCGGGGGCCGCTCACGCCAGAGGATGTGCGAGTTAGTGGCCACCACGGGCACGGGCACCGAGCCCAGCTGCGGCACGAGGCTCTGCTGCCGCGGAGTGGCCAGCTGCGAGAAGACGACATGCCGTGCCTCCGTTGCGCGGCCGGAGATGAAGCCCTCGGGAGGGCAGCCTCCGTTGCGCGGGTTGCAGGTCGTCAGGCCTCCGTCCCCGAGCAGTGAGAAGCCCTCGGGAAAGGAGGTGTACCGCCCCGAGCCGGGGTCCACCTCACCGGCCGGCCCATTCTCACGCACCACCGCGAACATCAGGCGCGGCTGGGCAGGCCCCCCGTCGGTAGCGACGTTATAGGAGATCGCCCGGAGGGCCTTCACCTGCGTCACCTCGGCGTTCGCCTCGTCCTTCACGACGCGCTCCGACAGCAGGGCTCCGTTGGGGCCCCGGGTGTAGAGCTTGAGGGGGCTCGCGCTGCTCTCGCCCTGCACCAGCAGGTAGTTGCCCGCCAGGGCCACCAGCCGGACATCGGTCAGCCCGGGCTGGGCCTGCGCGCCGCCCATCTGAGTGACGTAGACGCCTCCGTCCTCGTAGCCGGTGAGCACCGTGCGGCTGAGCGGCTCCGCGGCGATGAAGCGCGTGTCCCCGGTGAGCACCCGGGGGTAGCGCCGCGCGCCATTATTGAAGGTGGGCGGCGTCACCAGCGGCGACTGCTCGTCCTCGGCCTGGTGGCAGCGCCCGTCGATGCCGCAGCGCCACTGGGGAGGACACTGCTCGTCGCGCACGGCCTCGTCGCGGCGGAAGTCGCACGGGAAGGCGTTGCCCTCATCCACATTCAGCCCGCCCGAGCACGCCAGCCACATCCCCACCGCCGTGGTCATGGCCACCCACGCTCGCACCGCCGGCCTACCGCTCATGGCAACACCCCCACCACGGCCACTCCGTTACCCGAGGGCACCAGCGCCACCCGGGGCCCGCCCTCCGGAGGCGGCATCAACCACAGCCCCACGCCCACCAGCGCCGCGCCCGCCCCCATCAGGGCCAGCGACACCGTCTTGTCCCGCCCCAGCCGCGAGTTCTCCTGCTGGTAGTACGACAGCTCGCGCAGGGTGGCCGGCGCGCACTGGCCCGCCTCGTCCCGGGTGGGGCACAGCTCGTCATTGAGCACCTTCTGCCGCGACAGGGCGATCAGCCCGGACACCCCGCCGCCCACCAGCGCCGCACCGCCGCCGGAGATGAGCGAGTAGGGCAGCACCCGCGAGGCCGGAGGTGGCAGGGGCGCGCCACTGACTTCGGCGGCGGCCCACGGCATCAGCTGGCGCAGCGTCTCCACGTCTCGCGCCAGGCGCGTGCTGCGCCCCACGGGCTGGCCCTTCACGCTGTCGAGCATCTGCAGCGCCAGCTCATAGGTGTTCCCCAGCCGTGAGAGGGAGCCCGTCAGCACGTAGCGCGCCTGCAGCAGCGAGCCCACGTCCAGCGCGCAGCGCGAGGCGTCCTCGTTGCACACGCCCGTCAGCTGGCGCTGCCGCTCGGCGCTCAGCAGCGTCTGCACGTCGTCGGCGGAGAGCACCTGGAACAGGCCCCGCTCGCTCAGCGTCTGCACCAGCGCGGAGGTGAGGGCGGCGGCCTGCTCGGGCTGCGCGCCCTGAGCGCTCAGCTCCATCACCAGCAGCTTTGGCCTCTCCTCCGCCAGGGCCTGGAGCGCCCACAACCCCACCAGGAGTCCCAATGTCGCTCGCATGCCCCACCCTCTGTGCTCGCTGGAGGCACCCACCCAGCAGGGCACGTTCCGTTGGTGGGGAATGTTAGCGGATTTACACTCCGCGCGCGGTGGCGGCGGCGCGGGCCGCCTGGACGAGGCCGGGCAGGTCCTTCATTCCGGTGTCCACCTCGCCCGCGGGCACGGCGGCGCGGGCCGGAGAGAACAGCCTGGCCGGAGTGCGCGCCTGGCCGCGCAGGCGGATGAAGAGCAGCAGCGCCTCGCGCAGGTGCTCCACGTCCGGGCCCGTCTCATTCCGCGCGCGCTGGGCCGCCGCCCACAGCCGCACCCAGGCGGCCTCCTCGTTCCACACCCCCGTGGGCCGCGCGCGGGAGAGCTGCGCCAGGTCCGCCGCCAGCTCGAAGAGGCCCGCCCGCCCCTCGCCGAAGGCCTCGCGCGCCTCCAGCCGCGTCTCCGGGGAGCCCTCGCGCAGCGCCAGCCACACCAGCAGCTGGGGCACCTCCGCCTCGCGGGCCGTCACCGGGGCCAGCCGCGCCTCGAGCAGCCCGGCCAGCCGCGCGCGCGCCACGTCGTGCCAGAAGGCCGCGTGCAGCAGCAGCTCCGGGCCGCTGCGAGGCACCCGCAGGGGCGCCCGGCGCACGCGCCGCTGGAGGAAGGTGTGCACCCGGCCGCTGGCATCGAAGCGCTGCAGCCGCTCCCACAGCGCGCGCAGGGCCGCCTCGGCCAGCGGCAGGGCGCGGCCCAACGCCTCGGCGTCGGCCGGGTTGAAGGGCAGCACCCCCTCGGCGGTGGGAGGCTTGAAGACGCGCTCGAACACCTCGGCGGCGGCGCACGCGGCGCGCAGCTCGGGCAGGTTGCGCGGCAGCACCTCCACGGCCCGGGCCCAGGCGCGGCGCCCCAGCAGCGGGCCGGTGGCGAGCACCTGCTCCTCCAGCCGCACCAGCGCCTCGCCAAGCGCGCCGGGCGGCGCGTCCTTCCCCGCGAGCCGGCGCTCCACCGCCTGTGCTACCGCCTCGCGCAGGTGGTGTACCTCGGTGGCCAGCTTCAGCGGCTCCGAGTCCCGGGGCCAGCCCTCGGCGGCGGCGCGGCGGCTGACGGCGGCCAGGGTGGCGTCCACCTCGGGCTGGGCCAGCGCCACCTCGCGCAGCAGCTCCAGGTTGGCGCGCACCCTGTCTCTCCAGAAGAAGGCGTTCAACATTCCACGCAAGGCGCGGTAGCGCAGGCGCGCGGCCTCCAGGAGGTCCGCACGGTCCTCGAGCCTGGCCCGTAGAGTGTCGGGGTGAGTCGCCACGGTACCGTCACTATAAGGAGGAGCCCGGCCGGAGGCAGGCCTGGCGGGGCCAGAATTGGCCCGGTGAACGCTCCGGCCCCTTGGCAGGAGCCCTCCGCTCCGGCGATGGTGCTGATCCGCACACGAGGCCCCGCATGAAGTCGTACCTCCCCCCCCCGGCCGCCCTCCTCCTCACGCTGCTGGCCGCCTGGCCGGCGCTCGCCATGGACAAGCGGCAGGCGGACGCCAGCTGTGCCGCCTGGACGCTGCCGTGCCCCGAGGGCGCCACCGCCACCCCAGGCCCGGCCCGGAAGTCCGGCCCGCTGGAGTGCAAGGCCAAGGACAAGGGCCGCGTGGTGAAGGAGGGCCCCTCGGTGGTGTGCAAGGACGGACAGGGCCAGGCCTTCGGAGACTGGAAGGCGGGCAAGAAGCACGGCCGCCACGTCACCATGCGGCCGGATGGCTCCTGGCTCGAGGAGGACTTCGTGGACGGCAAGCTGGAGGGGCGCCAGGTGGAGTACACCGCCGCGGGCCAGCGGCTGAAGGACACGCGCTTCCAGGCAGGCAAGAAGCACGGGCTGGCGCGCACCTACGGCGAGGACGGGCGCGTGGCCTCCGAGGAGCACTGGGACCAGGGTGTGAAGGGCAAGAAGCCCGCGCCCGGAGGCCAGGAGCCCGAGGCCGGGGATGAGCTGGTGCAGCCCATCGGGGATGCTCCGGCCGGCGAGGGGACAGGCACTCAGGCCCAGCCGCCCGCGCCGTAGCGCCTCACACGCGCATGGGCATCACGACGGCGGTGAAGCTGCGGTCTCCCGGAGCGTGCAGCACGCCGGGGCTGTGCTCATCCCCCAGCTCGAAGGACACCTCGTCCGTCTCGGTGACGGTGAGCACGTCGGTGAGGTAGCGGGCGTTGAAGCCAATGGTGATGTCGCCGCCGCGGTAGGCCACATCCAGCACGTCACGCGCCTCACCCAGGTCCGGGTTGTTGGCGGTGATGAGCAGCTTGTTCTCCTCCAGGCCAATGCGCACCGCGTAGCTCTTGTCCGCCGACAGCAGGGCAATGCGCTTGAGGCTCTCGAGGAACAGGGCCTTGGAGACCTGGATGACTTTCTCGCCCTCCTTGGGGATGACGCGCTGGTACTCGGGGAACTGGCCGTCGATGAGGCGCATCACCATGGTGAGGCCCGGCTTCTTGAACAGCGCCGAGTTCTCCGCGAAGCCCAGGTGGCACTCGGCATCCGGCGCCTCGTCCAGCAGGCGCTTGAGCTCCATCAGGCCCTTGCGCGGGATGATGACGCCGCTCTTGAGCTTGAAGTCCCCGGGCAGCTCGCGCTCGATGAGCGACAGCCGGTGCCCGTCGGTGGCCACCATGCGCACCTTGCCGCCCTCCTGCGGCTCGAAGAACACGCCGTTGAGGATGTAGCGCGTCTCGTCCGAGGAGATGGCGAACTGCGTCTTCTTGATCATCTCCAGCAGGGTGTTGCCCGACAGCTGCACCAGCGGAGCGTTCTCCTCCTTGGGCAGCTTGGGGTACTCCTCGGCGGCCATGCCCACGATTTTGAAGTGGGCCGAGCCGCTGGAGATGTCCACGTAGTTGTTGGCGAGCTTCTTGAGCGTCACCTGCGCGTCGGGCAGGTTCTGGACGATGTCGAAGACGTACTTGGCGCTCAGGGTGACGGCGCCGGGCTTGGACACCTCGGCGGGGTGCTCGGAGACGATGCCGATGTCCAGGTCGAACGCGGTGACGGTGACGCCACCCTTGGTGGCGTTGACCAGGACGTTGGCGAGGATGGGCATCGTCGTCTTGCGCTCCACGATGCCTTGGGCACGGTACAGGGCCTTCTTCAGCTCGTCGGCGGCGATGCGGAATTCCATCGGGGTGCGTCCTCAGTCCTCGGTAAACGGCTGACCCGAGCGGGTGTAGCCCGGGGAAGGGGGTGCGTCAACGAACCGGCGCGCCTGTGTGTGCGCCAGTCGCCGGGGTGGGCCGGCGCTTGTACCCAGGTGCTACTCACCTGCTCAGGCATTCAGGTGGACCCTCACTTCTTGTGCAGGTTGGCGTGTCTCGAAGTCCGGGGTTCCGACCCGCTGGGTTGCCCGCGCTATCTACCCCCTGGGTAGTAGGCACGGGAAGCACGAAGTGTTCCCCACCCGTCAGATGCCCTAAAACCGGGCCCATGAGCGCGCCCACCCAGGTGCCAAGGGGCCCCACGTGACACTGGCCTCTGGGGCGTGGGGAGCCCAGACTGAGGGGATGAACTTGCGCCTGTTGCCGCTGTGCATGGTGTGCCTGAGCCTGGTGGCCGGGTGCTCGAAACAGTCCCCTACTCCCGAGGAGCCGATGAACCAACCGTCGAAGCCCACGCAGACGGACACTCCCTCGGGAGGCACGCCGGGGACGCAGGCGACCGGCCAGCCAGAGGCGTACGTGGTGCGCAACAGCGGCATCCGGTGCATCGCGCCGCCGTGCCCCACGCACCTGGCGCAGCCGGTGGCCAACCCGGGCGGGGACGCGATTCAGATTCACGAGATTGATTTCGGAGCGCTGAGCCTGACGCAGGACAAGCTGGACGAGTTCATGCGCAAGGTGGACGAAACCCCCGAGGGGCTGAAGGTGGAGGCGCTGATCGACAAGCAGCCGAACGCGGGCCCCGCGGGCGACGCCACGGTGCTGCGGGTAAAGAAGGTGCTGCAGTAGCGCACTGAAGCCTGAGCGTCACACCGGTGCTGTTACTCGACTACCTGCTGCGCATCCGGAAGGATCTGCTCGCGGGCCGGTTGGCGATGCATCTGGGTGAACCCCGCGTCGAGCTGATGCAGGGATTCATCACCGGCTACAACGCGTGCATGGTCAGCCACGGGGTCGCTGACGCGGAGTACGGTCAATTCCGCGAATGGCTGCGCGAGAAGGGCGAGTTTCCCCCAGAGGGCTGGGCTGCCAAGTATCTGCGCGACTGTCACGGTGACCACGAGCAAGCCATCCGCAAGTACCTCGACTTCGTCGCTGAGTTCGTTGCCCTTCACCGCCCATAACTACAACTCTGTGCTCGTGACCCTTCACGCGATGACAAAGCTTCGCCATGCCAAGGCACCACTACTTCTGGGGCTGCTGCTCTGCTTATTTTCTTCCTCTGGAGTAGCGACACCTGTCCGCCTCGAAGTCACCTCCCTTCTCACACAGGTGCCCAGGAATGCTCCCGGCACAGTGTTTCAAGTCGTGCCCTCCATCATGGAGAGCACCCGCGCTAAGGTGCTCGCTGCCCTGGCCCGAGGGGATGTCCCCGGCGCCATCGCGGCCTATGAGGTTCATGTTGGCAGCAAGGCGCCAGAATGGCTTCGGGCCCTTCAGACCGCCTATAGCGTCAGGAGCCAAGAGGTAGGCAAATGCCAGGAGGTGGCACGCGTCCTCCATGAGGCCTACTCCAAGCTTGGCAAAGTCCCTGAGTTCATTGCCATCCAGGCGAACAATGCCCGCCAATACCTGGCCTTCGATATGCCGAACGGGAAGGTCTCGTACCTTACGAAGAACGGCTATCACGCTGCGGTCAGAGTGGGGGATCTCATCTATGACGCATTCACGGGTCCGCTCGGGATGAAGCAAACCGAGTACTTCACCCGCCTCAAGGCACCCGAAGGGTTCGCGTGGAAGGTAGTCACCAGCCCATGACCTCGGCTCCAGATACATCAGGAGGAACTCTTTCCCCTGGGCACCCGGTGCTGTTACTCGACTATCTGCTGCGCATCCGGAAGGATCTGCGCGCGGGCCGGTTAGCGATGCACCTGGGCGAGCCCAACGTCGAGCACCTGGTCGGCTTCGTGAACGGCTATCAGTCCTGCTTGATCAGCAACGGCATCCGCGATGCGGAGTACGGCCGCTTCTTCGAGTGGCTGCGAGACGTGAAGAAGGAGTTCCCTGGAGAGGGCTGGGCCGCCAAGTACCTGCGCGACTGCCACGGCGACCATGAGCAGGCCATCCGCAAATACCTCGACTTCGTCGCTGAGTTCGTCGCCCTTCACCGCCAGTAGCCTCAGTCACCACGGCGGTGGTGTACACTCCGCGCCGTGAGCGGAGACACGGGTCTGACCGAGGCGTTCCTTTCCGGGGCTCCCCCCAAGCTCGCGCCCGCCCTGCGCGTGCTTCCCCAACTGGAGCAGCGCCTGGGCGCGCTGCTCGATCAGGCCCGGCAGGCGCATCCGTCCTTACGCTTCGAGCCCACCGCCTTCATGCGCCACCTGGCCGCCCGCCTGCCCGCCACCGGTGACGCGGAGTCCTCCCTCTCTACCATCCGCGTCGATGAGCTGCTGCTCGCCTTCGCCTGCGCTCAAGGTGATGCCGCCGCCCTCGCCGCCCTGGACACCCACGTCCTGTCCCGCGTGCGCGAGTGGATCCCCAAGGAGGACGCCTCCTTCGTCTCCGAAGTGCAGCAGCGCCTGCGCCAGCGCCTGCTCATGCCCGATGGCGGCAACCCGCCCAAAATCTCCACCTTCACCGGCCGCGGCACCCTCTCGCAATGGGCCCGCGCCGTCGCCACGCGCCTGGCCATCGACATCAAGCGCGAGGCCACTGGCAACGTCCCGCTCGACGAAGCTCCCGCGGACGCCGATGCCCTCGTGGGCCGCGACCCTGAGTTCAGCTTCATCCGCTCGCGCTACCAGGAGGAGTTCCGCCACGCCTTCCGCGAGGCGCTCGCCGCGCTCTCACCCAAGGAGCGCAACCTGCTGCGCCTGCACCACGTGGACAACCTCTCCGTGGACTCCGTGGGCACCATGTACCAGACGTCCCGTTCCACCGCCGCGCGCTGGATTGCCCAGGCCCGTGAGCGGCTGCTGGAGACCACCCGCAGCGCCCTCGCCGACCGCCTCAAGCTGGACGCTGGCGAGCTCGACAGCCTGCTGGGGCTGGTGCGCAGCCACCTCGATGTGAGCCTGCACCAGCTCCTCAAGCCGTAACCCTGCGCCTCACCCCTCGGGCGTGCGCACCATCAGCACCGGCCTGTCGCTGCGCGCCATCACCTCCTGCGCCACCGAGCCCATCACCGCGCGCGCCACACCCGTGCGCCCACGCGTCGCCATGCAGATGAGGTCCACGCCGTGCCGCTCCGCCGCCTGGATGATGGCCCCCGCCACGTCCGGGCCCCCCACCACCTCCACCTGCACCTTGCGCCCGCTCTGCCCCGCCGCGCGCGGCACCAGCTTCTCCAGGTGCTGCTTCAGCCCATCCACCTGCTCCGGCTTCACCTGCGCCGCCACATGCACCAGGTGCACTGTGCCTCCCGGAGGCGTCACCGCGCACGCGTAGGCGATGGCCCGGTCCGCCGTATCCGAGAAGTCCGTCGTCACCAGCACCGTGCGCACCTGCGGCAGCTCCGCGTCCGCCCCGTGCACCCCCGCCCGCGTCGGCACGCTCACCACCGACATCTTCGCCAGCCGCAGCGCGTGGTGAGACACGCTCCACAGCTTGCCCAACGCCTTGCGCTGGTGCGTGCCCACCACCAGCAGATCCACCTTCTCATCCGCCGCCAGCGCCACCAGGTGATCCGCGATGCGGCCCACGCCCACCTCTATCCGGACGCGCACGGGCTTGCCGCCCTCGGCCAGCGGCTCCACCAGCGTGGCCGCCTCGCGCTCCAGCGCCTCGCGCACCTTGGGCGTCACCTCGCCAAAGCCCATCGGGCTGTCCAGCCCCAGCCGCGAGGACTCCTCGTGCGCCCAGAAGACACGCCCGCCCACCAGCTCCACCGGCCCCATCTTGCGCAGCCGCTTCACCCAGTCCCGCGCCGCCTCGAACGGCAGCGAGCGATCCACGCCCACCATCACCTTGAGCGGCCGCTCCCCGCGCGCCCACGCCTCCAGCGGCTCCACCTCGCGCGCCACCAGCAGCGGCACCTCCAGCGTCTGCGCCAGCCGGTCCACCGTGCCGCCCATGCCCAGAAACAGCGTCTCCTGCACCGGCGAGGCCGTCACCACCAGGTCCGCCTTCTGCTTCGCGGCGAACTCCTGAATCGCCGCGGCCGGCTCGCCCTTGAGCAGCGCGTGCTCCACCTTCGCGCCCAGCTTCGCCAGCCGCCGGGCCTCGTCCCCCAGCGCCGCCTCGGCCGCCTCCAGCAGCGCCTTGCCGAAGGCGTTCACCGAGTCGGTGGGCAGCACGTGGACGAGCCACAGCGTCTCGCCCGCCCTGCGGGCAATCTGGGCCGCGGCCTCACAGGCCCGGTGGGCGGAGTCGGAGAAGTGGGTAGCGCAGACGATGGGCATGGTGCCTCCGCGAGCAGGGGCCCGGTGGGGCCGGATGGAACGGTGTGGAACCTTTTACTCCCTTCATGCCCCAGGCCAGAGCGTTATCGCGCGGCGGGCCTCAGCACCTGGCCCGCGCTCACCTCATGGGCCAGGGGCTCGCCCCGCTCGAAGGCCTGGACGCTGGTCAGCGTCGTGTCGGCGATGTTGCCCAGCGCCTCGCGCGTGAGGAACGCCTGGTGCGAGGTGACGAGCACGTTGGGGAACGTGAGCAGCCGCGCCAGCACGTCGTCCTGTAGCACCTGGCCGCTGAGGTCCTGGAAGAAGATGCCCTCCTCCTCCTCGTACACGTCCAGCCCCGCCGCGCCGATGTGGCCCCGCTTGAGGGCGGCGATCAGCGCCCGGCTGTCGATGAGCGCCCCGCGGCCGGTGTTGATCAACATCACCCCGCGCTTCATGCGCTCCAGCGCCTCGGCGTTCACCAGGTGGTGGGTGCCCGGGGTGAGCGGCACGTGCAGGGTGATGATGTCCGCCTCGCGGTAGAGCGTCTCCAGCGGTACGTAGCGCGCGCCCAGCTCGCGCTCCAGTTGCGCATCCGGCGCCGCGTCGAAGCACAGCAGCCGGCACCCGAAGCCGTGGAAGATGCGCGCCGCCGCCGCGCCAATGCGCCCCGTGCCCACCACGCCCACCGTCTTGCCGTGCAGATCGAACCCCACCAGCCCATCCAGCGAGAAGTTCCAGTCCCGCACGCGCGAGTACGCCTGATGGATGCGCCGGTTGAGCGCCAGCACCAGCGCCACCGCGTGCTCGGCCACCGCGTAGGGCGAGTACTCGGGCACGCGCACCACGCGGATGCCCAGCCGGTCCGCCGCCACCAGGTCCACGTGGTTGTAGCCCGCCGAGCGCAGCGCCACCAACCGCGTGCCTCCCGCGTGCAGCACCTCGAGCACCTCCGCGCTCACCTTGTCATTGACGAAGGAGCACACCGCCTCGAAGCCCTGCGCCAGCCGCGCCGTCTGCGCCGTGAGCCGCGGCTCGAAGAACACCAGCGTGTGCCCATAGCGCGCGTTGGCCGTCTCCAGTGCCTCGCGATCGAACCGGTGCGTGTCGAAGACCGCCAGCCGCATATCCGCTCCCTCTCCAGGGTGTCCGGGGCTCCGCGCCCAGGTGCGCCCCTTCCTGCAAGCTACGCACCCGCCGCCGCCCAGGGACACGCGCGAAAAACCTGCGCCCGGGCCCTGGCCCCCGCACGGTTTGCGCCTGCCTGCCCAGCATGAAGCACAGCGGGCGCCACCGGGCCCGCATCGCCAGACGGCGAGCGTGCCGGAAAGTCCGCTTTATCTTTCTAAGACAGCTACGGAGGTGCACCCATGTTCCGCTGTCCGTCTTGTGGCGCATTCAACCGTGTTCCCCTGCCGCCTCCCGCGGGCCGGCCCAGTTGTGGCCGCTGCCATGGCGCGCTCGATACCTCGGGTGCACCGCAAGAGGTGAATGGCGAGGCGCTCTCGCGGGCCATCGTCTCTTCACCCGTTCCGGTGTTGCTGGATCTCTGGGCGCCGTGGTGTGGGCCGTGCCGCGCCGCCGCGCCCGTGGTGGAGGCAGTGGGGCGAGCCCAGGCAGGCCGCGCCATCGTCCTTAAGTTGAATACGGAGGAGCACCCCGAGGCTGCCACCTCGCTAGGCGTGCGAGGCATTCCCACCTTCGTCGTCTACGCCCAGGGACGCGAGGTCGCGCGTCGCAGCGGGCTCATGCCGCGAGGGGAGTTGGAGCGTTGGCTGATGGAGGCCCAGGGGGACTCCGGGGGCATCCGGGCCTAGCGCCCAGAAGGAGGTGGAGCACCATGGAGGCGGGCGTCGCGCTGCTCACGGACCTGTACCAGTTCGCCATGGTGGACGCCTATCTGGACGAGGGTCTCCAGGACGAGGCGGTGTTCAGCCTCTTCGTGCGCCGGCTGCCCGCGCGCCGCAACTTCCTGCTCGCCTGCGGGCTGGAGGAGGTGCTGCGCTACCTGGAGACGGTGCGCTTCTCCGCCGCGGAGCTCGACTACCTGGCCTCGCTGGGCCGCTTCTCCAACCGGCTGCTGGAGTTCCTCGAGCGCTTCCGCTTCTCGGGGGACGTGTGCGCCGTACCCGAGGGCACTCCGGTGTTCGCCGAGGAGCCCATTCTGGAGATCGTCGCCCCGCTGCCCGAGGCGCAGCTGATCGAAACGTACCTGCTCAATCAGATTCACCTGCAGACCCTGGCGGCTTCCAAGGCGGTGCGCGTGGCGCACGCCGCCGCGGGCCGCACCGTGCTGGAGTTTGGCCTTCGGCGCACCCACGGCACGGACGCGGGGGTGAAGGTGGCGCGCGCGGCCTTCATCGCGGGCATTCAGGCGACGTCCAACGTGCTGGCGGGGCACCTCTATGGGGTGCCAGTGGCGGGCACCATGGCGCACAGCTTCGTGCAGGCGCACGAGGACGAGCTGGGGGCCTTCCGCGCCTTCGCCGGCCGCTTCCCGACGACGGTGCTGCTGGTGGACACCTACGACACGCTGCGCGGAGTGCAGCACGTGCTGCGGCTGGCCAAGGAGCTGGGCGACGGGTTCCAGGTCCAGGCCATCCGGCTGGACTCGGGGGACCTGCTGGCGCTGTCGCGCGCGGCCCGGCAGATGCTGGACGAGGCGGGGCTGCAGCGGGTGCAGATCTTCGCCAGCAGCAACCTGGACGAGGACTCCATCGCACGGCTGGTCGCCCAGGGGGCTCCCATCGACGGCTTCGGCGTGGGCAGCGCCATTGGCGTGTCCACGGACGCGCCCTGCCTGGACATCGTCTACAAGCTGGTCTCGTACGCGGGCAAGGACCGCATCAAGCTGTCCACCTCCAAGCTGCTGCTGCCGGGGCGCAAGCAGGTGTTCCGCGTGGAGGAGAATGGGGTGGCGCGCAAGGACGTGGTGGCGCGCTTCGCCGAGGAGCTGAAGGGACGGGCCCTGCTGCGGCCGATGATGCGGGGAGGGCAGCGGGTGGAGGGCTCCAGCCCATCGCTGCCGGAGATTCAAGAGCACGCGCGGCGGGAGCTCGGACTGCTGCCTCCCGAGGTGCGGGGGCTGGAGCCGATGGCGCCCCCCTACCGGGTGGAGGCCAGCCCGGTGCTGGCCTGGACTCGCGAGCAGCTGATCGAGGCCTGGGCCGCCACCCCGTAGGCCCTGGCTCCGCAGCGATTGCGCCCCCGGAGCCCCCAGGCGCAGCCCCTGCGGCCTCTGCCCTCTCTCACCGGCAGAGGCCCGGGTGAGGGTTGCCGGCGCCCACCGTGGCACGCAACGTGAATTGTCGAGGGGGCATGGCGCACCTCCCCGCGGCAGCCTTCGGTTTTCTCCCGTGCGGCCGGGCGGATGACGGCTCGGTGCCGGCCACCTGCCGAGGCGCGGGAACCAGTCCCCGGTGTGAGCCAGGCGGCAGGTGTGCGCTCCTCGGCAAGGAGGGACGGATGCGACGGATTCTGGTGGCAGTGGATGGAACCTCGGCCTCGCGCGAGGCGGCGCGCACGGCGCTGGAGTACGCCGAGCACCTCTGCATGCAGGTGACGTTCGTCCACGTGCTACCGGAGCGGGTGGCCGAGCAGGAAGGCGACGCGCCGGAGTTCGCCGCCTTCGAGGCGGCCTGCGAGCAATACGCCGAGCAGCTGGTGCGGCAGGCCTGCTTCGCCCGGGGCGGACGCTCATGGCACGCGGACACCCGCGTGGTGCATGGCGAGCCGGTGGATGCGCTGTGCGAGCTGGCCCGGGAGCCGGACGTGGACCTGGTCATCATCGGCACGCGGGCGCGGGGGCCGGTGGCGCGCGTGCTGCTGGGCAGCGTCTCCGGGCAATTGCTGAGCCGGTGCTCCAAGCCGGTGCTGGTGGTGCCCGAGCGCCCCGCCCTGCTCGAGGCCCAGCGCGGGCCCGAGGCCGCGGGCACCGGCCGCTGATCAGTGCACCGCGCCGCCCCAGGCCGGAGAGCTGCCCGAGGCACGGGGCACGGGCTGCGTGGCGCTGCGCGCCAGCGGCAGCTGGACACGGAACACGGAGCCCTTGCCCGGCTGGCTCTCCACGTCGATGCGGCCGCCATGGGCCTCCACGATGCGCCGCGCCACGGACAGCCCCAGGCCCGCGCCGGGAGCACGCTCACGGGCACCTGAGCCGCGCTTGAAGGCGGCGAAGAGGATGCGCCGCTCCTCGGTCGACAGGCCGATGCCCTGGTCCGTCACGGAGAGCAGCGCGTGCTCACCCTCGCGGGCGACGAGCACGTCGATGCGTGAGCCCGCGGGCGAGTACTTCAGGGAATTGCTCACCAGGTTGTTGAGCACCTGCTCGATGCGGGTGCCGTCACAGAAGAGCGGCACGGGGGTATCCGGCAGCACCAGGTGCAGCTCATGGCTGGTGGCGGTGGCCTGGTACAGCTCCACCACGGCGCGCGCCAGCTCTCGCGCGTCACGCTCCTCGAGCTGCAGCTCCAGCTTGCCGGCCTCGATGCGGGTGGAGTCGAGCAGGTCTCCCACCATGCGGTCCAGCCGTGCCACCTGCCGGCGCACCAGCGCGAACGTCTTCTGAATACGCTCGGGTGACACCTCGCGGTCGGGGCTCACGAGCGAAGCGGACATCTTCAGCGCGGACAGGGGGTTTCGCAGGTCATGCGCGACGCCGGCCAGGAAGGTGAGCTGATCCTCCTGCTGCCGGGCCAGCGACGAGGCCATCTCATTGAAGGTGCGTGCCACGTCGCGCAGCTCGGAGGGCCCTGACTCGGGAGCCCGGGTGCGCTTGCGCCCCGAGGCGAAGCGGCGCATGGCCTGGCGGATCTGCGCCACCGGCCGCATGACGGCGCGCCGGACCCAGTACAGCAGCGCCACCATCCCGATCAGCAGCAGGGTGGCCAGCAGCGGCCCGCCCAGGTGGGCGAAGCGATCCCAGCGCTCGGCCTGCGCCTCGGCGGCGCGGGCCTGCTTCACGTTGAGCTCGATGAGGCGCTCGAGCGCCACCAGCGCCTGGTCCAGCTCCGCGCCGGCCCGGGGAGACAGCCGCGCGGACTCCTCGCCCAGCACTTCACGCTGGGTAACGAGGTAGCGCGCCACCCGCTCGCGCACGTCCGTGAGCAACGCGCGCTCCTCGTCGCTCGTGGCCAGGCGCTCCACCTGATCCAGGTGCGCCGAGAGCCTCATCTCGAGGAAGAGCAACTGGCGCACGCGGTCATCCGGCGAACCGGACAGCTCGGAGCTCTGCCGGTAGTGGGTGAGCAGATCCACCTCCAGCTCCTCGGCGAGCCGCACGCCCTCGATGGTGGTGCCCAGGCTGTGCGTCACCTGGTGCAGGTAGCTGGTGAGCACCCCAAGCGAGCCAGCGGCCGCCAGGACGATGACGCCGAACAGCACCGAGATGGCGGTGAACATCGCCTTGAGGCTCATGGGGCCTCGGGAGGCGGCGCGAACAGGCGCAACAGGGCCAAGCGACCAGGCGAGACGTCCACGCAAGTCCTCCCGGAGGAAATGCGGCTACCGCCAGCTCGACGCTTCCCCCTGATAGGAGCAACAAGCGCGCGGCGTGGGCCTTTCCGCGCGCTTGCCTGGATGCTGGGCGGGGACTCAGCGCCCGAAGCCGCCCAGCGCGGTGCGGCTGAAGCTGGCGGCGCCCTGGCTCACGCGCACCGCCGACTGGCTGAACACGTTGAACGCCTGGCGGATCTCCTGCGCGCTCTGGCCCGGGGTGAGGATCCACTTGTCCTCGATGCCCATCTCCCGGAACACCTTGCGGAAGTCCGTGGTGCCGTCGCTGATGCCCATCGCGGCGACGATGTGGTTCTCCGCGCGCTGCAGGTCCTTCACCAGCGCGGCCACATCCTTCGCGCGCGCGTTCTGCGAGTGGCAGTCCCCGCCGTCGCTGATGATGAGGGTGACGGTGCGGGCGGCCACGCCGTTGCGGGTGAACTCCTGCGCCTTGGCGAGCACGGTGCCCAGCAGCACCACCGTCTGATCATACAGCGGGGTGCCCAGGCTGGGGTTGTAGTTCTTGTCATGCATCCGCACCACGTCCTCGACGGGCCGGTACGGGTTGAGCGCGAAGCCGTTGAGGTAGCGGGTGTGGAACAGCACGGTGTCGCGCTGCTTGCTGGCCAGCAGCGCGTCGAGCACCAGGTTGTGCCCATCGCAGACGAGCTGCGCGTTGTTGGCGTGCTGGATGCTGCCCGAGTCATCCGGCATCACGGTGACGAGGACCACCTCGCTGGCCTGCACGTCGTCCACGCTGACGCCCAGGCCGGCCTGAATCTGCGCGCCCAGGTCCACGACGGTGAGGGCCTGGAGGCCCGCGGGGCTGAGCACGCCCTCGGCGTGAGCGGCCTGGAACAGCTGCGAGACAGGGTTGCCATTGCTGGTGCTCATGAGAGTGTTCTCCAGAGAGAGTGTGTGTGGGTTGGCAGCTCAGCCGATGCGCAGGTCGGGCCAGCTGGCGAGCGGGTCGGTCGACTTCACCAGGTGCATGCCGGCGTCCGCGAAGCGCTTGAGCGCGGCGTCCGCCTGCGGAGTGAAGTCCGCCACGAAGCCGCCCTTGCCGTCCGGCACGGTGACGGCCGACATGCAGTCGGTGAGCAGGTACACCTTGCGCGCCAGCGCGGCGTCCTGGGCGACGATCTCGGTGAGCAGATCGTCAATCGAGCTCTTCACGCAGTGGCTGGCGGCCTGGCCGGCGATGACGACGGCGTCCGCGGTGAGCAGCGTCTTGAGGAACTGGGTGTTGCGCTGAGCCAGCGGCTGCCCGTCGTGGCGGGCGAGCACCTCGGGGCGCAGCACCGAGTAGTTCTCCGTGAGCGGGTTGCCGCCCTTCACCTCGCACCACGACTGAGCGCCGCGGGCGAAGGCGTGGAAGAGACGGGCCTCCTGCACCACACCGGCCAGCGCGTGCCCGTCGCCGCCCAGCAGGCAGTGCGGCGGCCACAGGTAGAGCGTGTACTTGCCGGCGCGCTCGAGCTCCTCGCAGTAGTACTTCACCTGCTTGAGCAGCCACGGGTAGTTGCCGCCGCACAGCCACTTGGCCACCGCGGGGTTGGGGCGCACCTGCCCGCGCTCGATCTGCTCGCGCGTCACCTCGCGGTACGGGGTGAGCGGCTGATCATTCTGGTCCACCCAGAAGGCGGGGAAGAAGATCTGGTAGGCGAAGTGCGTGTCCAGCGTGGTGGTGACGTTCGTCAGCGCGCCGAGGTTCTTGTACATGAACTCGGCGATGCGGCGGCTGTCGTCGATGGCGCCCTTGCCGCTGCGGCCCGCCACGTACAGCGAGCCCTCGGGGAAGCAGAAGTCCTTCTGCACGTCGATGAGCAGCAGGTGCAGGTTGAACTTGTCCGTGGCCGACGGCGTCAGGTTGTTGGCGGCGCGCCACGTGGCCGCCTCCGTCTGCAGCTTGCCCGCGTTGGGCCCGTAGCCGTACGCACCCGCGTTGTCCGCCCGGTAGAACGACGGCAGCGGAAGCTCCTTCACCTGGCTCTTCATGGCTGGCTCCTCTCTGGATGCGCCTCACCGGCCCATCCCCTTCGTGTTACTTCGACACCAACATAGTGTCCTAACGACACCATGTCAAGGCGACCTGCTCCGAAGGCATGGGAAACGCACCGCGTCATGACGGGAGCGGGGGCCGTGTGAGCGCGCTCACAGCCTGGGTGTGAACGCGTTCACAGCCGTGGCCGAGGCCCCTGGGTACTGTAGTCCTCGTTCGACCGAGCCCTGCGCCACTCAGGGGGATACTCGAGACGCCCGGGGGGGATGTGCTTGAGAGGGAAGGTGGCGCAGGGTTCAGGTCGGCCTTTTTTGATTCAGCGCTGTGGGTGTCTGTGACACGGGAGGGTGCGCTAACCTCGGGGGATGGGAAAGCGCCTGAGATCGCTGGGTCTGCTGCTGTTGAGCTACTCGCTGGTGGGCTGCGGCTTCAAGAGAGACATGGAGGATGTCTGCCATGCCGTGAAGCGCTCGGGTGTTGGGACCTGGCGGAGCGAGGAGGAGTTCGTGACAGCGCTCCTCTGGGCCAGAGCGCGGGTCCGAACCGAGGAGGGACGCGCTTTCTGGCGGAACTTCGAGGCCACGGAGGCCCACAATCGGTACTACTACCTGCGCCTGAATTCGTGGGAAGCGGGAGTCGAGGACTACTGCCCGATGGATGATGAAATCAGGGCCATGCCGCTGCCACGCCTGATAACGCTTGATCGCTGGCCGAAGCCGCCCACACCCGCGAGCCCGTCCCAGGACTCCGGCGGCCAAGCGGCAGAGGACAAGCCAGAGGCGGGGCGCGTGACACGTTGAGCGATCTGGTCAGAAGGCCAGGCGATGCCCAGCTGGCAGGTGCTCGTCGCAGAGGAGCTGTCCCTCGACGCGCGCTCCATTGCAGAGGCCTTTGACCGGGTCGGGCCGCTCCTTGTCCGTCACCCAGCCGCCGCACACGGTGCACTGGCCACAGTTGATGGCGGCGGGGTCCAGCTCGGTGGACCAGGTGACCTGCCAGCCCAGGGGCCGCGAGGGGTTCTCCAGGGCCGTATCGACGCCCTCGATCAGCCGCTGCTCCAGCTCTTCGAGCTCGGAGAGCCCTGAGCTGGACTCCTGATCAGAGGCCTCGACCGCCACGGTGAGCGTCACAAGGAAGGTTTTCTTGGCCATTAAGGCTGTTCCGAGGTGGCGGGAGGCTGAGGAATGAGAACGGGCCAATAGCACCCGCCCTGCCACGCGAAATAGCCATTCACGCAGGGAGGCAATGTATCTGCCTGGCGTATCCAGCATCCTCTGTGGAGTTCAACTTCCTGTTTGGCGCACGGCGGGCGGCGTTGGTTGCCGAACGGCTTTGTGGGCATGTCGCGGCCCAACCCGCTCTGCTCAGACGCAGGCATCTGAGCGCTCTGCGGTTCCTTGAGCGCTGCGCCGCCAAGAGCCGCCGCGTCCTCTTCATCCGCTCCCCGAACTGCCTGGGCAGGCGGTTCTCCCAGCGCGCTGTGTTCGGATCCCCAAATGAGGACCGCCAGCATTACGCCCAGCGCCGCCGCCAAGCCCCACCCCAGCCACTCCATCCCACTGCCACGTGAGCCGAACCTTTCCGCTCGTTTGGCGACAATACGGGCCCAGCGCTGGGTGATGCGGCGATTAGCCTTTCGCCCGGCTGTCTTCTCCGCGTGCTCAAGGGCCTGGGCCACTTCCACCGCGCTGCCGCGAACCGGGGGTGCCTCCGAGAGCATCTGACGGATGAGTGCCGCCAGTTCCGGGGACACAGTTACCGCTGCCTCGGGTTTGAGCCCCTCCGGTTTGGCCGGCTGGGGAAGGTCCACTCCCGGCTCCCACACCAGTGCGGCTGGCGGGTACTCACCCGTGACGAGCCGGTAGGCCATCACTCCCAGCGCGTAAACGTCATCGGCCGGGCTCGCTGCGTAGCGAGTCGCGGCACGGCGTCCGAAGCGGTAGTGGAACAGGTGGGCCTCGGGGCTCCAGTACTCCGGCGTGCCCACAGGTGTCCCGGGCTGCGTGACGACCCGTGCCCCCCGGTAGGCCGCCGAGCCGAAGTCCATCAGCACCGCACGGCCGTCCGAGGTCACCAGCACGTTGTCGCCCTTGACGTCCCGGTGCACGCCTTCCACTTCGTGCGTGGCGGCCAGCGCGCGGGCGACCTGGGCCAGCAACTCCAGCACCTGGCGAGAGTTGGGCCTATGGCGCTTGGCCCACTGGTACAGCGACACGCCCTCCACCCACTCCATCACCAGAAAGGGGACGGAGGTGCCCTGCGGAGATGTCCATGTGCCCGAGTCCAGCAGGCGCGGCACATGAGGGTGGTTCAGGCGCGAGAGCAACTCCACCTCCCGCTCGAAGCGCTCGTCCCCTGGGCGCAGCGCAAGCTTCAGGGCCACCCGCCTCCCGCCCTCTTGCCGCGTTGGCTCAGCGAGGTAGACGACACCGTAGGAGCCCTGCCCACGCCAGCTCACCACCCGCCAGCACCCCACCTCCGTACCTGGCTGTATCGAAGTGGCATTCCCCATGTGGAAGGTCTCCATGAGGCTCCTCCAAGCGTCAGTTCGGTACCCGGCTGCGCCTTCGTACCGAGTCCTCGTGCCAACTACCCGAACACTTCAAGCGGATGCCACTGACAGAACTCTGAACGGGGGATTCCTTTGCTCCCACAGCTGGATGCTCACGTACAGCTTCGTGCGCAGGAAGTAGCGCTCCTCGTAAGCGAGGCGAAGCTGTTGCTCGAGTCGCTCTCGTCTCACATCTGCCTCGTTGTTCTTCCCAAGCACCTTCCTCAAGCCGATAGACAAGAGTTCTACCAGGTCATGGCCGCAACAGACGTGCCAGGCATCGTGTTCGGGGGCATCCAACTCCTGAACGCTTGCCTCCATCTCCTCAAGCGAAGGAACGGGCCCGCTCCTCTCTCCGCCCTGGTGGCGTCTCGCCTCCTGGAACAGCAGCCGCTGATCGAAGCTGAAGTCCTTCTCTCGAAGGAACGCCTTGAAGTTCAACCCTTCGAATCGGAGAGACCACTGGCGACGAGATGAAGCCCACCTCAAGTAGCCAATCACCCTGCCCATGGAGAGCAAGTGTTCCAGGGCCGTGCTTCCCCGGTCCTTTTGGAAGGACACGAGTTGCACCTCATCACCCAGCTCGCGGAGGACATGTTCCAACGCTGGGGACGCCAGCATCATGCACTCGGCATCATGAGCGTCCGTCACGAGGATATTCGGACTGGGAGGAGTCCTGCCTTCGAGAACCTCGAAGTCCGCATCAACGATGCCCAGGGCTCCGCTGAACTGGCTCTTGTCGAGCTCAAGGATCACCTCCACAACCCTTGGTCGGCCATGAGCAACGACGATGAGGCAGGATCGGGTGTCGGCGTACCGGCCGAAGAGCGCCTTGTCGTCATTCCCCTCGACAATCAAGGTCGCTCGCTCCGGATGCTGCGACCGCTTCATCCTGATGCTGTTGGCGATGTTGACGGCAGCCCGTTCCTGTAGCGACACGGCCTACCCCCTACGAACCTGGTCTGGGCCCTTGAGTTCTACCGTCAGATCCCAGTGGTCACCGATAATCTCCGGAGAGTGGGTCGCGATCACCGCGTCGATTTCGGAGAGTTTGACAACTTCACTCAAGTCGCCAAGGAATCTCTCCTGCCAAGCCACGTGCAACGATATCTCCGGCTCGTCGATAAGGAGCAATTCGTTCTTCTTCATCCGAAACAGCAGTTCATAGAACAAAATAAGTTCGTGCTGCTCCCCCGAAGAAAGAGCGGAAGGCTTCAGTAGAGCTCCATTTGCGGACGTAAAGACGAAGCCCTGGTCTCGATGAATCGCCAAGCTCTTGAGCAAGAACCGTTCGTTAATAATACGCGTGAAGACCTGAATCTTCGATGCCAGTTCATCGAAAATAGCAAGCTTGCTCGCCATATCCTCGACGTAAACCGAGAGAACTTCTCGCTTCGTTTCGATGGCTTGAACCGAGGCCTCACCCAACCGTGTGCCTTGCTCTGGTTCAAGGAAACCCAACTGGGTCAGGGCAGTGCGCCTTCCCTCCAAAGCAGCCAATCTCTCTCGGAGCGTCTCCGCGGTTAGTGCTTTCGCTGGGGAGCGATTGAGCAAGCGTACAGGGAAAGTTCGATCAAGTTCTTGCGAACGCGCAGCATACTCGGCCAGTTTCTGCTTAATATGGGCAACTAGATCCGCCGAGTGCTCATCCACCGCAAGCCTAGACCTACGTCTCTCCGGATAGCCTAAGCGCTGAGTACGAACAAGGCGAACTCTTGGAAAACTGCTCCGTGCGCGGGAGACCCAAGTTGGCTCGTCAGGAGAGTTATCTATTTCTCCGCGCACACTATTCATGGGAGGCGCTATAGCTAGCACTCCTGTCATTCTTATGTTTCCAAAAAGGGGACTCTCCAGCTTTTTGAACTTTAACCAGTAGCGCGGAGCATTACTTTCTGATTTTTTGACACCTACATAAACATCAGCCTTGAGTTGTTTTATTTGCTCGGGGTCAGTGAGTTCTTCACGTTCTACTAATAAGCGTAATCCTGTATCTGTATCGAGTGTGAAGCTCTTAAATGGGACTTCGTAGAACAGTTCGTAATTGCCTGAGATGAGTGCCTCAGTCATTCGAAGGACAAGGGTTTTCCCAAACCCGTTCGGGCCGTGAATGATGGTGACCCGCTCGTCGGAGTTCAGGCGGATCTCATGCTCGAAGAGGCCGAAAAGCCCGGTGACATGCACTCTCGTCAGTCGCATGCCACCAAGCGACGCATGCGTGATCGACTCTTGTCAAGCATTAGGCGCATCCGTGTGACTTGATGGTCAGCCCATGCGCAGGCCGGTGATGTGCTGGCGCCGTACAACCGAAAGCCCGCTGCGCGTCATGAAGATCTGACTGCCCGTGTCGACGAAGGGCTCGGTGTCCGGGAAGTCGCGCACGGCGTCGAGCCTTCCCTGCCGCAGTTCCACCCGCGTCAGTCCGGCGTCCGTGGCGCAGAAGAGCACCTCGCCTACCGCGCACTTGCCTCGCAGCGTGCCAAGCCACGTGCCGTCTCCTGCTTCCGCGTGAGCGCTCGCTCGCACCGTGCCATCCGAGCCCACCACCACGCAGTGGTGCACCGTGCGGCCGTTGCTCTCCTCCGCCAGGAACAGCCAGGCGTTCTGGCCTTCGAAGAGGCACTCCACGTCTACGAGTTTCCCTGACGGCCACGGCAGGGTGAGCCCGTCCTTGAGGCCGGGGCGCTCCGCATCGAAGACGAAGGCTCCGCGCAGGTTGCCTGCCCGGTGGAAGCCCAGTCCGAACTTTGGGCCCACGAAGAGCCGTGTCTGGCCCTGCAACACGTCTCCGATGCGCTCCGGCCCGAAGGTTCCGTTCTTCCAGAGTCCTCCCGCGTGCGCCCAGTAATGGTGGCGCGCGTTCGTCGCGAAGGCGGCCTGGCCTTCCGGGGCATCCACTCCCAGTCGCTCGGGCGCCCGGCCCGGTGCCAGCACCGCCAGCTCCGCTCCCCGGCTTACCAGCGTCACCTCTCCTTGCAGCGCCCAGCGCAGTGAGGGGTCCAGCGGGCTCTGCAACACGGCCCGCCCGTCCTCCCGCCGGTACGCTCCGTCCGCGTGGTAGAGCCAGCGCAGCACTCCGTCCTCAACGCTGGCGTGCACGAGCACTCCTCGCGTCGTGAACAGCCGGGTTGCGGTGACTTCGCCTCGCACCGCTGTCACCGGTGTCGATGCGGCCGCCGCGTGCGGACTGCACGTGGGGCACGCCAGCCTCGCGTGCTCCAGGCCGCAGGAGGCACAGGCGGTGAAGCGCAGCGCGTCCAGCAGCCGCAGTGGGAAGGCTCCTCTCGCGTCCTCCACGAAGATGCGGTGGAGCTGGTGCAGCAGCTCATCCGGCAGCGTCGCCAGCGGCAGCGCCGGCTTCGGGTACTGCACCTCCGGGTGGAACACCGTCAGCCTTTGGTGCACCCGCGCCGCCGGGCTCGCTCGCGGCGTGGGCGGGGCTGGACGGTGGATGCCTCCGTACGGCCCCACGCACAGCAGGCTCTGCATCAGCGCCACCGTGTATGCGTACCAGTCGCTGTCCGGTGAGGCCTGCCGCCCGGGGTTGAGTCCCGCCGCTCCCGTGCCCGTCAGCCTCAGCGGATCCAGGAAGCGTTCGGTGAACACCGCCGAGAGGAACGCTCCGAACTGAAAGCTGTCCGCGTCGATCAGATACGCATCCGCTCCCGACACCAGGATGTTGAGATCATTGAAGTCCCCCACCACCACTCCGCCGCCGTGCAGTGCTTCCAGCGTGCGGTGCAGCCCGCGCAGAAGCTCCACCACCTGCGCAGAAGTGGCTCCCGCTCGCCGGAACGCCGGATCACTGAAGCGCCGCAGCGGCTCCACGTTCTCCAGCTTGCGCATCGCGTAGCCCAGCACCCGGCTCCCGCGCCGGTCCATCGCCAGCGCTCCCGGCACCACCACCCTCGCCGGCAGCACTGTCGGAAATGCCTTCAGCTTGCGCTGGTGCTCGTCCAGTCTCGCCTTCGCCGCCGCCTGCTCCTCCGGCAGCCCCTGGTAGTCCGGGTGCTCCGGCGGCTTGAACACCTTCAGCGCGCGCCCATCCCCCAGGTCGAAGACGTCCGCCTCGCCTCCCTTGCCCAGCGCTCGCGTCGGGTCCAGCCGTACCTTCTTCCCCTCGAGGTACACGTCCATGGCTCAGGCCCTCCCCATTCCACGGCGGCGCAGCACGATCAGCGTCGTGTCATCCGCCAGCAGCCCCGGCGTTCGCACCATCCTCCTCGCCGTGAAGTCCGCCTTCACCGACTCGCGCCCCAGCAGCGACAGCCTCCGCCGCAGCGCATCCGGGTTCTGGAAGTAGCGCTCGTTCGTCCAGAACTGCGAGAGCGGTCCCACCGGCTCCTCGCTCTCCGGCACCTTCGCCTCCGTCAGCTTGCTCAGGTCCGCCGCCCCGTCCGTGCCCAGCATCATCGCCACCACCTCGTCCGTGGGCACCAGCGCCTGCCGCTCCAGCTTTACCCGCCCCTCCGCCAGCAGCCCGTACGCCAGGTACGGCGGCGCGTTGCCAGGAAACGGGCCCAGCGCGTGCACCTCCCCGTTGAGCGCCCACAGCCCGTCCCCCGCCGAGAACACCAACGTGCTCCTGGGCGTCACCACCGCTCCCACCACCGTGAACAGCAGGTGCTCGCCCACCAGCGAGTTGCCCAGCTGCTCCGTCAGCGAGCCCAGGAACTTCAGCACCTGCGCGCCCACCCGCTCGAGGAACTGTGGCTCCTCCACCCCCACCCCCTGCCCCAGCACCGCGTGCACCGCCCGCCCCACGCACCGGGCTCCCAGCTGCGCTCCCACCTCGCTGTGCGCCCCGCTGCCGCACCCGTCCGTCACCACCGCCGCCAGCACCTGTCCCTGCGTGCACACGTGCAGCGAGTCCTGGTTGTTGCGCCCCGTGCGCACGTGCTCCCTGCCAATCACGGACGCCGCGGCGATGTCGAAGCTCGTCACCATGGGTACACCTCTCCCGTGCCCTCCCGAAGAGGGCCTCGGTGCTACGCGTGGAAATGGCGCCGCGGACTACAGCTCGAAGTTGAAGCCCGCCTTCTCGAGCTGCTTGTACTTCTTGTGATCGAACCGGTAGAGCCGCGCCGCGCGGTGCGACACGTCCTGCTCCACCTCGTCCAGCTCCTCCAACAGGTCCATCGCGAGGATCTTCTTGCGGAAGTTCCGCTTGTCGAGCTCCCGCTCCAGGATCACCTCGTACAGCCGCTGCAGCTGCGTCAGCGTGAACTTGGGCGGCAACAGCTCGAAGCCAATGGGCTGGTAGCGCACCTTGCCCTTGAGCCGCTGCAGCGCCGTGGCCAGCACCTCGGCATGATCAAACGCCAGCTTCGGCGTGTCCCACACCGAGAACCACGCCGCCTCGCGCGCGTCCGTCGCCGCGTGCACCCGGTGGTCGCTCAGCTTCACCAGCGCGAAGTACGCCACCGTCACCACCCGGCCCCGTGGATCCCTCCCCGGCGCGCCAAACGTGTACAGTTGCTCCAGGTGGCTGGGGCGGATTCCGGACTCCTCCTCCAGCTCCCGGCGCGCCCCGTCCTCCAGCGACTCCTCCATCCGGACGAAGCCGCCCGGCAGCGCCCACTTACCCGCGAAGGGCTCCACCCCGCGCTTGATGAGGAGGACTTTCAAATCCCCCTCGTCCATCCCGAACACCACGCAGTCCACCGTCAAGGCGGGCCGGGGGTACTCGTACGTGTAGCTCACGCTGCCCTCTCCTTCGTGTCCAGACAACACCAACATAGTGTCCGAACAACACCAAGTCAAGCCAATGAAAAGCCGGGCAGGGTGGCCCGTGGGGGCGCATCCTACCCGGCGGCTCATCAAGCGCGCAGCGGCGTGCGCGTCAGGCCGGCACCAGGCGCGACAGCTTGTGCCAGTCCACCAGCTGCACGCGCTCGGGCGCCAGCTCGAACTCCACCGAGCGGCGCATGCCGACGACGTCGCCTCCCACCTGGAACGGCACGTCCCGGTCGAAGTCCATGCGCACCTTCTCCACGAAGAAGTCCTTCATGCGCGGCAGGGGGTGCGCCCCGCGCCACAGCTTGAACATGTTGCGCGTGGCCTCCACCACGCTGGCGCCGTACACGCGCACCGAGAGCCGGTGCGGCATGGCCTGCGCGAACGGGAAGGCCTTGAAGCCAAAGCCCCACTCGGGCGTGGTGGCCGCGCCCGCCACTCCCGCGGGGCCCTGGTACAGCAGCGAGCCGGTGTCTCCGTGCGGCACCGGGCAGATGGCGCCCCGCTCGTCCATCATGAGCGCCGGGGCGCCCAGGTTGTACACGGACACCTGCGGGTTGCCCGTGCCGAACAGGTGCCGGGGAATGGTGCGGGTGAACATCGCGCCCAGGTAGCCGCGCAGCCCCGCCTGGGTGCCCTTCAGCGGCCCCGCCGAGGCCAGCTGCGTCTTGAAGTCCTGAATCATCTCCGCGTCCCAGCCCGTGCCCGCGAACGGCGCCAGCTGCCCGTCCACGCGCACCAGGTTGAAGGGCCGCAGCGGCGGCAGGCGCTCTCCGTACGCGGCCAGCTGCCGCAGCGCCACCATCGGCTTGGGCGCCCCCGTCACATGCGCCCACGCGTTGCCCGTGCCCAGCGGCAGCACCCCGATGGCGGGCAGCGCCAACCCCTGCGCCCTCATCTCGTTGAGCAGCCCGGTGATGGTGCCGTCACCTCCGCCCGCAAGCAGCAGCGAGGGCGGGTTGGTGCGCAGCTGTTGATCGATCCAGGTGCGCGCCTCCTCCACCGAGCGGGTGAGCGCCAGACGGGCGCGAGGCAGGAAGCGACGCACCAGGCCTCCGATGACTTCGGAGCCTTTGCGAGCACGCAGGTTCACGAGCACGGCGATATTCATAGGCAGCGGGACTTTCTCCACGTCATGTCATGGCCCTGTCACGACAGACAGAGTGCCGGGGGCCATGCCCCCATCAGCGTTAACAGCAAGGCGCTACACCCCGAGCGCTTCGGCGACGCGCAGCCCCAGGCGTCTTCCTGGCGCACTGCGTTGCAGCGAAGCAAAGGTGGCCACGACACCCGCGGCGAACAGCAGCCGCTTGAACCACTGGCGCACGGGTGAGCGATAGCCAGCGCTCGCTGTCGTGGGCTGGCGGCGCAGCGGCTGGAAGAGGTTGCCCGAGGTGCGCGGCTGCCGGTACGCCTCGAAGTGCTTGGTGTCCATCGCCTTGCGCGTAACCTTCTCGGCGGTAGCTGGCACCCGCTCCTGCACCAGCGCCCGGGCCCGCAGCGACGGACCGATGAACAGCTCGCGCCGGGGCTTGGCCAGCACCCGGACGATGGCGCGCGCCACGCGCTCGGGCGAGTAGATGGGCTCCACCGGGCGGGCCCGCCAGCCGGTGTAGTTGGCCGGGTTCTTCCACAGCGGCGTGTCCACCGAGGCTGGCAGGATGGTGCACACGTGGATGCCGGTGCCTTCGAACTCCTGGCGCACCGCCGAGGAGAAGCCGCGCACCGCGAACTTCGAGGCCGCGTACGCGCTCACGTACGGCCCCGCCGCCGAGCCGAAGATGGACGAGACG
This sequence comes from Myxococcaceae bacterium, assembly GCA_035296065.1. Lineage (GTDB taxonomy): Bacteria > Myxococcota > Myxococcia > Myxococcales > Myxococcaceae > DATHBR01. Next base: position 64,294 of record DATHBR010000090.1, on the reverse strand, counting down.
TTGATGAGCGTGCCGCCCCCCTGGTGGCGGAACTGCGCCAGCGCCGCGCGCGTGCCGTACACCGTGCCGAAGAAGTTCGTCTCCATCACCTGGCGGAAGGCCTCGTCCGGCGTCTCCTCGAGCCGGCCGATGAGGTACACGCCCGCGTTGTTCACCCACCCGTCGATGCGGCCAAAGGCCTGCAGCGCCTGCGTGGCCAGCGCCCGGACCGAGGCCGGATCCGCCACCTCCATGGGCACCGGCAGGCAGCGCACCCCCAGCGCCTCGCACGCCGAGGCCAGCTCCTCCAGCGGATCCTCCCGGCGCGCGGCGAGCACCACGTGGGCGCCTTTCTTCGCCAACATCAGCGCGGTGGCGCGGCCAATGCCGCTGGACGCTCCGGTGATGACGACGACCTTCCCCTTCCACGCCCGCTTCATCAACGGTTCCTCCCTGGGTGCGTGCTACCGCCCAAGATGGATACGGCGCCGCATGGCGCACCCCGTCAGCGGCCGTCACGTTGGGTGGCAACCATCCGGGCAGGCCCTCCCCCGTCCCTGTGGACAGGAGCCCGCGAGTCTCCCGTGCGAGACAGGTGTCCCGAAACCGGGACGGCGCCGCCCAACGTGGCAGGTGGGAACCGGGCTGGTTTCCTCCAACCCGGCACGTTGGCCCCAGTGAGGCCAAGCCCCCAGAAGCACTGGGTTTTCCCTGCCCTGCGGGCCTCGGGTTGTGGGAGGGCCTGGGCGGCTGCTATCTCGGGGCCAGCGTGCGCTCGCGAACGGAACAGTCCGTGCAATCCAGAAGGCCCATGAACCCAAGATTGATGATGCTCCTCTGTGTCCTCTCCTGCGTCGCGCAGGCGGCGCCCCGGCGGATGGTGGTGGCCAGCGGGGAGTGCAAGGACCTGGAGCTGAGCAGCCACGCCAAGGCGTTTCACGATGCGCTCAAGGCCCGTCAGGAGCCCGAGTCCGTGCTGAGCGCGGCCGCCTTCAGCGAGCGGCTGTTTCCTCCCGCCACCAAGAGCTTCGAGGACATTCAGCGCCAGCTAGACGCCGCGCAGGACCAGTTCTACGAGGCGCGCTACTCCAAGGCCGAGCAGGCCATCAACGAGGCGCTCAAGGAGATCTCCCGCCTGCCCGTGGGTGAGCCCCGCTGGCAGCTGTACGCCAACGCGCAGCTGCTGCACGCGCTCAACTACCGCTCCATGGGCAAGAACAAGGAGAGCGACGCGGCGTTCCTCCACGTGCTGCGCCTCAAGCCCCAGTACAAGCTGGATGCCGCCCAGTACGCCCCCTCCATCCGCCAGGCCTTCGAGAAGCTGCGCGGGGAGTTGGGAAAGGCGAAGAAGGTGAAGCTCGCCGTGAAGTCCACCGTGCCCGCCTCGGACGTGTACCTCGATGGCCTCAAGGTGGGGCAGACGCCGCTCACCGTGGAGGTGCTCGCGGGCACCTACGACATCACCGTGATGAAGGGCTCGGCTGTCAGCTTCCCGCGCCAGGTGCAGGCGCAGGGGGCTGACACTCCCATCCTGGTGGACCTGGCCTACGAGGGCGCCGTGTCCGCCAGCCCGTTCCCATGCCTGGCCTCGGCCAACAAGGCCGATGAGCGCACCCTGGGCCACGCGGTGCGCCTGGGCGGCATGCTGGGCGTCGAGGAGATCATCCTCGTGCGCCTGGAGCGCCCCAGCAGCGGGCCCAACTGGTTCGCCGCCATCGTGCTCAACGTGGAGGGCGGACAGAAGATTCGCGAGGGCGGCTTCAAGACGCAGGGGCTCGACGCGCCCGCGGACTCGCTCTCGGCGCTCGTGGAGTTCGTCACCACCGGCAAGGCCACGCCCAACCTCGTGGTGCCCAGCACCCACGGCACCGCGCCCTGGGCCCCGTTCCCCACCAGCGATGCGCCCATCGTCTCCGCGGACCCCTCCCTGTCGGCTGCGGACCCGCGGCCCGAGGGCGGCGGGGCCGCGCAGGGCCCGGGCTCCACGCCGCGCGGAGGCTCCACCCCGGGCCTGCGCGTGGCCTCTTATGTGGCGCTGGGCGTGGGCGCCGCCGCGCTGGGTGGCGCGGGCGTGGTGCGGCTCATGGCGCAGAAGGATGTCACCGCGCTCAAGGCCAAGACCAATGACAGCGGCCGCATCCGCTCGGATGACGCGGAGGCCCTGGCGCTGCTCGACTCTCTCGAGTCCAGGAACAACCTGCTCACCGGGCTGTTGGCGGGCTCGGGCGTGGCGCTGACCACCGGCGTGGTGCTCTACCTGGTGTCCTCGGACAAGGCGCCGCCGCCCATGAGCGTGGGCGTGTCGGCGGGGCCCGGGGGCGCTTCGGCCACCGTGTCCGGCTCCTTCTAGCGCCCCGCGCGTGGGGGTGGCCGCTGGGGCCCGCTTGCGGCATACAGTGCGCCCCCATGCGCTTCCTGCTTGCCCTGCTGCTGGCCTCCAGCGCCTCCGCCGCTGCGCCGCGTACCTTCCGCGTCGATTACTTCCACACCGGCAACGCCACCGAGGAGCGCTTCAGCCTCGACCGGCTGGTGCTCGAGCCCCTGGCCTGGCCCGGCAACCCCGCCCGCCCGGTGGATGAGACGAACCTGGGCAAGTACCTCTTCGAGGTGCGTGAGCGCGCCACCAACCGGCTGCTGTACTCGCGCGGCTTCGCCTCCATCTACGGCGAGTGGGAGACCACCGGCGAGGCCAAGGAGGTGAGCCGCACCTTCCACGAGTCGCTGCGCTTCCCCGCCCCCGAGAAGCCCGTGCAGGTGCTGCTCAAGAAGCGCGATGCGCGCAACGCCTTCCGCGAGGTGTGGTCCTTCACCGTGGACCCCAAGGACATGTTCGTCGATCCGTCCGCTCCGGCCTCGCCCGGCGCGCTGCTGCCGCTTCTGCAGAGCGGCCCGCCCACCGAGAAGGTGGACGTGCTCATCCTCGGCGACGGCTACACCGCCCAGGAGCGCGCCAAGTTCGAGAAGGACGCCAGGCGCCTGGTGGACATCCTCTTCACCTTCTCGCCCTTCAAGGAGCGCAAGGCCGACTTCAACGTCTGGGGCCTGGTGCCCCCCGCCGCCGAGTCCGGCATCTCCCGGCCGTCCACCGGCGTGCACCGCCGCTCGCCCGTGGGCGCCACCTATGACGCGTTTGGCAGCGAGCGCTACGTGCTCACCTTCGACAACCGCGCCTTCCGCGACAGTGCCGCCTTCGCCCCGTATGACTTCGTGGAGATCCTCGTCAACGGCAACACCTACGGCGGCGGCGGCATCTTCGGCCTCTATGGCACCGTGGCCTCCGACAGCCTGTGGGCCCCGTACATCTTCGTGCACGAGTTCGGCCACCACTTCGCCGGGCTGGCTGACGAGTACTACACCTCTGACTCGGCCTACCTGCCCGCGGCGGACAGGCCCGAGCCCTGGGAGAAGAACGTCACCGCGCTGCACAACCCCGCGGAGCTCAAGTGGAAGGCGCTGGTGCAGCCCCAGACGCCCCTGCCCACCCCGTGGAACAAGGACGCCTACGAGACGCACGCGCGGCAGATTCAGCAGCAGCGCCGGCAGATTCGCGCCCAGCGCCGCCCCGAGTCCGAGATGGACGCGCTCTTCACCCGCCAGCGCGACTGGGAGGAGAAGTTCCTTTCCTCGCAGCAGTACGCCGGCAAGGTGGGCGCCTTCGAGGGCGCCATGTACGAGGCGCGCGGCTACTACCGCCCCCAGGCCGACTGCGTGATGTTCACCCGCGACCGCGTGCCCTTCTGCTCCGTGTGCCAGCACGCCCTCACCGAGGTGATCGACTTGTACGCCGGAAAATCCGCCAAGTCCGGTGCCGCCTCGCAGTGAAAACAGACCTTGCAGGTTATGCCCCGTGTGACAACTCACGGGAATGACGCGGGGTGCATGGACGCACCGCGCGCACGAAGTGTAAGGACTGCGCCATCGAACCCATGGAGGAGTCCTTTATGTTGAAGCGCAGCTGGGTCCAGGCGCTCTGCGCCGCGGTGTGCCTCTTGGCGCTCGCGGGCTGTGGAGGCAATGAGTGTGACACCCCGGCGGACTGCCGGGCCGAGCAGGGCAACCCTCCCGCGGGCAAGGAGTACACCTGCGTGGAGAACACGTGCGGACTCAGGGATGTGACAGTCCCCGAGAAGAAGTGCACGCCGGAGTGCGCGGCCAACGAGTTCTGTGACACCACGGGCGCCGCGGGCGTGTGCCGCACGTGCTCGGCCACGCAGGGCTGCAGCGCGCCGCTGGTGTGTGACGTGGCGGCCAACAGCGGCAAGGGCCAGTGCAAGGCGTGCACGGACTCGGCGGCCAGCGGCACGGACCTGGGCTGCACGGCGGCCTCCCCCATGTGTGACACCACGGGTGGCAACGGCCTGGGCGTGTGCAAGACGTGCACGGACAGCGCCTCGGGCGGCGCGGCCGACATGGGCTGCTCGGCCAGCACCCCGCTGTGCGACCCGGCCGGCAACAGCGGCGCGGGCATCTGCAAGGCGTGCTCGGACACCGCCACGGGCACCACCCAGGACCTGGGCTGCTCGGTGACGGCTCCGGTGTGCGACCCCGCGGCGGCCAACGGCATTGGCGCGTGCAAGACGTGCACGGACACCGCGACGGGCACCAGCCAGGACCTGGGCTGCAGCGCCAGCGCCCCCATCTGCGCCACCACGGCCAGCGGCGGGCGAGGCGCCTGCCGCTCGTGCCAGGACACCGCGGTAGGCAACGGCACGGACCTGAACTGCTCGGCCACGACGCCGCTGTGTGACGTGGCGGCTGGCGGCGGCGCGGGCGTGTGCAAGGCGTGCGTGGACTCGGCGGCCGGCAACGCCCAGGACCAGGGCTGCTCGGCCAGCTCTCCCGTGTGCGATCCGCTGGGCAACAACGGCACGGGCGTGTGCAAGAACTGCGTGGACACGGTCTCGGGCGCTGGAGCCGACGTGGGCTGCGGCGCGGGCGCCCCCATCTGCGACCCGGCGGCCAGCGGCGGCGCGGGCGCGTGCCGCGCGTGCCAGAACTCGGCCGCCGGCGGCAGCACGGACGTGGGCTGCGCCGTGGGCGCTCCGGTGTGTGACGCCACGGCCAGCAACGGCGTGGGCGCCTGCAAGGTGTGCGTGGACACCGCGGGCCCGGGCACCAACACCCAGGATGACGGGTGCTTCTCTCCCACCGCCATCTGCGACCCGGCCGCGAGCAGCGGCGCGGGCGCGTGCAAGGTGTGCGTGCCCTCCGAGGGCTGCTCGGGCGCGCAGACGTGCAACGCGCAGGGCTCCGCGTGCGAGGGCTGCGTGGACAACGCCTCGTGCACCAACCCGTCCACCCCGTTCTGCAAGACGACGTCGCAGCCGTCGGTGTGCGTGGAGTGTCTGGTGGATGGGCAGTGCACCAACCCGATGCGTCCCGCGTGCTCGACGAGCAACTTCTGTGGCTGCACCGACGACGATCAGTGCAAGGCGGCTCCGGGCAACACGGACTTCTGCCTCCGGTCGGGCAACAACACCCGCGGCGAGTGCAAGGTGTGCCTCACCGACGCCAGCTGCCAGCAGCCGGGTTCGACGACACCCTTCTGCGAGAACCAGACGGCGTGCATCCAGTGCCGCACCACCGCGGACTGCGCGCTGACGCAGGTGTGCAACACCACCACCAGGGCCTGCGAGGCGGTGCCGAACACGCCCGACATCACCACCACCAATGATCAGATCATCCAGTTCCGCAACCTGGGCACCGGTCCGCTGAACCCGCCGTTCGTCATCGACGGCGCGTTCGTCACCTACGTCAAGCCGGGCGTGGGCGACCCGCAGTCGGGCGACAGCCCGGGCGGCTTCTTCCTGCAGGCGCTGGCCACGGGCCCGGCCATCTTCGTGTCGACCGACCCGGGCACGGTGCAGGTGGGTGACCGCATCAGCCTGTCCATTGGCGGCAAGCAGCAGTTCACCACCGGCGGCGTGCAGGCGGCGACGACCATCTCGGGGGTGACTACCCACAGCCGCGGCCACCCGGTGCAGAACCTGAGCACCGCGACGCCCGCTGGCCTGGCGATCGAGGTGACCGGCGCCACCGACCTGGTGACGAACGTGGAGAGCTACTTCGGGAAGATCCTCCGGCTGACGGGCACCATCAGCGGCGGCACCCAGGCGGGCGGCTCGGGCCACACCGCCTTCGACGTGAAGACGGGCGTGCTCACCATGACGCCGCTGCCCCGCCTGCGCGTGCCCACTACCTTCGCCACCCAGTACGAGCTGGTGGACACCTGCACGTTCACGCTGGACGTGGGGGTGATGTGGAAGTTCACCAGCGGCGGCACGACGCCCACCACCACCGCCCAGCCGTCGGCCTACAGCCGGGCGGACTTCTCGGCGCTGACGTGCCCGGCCCCCAAGCTCATCAAGGCGCGGGCGCTGAGCTCCACCCAGGTGCAGCTCACCTTCGACCGCACGCTGGACGATGACACGGTGCAGGCGGCGGACTTCACCATCGCCACGCTCACCGTCACCGCCGCCGTCGTCACCCCCGGCAACGCCAAGGAGGTGACGCTCACCACCTCGGCCCAGAACGTGGGCCAGGCGTACACGGTGAGCGTCGGTGGCGACGTAACGGACGTGAGCGGAAGGACGGTGGACCCGGCCGCGAAGTCGTTCAACTTCACCGGCTTCAGCCCGCCGCCGAGCGGGCCCTCGCTGGTCATCAATGAGATGGACATCGACAACCCCGGCACCGACCAAGTGGAGTACATCGAGATCCACAACCGCGGCGGCCAGGCGGCGGACCTGACCAACGTCGTCCTGCTGCTGGTCAACGGCGACGCTCCGGCCGGCACGGCGGCCATGCCGCGCAAGGAGTACCTGCGCTTCGCGCTCTCGGCGGCCAAGACTGCCGGCGGTCAGCCTGCCACGAGCCTGCCCGCGGGCGGCTATCTGGTCGCGGCCTCCACCACGACCCTGGGCGCGCTGGGGCTGCCTGCCAGCACGCTGCAGCTCACCATCGCCGCCTCGAGTGGAACCCCCGGCGATAACATCGTCCAGAACGGCGCCGACGGTGTCGGCCTGATGGATGACACCACCGGCACGCTGCTCGACACCGTCTTCTACAAGGGCAGCGACACGGACAACGGCTCGGGTGGTCCGGTCTTCGAGATCGTCACCGGCGCGGGGACCAAGCAGCTGAACTTCCAGGAGGGCACCATCGCCCTGGCGCGCGACCCGGCCACGACCGGGGCCACCATCGGCCGCTCGCCCAACGGCATCGACAGCAACATCAACGACTCTGACTTCATCATCTTCAACGTCGGCACTCCCGGCGCGGCCAATCAGTAGCGCTGTGCCGGGCCGTCAGGCCCACCGCTGAACAGACGAAGGGCCGCGACGCTGCTGAGGTCGCGGCCCTTTGTGTTTTCGCGAGCGCCGGAGCCGGGCTCAGTTGGCGAGCGCCGGAGCCGGGCTCAGCAGCGCCACCTCCCGGGCCACCCACTCGCCCTGCTCGACGTGGTAGGCCACGAGGATGCGCGCGCCCTCCTCTACCCGGTGGCGGCTCACCTCCTCGCCCTGCTTGAGGAAGCGCGTCTGCTCCGCCACCCGCACCTCGCGCTCCACCCCGCTCGAGTCCCTGAGCAGCAGCTCGTCATCGCCCACCCAGGCCACCTGCCCCGTCACCTGAGCGGTGGGCACCGGGCGGCCCGAGCCCCCATGCGCCGCTGACTCTCCGGGCGGGCTCAGCTCGGCCTGCAGCTGCCTGCGCTGTGCCTCCAGCTCTCCGGGCGTGGGCAGCCGCTCCTTCGAGGAGAACAGCCCGCGCAGCACCTCGGAGCGCACCTCCCGCTCCTGCGCGCTGGGGCCCTCCTGCCCACCCTGGCAGCCATAGCCCACCGTGCCCACTGCTACCGCGGCGACCACCGCCGCGGTCCATTGACGCAAGCGGCCCATACGCTGGCTCCTCCTTTCAGCCCTCTTCCAAAGATGAGGACTTCGCCCCGGGGTGAAACCAGGGGTGGGCGCCAGCCGCCTGCCCGCCTCCCAGCCCCCTGGGCCACCTTCACCCACCCCCACCAAAGTGGGGGGCCCTTCCCGAAACGACCCAACCTATTGGATACTGTCCGCCTCGATGATGGACTCCACACCTCCTTCATCCCAGGCGTGGGCCGCTTACACGTCCTTCCTCTCGGAACGGTGGCCCCGGCGCAGCCGGCGGCTGTGTGCGACCGTCCTGGTGGGTAGTGCGGTATTGCTGCTGGCGGATGGGCTGATGCTCCAGCTCGGAGCGGTACCGGCACCGGGGCCGCTGCCCAGTGTGGCCGGTGTGCGCCTGGCCTGTCTGGGGCTGCCCCTGGTCGGCCTGGGGCTGCTCAAACGCTTCGACAAGGGCCCGGCGCTGCCCTGGCTCACCCTGGGGCTGATGGCCCTGTGGCTGCTGGGCAGCCAGGCTGCTTTCTACGTGGCCGGCACCCAGCGCACGCTGCCGCACGCGGCGCTGCTGCTGTGGAGCCTCTTCTTCGTGCCGCTGGTGCTGCCGCTGGGCTCGCTGGTGCGCGGCCTGTTCTATGCCCTGCTGGTGATGAGCTACGCGCTGGTGGACTTGCTGATGGACCCCACCCCGGTGCTGGCGCCCCGCGTGCTGGGCGTGGGCACGCTGGCGGTGGCGAGCCTGTCCATCGCCTGGTCGCTCGAGCGGGTGCTGCGCTCGCTGCGCCGCCAGTTCTTCCTCGAGCAGGAGATGAGCTCCGCGGTGCGCACGCTGGAGAACTCCCGCTCGCAGGTGAGCGAGGCCACCGGCACCATGGGCCAGCTGGTGGAGAAGCTGCGCGACTCCACGCTGGAGCTGTCCAGCGAGTCCTCGCGCGCGCGGGTGCAGACCGAGCGCATCGCCTCGGCCAGCGAGGCGGTGGCGCGCATGGCCCGCGCCTCCTCGGCGCGCGCCTCGGGGGCCGGCACCATCGTCTCTCAGGCCACCGGGCACACTCAGCGCATCGACGAGGAGATGGGGCTGGTGGAGAGCGGGGTGAACAGCATTGGCAGGGCCATTGGCAACACCGAGGCCAGCCTGCTGGAGCTGGAGGCGCACGCCCGGCAGATCATCGCCTTCACCGCCACGCTGCAGGAGTTCGCCAACCAGACGGACGTGCTGGCGCTCAATGCCGCCATGGAGGCGGCGCGCGCGGGAGACGCCGGGCGCAGCTTCGCGGTGGTGGCGCGCGAGGTGCGCAAGCTGGCCGAGGCCTCCAAGCACAGCTCGGTGAAGATCAACGAGGTGGTGCGCGGCATCCGCGTGCAGCTGGACGAGACGCTGCTGGGCATGCGCACCATCCGCGAGACGACGCTCCAGTTCGAGAGCAGCTTCACCGACGCGCGAAAAACCCTGGAGTCCATCCGGGGCATCGTCACGCAGATCGAAAAGCTGATGACATCCACGGTGGAGGACGCCAACGAGCAGGCGGCGGCCACCGGGGCCATCTCCTCGGGAGCCAGCCAGCTGCAGAGCCTGATTCAGGCGCATGCGCACATGAGCGCCGAGGTGGCCATCACCGCGGATCAACTGGCGCAACTGGCCGACGAGCTGAGGGCGATGTTGCCCAAGAACGAGCCGCGCTCCGAGCCCCGCTCGCCCCGGGCCGAGCCGGCGCTGGCGGGGGCCGCGCTGCCGGGGCCCCACGCGGCGGTGGCCTGAGGTCCAGGCTGTGTGTCGGCTCACAGCTGCACAGTGAAGCGGCTCACAGCGCGGCGGGGCCCCCGCTGGCACATTGCGTTCCATCAGGGCCACAACACGGTGGCTCAGGGGGGACGCACCATGAAGCGCTTGCAGAACAAGGTGGCGATCATCACCGGCGGTGGCAGTGGCATCGGCGCGGCGACGGCGGCGCTGTTCGTGCAGGAGGGCGCCAAGGTGATGCTGGTGGGCCGCACGCGAGCGAAGCTGCAGCAGGCGATGCAGTCCATCAACCAGGAGAACGTGGGCTACTGCGTGGCGGACGTGTCCAAGGTGGAGGACACCCAGCGCTACGTGCGTGAGACGGTGGAGCGCTTCGGGGGCGTGGACGTGCTGGTGAGCAACGCCGGAGACGGCGGCCAGTTCAAGCCCATCACCGACTACTCGGTGGAGGACTTCGACGCGCTGATGGCGACCAACGTGCGCGGGGTGTGGCTGTCGGCCAAGTACGCCTTCCCGCAGCTGAAGAAGCGGGGCGGGGGCAGCATCATCATCACCTCGTCCATCGCGGGGCTGGGCGGCTTCCCCACGGCGGCGCCGTACGTGACGAGCAAGCACGCGGTGATCGGCCTGACGCGGGCGCTGTCGTACGAGGGCGCGCCGCACAAGATCCGCATCAACGCGGTGTGCCCGGGCGCCACGGACACGAACCTGCTGGAGCAGATGCACCGCCAGCTGGCGCCGGGCCAGGAGGAGCACTGCCGCAAGAACATGATGAACCGCATCCCGCTCAGGCGCTTCGGCACCGACGCGGACGTGGCCAAGCTGAACCTGTTCCTGGCCAGCGAGGACAGCAGCTACATGACGGGCGGCGTGCACACGGTGGACGGCGGCTGGACCGCGGGCCTCGTCTAAGCTGGCCATGTACTGGCGCGTGACACTTCGTCACGCGGCGTTACACGGCCCGGCCCCGGCTCCAGAGGGAGCCCGGTTGGCACGGCGCTTTGCATTGGGACTCTCCGCACACAGGAGAGTCCCATGAAGCCCTGGGGGCCTGCCTGGCCGTCCTGGGCCGTGCGCCAGCCAACGGCTGTGCTCCCAACCCCCCACGTCCCCCTGGCTCCCGCTAGTATGGGGGACGTGGCGAGACTGGTGGCGATGTTCGGCCCGTGCCGGGGCGTAGCGCGAGAGTTGGATTCACCCCTCATCATCGGCCGGGCCGCCGATGGGGGGCTTCAGCTGCTCGACGACAAGGTCAGCCGCGAGCACTGCGCCATCGATCCCCAGGGGCCCACAGGCCACGTGCTGAGGGATTTGGGCTCACGCAACGGCACCTGGCTCAACAGCCAGCTGCTCAAGGAGCCCACCCGCCTGCGCCCCGGAGACCACATCTCCGTGGGCGAGAGCATCCTCGTCTACGAGCCCTCCTTTGACGCGCTGCGGGCCCGCGATGGCGAGTCCACCCTGGTGCTCACCCGCTCGGGGACCGAGGCCGCGCGCAGTGGCATGGCGCCCTCGGCCGAGGCGCTGGCCCGCGCCGGGGAGCTGGCCCTGCGCGCCGCTAACGCGCCCTCGCCCGAGGCGGCCGTCACCCTGGTGCTGGACGCGCTGCGCTCGGCGCTGCAGCCCACCGCGCTCACTGTGCTGCGCCTGGCCGCCAATGGCACGCCGCGGCCGCTGCTGGCCCGGCCCGTGGGCTCGCACCTCACGGTGAGCCGGGCGCTGCTGGACTCGGCGCTGCGCACCGGCCGCGCGCTCACCATGCCCGAGGCCCAGGCCCGCCCGGAGACGGACAACCTGCTCACCCGCGTGCGCCAGGGCGATGCGCACGTGCTCTGCGCGCCGCTGTATGCCGCTGGCACGCCCGCGGGCGCGCTGGTGCTGCTGCGCGAGACGCTCTTCACCGACGAGGAGCTGGCCCTGGCCGGAGCGCTCGCCGGAGCCGCGGGGCCCTCGCTGTGCCCGCCGCCCGAGCCGCGCGTGCCAGGCCCCGCTCCGGCCTATGCGCCCCCGGTGGCCGAGAGCGCCTCCATGCGCGAGGCGCTGCGCGTGGCCAGCGCCGCCTCGCAGGTGCACTCCACTGTCCTCATTACGGGCGAGAGCGGCACCGGCAAGGAGGAGGTGGCACGGGCCATTCACTTCCTGGGCGTGCGCTCGCGCGGGCCCTTCATCGCCGTCAACTGCGGCGCCATTCCGGCCGAGCTGGCCGAGAGCGAGCTGTTCGGCCACGAGAAGGGCGCCTTCACCGGGGCGGTGAGCGCCCGGGCCGGCGTCTTCGAGCAGGCCGATGGCGGCACGCTCTTCCTGGACGAGGTGGGGGACCTGCCTCCGGCGGTGCAGGTGAAGCTGCTGCGGGTGCTGCAGGACCGGCTGGTGCAGCGGGTGGGCGGCAAGGCGGGCATCCCGGTGGACGTGCGGGTGGTGGCCGCCACGCACCGCAACCTCATCGAGGCGGTGCGCGGGGGCAGCTTCCGCGAGGACCTGTACTGGCGGCTCAACGTGGTGCGCATTCACCTGGCGCCGCTGCGCGACAGGGCCGAGGACGTGCTGCCCCTGGCCGAGCGCTTCCTGGCGCGGCTGGGCATTCAGATTGGCCGCCGCGCGCAGGGCTTCACCGAGGAGGCCCGCGCGGCGCTGCGCGCCTGTCCCTGGCCGGGCAACGCGCGTCAGCTGTCCAACGCCATCGAGCGCGCGCTGGTGCTCAAGGGGCCCGGTGAGAGCATCGGGCTGATGGATCTGCCGCCCGAGGTGGTGGCCCCCGAGCCGCGCGCGGACGGAGCCGAGCGCGGCGGTTTGGTGCCCGCCCCCGGCGCCACGCTGGCCGACGTGGTGCGCAGCGTGGAGCGCGAGCACATCACCCTGGCGCTCAAGCGCGCCAGGGGCGTGAAGTCCTCCGCCGCCGAGGCGCTTGGCATCTCGCGCCCCACGCTGGATCAGAAGATCGAGGAGTACGGCCTCAAGCTCTTCGAGTGAGGCCCGCGCTCAGTTCGCCGCGTTCCACTGCTCGGTGGAGGTGTTGGCCCGGCGCAGCACGTCGTGGAACTGGCCCTGGCCACCAGCGCCGTACTCGTCGTCCCACCAGCGCTCGCCGCCGTCCACGCCCGCGCCCCACGGCATCACCGCGTCCACGCCCTTGTTGTACAAATCCTGCATGTAGCGCTCCACGTCCGCCATGGAGGGCTGCGGCTTGCTGTCCGTCTTGAAGAAGCCGAACTCGCCCATCACGATGGGCTTGCCCAGCTCCTGCGCCAGGCGGATGTCCGTGTCGATGTCGCCCTGCAGGTCCGAGTTGTACTGGTGGATGGACACGAAATCGAACTGCGCCAGGAACGCCTTGCGCTCGCGCTCGTCGGTGCCCACGAACTCGCGGCTGTTGGTGAGCCCCGCGCTGATCAGGTGGTTGGGGTCCTTCGCGCGGATGGTGGCCACCATGTCCGCGTAGAACCCCTTCACCGCGTTCAGGTCCGGCGGGGTGCCGTAGCTCTTCGTCTCGTTGGCCACCTCCCACGCGAACACGCCCTCGTGGCCCTTGAAGCGGTCGACGATGTACTCGGCGAACGGCTTGAAGTTCTGCTTGTAGCCGCTCTGCAGCCAGTCATCGCCCAGCACCGAGTGGCCAATGGCCAGCGCCGGCTTGCCGTCCGGGCCCATCTTCACGCTGCCGTCCGGGTTGCGCTGGTACACCGGCTCGTCGGCGAAGCCCTCGTCCCCCTTCACCACCTGGAAGCCCGCCTGCGAGCTGCCCTGGAGGAACTCGGGCCGCGTCGTCGTGTAGAACTCCTGCTTGGCGAAGTGCGTGAGGGACACCGTCACCTTCATGCCCAGCGACTGGGCCAGGTCCAACGTCGTCTGCAGGTTGTCACCCACCTGCTGCGGGGTGAGCGCCGAGTTGGGCAGGAACACGCGCACGTTCTTCACCCCCGCCTCCTTGAGCTTGTTCAGCTCCGTCCAGATGCGGTCCGGGTGCTCGTACACCAGCTGCGCCACGTTGGCGCCCACGTGCTTGAAGGGCTCGCCATTCACCGTGAAGTGGCCGCCCTGCACCCCCACCATGCCTCCGGGAGTGATGGGGCCCACCGGCGGCGGCGAGGCCACGCCGCTGATCTTCCCTCCGGGCCACTGGCTGCCCAGCCGCTCCACCGGATCCTTGCCGAAGGCCTGCACCTTGCCGCCCGGCAGCTCCACCAGGATGCCCTGCTCGAAGATCTGGAACTTCACCTGCCCGCTCTTCATCGCCTCGGCGACCTGAGGATCCTTCGCCAGCCACCCGTCCGGCCACTCGCGCGTGGGGTTGAGCCCCTCGGCGCCGGACTCGGGCAGCCCCAGCACCGACGCGGTGCCCGTGTTGCCCGACAGGTAGCTGGTGTCCCCGTACGCGCGGGCGATGTCGCCCGACACGTCGAAGCTCACCCAGGTGGCGTTACGGATGGCGGCGTTGAGCTCGGCGGGGTTCTCCGGCACGGGCTTGCGCACCTGCGGGTAGCTGTAGAGCTGCACCGGGTGGTCCGTCTTCTTGAAGTCCTGGAAGAACACCGGCACGTTCTGCTGGCCCGGCGCGGTGGACCAGTGGCCCACGTGCACCTCACTGCCCCCGGCCCTGAGCGCCTGCTTCACCCGCGGATCCTCGAAGCGCGGCTGCAGCCGCTTGTCCGCCAGCGAGGACTCGGCCAGGTCGCGGTGCTGGTTGCTGTGCTTCTGCCAGTCCTCCACCCGCCCATCCCAGCCCTGCGGCCCCGCCAGCGCCACGCGCCGCGTGCTGGCCGCCGTGGCCTGCTCCTGGGGCGCCGACAGCGCCTGGAAGGACGCCGTGGAGCTCGAGCGCGTTTCGAAACCATCTCGCTGCAAGGTCTTCGCCTTGGGCCGCGGCTCGCCCGCGAAGTCTACCGTCCTCGAGCTCTCCCTCATCTCGCTCCGGACGCTCCTCTCGCTCCGGTCGCTCTTGAAGCCGGAGTCGCTGCGCTCACCGCGGGAGGAGCCGCCGCTGCTACCGCCACCGCCGTTGATCTTGAAGGACATGGTCCGTACTCCGGGAATCTGGGGGAAAAAAAGCTCGCAGATATGTTTTCGCGGATGGGGTGCGCCGGGTTGCGCCCTTTTGCTTACACGCAAGCCTTCTCAGCCTCTGAGAGCCTGACAGAGCGCTGACCCTGGGCGCGGTGCTCTCCTGCCTGAGGTCCGAGCCTGCTCGGGACGGTGCTGGCGCGGGTGTGCATCCTTCTGAACATGGCCCCCGTGGCTGGCTCCCTGCTCGCTGACCGCGGGGAGGAGGAGGAGGACGATGCGCGCGAAGAGGCTCCTGAAGAGGCTCCCCTTGTACGCAGGCCTGCTGGTTGGAGCGCTGGTGGCGGCGTGTGGCCCCGGGCCGGAGGTGCCGCCCGGCCAGGCGCTGCGGGAGGCCAAGGTGATGCTGGGGCCCGGGCACTGCGCGGGCGTCATCGTCGAGGATGGCCGCCATGTGCTGACGGCGGCGCACTGTGTCCCGCCGGGCACCGAGCGCATGGACGTGGAGCTGTTCGACGGCACCCGGCTGGGCTCGACGCTCATGCTGAGCGACCCGGCCCGGGATGTGGCCATCTTCCGGCTGGAGGAGCTGGCGCCCATCATGGCGCTGCCCATCGCGGCGGAGCTGCCGGCGCCAGGAGCGGGGCTGATGTTCGCGGGGCGCAGTGACGCGGAGGGCGAGCCTCAGCAGGTGATGCTCGAGCGGCTGGGCCGGTGCCCCTCACTGCCAGGGGTACCGCAGGCGCTCTTCACCACGCTGCGGGGAGAGAAGGGAGACTCGGGCTCGCCGGTGGTGGACCTGGGGCTGCAGGTGGTGGGGCTGGTGCACGGGGGCGCGCGGTGCAGCATCGCGGCGCCCACCGCAGAGTTCGCCCCCGTGGTGCGGCAGCTCGCCGAGGAACTGCGCTCCCAGGAGACGGAAGGCAAGGACCTGGCCCAGAGGCGCTGAGGCTCCAGCGGCCGTGGATCGATGACTCAGTCCAGGACGAAGTAAACGCCCGCCGGGGCCAGCGTTGCTGGGGCTTCCATGTCGGTGGTACACGCCCCGGCGCGATGCAGCCGCCCGACTCCACCCCTGGCACCCCCTCCGGCGCGCCCCGGCGCACCGGGCTTCGGGTGCTCATGAGCGCCGCGGCCCTCGTGCTCTTCGGGCTGCTCGCCGCGCGCGCCACCCAGGTGCTCGGGCCCGCCAGTCCTCATGTGCCGCTGTACAACTCGGACTGCGCCGTCCCGGTGCTCATGTGCCAGGCGGACCGGTGGAGCTTCTTCGATCTCTACTACTACGGGCAGGACCGCTTCGCCGGCTGGCCCTTCTTCACCCTGCGCGCCGTCTCGCAGCTGTTCGGCTTCCACGCCACGCCCCAGCACCTGCACGTGTGGCTCACCGTGTGGCTGCTCGGTGGCGCCTTCGTCGTGGGTGCCCTCGGCAAGGGGCTGCGCCTGCTCGCCGCGGGCCTCTACCTGCTCGTCATCCTCGCCCAGCCCGAGGTGCGCTTCATCCTCTTCGAGCTGGCCCAGGTCTACCCCTGGCAGATGACGGCGCTGCTGCTCGCCTGGTGGAGCCTGCGCCAGAGCAACACGCTCGTCATCGCCCACGCGGGCAGCGCGCCGCCCCGCCGCGCCGCCGTGCTCTTCCGCGTGCGCACCTTCCTGCTGGCCTTCCTCGCCATCTGGACGAACACCGTGAGCGGCCCGCTGCTGGCGCTGCTCTCGGGCGCCGAGGCCGTGCGCGCCCGCCTCGTGGCGCCGCACGCCGTGTCCGGCCGCCACGTCCTCTGGCGCTGGGCCGAGGGCGTGCTCCTGGCCGGCGCCGCCTTCGCCCTCGAGGCCATTCTCCGCAGCCGCTACCACCGCTTCTCCAGGCTCCACTTCGGCAATCGCTACAGCACCAACCTCGGCGTGGACTGGGCCTACCTGGGGCAGAACGCGCGCTCCGTGCTGGAGACGCTGTGGAACTCCTCCACCGTGCCGTGGCTCATCCTGGGCACCGTGGGCGCCGTGGCCGCCGCCGTCTTCCTGTGGCGCACCTGGCGCTCGGCCACGCCTCCGTGGGAGACGCCGCTGCTGGAGGGCGCCGTGCTGCTGCTGAGCACCTGGGGCCTGGCGGCCGCGCATGTGCCGCTGCTCATCCTGCTCAACCACGTGCGGCTCAATGACTACAGCGGCCGCTACTTCCTGCCCGTGTTCCTCTTCGGCACCTTCAGCGGCGCGCTCGCCGTGGTGCTCGGCATGGGGCTGCTCAAGGGCCTGGCCCCCTTCCGCGTCCCGCTGCGCGCCGCCGTGGGCGCCGTGGCCATCGTCGGGGGCGCCTGGGCCCTGCCCCCGCCCGAGGTGAACCCCGAGTTCACCGAGCTGCAGGCCACCGCCACCCGCCTGGCCCAGCTCAAGCCCGGCACTCCGCTGCTCGGCGGCTACTGGGAGACCTATGTCCTCGCCTCGCTCCAGCCCCAGGGCAAGCTGCCCCCCGTGCCCCACGAGGACAGCTACCAGCGCACCATGTGGTGGGCCCGCGAGATGAAGAGCCGCCCGGAGGTCATCGTCGAGCACGGCGACTTCCCCGCCGCGGGCCTGGCGGAGTCGCCCGAGCCGTGGCTCTTCCAGTACGAGACGCTGCTGCGCCTGGAAGAGCCCCGCTGGCAGCACGGCGCCGGGCGCACCTTCTCGCGCTACCGCAACGTCAACGCCGCCTCCCAGCCACACACCGCCTCGCCCGCCGCCACCGCGTGGAACCTCTGCGAGCCGGGCACCTCTCTCACCCTCACCTTCTCCTCGCCCCGCGAGCGCGCCCTGGTCATGGTGGGGCTGTGGCGCTCCAAGCCTCCGGTGACGCTCACCGCCCAGCCCCTCGTCGAGGGCTCCGCGGCCCCGCCTCCCGCCGTGCCCATGCTCGCCAATGACCGGCTGCACCGCGCCCTGCTGGAGGCCGCTGCCGGGAGCGCGCCGCTCACCGGGGTGCGCTTCACCGCCTCGCCCACCCGCTCCGGCAAGCCCACGGATGCCGTGTGTATCGTGAAGGCCTCATACGTCATGGATCCCGCCATGGACGCTTCGCGGTAGCCTCGGGCCCGAAGGGAGATCGGCACCATGCGGTGGCTGCTCATCATGCTCGCGATAGGCTCGGCGGGATCGGCCGGGTACTTCGGCTTCTTCGTGAAGAACTCCTTCACCAGCTACTCCAACGAGCAGCTCGACATGCTGGAGCGCGAGCTCGCCGCGGAGCGCGAGCAGCGCCGGGCTCCCGCCTCGCGCAAGCCCAGAGGCTCCGATGCCCGCGCCGAGGAGCAGCCCTGGGCCGATGACCGGCAGGACCTGCTGGAGCGCGAGCGCAAGCGGCGCCTGCTCTTCATCGCCTCGATGGGCATGACGGGCCTGCTCATCCTCGGCGCGTTCCTGGCCCGGGGAGGCTCCTCCACGCCGCGCCTGCGCGCCTCGGATGACGAGGAGTCCCGGCTCGCCGCCGCCGTGGGAGACCCCTCCGTGCTGCGCGAGGGCGCGCGCCAGAAGGCCGCCTCGCTGCTGGGCGTGGCCCCGGATGCGCCCCCCGCCGTCATCGAGGCGGCGCTCCAGGCCCAGCTCCAGCAGAGGGATCCCGCCATGCTCGTGGGCCTGGCGCCGGACCTGAAGCAGCTGGTGATGGATCAGCGCGAGGAGCTCACCCGCGCGAGGGACCTGCTGCTCAACAAGCCCTCCTCCGCGCCGCCCGGCGAGGCGAAGAAGGGCTGAGGCGCCGCGGTCCGCCCGCGGCTTACGAGGCCGCGGTGCGCACCTTGGCCACCCACTCGCGCACCCGCTCGCGCAGCTTCTCCGGCTCGAAGGGCTTCTCCAGGCGCGGGTTGGTCACCCGCTCCAGGAACGACTGCGCCGCGGGCGTGTACGCGCCGCCGGTGACGAACACCATCCGCTCCGCGCGCGCCGGCTCCGCCGCCGACACCTGCGCGTGCAGCTCCATGCCCGTCATCTCCGGCATCATCAAGTCACACAGCACCACGTCAAACAGCCCCTGCGGTGACAGCAGCAGCTGCAGCGCCTGCCTGGAGCTCACCACCACCTCGACGTCATGCTCGCGCGCCAGCGTGCGGCGCAGCGCCGAGCTCACCAATGGGTCGTCATCCACCACCAAGACCCGACCTCGCATGGACACTCCTTCCTTGGACTCCACCGCTCGCGGTGCGCGTGCCGCCTCACCCTTGGCCACCTGCAGCGTCACCCGGAACACCGTGCCCCGGCCCACCTGGCTCTCCACCTCGATGCGCCCGCCCATCGCGGTGATGAAGGCATGGCATAGCGCCAGCCCCAGCCCCGTGCCTACCCCAACCGGCTTGGTGGTGAAAAAAGGATCGAAGATCCGGCCCAGCACTTCCGGGGGAATGCCGCTGCCGGTGTCGTGCACCTCGGCCACCACGTGCTCCTCGTCCAGCCGCCGGGTGACCAGCCGCACCTCGTTCTGCTCGGGCTTGCCCTCGGGCAGCGCCTGGGCGGCGTTGATGATGAGGTTGAGGAACACCTGCGCCAGCCGCGGCTCGTTGCCATCCACCCGGGGCACGTCCGCGTACTGGCGCACCAGCTGGGCCCGGGGCTTGAGCTCGCCCGCGGCCAGCTTCGCCGCCGAGTCCATCACCGCCCGCAGGTCCACCGGGCCCTTGGTGTCCTCGTCCTGCCGGGAGAACGTCTTGAGATCTTTGACGATGCGGCGCACCCGGTCGGCGCCCATCAGCGCCTCGCGCAGCACCTGCTCCATGTCCCGCAGCCGGTCCTTCACGTCCGCGGGGTCCTCGTCCAGCCTTCGCATCAGCGTGCTGGACTCCTCGCACGCGTGCTCCAGGTTGGAGACGATATAGGACAGCGGGTTGTTGATCTCATGGCCCACGCCCGCGGCCAGCGTGCCCACCGCCGCCATCTTCCCGGCCTGCACCAGCTGGGCCTGGGTGGCGCGCAGCGTGCGCAGGTGCGCGTCCAGCTCGTGGTTGGCGCGGGCCAGCTCCTTGGTGCGCTCCTCCACCCGGGCCTGCAGCCAGCGCTCGCGCTGCTTCAGCCTTCCTACCCGCCAGCCGTAGCCGCCCACCGCCACGCCGCCCACCGCCACCACGCACACCAGGTAGAACCACCCCATCTGGTAGAAGCGCGGCTGGAGCACCACGTCCAGCACCGCGCCCGGCTCGCGCCACACGCCCTCGCGGTCGGCCACCATCACGTGGAAGCGGTAGGTGCCCGGCGGCAGCCGCGAGTACGTGGCCCAGCGCCGCGTCTCCGGGTTCACCCAGTCCGCGTCCACGTTCTCCAGCCGGTAGCGGAACACCACCCGGTCCGGCCCCTCGGGCGCGAACGCGGTGAAGCGCACCTCCAGGTCCTGCCGCCCCGGCTCCAGCTCGATGCGGGGGGAGAGCGGCACCACCTTGCCCTGCACCCGCACCTCCTCGATGAACACCTCGGGCGGCCGGCGCTCCAGCCGCGGGGCTTTGGGGTCCACCGACACCGCGCCGCGCGGGGTGGAGAACCACAGCCGCCCATCGCGGGTGCGCCACGCGGACGGCTGGGCGCTGCCATTGGTCTCCGAGGCCCGCAGCCCGTCGCGCTCATCGAAGCTCTGCGTGCGCACGCGCTCGCGCCGGCCGTCGGCCACCTCGCCCAGCTCGCGCACGCTCACCCGGGACACGCCCTTGTTGCTGCCCATCCAGAAGTAGCCGTTGCCGTCCGGCACCAGGTTGAAGACGGTGTCGTCGGCCAGCCCCTGCGCCAGGCTGATGCGCGACAGCCGCCCGTCCTTCAGCCGCAACAGCCCCGCGAAGGTGCCCACCCACATGACGCCCTGCGCGTCCGCGTGCAGCGCCAGGATGCTCTCGTTGGTCAGCCCCTCCATCACCACGCGCGTGAAGGCGCCGTTCTCGTAGCGCACCAGGCCCGAGTACGTGCCGAACCAGATGGCGCCCCGGGCGTCCTCCGCCATGCAGATGACGACCTCGGGCACCGGGCCCTTCTCGGGGCTGTACATCGTGATGCGGCCCCCGCTCAGGTGCGCCAGCCCCGACGAGGTGCCCAGCCACACGTCCCCCCGCGAGTCCGGCAGAATGGCCCACACCAGATCATGCGGCCTGCCGTCCTCGCGCAGCACCGGGGTGAAGCGCTGCCCGTCATAGCGGAAGGCGCCGCGGTGCGTGCCCACCCACAGGGTGCCGTCGGGGCCCTCGGCCAGCGAGCGGATGTTGTCATCCGTCAGCCCCTCGGCGGCGCCCACCCGGGAGAGGCGCCCGTCCTTCAGCCGGTTGAGCCCGCCGCCCATGGTGCCCAGCCACAGCGTGCCGTCGCGCGTCTGCAGCACGGTGCGCATGAAGTCATGGCTCAGCCCCTCGGGCATGCCCAGCGGCACGAAGGCCCCGGCGCGCAGCCGGCTCACCCCGCCGTCCGCCGTGCCCACCCACAGGTTGCCGTCCCGGTCCTCCAGCAGCGAGAACACGCGCGTGCCGGACAGGCCCTCCTTCGGGCCCAGGTGCGAGATGCCCTTGGCCGTCAGCCGCGACAGGCCCGTCTCATGGCCAATCCACAGCGTGCCCTCGCGGTCCTCGCGCAGCGCCGTCACGTCGAAGCGCGGCAGCCCCTGCTCCGGGCCGTACCAGGTGAAGCGCCCCTCGCGCAGCGCCAGCAGCCCGCTATACGTGCCCACCCACACGGTGCCATCCCGGCCCACCAGCAGCGTGCGCACCCGGGTGTCCGCGCCTTGCGGCAGCGGCACCACCTCCACCTGGCCCTGGCTGAGCTTGGCCAACCCCTCGCGCGTGCCCACCCACACCGTGCCCTGGCCGTCCACGGTGACCGCGTCCACCAGCGTGCTGGGCAGCCCGTCCTTCGAGGTGTAGCGGCGCCGCGTGCCTCCGGGCACAAGCGGCACCTCTTCCAGGCCCAGCGCCGAGGCGACCCACAGCGTGGAGCCCCGCAGCGCCAGCGCCGGGACGATCACCTGGCGTAAATCCCCCTCGTCCGGCAGCCGCTGGAACTTGCCGTTCTCGTACCGGAGCACGCCCTTGCTGCCCAGCCACAGCCCGCCCGCGCCGTCCTCCACCAGCGCGCGGATGCCATGGTCCACCAGCTCCGGCGTGTTGTGGCGGTTGAAGACCTTGAAGTCCGCCCCATCGAAGCGCGCCAGCCCCTCCCAGGTGGCCAGCCACAGGTAGCCCTCGCGCGTCTGCTGAATGGCGGACACGGTGTTCTGCGGCAGCCCATCCTTGTTGAGCCACGCCTGGCGGCTGTACTGGGTGATGTGCCGCGCGGAGGGCTCCACGGCGTGGCCCGCCGAGCTCAGCCCCAGCACGAAGATCAACCCCAGACCGATGAGCGCACGGCCCCCGCCGCGCTTGCCCCGTTTGAACATGGAGGCCGCAGTGTCCAGCAAACGACGCCGCGTCACCAGTGGGGGTGTACTTTGGAACGACAGGTCGCCAGCCCAGCCCCGCTCACCTGACCCGCGCGCCCTCGAGCCCCGGACCCGCGACACGGGGCGGGTCCAGGCCCACACCATCCCCCATTCCCCCTCTGGCCCGCGAGCGCCCTTCCACTGCCCACCTCGCGCAGGAGGCGAGAGCCTGGCCTTTTCCCTTCAGGCCCTGACTCCCTGCTCGCTCTCTGCCCAGACGCTCCGGGGAGAGGCCCGCCCCGTGTCGAGCCAGAAGATGGGATGTGGCACGGGGTAAGACTACTGCGAGAAGTCGACAACCCCGCCGTGCTCCGGTCGTGCCTGGTGGCCGCGCCGAGCGGTGGGCTGCCTGGCTGCTTCAGCTCTTCAGAGGCACCGGCGTCACCTTGGGGCCGTGAACGGTGAGCACGCGCTGGGCCTGCGCGGTGCGACCCGCGGCTGCGAGCCGATCAGCCGCCCACACCGCGGCGGCCTCCAGGGTGGTGACGATGGTGTAGGGCAACGGCGGCGGCTTGAGGGCGAAGATGACGCTCACGGTCATCCGCGCCAGCGCCGAGGTGACGATGAAGGCGCTGCCCAGGCAGTACTTGCGCAGCTGCGTGTCGTGGCGCTTCATCCAGTCGGCCTGGTGCTGGCGCTGCTCCGGCGTCATGCCCTGGCTCCTGCGGGCATCCGCGATGGCCACGTAGGGCTCCTGCCGCGCGAGGATGTCCGACAGCCGCGCCGACAACAGCTCGAGATCCTCCATGCTCAGCGGGGCCTCGTAGCGAATGAGCACCAACGGCCACAGCTTCTCGTCCACTTCGATCATCGCACGGCCCCTGGGAGCGCTTTACATAGGGGGCAAGGATCCGCCTGGCCCCCCCTCGCTGTCAGGTGACAAGTCTGTCTCGTGCTCAGTCCTTGTTCACCTCACAGTAGGCAAACGAGATAGCGCTCGTATGAGTGGGCACTACCAGGTGCTGCGCCTTGGAGACGAAGCACGAGGAGGAGTCCGGATCCACGGTGTAGTTGGGGGTGCGGCAGTTGAGGGTGCTGCCACTCAGGGTGTTGGGCGAGAGGAGGAAGTGGCCGCCGCACCAGGGGGGCACCACGGAGTCCCCATCGCTCACCACGGCCGCGTAGTGCACGGGGCCGCGCGCGGTGGCGCCGGGTGTCTCGTCATTGGAGCCATCTCCGTAGGGCAGCACCCCGTTGAGCTTCTTGAGCAGCGCGCTGTTGGGGCAGTCCTCGGGGTTCACGCCGGGGCAGTTGCTCACCAGGGTGCAGTTGGAGATGCCGTTGTGGGGCGCGCTCATCACCACCAGATCATCCACGGTGCGGTTGGAGAGGAACCGGGCGTAGTAGCGCGCCACCACGCCGCCCTGCGAGTGGGTGACAAGGTCCACCGCGGGGCAGCCCCCTGAGCCGCATGGCACCTTCGCGTCGATGAAGGCGGCCAGGCACTTCGCGTAGCTCTCGTTGACGAACGCGCCCGAGTAGCCGGGCAGCATGGCGCAGAAGGTGTTGGCCCCGCAGTCTCGCGCCGCGTCGAAGCGGAACAGGTTGACGCCCTCGGTGTAGCCGCGCGCCTTCCAATTCGTCACCAGCGTGTCCCACCGCGCCGCCGTGTCATTGCGGCCGTGCACCAGGATGACGGGGTGTCTGGGCGCCACGGTGGCGCACGAGGTGGCGCACTGCGCCTGGGCCCTGCCCGCCAGAAGACAGAACGCACCCACTGCCACCACAATCCAACCCTTCATGTCGTGCTCCTCCCGCGCTGCTTGCTGGGCGACCATGCCATGGCACCACAACCCGGTCATGACGCTTCGAGTTGGCCGGACTATGCTGAGCGGCGAGGAGTGGCCCGAGGGATGAGCGAAGGGGCGTTATTCGCAGCGGAGTTCGACCCGGCGCACACCCAGCACCGCTGGCGGCTGTGGGGCGCGGACCTGGTGGACCTGGCCCTCGCGGGGCTGGTGGGCTGGGGCGCCGCGCGCGCGCTGGACGTGGAGCAGTCGGTGCGCCTGCTGCTGTCCATGCTGGGCGCCACCTGGGCGGTGCTGTGCCTGGTGGGCGGGGTGCGCGGGTGGACGCTGGGCCGGCGGCTGCTGGACGTGCGGCTGGTGGCCCCGGATGGCCGGGCGCCGGGCGCGGTGCGGGCCCTGGCGCGCGCCTTCACCGTGCCGGTGGACATGTTCCTCACGCCGCTGCTGCCCTCGCGTCCCCTGGACCGGCTGCTGGGCGTGCACGGCGAGCGGATGACGGGGCCCCGGGGCTCGCGGCTCCGAGGCGTGGCCCTGCAACTGCCGTGGGTGGCCGCGCTTGTCGCCGCCGCGTGGTTCATCGCCACGCCCACCCGGCACGAGGCCCTGTCCTTCCTCGACACCAAGCTGACCGGGTGGAAGTGCTGCCACGGCTACAAGCAGCACAAGGACACCTGGATGTGCCGGCGCTCCCTCTCGCGGCTGTCGCGCGAGGCCCAGCGCCAGCACCCCCAGGCGCTGGCGCTCATGCCCGAGTGCCCCGAGGCCCCCAGGCGCTGACGCCGGCTCAGTGCTGAATGGTGAACAGGGCGCTGCCCTCGTTGCACTCGATGTGCATCTGGTCCTTCTCCACCACGGGCGCGTCCGCGTGCGGCTTGAAGTCCCCCAGGTCCACGGACTTCTCGGTCTTCGACGGCAAGCCGCGGAGCATGAGTCTGCTCTTCTTGTCCACCGTGAGCTTGCAGTCCCACCAGGCCGCGTCGTCCCCGTTGTAGATGCTGAACCCCTTGTCCAGGGGCCCCAGGCCCAGCAGGCTGGTGCGCTTCACCCCACCCTGCAGCGTGCGCGGCCCCACGGGCGGCGCGGGCGGCGCGGGCGGCGCGGGCGGCGCGGAGGGCTCGAGCTTGGAGGGCTGCTCCAGGGCCAGCTCGGGGGCCGGCTCCGGGGCTGATGGCGTGGAGGCAGCCGCCGGCTCGGGCAGCACCACGAAGCGCTCCCGCGAGGCCGAGGCCGCCGCGGCATCGAGCTTCACCCAGGTACCGCCCAGCTTGGACGCGGCGCCCAACACCGTCGCCTGGCCAAGCACCTGACGCCGCCCATCCTGCTCCTCCGGGCCCACCACCTTCAGGGGCTGCTTACCCTGGCTGAGCCGCCGGGCCACGAGGAACCCATCCTCCTTGAGGGAGATCTGCTCCACGGTGCCCTTCACCGTCAGGTACTGCGGCGCCTTCGAGGGCACGGACTCGTCTGGCAGCTTCGCCACGGCGGGAGTGGCCGTGGCCTGCGCCCCCGTGCCCATGGCGGGAGCCACGGCGGGCCCACCCTCGGTGCCCGCGACGAAGGCCACTTCGGAACCCGGCCCACCCGGAGGGGGCGGCCCCCGGTGCCCGGAATGCTCGACCCCGTGCGGAGGCGGCGGAGGAGCCCCCGGAGGGTGGTGCCCTTCCGGCGGTGGGCGTGAAGGATCAAACGGCGGCCGGCGGTCTCTCGGTCCACCCGGGCCGTACGCGTGCGGATCCTCCGGGCCACCGGAGCCATGCACCACCACCGGCGGGGCGGCGCCCCGGCGCATGTAGAGCACGGTGCCCGTGACGGAGCCGCCCACCAGCACCAGCGCGCCCAGCACGATGGCGGCGGTCCTCCAGCGGTGCAGCGAGTTGGCGGACGCCACGAGCGAGGCCGCCTGGGCCGCCTGCACCGCGTGCGAAGCCTCCAGGGCCGGCGACAGCGCCACCCCGGTGGGGCCGGCGCCGGTGGACATGCCCGGGTGAGCCAGCAGCGTCCCGGCGGGCGCGACGGGCTGAGCCTGCGCGGCGCCGGGCGACACCGCCCCCGGCAGCGGAGAGACGACGGGGCGGATGGGCGCCAGCGACGTGTCCGCCTGCAGCTCGCTCAGCGGGCGCAGCGAGGTGGCCTCCAGCCCGGTGAGCGCCTCGAGGCCGGGCGGCTGCGGAGACACCGCGCCCACTCCGGTGTTGATGGGGCCCGAGGGCTCACCGCGCAGGCCGGAGATGCCGGAGATGAGCTTGCGCTGCGCGGAGAAGGCCTCGGGGCACAGCGTCTTGACGAAGTTGCCCACCTCCTCGGCGCCCAGCGAGTTGCTGGCGCGCAGCAGCTGCTCGTTGAGCGCGCGGGCGAAGTCGTCCGCCCGGGTGTAGCGCTCCTGCGGGAGGGGGGCCAGCGCCCGGCGCACCACCGCGTCCAGCGCCGCGTCCACGTCCGGGCGCAGCTCGTGCAGCGCCGGCACCGTGGGGTTGGCCATGGCGGCCATCATCTCGCCCACCGTGCCGTGGGGCACCAGCGAGCGGCCCGCGAGCAGCTCCCACACCACCACGCCCGCCGAATAAATGTCGCTGCGGTGATCCAGCGGCTCGGCGCGGGCCTGCTCCGGGGACATGTACCCCAGCTTGCCCATCACCGTGGCCGGCAGCGTGTACTTGCTGCGCGCGGCGCTCTTGGCCAGCCCGAAGTCGATGACTTTGACTTCGCCCTCGTAGCTCACCATCACGTTGTGCGGGGACACGTCCCGGTGGACGATGCCCAGCGGCGTGCCGTCCGGCCCCGCCTTGCGGTGCGCGTAGCCCAGGCCCTCGGCCATGCGCTGGCCCAGATACAGCGCCACCGCCGGAGGAATGGCCTGCTGCTTCTCTCGCGCCTGCTCGGCCAGGTACGCCACGTCCAC
Source organism: Myxococcaceae bacterium (assembly GCA_035296065.1). Classification (GTDB taxonomy): domain Bacteria; phylum Myxococcota; class Myxococcia; order Myxococcales; family Myxococcaceae; genus DATHBR01. Next base: position 37,647 of record DATHBR010000090.1, on the reverse strand, counting down.
TCCGGCCACGTACTCCAGCGCCATGTAATAGGTGCCGTGGGCCTCGCCCATGTCGTACACCTGAGCGATGGACGAGTGCACCAGGTGCACCAGCACCTTGGCCTCGTGGTGAAACCGGTCCAGGAACTGCCGGTCCTTGAGCAGCGCCGGCAGAATCGTCTTCACGATGCACGGCTTCTCGAAGCCGGCCGCGCCGGAAATCTTGGCGAGGTACACCTCGCCCATGCCGCCCTGGCCCAGCAGGTGGACCAGCTCATACCGCCCCAGGCGGCGCGGCGCTTCTGTCGTTTCGGTCGTCATCGGATCTTCTGGCGCCAGAGCGCACCACGGCGGCCAAGGTGGGAGCAAGCCACCCGCGCCCTTTCCTTATTGGACACCGAAGCCGCCCCGAAAGAAAAACTCCTGTGTCCCGGTACTGGCGGTAACCAGGCAGGCAGGCTCAGGCGCTGGCGCCGCCCACCAGCTGGGTGCGCAGCTCGGCGGCCTCCACCGGCCAGCCCTGGCCTCCGGGGGTGAAGAACGTGCCCACGGCAATGCCCTCGCGGGCCAGCTCGGGCAGCAGCTCGTCCAACAGCTCCGCCAGGGGAATGCGCTGAGGCTCGTAGCTGGCCCACATCCGGGTGGCGCACAGCCGCGCCGTCTCCTGGGTGGGCCACAGCGGCAGCACGTCCCGGCCCTCGTCGTCCACCGCCAGCGCCCAGCCTTCCAGGTACAGCCCCCACACCTCGCCCGTCTCCCGGGCGCGCTGGAGGAACCAGGCATGGCGCCGGGGGGGCGACAGCTCCAGCACGCCCCCCAGCCTCGCGTCGGACATCTCCCGCGTCATCCTTACGCCTCCTTCACTGAGCGCACGCTAGCGCCTGGGACTGACCCGCTCCCACCTGGGTGTGTTTCTTCGCGTCCCAGTTGTGAGGGACTTCACCTGGCGAACAGAATGGGTGTGCACCGAAGTACCTCCGAGCCGTTCACGTGCCTGGGCCCATTGTCAGATCCCGATGCGATGCACTCTCTGTGTCGGGTCAGCCCGCGCGCGGGAGTCCCCCTGTCCACGCTCCCGCTTCACGGGCACACCCTTCTGGAGACCATTCATGACGACGCGCTGGGGAGTCCTCGCACTGCTGGCACTGACGGCGTGCGACTCAGGAGAAGACCCGGGTCCGATCGCCCAATATGAGGTGTGCCCGGGCGTCGTGGCCGGCGCGCTGCCCGGCCCGGCCGAGGCCACGCAGTCGCTGTCCTCGGGCCGGGTGGCCGACGGACGGCAGCCCTACCTGGTGCGCTACCGCGACGACGTGACGGTGAACGCCCAGCAGGTGACGCAGCTGGGCGGCCAGGTGCGCCGCACGTACCGCACCGTGCCAGCGCTGGCGGCGATGCTCACCCCCGAGGAGCGCGAGGCCCTGGCGAAGGACCCTGACGTGGAGCGAATCGAGCCGGACGTGCGCGTGCACGCGCTCGGAGTGCCGGTGCCCAGCGGCAGCCCGGGCGAGTACACCACCAGCCTGCGCCAGACTCAGGCCTCGCAGGTGTGGGACGCCAACCAGGACGGGCAGCTGGATGAGCGCGCCCCCACCGGCACCGGCGTGCGGGTGTGCATCATCGACAGCGGCATTGATCCGAACCACCCGGAGCTGAAGCAGGCCTACGCGGGCGGCTGGGACTTCGTGGACAACGATGACAAGCCCTGGGACTACGGCGAGGAGGGGTGGGGCTACGGCCACGGCACGCACGTGGCGGGCATCATCGCCGCGCAGCTGTCCTCGGGCGCCGCCCACGTGGGCCCGGAGATGGACCGCAACGGCACGGTGGGCGTGGCGCCCGGCGCCGAGCTGTTGATCGCCCGGGTGCTGGACACCGAGGGCCGCGCGTGGATCAGCAACGTGCTGGCCGCGGTCGAGTGGTGCCAGGGCCAGAACGCGAAGATCGCCTCGCTGTCGCTGGGCGGCCCCAACGAGACGGCGCTGGAGCGCGAGGCCTTCGCCAAGGCGGCGCGGAAGATGCTCGTCATCGCCGCGGCGGGCAACAGCGGCGGGGCGCTGGCGTACCCGGCCGGCTACTCCTCGGTGCTGGCGGTGGGCGCGGTGGACGGCACGGCGCGCCGGGCCTTCTTCTCCGCGCGCGGTGACAACCTGTCGCTGATGGCGCCGGGCGTGGAGGTGCTCTCCACCATCGTGAGCGACCAGGGCACCGTGTCCCAGGTGGCCATGGGAGAGGCGCGCCTGCCCTCGCGCTCCATCTTCAAGGCGCCCCCCGGCACTCACTCGGGCAAGCTGGTGGACTGTGGGGACGGCAGCACGCTGGCCTCGTGCCGCCAGGCCACCTGCGAGGGCTTCGTCGCCATCGTGGACTTCCAGCACGAGGAGCTGGTGCCCCGGCAGATCGTCAACGTGATGAAGCAGGGCGCGCGCGCCGTCATCATCTCTGGGGCCAACCACCCGGGTGGGCTGATGGACCTGTCCATTGGCCGCGCTGGCGCGTGGGTGCCGTCGGCGCAGGTGACGCACGAGACGGGCGGGAAGATGCGCACGGTGCCGGGCATCACCATGCACGTGCAGCTGACGCAGTCGGACTACGCGCCCTTCTCGGGCACCTCGATGGCGGCCCCGCATGTGACGGGCGTGGCGGCGCTGCTGTGGAGCGCGCGCCCCGAGCTCAGCGCGGCGCAGGTGCGCCAGCTGATGGAGTCCACCGCGAAGGACCTGGGCGTGGACGGGCGGGACCGCGACTACGGCTTCGGCCTGGTGCAGGCCAAGGCCGCGATGCTGGCGCTCGAAGCGCTGCCGTAACGCGATTAGAAGAGGCGTATGCGCACCCCTCGCCTCTCTGCCGCCCTGGTCCTCGTTGCCGCCTGCGCCTCGTGCGCGGGCACCCCGCGGCTGGAGCGCGAGGGCAGCGCCACCCTCACCGGTGTGGTGGTGCCGCCCAGGGCAGGGGTAAGCCCGCGGAGCACCTCCTGCGTGGGAGTCACCGCGCGGGTGGCACATGTAAGCGAGCCTGAGCAGGGACTGGGCACCGGGATGGTGAAGGAGCTTCGCGGGCGCTGTCTCTTCGTCATCTCCCAGCTGCCCAGCCACGCGGAGCTGGTGCTCACGGTGAGCCCGGGCATCACCTGGCGATGCGAGGACGGAGCGCCGCCTAAGCTCACCCCGGCGCCCCCGGTGCTGAAGCTGCGGGACTACGAGACGGTGACCCGGGACTTCCGCGCCGCCTGCGAGTAGCGGGGGCCCCGCGCCGTGCCTGGCCGCCCGCCCCACGGCCGGGCAACAGTGCGCCTGCATCGCACCCCAGGTGTACCCCCCGGCAGCAAGCAGCGCGACTCATCGCGCGGCAAGGGGGCGGATTGATTCCGCACCACGGAGCACGGCAAGGTGTCGCCCTCATGAGCGAGGACAGCCGGGAGTCCGGCAGCCTCGTGTCGAAGGAGCGCGCCTGTCTATGAACGTACGTCGTCTGGTGATCCTGGTCGCGGTGGCACTCCTGGCTGGCGGATGCGAGTCGGAGCCTCCCTTCCCCTCGTTCGAGGAGCTGGAGCGGCTCAACGAGCTGCACACGATGACGCGCAAGCCTCCGGCGGACTCGACCAACCGGCTGGCGGACAACCCGGCGGCGGCGTCGCTGGGTGACCGGCTCTTCAAGGACAAGGCGCTGTCGGGCTGCGGCACGGTGTCGTGCGAGAGCTGCCACAGCGGAGAGGGCAAGACGGTGGACACGGCGGTGGTGAATGGCTGCGGAGGCCCCACCGGCCGCAACCCGCCCACCACGCTGAACGCGGACTACAACCGCTGGTTCATGTGGGACGGGCGCGCGGACCGGCTGTGGAACCAGGCGCTGCTGCCCATGCTGAGCCCCATCGAGATGGCCTCCAGCCCCGCCATCGTCCGCGCGCGGCTCACCCAGGCGTACGCGGGCGAGTACCAGGAGCTGTTCAACAAGTCCCCGGAGGCCACGGGCGATGACGAGATTCTGGCCAACGTGGGCAAGCTGCTGCAGGCCTACCAGCGCACCACCAACCGCACCCAGGCGCCCTTCGACGACGACGTGAAGCGCTTCATGGCCGCGGTGGACGCGGGCACCGAGGAGCAGGACCCGGCGTACCTGGGGCTCAAGACGTACTTCCGCAAGGGCCAGTGCATCGCCTGCCACAAGGGCGTGACGATGAGCGACAACCTGTTCCACAACATCGGCGTGAAGGACCAGAGTGAAGGAGCCCCCGGGCAGCTGGCGGCGGCACGGCCGCTGCTGGACTGGCAGTTCAACGCCGCGGGCATCTACAGCGACAACCGCACGGGGTTCGATGCGTCGCGCCTGGGCACGCTGCGCTCGGACCTGGCCAACAAGAGCTTCGAGCTGGAGGGCGCGTACAAGACGCCCACGCTGCGCAACATCGCGCTGACGGCGCCGTACATGCACACCGGCGAGCTGGCCACCCTGGCCGACGTGGTGGAGTTCTACAACAAGGGCGGCGACAAGGCGGGCTCGTTCGTGGGCAACAAGGCGGAGACCATCAAGGTGCTGGACCTCGACGAGGCGGAGAAGGCGGCGCTGGTGAAGCTGCTCGAGTCGATGACGGGCGCGCAGTAGCCCCCCCGCGCGCGGCCAGGCCCTAGCCGCTGCCTCGCAGGGCCTGGCGCACCTCGGCGGCCAGCGAAGGATCATCCGCGAAGGAGAACTGCTCGGGCAGCCGCGCCAGCGCCCGGGTGACGCGCACCCGCCAGGCCGCGTGGGCGTGCTCGGTGATGAGGCCCAGCTCGCGCAGGAAGCCGCCCCAGGGCAACAGGGCGGCGGCGACGGCGGCCTCGGCGTGGGGGTGGCGGTAGCGGCTGTCCGAGCCGGGGCGTGCCCACTCCCGCATCTTCCACTCCGAGGGCAACAGCAGGGCGGCGGGCTCGCGCGTCACCTGCTCCACGCTGTGCGCCTTCTGCGGCAGGTCCGGCAAGAGCGCGATCAGCCACGGGTGCAGCAGCTGGGTGCGCCCCAGCGGCCAGTCATGGCGGGTGCGCAGCAGGCGCTCGAAGGCCATCACCAGCGCCTGCTGCTCGTGGAGGAACTGCTCCACGGGCAGCCGCAGCCAGTGCTCGGGCTTGCCCGTCCAGGCCCAGTCGCCGGCGCGGTAGGCCAGCGCCCGGTCCACCCACCCGGCAGAAAGAGCACCGAAGGGCTCCAGCTGCTCGAGCAGGCCGGGATCCCCGGGCGTGGGCTCGCGGGAGAGCACGGCGTCCAGCGTGGTGAAGACGGCGCGCTGGGCGAAGTCCTCCACGTCCCAGCCGAACAGGCCGGTGCTCTCGCGCACGCCGGGCCAGGCGGTGGTGAGCCCCGCGAGCGCGGCGTGCACATGGCCACGGTACAGGCACCACTCGGCCAGCTTGAGCAGGGGCACCAGGTGGCCGCGCCAGGCGGCCAGCCCCAGCAGGGCGCCGTGCACGTCGGCGCCGGGGCGCTCCAGGGCACACTCCACGCGCCAGCCAAGCAGCGCGGGCTCGGCCCGGTAGACGTGCGAGGCCTGGGCCTCCCAGGCGGCCAGCACCCCATCGAGCTCCGCGCCGCGGCCGGCCGCCCGCAGCGCGCCGCGCAGCGCGCGCCCCAGGTCCAGCGCATCGTCCGCGTCGAAGCGCGGATCGCCCGCCACCTCCCGGGCCAGGGCCAGCCGGGCGTCGAGGGGGGAGGCCTCGAAGCGCTCATAGAAGGAGCGCGGCAGCCCCCCGGGGCTTCGTTCGCTCCGCATCTGGTTTGAATCGGCGCCGCTCATGACTGGATGCATCAGAGCATACCCGAAAGGTAGTGCTGGGTACACGTCACGTGAAGCGTTGTGTTCCAGTCATGGGCCCGGGAGCCGGGGCTACGGCAGGCTGGGCGAGGGCACGGTGACGGAGGCGTCCGGCGGGTGGCCCGCGTCACAGCCGCCCGCGCCGCAGCTCTCGCCGCCGGCACACGGGCCGCAGTCCAGGAAGCCCCCGCACCCGTCCGCCACCACGCCGCACACCCCGGCCCTGCCCTGGCACGACTGCGGCGTGCAGCCGGGCCCGGGCAGGTACCGCTCGGTGCTGGCCAGCGTGCCGCCCGCGTCGTTGAAGCCGCCCACCAGCAGCACCTCGCCGCTGGGCAGCCGCAGCACGCCCGCGCCGCGGCGCGGCGCCCTGAGCGAAGTCACCAGGCTCCACGCCCCGGTGGCCGGCTCGAAGCGCTCGGCCGAGGCCAGCGTGCCCGAGGCGAAGTGGTAGCCGCCCACCACCAGCACCGCGCCGTCCGCGGCCAGCACCGCGCCGTGGCCCTCGCGCGGCGTGCTCGGCGCCGCCACCAGCGTCCACGTGCCCGTGGTGGGCTCGTACAGCTCCGCCGTCTCCGCCGCGCGCGAGGTGTTGCCGCCCACCACCAGCACGCGCCCGTCCGTCAGCCGCGTCAGGCTGTGGCCCGTGCGGTGCGTGCCCGCGGCGCCTCCGGTGGGCCCCGCCTTCGTCCAGCGCCCCGTGGCGGGCTCGTACAGCTCCGCCTGCAGGCCGCTCACGAAGAGCACCCGTCCGTCCAGCAGCACCACCGCCGCCTGCGCCCCGCCGTGGCCAAAGCCCGGCGCCTGCGCGGCGCTCCACGTGCCCGTGGTGGGCTCGTACAGCTCCGCCGAGCGCAGCATGCGCCGGTCCACGTCCGAGCCGCCCACCACCAGCACGCGCCCGTCCGAAAGCAGCACCGCCGTCGGATCAATGCGCGGCGTGGCCATGGAGCCCGTCACCGTCCACTCACCGGTGGCCGGCTCGAACAGCTCGGCGCTGGCCAGCGCGCCGACAATCTGCATGGGCGCGCCGCCCACCACCAGCACGCGCCCGTCCGAAAGCAGCACCGCCGCGTGGCTGCGCCGCGCCACGTTGAGCGAGCCCGCGGAGCTCCACAGGCCGGTGACGGAATCCAACAGCTCCGCCGAGGACAGCGTGCGCGTGCCGTCATGGCCTCCGGCCGCGAGCACCCGCCCGTCCATCAGCTGCACGAAGGGCAGCAGCCGGCGCGGCGTGGACAGAGGCTGTCCCACATGTCCGGGAACAGGCTCCTGAGACGCGGGGCCGGAGCTGCACGAGAAGACCGCCGTAACGAGAATCGCCGTGATGAAAGACTTCGAAAACCGATGCATGACCCCACCTGGAGCGCTTCGTCGAGGGGGGGTGGTGTAACCTGACAGTCTGACATGCTGATTCGTTGACTCTTCAGTGATTCCCGGGGGTTAGGCCGACATCGCACCACCCGGGATGATCGTCGGAGAGTACGTTCAGAAGGCGGCGGAAGGCGGCCGCGACACCACGTGAGGACGGGTGCGCACATGAGCACCGAGGATGGGGAAAACGTGCTGGGAGAACGGGTGCGGAAGCTGGAGTCGCTCGTCGCCACGCTCGAGACGCGGCTGCAGCGGCTGGAGGCCTCACAGGCCCCCGGAGCCGCTCCGCCCGCGCCTGTGCCGGAGGCTCCGGCGGCGGTGCCCACGGCGCCCGAGGCCCGCGCGGATCTCGAGGCGCACCTGGGCACGTACTGGCTGAGCCGCGTGGGCATCGTGGTGCTCATCACCGGCATCGCGTACCTCATCACCTACCGCTTCGGAGAGCTGGGCGTGCTGGCGCGGGTGGGGCTGGGCTACCTGCTCAGCGCGGGGATGGGAGCGTTCGGGCTGTGGCTGTCGCGGCGCCAGGCGCTCTTCGGGCGCATCGTCTTCGGCGGAGGGCTGGCGCTGGCGTACTTCGTCACGTACGCGCTGCACTTCATCGCTTCGGTGCGCGTCATCGAGAGCCAGACGCTGGCGCTGGTGCTGCTGGCGGCGTTCGTGGTGGGCATCGTCGTCATCGCCCAGCGGATGCACTCGGAGACGGTGGCGGGCATCGCGCTGTTTCTGGGGCTGCACACGGGGATGCTCAGCGACATCACCGCGTTCACGCTGTTGTCCACGTCGATGCTGGCGGCCGGCGCGCTGTTCTTCCTGGTGAAGAACCGCTGGGTCATCGTGCCGCTGTCGAGCCTGGTGGCGGTGTACAGCACGCACGTGGTGTGGACACTGCGCAATGGCGGCGTGGCGCCCGGTGCCGAGCGGCTGCCGCTGAGCCTGGGCTTCCTGGCGGTGTACTTCCTGCTCTTCTCGGCGGCGCTGCTGGCGCGGCCCAGGGAGCTGTCCGTGCGGGTGTGCCTGGCCTTCGGGCTGCTCAACTGGGTGGGGCTGGTGGGGCTGGGCGGGTACGAGGTGGTGCGGCACACGGAACAGGCGCGCGTGTTCACCTTCTTCCTGGTGGTGGCGCTCGCGCATGGCGCCAACGCGGCGGTGGCGCGGTGGAGACAGGCGCCCGGAGCGCTGGTGCACGCCTACCTGTCGATGAGCGCGGCCACGCTGGCGCTGGCGATGCCGGCCCGCTACAGCACGGCGGCGCTGGTGGCCTCGTGGTTGGTGACGGGCACGGTGACGGGGCTGGCGGCGAGGGCCACGGCCTCACCCGTGCTGCGCTGGGTGGGCGTGGGCATCGTGTGCGTGGGGCTGGGGGCCACGCAGCTCCAGGTGTCCGTGCCGTGGGTGCTGTACGCCCTGGCCCTGGGGTGCTTCGTGCTGGTGGAGCGCTCGGCGCATGTGCGCGCGGCGTGGATGCCGGCGCCGGAGCCACTGCTGAGCCAGCACCGGCTGCAGGGGCTGTGCGCGCTGGGAGCGGGGCTCGCGCTGGTGTGGCTGGTGGGCGCGTGGATGCCGGCGGGCCTCACCACGCTGGGCTGGGTGGTGGCGGCGTTCGGCCTGTTCGCCGTGGGCTTTGCCCTGCGCGAGCGCAACTACCGGCTCGCGGGGCTCGGAGGGCTGGCGCTGGCGCTCGGGCGGTTGCTGCTGGTGGACCTGGCGCGGCTGCCCATCAATCAGCGCGTCATCACCTTCATTCTCATCGGCGTCATCCTGCTGATCATCTCGTACACGTACACCCGGCTGCGCGACCGCAAGGGGTGACGGCCGCTAGGACTCACTCCAGAGGAGGCCCAGCTCCAGCTCGATGGCCTCGAAAGGCTCGGCGCGCACACGTGCCGGGCCCGCGTGGGCCGCCAGCAGGGTGTAACGCTCCACGTCGAGGCGAAGCACCTCCAGCGTGCGGGCCTCCGGATCCACGAACCAGACGTGCCGCACCCGCTCGCGCGCGTACACGGGCAGCTTGGCGGTGCGGTCCAGGGCCCGGGTCGAAGGCGAGAGCACCTCGCACACCCAGTCCGGCGCCAGCGTGAAAGCCGCGGTCCGTGGCATCCGTGGCATCCGCTCGCGCCGCCAGCCCGCCAGGTCTGGCACCAGCACGTCATCGCCAAAGTGCAGCTCCGGTTCGTCGAGGATGAACCAGCCACCAGGGCCGCCCCTCCCTAGGTGGAAGGGGCCACCCAGTTCAATCCCCAACACGGAGGCAGCGTACGTGTGCGGTACCGCTGGCCGAGGGCTGGCATACAGCGTTCCGGCGACAAGCTCCCCGACGACGTTGTCGGGCAGAGCCTCCAGATCCGCGTAGCTGGCCGGTTTGCGTTCCATACCTTCCCCAGACTCCCCAACGCCCACCATCATATCCATGACGGTGGGAGATAGCAGCCGGGTCTGACATAGCACGTTACCCGGCTGACGCCCTCCCTACCAGGTAGGACGCCCTCTCAGGAGGACTTCATCCGCCCGCCCAGATCCAGCCAGCCCTTCAGCGTGCCTCTCTGGCCCAGGCTCTGATTGCGGGACACCGCCGGCTCAGCGCGCCGGCAGCACGCGCAGGACCTTTCCGTCCCGCTCGTCCGTGACGACGTACACCGCCCCATCCGGGCCGACCTTCACGTCGCGGGTGCGCGCGTCCAGGGGGATCCACTCCTCGGCGGTGACCCGGTCTCCCTCCATCACCAGCCGCACGATGCCCTCGCTGACCAGGCCGCCGATGAGCAGATTTCCCTGCCACCCGGTGAACTTGTCACCCGTATAGAGCGCCATGCCCGAGGGCCCGATCACCGGATCCCAGTAGTAGCGCGGCTGCTCCAGGCCCGCCTGCGACGTGACGCCCTGCCCCACCGGCTGGCCCGAGTACTCCACCCCGTAGGTGATGACCGGCCAGCCGTAGTTCTTGCCCGGCTCGGGCCGGTTCAGCTCGTCGCCGCCCCGGGGGCCGTGCTCCACCGTCCACAGCCGCCCCTGCGCATCCAACGTCGCCGACTGGATGTTGCGGTGCCCGTACGACCAGATCTCCGGCAGCGCCTTGCCCTTGCCCACCAGGGGGTTGTCCTTCGGAATCGAGCCGTCCGCGTTGATGCGCACCACCTTGCCGAACGTGGTGCTCACGTCCTGTGACTTGACGCGCGACTCCGGCACCGACCGCTCGCCCAGCGTGATGAACAGCTTGCCGTCCGGCGCGAACACCAGGCGCGAGCCGAAGTGCAGCTTCGAGTCGAACGTTGGCTGCTGCCGGAAGATGACCTGCACGTTCTCCACGCGCGGCTCGCCCTTCGCGACGAGCTTCGCTCGCGCCACCGCCGTGCCGTTGCCACCCTTGCGCGGCTCGGAGTAGCTCCAGTAGATCAGCCCGTTATTGGCATAGGCCGGGTCCAACGCCACATCCAGCAGCCCGCCCTGCCCACCATCGAAGACCTCGGGCAGGCCGCTCACCGGCTTGGACAGCTGGCCCTTCGCGTCGACGATGCGCAGCCGGCCCTGCTTCTCCGTCACCAACATGCTCCCGTCCGGGAGGAACTCCAGGGCCCAGGGACGCTCCAGCCCCGAGGCCACCGTCTCCACCTTCACCCTGGTGGAGAACGCCGGCTGAGGCGCGCGCGTCTGTCCGGCGAAGACCGGCTTCTGGTTCTTTCCGTTCGGCTCGTCGGTCTGAACGGATGGACGACTCACGGTGGCGGTACCCGCCGCGGGAGCCTGGCTGGGACTGGGGCTCTGGCCATGGGCCCGTTCAGCGGGGAGCAGCGCGACGGCGGCAACGGAGAGGAAGAGCGGCAGTGTGTGGCGCATATGGCCGGAGCTTGCGAAGCCCCGCGTTCAGGGTCCAGCGCTACCGGCGGCACTGTTAACCCCGAGTGGCCCTCGCCCCCTGGCCAGGTAGCTCTTCACCCGCGTCACCCGCTTCCGCCGCTCCGGGCCCCACAGCCCCAGCGGATCCGCCGCCCGGTCCAAGTGCTCCAGTGGCCGCGAGTCATTGCCCGCCGCCGCCACCAATTTGTATGGAAACGTATTCACTGGCTGGAACGCCCCCGCATCCTTATAAGGGGCGTTGCCCATTGACCACTTGGTCGCCCCTGAGCCGTGAGTGCGCCCGGACTCCACGCCACACTGTGGGCACCCGCATGGTCCCTCAGCCGCCCGCCACGCTGCCCGAGTTCGTCGAGAAGCTGCTGCTGATCGACCGGGCGTACCCCAGCCCCGGAGTGAAGGTGGGCGAGCACGGCTTCATCGAGAAGCTGCTGCTCACGGTGGACGCGGCGCCGGTGCTGCTGGCGTACGTGGACAGCTCCGAGCGCTACCGCTTCTGCAACCACACGTATGAGCGCTGGTTCGGCATGCGGCGCGAGCAGATTCTGGGGCACACGCTGCGCGAGGTGCTGGGAGAGGCCGCCTACGAGGAGCTGCGCGCCCCGGTGCTCACGGTGCTCTCGGGGCAGCCGGTGCACTTCGAGCGCTGCCTGCCCTACCGCTCGGGCGGCACCCGCACGGTGAAGGTGGACTACCTGCCGCACGTGCAGCCCGATGGCCGCGTCACCGGGTTCGTGAGCATGGTGGAGGACGTGACGGAGCTGCGCCGCAGCGAGCACGCCGAGCGCCAGGCGCAGACGCTGCGCGAGAGCGAGGACCGGCTGCGCCTGGCGCTGTGGGGCAGCGAGCTGGGCGCGTGGGACTACGAGCTGGGCAGCCGCCGGATGAGCTGTGACGCGCGCTGCCGCGAGCTGTTCCACCTGCCGCAGGACATGGCGGTGGAGCCCGAGCAGCTCTTCGCTCACATGCACCCGGAGGATCGCGACCGCATCCACGCGGATGCGCGGGCGGCGCTCGAGCCGGACAGCGATGGGCGCTACCAGGGCGAGTACCGCACGGTGCACCCCATCACCCGCGCGGAGCGGTGGCTGCTGGCGCACGGCCGGGCGTTCTTCGATGAGCAGCGCCAGCCGGTGCGCTTCATCGGCACGGTGGCGGACATCACCCCGGCGCGGCTGGCGCGCATGCGCACCGAGCGGCTCTACACGCTGGCCTCCGCGCTGTCCCGGGTGCTGCTGCCCGAGGAGGTGGCGCAGGTGGTGGTGAGCCAGGGCGCCCAGGCGCTCGAGGCGCTCACCGCCTCGCTGGTGCAGGTGAGCGAGGACGGCACCGCCTTCGAGCTGCGCGCCGCGCACGGCTTCCCCGAGGGCACGCTCGAGGCCTGGCGGCGCTTTCCCATCGACGCGCCGGTGATGTACCGCGAGGTGCTGCGGCGGGGCCAGCCGGTGCTCTACGAGCGGCTGGAGCACTTGCACCGCGACTACCCGGAGCTGCGTGGCGCGGCGAGCCTGCTGGGCCAGGCCTTCGCGGCGCTGCCGCTGCGCGTGGATGGGCACATCATCGGCGCGTTCGGGTTCACCTTCGCCCGCGAGCGTGCGTTCCCTCCCGACGAGCTCCGGTTCATGGAGACGCTGGGCCAGCACTGCGCCCTGGCGCTGGAGCGGGCGCGGCTGTACGCGTCCGAGCGGCGGGCGCGCGCCGAGGCCGAACAGCTGCGCGACACCCTGAGCGCCGAGCGCACCCTGCTGGACGCCGTGCTGGAGCAGCTGCCGGTGGGCGTCGTCATCGCCGAGCCCGGGGGAAGGCTGGTGCGAGGCAACGCGGCGGCGGAGGCCATCTGGAAGCACCCCTTCACAGAGTCGCGCGGCATCGCCGAGTACCAGGTGTACGAGGGCTTCCGCCCGGACGGCCGCCCCTACCAGGCCGAGGAGTGGCCGCTGGCGCGCACGCTGCTGCATGGCGAGGTGGTGCTGCGCGAGCCGGTGCGCGTGCAGCTGGCGGATGGCACGCGCCGGCAGGTGGAGCTGAGCTCCACCCGGGTGAGGGACAGCGAGGGGCGCACGTTGGCCGGAGTGGCGGTGACCACGGACGTCACCGAGCACCACCAGCTGCAACAGGCCCTGCTGCGCGAGGCGGACCTGCGCGAGAAGCTGCTGGGCATCGTCAGCCATGACTTGCGCAACCCCCTGCAGGCCATCGTCAGCTCGGCTCAGCTGCTGCAGCGCCAGGAGGCGCTCTCGCCCGGGCAGCAGAAGAAGGTGGCGCGCATCCTGTCGAGCGCGCGGTGGATGGACCGGCTCATCCGGGACCTGCTGGACTTCGCGCGCGTGAGGGGCGGAGGCCCGCTGCCCATTCAACCCCGGCGCGGCAACCTGGAGAGCACCTGCCGCGCGGTGCTGGACGAGCTGCAGGCGGTCCACCCGGGGCGCGCCCTGGTGCTGGAGGCACGCGGCGACCTGCACGGCCAGTGGGACATGGACCGGCTGGCGCAGCTGCTGGGCAACCTGCTCGTCAACGCGCTGACGCACGGCGCGGAGCACCAGCCCGTGCGGGTGCGGGCCCATGGCGAGGGCCCGGAGGTGGAGCTGGAGGTGCACAACCACGGCCCGCCGATTCCCGCCGGGCTGCTGTCGCGCATCTTCGAGCCGTTCACCCGGGCGAGCACCGGAGGCGATGCGCTCAAGGGCGTGGGGCTGGGCCTGTTCATCGTGCACGAAATCATCACCGCGCACGGAGGCACCATCCGCGTGCGCTCCACGGCCGAGGAGGGCACCGCGTTCCGGGTGACGCTGCCACGGGAACCCAGGGGCTGAAGGCCCCCGTGGCGGGCCGGGTGCTACTTGGCGTCGACGGTGAGCACCATCCACCGGTCGGTGGAGTGGTCGATGCGCACGTTGGAGGCGCCCGCGGCCTGCAGCTGCTGGACGATGCTCTCGAGGAACACCAGCTGCTCCTTGGGCGCGTCGATGAAGAGGTTCTTCTGCTTGCCGCCCTTGGCCTTGGCCTTGGCGGGCTGAGCGGAGGCGCCGTTGGAGTGCTCCACGCCGTTGCCGTTGGAGGAGGAGGCGGCGGCGGAGTCCTCGCCATTCTTGGCCTCGGGCTCCTCGCGGGTGGGCTCCTCGGCGGCGCCGTTCATGCGCTCCTCCATCACCTGCTCGCGCAGCTGCTGGAAGGACTTGGGGTTGAGGGTGGCGCTGAACTTCTCGTCGAAGCGCTCCTGCGCCTCCTGGCGGGTGATGTCGGGCTGGCTGCGGATGAGCTCGAGCAGGAAGGTGTTGCGCTCCTGCGTCTGCACCTGGGAGATGCGGGCCATGATGAGTTCCTCGTGAAGGGGTGAGGCGGAAAAGGCGGCGCAAGCTAGTCGAGCACCGGCTCACAAGGAAGGGCCCTTACGGAGGGCGAATCCCGTATTCATGTTAAAATATCGTAGTCGGGAGGCAGCTCATGGCCATGAAACTCCGGCAGTTCATCCTCGGGGCGTTGTTGGTGGGCTGGCTCACTCCCAGCGGGGTGCTTGCGCAGACGGGGGAGTACTCGGTGCCGTGGGATGACTTCGCCAACGGCTTCTCGGTGGGGGCCCCCGGCTCGAAGTGGTTCTACTTCAGCTACGGGCCTTTCGTGGGCAATGACGGAGTGGTGTCTCCCTCCGCTGGCGGAATGTATGTCTCGGCCGCGGGGAGCAACCCCATCTCGAGAGAGCCGGCCTTCACCTCCACCGTGGCGCGCGAGGAGGTGAGCGGCCTGCCGGGCGCCTTGGATCACGTCAAGTGGCTGGCCTACATGAACCACCAGTCCACCGGTGGCTACCCGGGCTTCGACGCGCAGTGGAGCCACCAGCTGGCGTGCTCCACCAGCATCAACGGCGCCACCTACGGCACGCAGTTCCACCCCTTCGGCACCTCCGTGGCGAATGCGCAGGACGAGCTGCGCCTGGCCAACTTCGCGATGAACACGATCGACTTCGAGTCGTTCATGGTCTTCGACTTCATGTTCACCAACGAGCGCGTCTACGCCATCTATGAGCGGCTGCCCTTCGGCCGCACGGCGACGAACCACTACGCGGCGTTCACCTACGCCATCCCGGTGGCCACGCGCACGGCCTGGAAGAACCACCAGGTGAAGATCTCCTATGACCGCAGAGAGAGCGTGGTGCGGTGGATCCTCGACGGGGTGGAGGTCTACAGCGTCCGCAACGTGGGCTACCGCCTGAGCCGGCAGTACATGCTCATCGACCATGGTGGCACCGAGCAGTTGGTGCGCATGAACCAGCTCAACTGCGGCATGGGCATGTTCTCGCTGCTGGATGCCGCCTCGGGGTCCACCCCGGGCCTGGTGCGCTTGTCGAGCACGGCGGACTTCTACTACCAGCCCCAGGTTGGCGCGCCGCAGGCGCTCACGTTCGTCGATGAGGCCAGCCAGCAGGGCTCGCGCCTGTTCGGGCAGGGCGCCACGTTCCACGTGGGCACCTACTCGGTGGCAAGCCAGCAGATCCTGCCCGCCGGGCCGGTTGCGCCGCCCAATATCCACTTCCTCATCGACACTTCGGGCTCGATGAAGGAGCTGCCGCAGATCAGCAACAGCAACCACGTCGAGTTCTTCAACCTCACCACCAACGGGTGCGAGAACCCGCGCCTGGACGCGTTCGCCGCGGCCAACAACTGGAACCCCAACTTCCAGTACCCCGTTCCGGACCCCGGCACGGGGCTGGGCTCGGACTCTGGCTTCCCCAACCTGTTCCAGGACGCCAGGTTCTACGGCTACCTGTACTGGCAGGACCTCAGCAACCCGCCCACGCAGTGGGACGGCCGCGAGGCCGCGTGCCAGTCACAGGTGCCGGATTGGGCCGGCACTCGCGCGGCTGACTACGCCCAGTGCCTCAGCTGCCTGAGCACCAAGGGCTACTACAAGCTGCCCGAGGCCCAGGCCGTCAACAGCGGTGACCTGACCAATCCCAACTTCATCTTCTGGGGCCGCTACCTCAACTTCAACCCGCCCAAATATGTGTCCGTCAAGGCGGCGCTCAAGCAGCTGCTCAAGGACGTCCAGGGCGCGCGCGTCGGCATGAGCCGCTTCGCGAGCACGACGCTTAGCACGGAGCTGGTCCGCGGGCAGAACCCCTCGTGCGACCAGATCCTCTCCAACGCCGACGCCTTCGTTAACAACCGCAGCAGCTACATCAACGACATCAACTACCTGGTGTTCTCCACCGGTACGCCGCTGGCGCGCTCGCTGCTCAACGTGGGCTACTACTTCACCTCGGATGAAGGGCTGTACCGGGACGCCTTTGGCTTCGGCACGGCCTACAGCTACCCCAACTCGTTCCGCAACGGCTCGCTGAGCGCGCAGGGCCGCAGCGTGTGCTGGGGCTGCCAGCACAACGCCGTCATCATCATCACGGACGGAGAGCCCACGGGCGACACCTTGCCCCCCACCATCATCACCAAGATGCGCGCGCTCAACGTCGGTCCGGTGTACTGCCCGGACACACAGCCGTGTGGCTCGGGTCCCGCGCTCTCCCAGCGCGACAAAGGCGCCACCGCCAGCTACGCCGACGACCACTCCAACTACTACCTCGATGACGTGGCCAAGATGCTGGCCAACCACGACCTGCAGCGCAACACGCCTCCTATCGTGGGTGACTTCGACACCAGCGGCCGGCAGAGCCTGACCGTGCATACCGTGGGCTTCGGCTTTCAAAGCAACCTGCTGCGGAACACCGCGGCCATGGGAGGCGGCCTCTACTACACGGCCGATCACGCGGACGGACTCAAGCAGGTACTGCAAAGCCTCCTCGCCGACGCGCAGCTGCGCGCCAATGCTTGCAGGCTTTACCCCTGAAGGGGGCCCCAGCCTTGCGCCCACTGACGACGGACTGAATCAATCCGCCTCGCCTGCGTCGAGACAGCAGTCCAGTCCGCAAGGCAGGCCTCTTATGCAGATGCGTCAGTGGTTGGCGGGTGCGCTCGCGGGTGCGCTCATGGGTTGTCATGCCGGTCCCTCTCCGGAAGAGACCGGCGCTCCAGAGGCCCCCTCGCAGCAAGAGGAGCCCCTGGTGCCGGGCCGGCCGGACTTCGATATCGTCACCGTGAAGCCTCCCTCCGTGCTGAACCTGAGCACGGGCGGCTCGCTGCAGGCGCGGCTGTGCAACCGGGGCGACACCGATGGCAGCACCAATGTGGCCTTCTATTTCTCCCTGGACGCCACCTTCAGCCTTCGCGACACCCGGGTGGCCACGAGCGCGCCCATCTTCCTTTCGGCGGGCACCTGCCAGGAGGTGAGCGAGCGGGTGGAGCGGCCGGACGTCTCGGACAGTCTCTACTACCTGGTCGCGGTCGCGGACGCGGACAGCCTCGTCCCCGAAGGCCGGGAGGGGAACAACGCTCGCGTGGGAGACAGGCTCCGCGCGGACTTCACCGCGCCGGCCCCGCCGGTGCTCAGCTGGGTGTTCGACACGAGCTCCACGGGCATCCCGCGCCTGCGGGTCGAAGGCCTCGCCAACGCCGCCGTCCACGTCTACAGCGGCGAGAGCTGCACCGGCACGCCGGTGGCGAAATCCACTGTCCCCCCCGAGTACTATGAGAGATCGATCGATCTCGGGCCCTATCCGGCGAGCAGCTACTCGGTGCTGATCTACGACTCCGCCGGGAACGCGTCGGGGTGCAGCACCCTCCCCGCGCTGAACTACTCCGACACGGTGCCGCCCCCCGCCCCGGTCATCACCGAGGCGAGCTGGCAGTACGCCACGGTGGAGCATGAGCTCCGGGTCCGTGGCACCACCGAGGCCGGGGCGGAGGTGGGCATCTTCATCGACGCGCAGTGCCTGGGCTTCCCGGCCATCACCGTCATGGCGGGCGCCAATGGCGCCTTCACCGCCGAGCTCCGGGTGCCGGTGTCCACCGTGGGCACCGTGCGCCGGGTGTTCGTCGCCGCGCGGGACACAGCCCACAACGAGTCCTTCTGCGTGGAGGGCCCCCCGTACCAGACGCCGTGCCAGCAGGGCTACGCGGACTGTGACGGGAACCCGGCCAACGGCTGCGAGGTGAATCTCACGGAGGACACGGACCACTGCGGCGCCTGTGGGACAAGCTGCCAGGCGCAGGGCAACGCGGCGGCGGTCTGCATCTCGGGGCTGTGCGGCATGGCGTGCGCCGTGGGCACCTATGACTGCGATGGGAGCGCGGCCAACGGCTGCGAGTCCGCCTCCGCGTGCGGCCCGGCCGCCTGCACCATCGACAGCGCCGAGGAGCTGATCATCACCTCGCTCGCGGTGGTGGAGGATCCGGTGCGGACCGCGCCGGGCGGGGCCTGGCACATTGGCACGCTGCTGCGCGCGCTGGCGGGCAACCAGGATCCGTCCCAGCTGGTGCGCCAGTGGCTGAGGACGTGGAACACGATGCAGACGGTGAATGGCATCCTGCTGCCGCCGCGCCAGGAGATGATGACGAAGGTGCTGGGCATCTGGGAGCAGCGCAGCGGCGGGCCGGGCCAGCCGCTGGACTTCAGCAAGGCGCCGTTCCGGCTGCTGGCCATCGTGAACCGGATGGACCTGCGCAACCCGGGGGTGCAGGCGGGCGAGGGGCGCTTCGTCTTCGGGGTGCTGGACGCCGCGGGCAACCCGCTCGAGTTCACCGTCATCCTCGAGTACGCCCTGCCCGGCGGCACGCCGGAGGCCACCCAGGCCTGGGCGCGGGACTGGCACGAGCTGGGCCAGCTGGGGCTGGGGCACCCGAGCTACAAGGTGAAGCTCCAGGCGCTCACGGACCGCTTCACGAAGGCGGGAGTGATGGCGGGCCGGCCGCACGGCAGCGCGCTCAACCAGCTGCGCACCAACGAGGTGGCCCTGTCCAACCTGTGGGAGATGCGGGAGTTCGCCCTGACGAGCACGGCGTTGGTGCCGGCCACGGTGAAGCTGACGCCGGACTTCGGGTTCGAGAACACGAACGCGCTGCGCGACTTCATCCTGGCCAACCAAGCGGCCGTGCTGGCCGAGCGCCACACGGTGCCGGAGAGCCTGAACGGGGCACGGTTCCTGGCCGCGAGGTCGCCGGTGCCCGATGACTTCTTCTGGCGGGTGCCGGGGGTGCCCAGCGAGGCGCGGCACAAGTTCTCACTCAACACGTGCAGCGGGTGCCACTCGCGGGAGACGGGGACGGACTTCACGCACATCGCTCCGCGGGCCGCGGGGCGGGTGTCGGCCCTGTCGGCCTACCTTCGGGGTGGCAGCCTGTGGGATCCCTTGACGGAGCAGATCCGCTCCTTCAATGACCTGAGCCGGCGCGCCGCGGACCTGAAGGCGCTGGTGTGCGGCACGCCGTCGGGCCTGACAGACCCGAGCCTCACGGGCGAGAGCTTCGGCGGCTTCCCGGCGGCCTCCAACCTGCCCCGGGCGCGCGTGCACTGAGCGCCCCTGCGCTACGTGGCGCGCCCGAAGACGCGGAGCCGGTTCGCGCCACCGTCGGGGAAAGTCTCCAGCCGCACATGGCTGAACGGGCCCGTGGCCCGCAGCGACTTGGCATCCAGGCGCAGCACGCCACCCGCGAGCGCCTTCACCGGAGTACGGGCCACGACTTCCGTCCACGCGTCGTCGGCGGGCAGCCCCCCGTGCGGCCCCGCGTTCGCGCCGAGGATGCGCAGCGCGACGGGGTTGTTGAGCACGAAGTAGGTGAAGTCGACCTCGAGCCGCTCGACGATCCCCGTGCGCCCCAGGGCGACGACCACGTAGTCCGCATGGTCCGCGCCGCGGCTGCGGCTCGTCTCCCAGCCGTCGCCCATGCTCCGCGGCGCCGCCTCCGCGATGAGCTGCTGGCTGTGCCCGTAGCGGTTGTTGCTCGTCGCGACGACGCGGCCTCCGAGCGCCTCGCCCGCGAGATCGACCGTGGCCCCCGCGGCCACCTCACGCCACCGCGCCGCGACCGCCTCCGCGCTCGGCGAGTGGTGCGCCGTGTCGCCGCCGCGCGGAATGGGCGCCTCGTGGCGCACGCGCCGCGCGTCGCCGTCGCCCGGGTCCACCGCTGCTGGCGCGCGCCCGGCGTAGCAACGAAGCCGGGCGATCCCGCCGTCGGGGTGGTTCTCGAGCATCACGTGCGTCCAGTCGGCCCCCGCGCCGGCCGGAGTGCGGAACACGTTGTGCGCGTGGCCGTCGAGCGGGCGCGCGGGCAGCAGCGCGACCCAGCGCGCGTCCGTGCGCTCCGGCCGCTCGCCCGGCTTGCCGCGCAGGGCGTAGAGCGCGCCGAGCGCCGCGTGGTTGCCGTCGTGCCAGTGCGTGTCGACGTCAACGGTGGTGATGGGGCCGGGCCGGCCCAGCTCGAGGACGATCCAGTCGGGCGGGGAGGGGTTGTGCCGGCGGGTCTCCCACGAGTCGAACTCCTGCCCCTTGCCGGGGATGAAGACGCCGAAGCGGAACTCCGGCGCGCGCGTGGCGAGCAGGTTCTCGGCTGGGGCAAACCCCTCGTCGGAGCAGGCCACGACGCGGCCCCCCGGGACACGGTCGATGATCTCTTCGGGCATGACGGTGAGCATAGAAGACGTTGTCCAGGGTCCCACCATGGATTCGCTCCAGCGCCAGGTCACGGCCGCGGACACTGCCGGGTGGCGATCCACGCCTCGACGTTGGAGCGAAGCGCGGTCAGCGGCACGATCCCGGTCTCCAGCACCCTCGCGTGGAACTCACGAATGTCGAAGCACGACCCGAGCGCCTGCTCCGCCTGCCGGCGCAGCGCCTGGATCTCCAGCCCGCCCGAATCATAGGCGGTGAGCTGCCCTGGCCAGACGGCAATGCGGTCCACCAGGTCGTCGGCCTCGGGACCGGCGAAGCGCCCGGACTCGCGTATGAACGCAATCGCCTTCTCCCGCGACCAGCCCATCAGGTGGATGCCGGGATCGACGACCATCCCGCGGGCCGGCCAGAGCCGCCGTGTCATCAGGGCATAATCCGTGCGGTAGAGGCCGGCTTCTTCCGACAGCGCCTCGGAATAGCGTGCCCAGCCTTCCGCATAAGCCGAGTTGCCGAGCAGGTTCGCGATCGGGCCCGGCGCCGTCATCGTCGCGAAGCTGAGCTGCATGTGATGCCCGGGATAGCCCTCGTGCACCGCGGTGATCTCCGCTCCGCCGCGAGTCTCGCTCTCCCAGCGTTCGCTCGCGATGCGGTAGAAGGCCGGACGCAACGGGTCGATCTGCCGCTCGTAATAGGAACTGCCACCGGTGCCGCGGCGGTACGCCTCGAACGGCTCGACGCGCATCTCCTGCGGCGGCATCCGCAAGAACAGGGACGCGCTCTTCTCGCGGGAGCGCGCGACCACTTCGCGCGAGAAGGTAATCAGCTCGTCCTCGGACTTGAAGCGGTTGTCCGGGGCATTGGTGATCCGCTTGATGATCGTGGGGAGGTCTTCGCTGCCCCACTTCTCGCGCGCCAGCTTCCTCACCGTCGCGACGTTGGCGTCCACCGTTTCCTGGCCGAGGCGGAACACCTCCTCGGGCGAGCGCGGCAAAGTCGTGTAGGCCCGGAGCGAGGCTTCGTAGCAGGCCCTTCCGTTGGGGTTACCGGTGATCGCGATCGTCTCGCGTGCGCGCGGCAGATACTCGTCCGAGAGGAAGCGATGGTAGCGCCGGAACGCCTCCTGCACCGGTCCCGCAAGGACGCCGCGGAAGGCCGTCTTGAACGGCTCGTCATTGCTCCGCTCGGCGATCTGCCAATAGGGGAGCGCCTCGGGCTTCGATGAGGCGATCGTCTCGATCTGCTTGATCGCGCGGCGGACGACGGATTGGGGGGCGGAATAGCCGCTCTCGAGGCCGGTGCGGGCGTTGGCGATCTCCTGGTCAATCATCTGGGGGAGCTTCGACCAGCGCTCCATCGCCTCGGCCCGCTGGGCCTCGGTTCCGACCGGCTGTTCACGAGCGACGTCGGCGGGCTCGAGGTGCCACCCGCTCATGTGGTTGACGTCCCAAAGCTCGTAACGGCAGGCCTTCACCAGCTGCTGCTCGGAGTCGAGGCGCTCCACCATCGACGCGTGGATGAAACGCCTGGCCGGGGACAGCTCCGCGGAGTTGATGCGCCGCACGTCGGCAAGCAGCGCGGCACGCTCCGCCCTGTATCGGGCGATCGCCTCCAGGCTGTGGTCCGCCCACCGGCGATTGTCGGGCGCGGGAACGCCGATGAAATAAGCCGCGGTCGGATCATAGGCGACCGTCTCGGCGATCATCCGCTCTTCGAGCTTGCCCAGAAGCGCGTCGGCGCTGGCCGCCGGGGTAGCCACGGCACCAGCGGAGGCTGGCGGCGGTGACGATCGCGGCGCGGTTGCGCAGGCTGCCATGCAAGTGAACAGCGAAACAGACACCAGAACCTTACGCATACCCGTGCGGCTCCCCTCGTTTTGACGCGACGCCAGTCGGAGTAACCGGCTCCTGGCAGCCACCACCCCAGAGCGACAAGACACATCCCTGTTCCACCAGGCCGGGCTGCCGCGCCGCTGTGGAGACGGCCCCCTGTCAGTAGGCCCGTTGCCTGTTGAGGAACAGCACGACGAACACCGTCATGAGCCCCCCCAGGACGGCACCGGTGAGGCTGGGGGTTGCGAGCGCGAAGAGCGGCTCCTTCTGGTTGAAGGTCCCCCCCACGATGCCGCCGAAGATGCTTCCCACCATGCCGACCAGGAGCGTACGGATGAGCCCCATGTTCCTGGGGCTGGGCACGATGATCCGGCTGCTCAGGGCGGCTACCCACCCGATGGCAATGAATGTGATGAGTTCCATAGGGGTCCGTCCGTTGGCTATGCGTGGACTACTCCCTGATAGAGAGGCGGCGTGCCAATTGTGACAAAAACCGACGCATCTGGGCGCTAGTCTCGCCGCCGCTCCCCGCGCCGCTTGACGCGGCTGTAACCGCCCAGGCTGGGGCTCATGACGAAGGTCCAAAGCGTCGCCGTCCACGAGCGGTG
Source organism: Myxococcaceae bacterium (assembly GCA_035296065.1). Lineage (GTDB taxonomy): Bacteria > Myxococcota > Myxococcia > Myxococcales > Myxococcaceae > DATHBR01. Next base: position 14,724 of record DATHBR010000090.1, on the reverse strand, counting down.
CGCCATGAGCCCGTCGTAAAACTCCGGCGCCATCGCTTTTAGCTTCGGCAGGCGCGAGCCCGGAACGTAGGGGAAGTCGTGGTGCTCGTTGTGGTAGCCGACATTGAACGCGAGCACGTTGAGCGGCCCGTAGTACGAGTAGGTCTCCTGCCCTTCGCGGAAGACGTAGTGCTCCGAGATGTAGTGTCCGGCAATCGGATGGAGCCCCATGACGATCAGCGAGCTGATCGGCAGATAGGCCAGCGCCTTGGCGCCCCAGAAGTGGAACACGGCCACGTTGAACGCGATCTGCACGAGCAGGTTCGTGAGCTCGGCAGCCCCCGGCTTCTTGGGGTGCACGAACAGCGGGCGGAGCGCGTAGGCAAAGCCTTGGCAAGCGAGCCACAGCAGCTTGCTTGCGCGATGGCGCAGCAGGCGCGCCTCGAACTCCGTCGGTATATCCGTGTCGAGCCGCTCGTCACCCTGATGGGCGTGATGACGCAAGTGGTAGTAGCGAAACGTCTCCGAGACCGGCACACCCACGGGCAGGTTGATGAAGACGCCGAACACGCGATTGTGCCAGGGCTTGCGAAACGCGAGATTGTGAGAGAGCTCGTGAATGGCCAGCAGCAGCGCCTGGTTGATCACTCCGCCCACCCCATAGGCGACCAGAACGATCAGCCACCAGGGCGCGTCACGCAGCAGGAAGGCGAGCGAGAGCTGCAGCCCGACGAGCAGCGTGCAGACGTACTTCGTGCGCGAGCACGGGCCGTAGAGTTCCTTGATCTCGGGGTGCGTGCGCAGCAGCTCGCGCCGCCGCCCGACGTGAGGTTCGTCCTCGCTGGACCAGATGAAGCCATTGGACATGGCGCCAACGGTACCTCAACACCCGAGGGGATGGGCACACATACCGCGCTGTACGCTCGGGTGCGCTACCGCCGCCCCCCCTTCTTCGGCGGGAGCGCTCGTCACCCGTGGAGTGTAGAGCTCGCAGGACACGCCAGACACGGGATACGGCGGGGTAGGGAGCGAGCCGGCAAGAGAGGGACTGCCGGCTCGCTCCTCAAACATCAAACAGGCCCGCCAGGGTCAGTTCGGCAGGAACTTGCAGGTGTCTCCCCAGGCCGCGACGTTGGTGTAAGGGTAGGCCAGCGAGCCGCAGAGCGCCCTTTCCATCGTGGGGGTGACGTGGTCGGTGTAGGGCACCCGGGGCAGTTCCCCCGCGTTGGTCGCGCCCTCTCGAAAAGTGTGTCTCCAGCAGTTGTCCGGATAGGCGAACCGAATGGAGCCGTGCCAGTAGAAGCCTTCTCGGAATTGGCAATCCTGCCTGCGATCGTACTGATCGGACCACCAGGCGAGCCCGGGGAGATCCGCGCATCGCTTGAGCTCGGACACGTAGAAGCCGATGAACATGTTCTCCGTGTTGGTGCTGCCGATGCACTTGGTGGCTTTTCTAGAGGCACTCGAATCACTGGTGCTGACCCTGTTGCCGTCGCAGGTAGCTGTACCTTGCTCGAGGCGCCATGTGCCATTGTCGCACCAGAAGCGGGCTGAACCGGTGCGCGCCGAGCTGCTCGGCGCGACATCGTCGTAGTCGCCATCGCTGGTCCAGGAGACAGTGCTCGAGCAGGTATAGGTCCCCTGGGTGCGGGGATTGCCGTTCCAGGCCGGCTGCCACTCCGACCACGTCACCGTCGTGCCTGAGCAGTTTCTGGGAGGAACCTCCCCCGTGAGATACAGCAACCCGCTGCAGGAGGCATTACAGGTGGTGCAAGACGCCGTGCCATAGGGGCAGGAGGTCTCGTTGACGGTGTTGCCGTCATCGCAAACCTCGGGACCATTCCTCACCCAGTCGCCGCAGTAGTACGGCGTGGGGGCCACGACCTGGGTGCAGGTGGCATTGCAGGCGGTGCAGCTCGTCTGGCCATAGGGGCAAGAGGTCTCCGTGACGGTGTTGCCATCATCGCAGGCCTCGGGGCCGCTCCTCCTGTTATCGCCACAGTAGGACGGCGTGGGGACCACGACCTGGGTGCAGGTGGCATTGCAGGCGGTGCAGCTCGTCTGGCCATAGGGGCACGAGGTCTCCGTGACGGTGTTGCCGTCATCGCAGGCCTCGGGGCCGTTCCTCCTGTTATCGCCGCAGTAGGTCCCCGTGAGGTTCAGGACCTGGGAGCAGGTGGCATCGCACCGGATGCAGCTGGCCTGGCCATAGGGGCAGGAGGTCTCCGTGACGAGGTTGCCGTCATCGCACGTCTCGGAGCCATTCCTCGCCCCGTCGCCACAGCCGGTGCACACCCCGGCGCCATCGCACCTGTCACCCGTGGTGCCAGCGTTGTTGTCATCGCACGTGTCTCCCGCTGGCATCTTCCCATCCGCCGGGCAGGAGCCCCCAGCGCAGCGCTCGGCCAGATCGCAGACACCGGCCGGGCGGCACAGTACTCCGTCCGTGTTGCGCGTGCAGTCCTGCGTCTCGGTGCTGGTGGACTCCACGCACAGCCCGGTGGCGCAGCTGTACGCGGAACGGATGACCGTCCTCGTCTGCGTCCCCAGCTGCGCGCACGTGTCGCCGTAGCTGCACGCGCCCCACTCCCCGTAGACCGGCGCCGCACAGGTCGTGTCAGGTGCCATACGCGTACACTCCTGCGTCTCGGTGCTGGTGCTCGAGGGGCTGCACGTCCCCGTTCCGCAGGTGGAAGCCGTCACCGTCCGTGACTGCGTCCCGGTCGTGTCGCAGTAGTCGCTGAAACCACCGCAGCTTCCCCACGCTCCATGGCTCGTATCGCACGAAGTCTCGGCGGGCATCGTCGGGTGGCCACAGCTGCCAGCCCCATTGCACACGTCGAAGGTGCACACGTTGGTATCACCCGTGCACTGCGTCCCCGCGCTCTGGAATCCGTCCACCGGGCAGCTCGCACCGGCGCCCGTGCAGGACTCCTCCACGTCACACTCGCCCGCCGAGGCCCGGCACAGCGTGGTGTTGGAGGCATACCCATCCGCCGGGCAGTCGCTGCCGCCGCCGGTGCAGAACTCCACCACGTCGCACTCGCCCCCCAGGGCCCGGCACTGCGTGGTGTTGGAGGCATATCCATCCGCCGGGCAGTCGTTGCTGGAGCCCGTGCAGCGCTCCGCCACATCGCAGACTCCCGCCGGGCCCCGGCACTCGGTGGTGGCGGGCTTCTTGGCATCCGCGGGGCACTGCGCCGAGCTGCCCGTGCAGAACTCCGCCACGTCGCACTCGCCTCCCGCGCCGCGGCACTGCACGGTGGACGGCGCCGGGCTGCAGGTGCCCAGGTTTCCCGTCAGGTTGCAGGCGTCGCATTCCCCGTCGCACGCCGTGTCACAGCACACCCCGTCCACGCACTGCCCGGTGGCGCACTGATTGGAGGTGGTGCAGGAGGCTCCGTTGCCCAGCTGCGGCGTGCAGAGGGAGCTCTCGCAGTAGGAGCCAGCCGCGCAGTCGGCATCGGCCCGGCAGCAGCTGGCGGAGGTACACACCTCATAGCCACAGGTGGCCGCGTCGCAGCGCTGCGTCCCCTCGGCCCCGCACCAGGCCGTGCAGCTGCGGCTGCCCGAGCCGGTACACTCGAAGCCCTCGTCCACCTGGCCGTTACAGTTGTCGTCCTCCGCGTTGCACGCCTCCGCCTGGGGGCCCGCCAGCTCGTCCAGCGCGCTCATGTTGGCGGGGGCAAACTGGAGCGTCAGCGCTTTGGCGTAGAGGCCGCCGGTAAACCCCGTATAGCGGACGGTGGCGCGGGCCTTGGGTGCCAGCAGCGTGCCCTGGAACTTGAAGCTCTCCGCGATGAGGGTGGTGGCATCCACGAAGTTGAAGAGCACCCGCTGCGGGCTGATGCCTGAGAGCTGGATGTTGCCGCCCCGGTAGGTGGGCGCCTGTCCGAAGACGTTGACCAGCACGAACGAGCCGGCCGGCGCGGTGATGGTCCAATCCCCCCGGCCGGCGAAGTCGCTGGCGTTCAACGTGAAGACGTTCAGGCACGGATGGGTGCCAGTCATCGTCACGCTCCAGGCGGTGTGCTGGGTGTTTCCAGTGACTGGCTGGGTGGCCAGCCGCGTGGACAGGCTCTCCAGCTCGGCGAACCGGGCCGCGAAGCCGGCGAAATCCGGAGGGGAGCCCTGCGTTGCCGTGCCTCGGGAGAAGCCCACGTTCGTGGGGGTGTAGCTGCCCTGGTACCAGGCGGCACCCGCCACGGCGCCGTTCGTCAGGGTCAGGTTACCGCCCGCCACCAGCGTGTTGGAGACGTTGGAGGCCGGCAGCCCCACGCCGACGGAGAAACCACTCAGGGTGATGTTGCCACCCGCCGCCAGCTTGCCCTGGATGTTGCCCGTGTACGTGAAGTCCTCGAGCAGGAACACGTTGTAGTCGCCCAGGTGGATGTCGAGGCAGGTGGAGCAGCTGGGCGCCGAGACCTCCTGGACGGAGGTGCGCAGGTCCGCCGCCCCTGGCGCTGGCTCCGGCCCGGGTTCGCTCGAACTGCACTGCACCGCACCCAGAAACACTGCTGCCGACAACAAACAGACCAACCCGAATCGGTACAAGGCATCCACTCCTGGCCCCCGGCAGGTTCCCTGCGGGAGCTTCTTTGGCCGCAACAGGCTGAGCAGGATGCACAGCGTGGTTGCTCCAGCAGGGGATGAGCCGGCGATGTGGAAAATGATGCAAAAGAATCCGCTGAGGTCCTGAGGAGTCCTGCTGACGCGGGCCTACCCCTGGCGTAGGTTCGGGACGAAGCCGGGACGCACCCGGCCCCCGGCAGGGGCTCCTGAGCTGATGGAGAACTTCTCAACTGCTTGGCGAGGCCCCAGGCCCGATGTGATAGTGCCTGGGGGGCTGCAACCCCTGCCTGGGCCGATCAGGGACTCTCATTCTGCGTATGAAGAGGTTGCACGCACAGTCACGCAGGAGAATGGAATGAATTGGAAGCCGTTCCTGGTTGGCGCGGTCCTGGCATCGGGCATGACGGGATGTGCCACGGCAGCGCTCTCTCAAGCTGGCGATCGCCTACCAGTGCCCCGGATTCGGAGGGGAGGAGATCGCCGCAATGGCCGCGGCCTCTGCCCCTGCCCGGAAGCCGAAGGAAGAATGCCCCCCGAAGCACTACGAGTCGGAGCGGGAGCGAGCCTTCCGCTGCAGGGCTGAGGCGAAGCGCAAGGCTGAGCAGGGCCAGCAGGGCCAGTAGGCGCATAGCGCTGCACCGGCCCTTCCCGTCGGGCCGGGCTTGCCCTGGGTGTCCGTCGCGGCTGGCGCTCCGGCGGCATCAGCCGACGGCTGACTCCGCCGTGGGCGCGGACGTCCGCAGCTCCTCCGCGAGCACGTTCGCGATGTGGCTGATGAGCTTCCAGAGGTCCCGGCAGTACACGCTCGGGTTGTCGAAGCCGCGCTCGTGGCTGTAGCGGTGGGGCAGGTAGCCGCCCCCGCAGACGGTCATGAGCGGGCAATCCCGGCACTTCGAGCACAACCCGTCGCGCCCGGCGATGGCCTTCTGAAACAGCTCCTTGCCGTAGAGCTCGATGATCTGGTTCGTCGCGAGGTTCAGCCCGACGTTCGTGAGCCCGTCGTCGCCGGACCGCAGGACGTCCAGCGGCTCCAGACCGCCGTCCGAGTCGATGATGACGGTGCTGATGGGGTTGCCGCCCAGGGCGTCCAGCCGCAGCTGCGCCCCCATCAGTCCCTGCACGATGTTCTCGAAGTACCGGATGGCCACCTTGCCGTTCCCCGAGCTCCACCACGCGTCGAAGATGGGGATGAGGTAGTCGGCATAGGGCGTCGCGTCCGGGTGCTGGAGCGAGGCGGGCGGCGCGTCCCAGTTGTGATCCAGCGGCCACAGGAAGTCGATGTGGTTGGCTCCGAGCGACAGGAAGTGCTCGTAGACCTCGAGGCCGTTATCACGGGGATCCATGACGCACAGGATGCCGCCCAGCAGCCTGCGGGAGCGCAGCTTCTGGAGGCCGGCCACCGTCGCGTCATAGGTGCTCCGCCCCGCGAAATTGAGCCGCGCGCGATCGTTGACGTGCCGCGGCCCATCCAGGCTCACCCCGACGCCGAAACGGTACTGCTCGAAGAGATCGAGCCACTCGTCGTCGATCAGGAGCGCGTTGGTCTGCATGGAGAAGAGGAAGGAGACGTCATCGCCTCCGTACTTCCGGAGCAGCCCGACGGACTGCCGGAACCAATCCGGGCCCGCGAGCATCGGCTCGCCGCCGTGGTAGCCGACGAGGACCTTCTTGACGCCCTGCTGCCGCGCCAGCGCCGCCATCTGCGCGGCCGCCCGTTCCATCACCTCGAGCGGCATGACCTTCGTCTTGCCGCGGAACGTGGTGTCCTTCAGGCCGAACATGTAGCAGTACGAACAATTGATGTTGCAGAACGAGGTGGTCTTCAGAATGTAGGTGTTGATTGCGACGGGCATGTCCACCTCGGGCTTCGGCACTCGGAGGGCCAGGAGGCCTTCGCGCGGAAGGCCCCCTGACCGGATCGCGACTCCCTGGCGTCAACGGGAGCGCGGTCGCTGCGGCGTCACTGCCTAGCTCTCGGTCGGCGGTGGCGGCGGGAGCTTGAAGAAGGCCTGGCCGTACTCGCTGTAGTAGCTCTCGGACGCGCCCATCCGTGAGTCCTGCCGCGCCTGGGCGATGGCCTTCTTGAGCAGCGGGTGCTCAATCCCCTCGGGGCTCGAGTTGGCGGCCTGGCGGAGGAGCGCGATCTGGTCACGGGTCGACGTGACTTCGTCAGCCGACGGCGCGGCCACCAGCATCGGAGCCGTCGCCCCCAGGGCCACGGCAGCCGTCGCGATCGTCCTCAGGGTGCTGCGCACGGCCGTGGTCTCGGGGTCATTGGGCTTCTTCTCGGGCTTGTCCATCCGCGGTGCTCCTCTTCGTGGTTGATGGGCGACTCGACGAAACATCGCGTCGCCTTGCGCCATCGCGCCCGAGGATGGGACCACGGCCATGGGATTTCGAGCAAGCCCCAACAGGCCCAGGCTCCTGCCGCGCACCCGCGCGAAGCCGTGCGCCAATACTCCGCACTCCAGAGTGTCAGTAGGAGGCAGGCGCGAAGGTTCATCGCATTTGCTGTGTCACCGCACTTCTTCCTGTTCGCGCGTCACGAAGTTCGACTTCCGGTCCGCAATCAGCCACGTCCCGCCCCGGCGCACGTACGTGTCGTTGTAGATCACTAGCATCGACGTCTTCGTGCGTCTGCCGTTCTCCATGCCGATGAGCGTGACGAGGCAGTAAGAGACTCCGGAGGCGGAGTCGCCGTTGAGGGTGAGTCGAGTTGGGCGTTGGCGTGGTAGACGATGTCGAAGTTCGCGAGGAACCTTCCAAACGCTTCTCCGAGCTGCTGTCGTCCACGCAGGGAGGAGACGACCTGTCCGCCGGAAGTCGTCGAGACGGTTGAGTGCTTCGCGAAGCTGCGGCGAGAGCGGCACCTGTCGCTCGTGTTCTGACTTCGTGCTGCCCGTGTGCTTGCGGTAGCGGGAGAGCCGGACGGGGACGAACAGGTCGCCGACGGCGATCTTGACCAGCGTGATCAGGGTTGGCTAAGTTATTAGCCCAAACAAGGGTAATCTGAGGCAACAATAAGCCCTCGAGTTTGCAAAACAACCCCCTTCAGCGCTGCTAGTCATTTTCGCAAACCACGACATGAGCACCGACAACACTGGACCTGACATGAGCACCGACAACACTGGACCTAACTGGAGCCAAGTTAAGCTCAGCGATCAATACGATTGGACCGATGGCGTGAGCACCAATGGCAGGCCTTTTAAGGTCGGAACCCTTAAATCAGATAGCCCGCCTCCGCCCAAGGATCAAGTCGGGGATCTCCAACTCAACGCTGTTGCTGCCAAGAGTAAAAGCGATTTTGACATCCAGGTCCACTGGCAGGGCAGGCCTCCACCTGACGGCTTCACCCCTGTCAATAAACCAACTGCTGAAGAGACTCAAATCACAAGCATCACTTCTTGGATTCTGAACACAGCGCCTCTAAGTTTCAATGAGTTCAAGTTCACATGCACTGAGTCGTACAATTTTCATTTCTATGATGCCACCGGAGACAGCTACCAATGTAATGTATTTTGGCCCCGATCGGCCACTATACATGTTGTCTGGTATTTCTCGAGCGACCCTACGATTGTGAGAATCACCGGAAGCTAAACGAGGAGCATCTCATCAGCGAATGACACGGGCAGTTTTGTGGAGTTTCCTGCTGAGACCGCTTCGAGCGGGTGGACAGCGAGGCGGACTCGAACCAGCAGCCTCTGTTGATGGGCACCTGCGTGCGTCCCGGGCACCGGCCTTTCCCGTCGGGACTGGCGGCAGCGACTGCCACGTCAGCCGGGGGGCCCCCGGAAAGTTCCCGAGACCAGCTACAGTATCCCACGTGCCGAGACTCTTCGCGCTCCCCTTGCTGGTGACGCTCACCATGTTGGGCTGTGCCGTCAGCTCAGAGACACGCGGAGGGGTGCTCTACCAGGCGGCACCAGTTTCCGGCCCTGTTCTGCCGCCGCCAACTGAGGGGCATGAGGCGTCATTCTGCGAGCTGAACCCGGGAGCCTGCTTGGAGCCGCTGCCTGCTCCAGAGCCTGGGGAGTCCGAGGCCACAGCGGATCCATGGAAGTCCTTCGCATGCATCCAGGCGTGCCAGGCGTATTCTGCCGGGCTTACTTTGGTCCTCCCAGGGCTCCATGAGGTCGCGATCCATGCCCGCGAAGGATGAGGACTGGCGTCCGAAGTTGCGGCGGATTGAAGACCCGATTGCGGAGGACTGCTGGGAGTACACGACCCCCTCGGGCAAGCAGCGTATCTCCAGGCTCCTGGTGGGCCGGCCGGTACACTTCCCCGAGCGGCGGCTCTGGTACTGCCCGGTCCTGATCGAGGGTTACACCCGACCTCGGATTAGACCCATCTTTGGCATGGGGCCTGTGGATTCTCTGATGAACGCGATGACCTTCGTCCGAACGTTTTTCGAGGAGAATTTCGAGGTTCTGCCTGGCGCGAAGCCCACAGGCTCCCGGCGGTCCCGCGCAGCGGGTCCTGGTAAGCGGTCCACTCCGCGGAGACGAAACCGGCCGGCCACCTGATGAACGGTCGTGGAGGCAGCGGGTTCGATTCCCGCAGCCTCCACCGAGCTGACCAGTCTCCGAGTGCGGACACCCGAGTCCACGTCCGCGGGCGGGTGAGGCGGTGCACCGGGTTCGGGACGAGCGCGCAAGTGCTTGATTTCTGGAGAGTCAGCCGTTGGCCCGTCGTGTGCTCCTGAGCTGACCCTCGGCACTGGCGCTGCCAGGGACGTGCTGCGAAACTCGGGCGTGCTCCGAGCACTCGCGCTGCCGAGCGTGGCGGACACGCCCCGAGTGCACGCCCAGGCGGGTGCCGCCCAAGGGTGGACACCCCTTCCACAACAAGTGCGCGGACAACGTTCCGGGTAACGCCTTCCAAGGCGCCAATGCGCTCGTCAACGGCAAGGCTTTTGATGCGCTACAGCCCGCTGTTCGGACGGTCTGGGAAGTAAAAACCACCGCCATTGAGACCTACAATCCCTTCGTTCAGCAGATGGAACTCGACAAGCAGGTAGAGGAAGGGCTGCGAGAGCGCGACCTCGCGGCGGCTTGTGGCTATGATTTCCGGATCGGCGTGCGGAGCGAAGCACATAAGGAACTGCTGGAGCGCGCGGCACCGGATCTCAGGGGCCACGTCTTCGTCATGGATTGGTGCTGAGATGACGGCCACGCAGCGAAATGACCTAGGTGTCATCGTCTACGCGCCTGCGCTCGCGGGCGACGACTGTCGTCCAGTGGCCGTCGTCCATGCCATGGAACGCGCGCTCCCTGGTTTGCGCCTGGTGTGGACCGTCTCTGACGATCATCAGCTCATCCATCTGCCGCAGCGCGATGCGTGGCTCGCTCGGGCCAGAAGAAACGGAGGCTTTCCACTCGTCTGCAACAATGACGAGAGCTATCCAGTCATGATCTCCGGGCTGGCACTCTCGGCAAGGTCCAGGCCAGGTGGCCAGACACTACTTGACGTCCACGCGAACCTGCCACTGGACGCGGGCAGCATCGCGGCTGCGGCGGATCTTCTGGAGGGAGTAGCGGAGGGCGCTCGCGCTTTCTGGGGACAGGCGACGCCGTTCCGTGCCGGGGTGGATATTGCGCGCCAAACGAAGAATCGCCCAGACGACCTGGAGCCGCCTCCCCGAGGGCTGCCAGTGATCAAGTCCCCGACGGCCATGCGCTCGCCTGAGATTCCGCATCGCTTGGGGTGGCTGAACTATTGGTCTGCCGCGGCTGCACAGGCCATCGGGTTCCCGGATCCTGCTCGCGACGCCGAGTTGCTCACTCGGGCGCGGCGCACGGCGTCGGGCGGGTGGGTCGTGCATCTCACGGATGCGCCACTCGATCTCGACAACCCCGCCCACCTGGACGCGCTCAAGCGGGCCTACGAGCGCTTCCCGGAGATCGGCGGGCGCGACTCTCCGCATGTGCCCCCAGTGTGACCCTCCAGCGGGGAATTGAACGGGACGAGACGGGACGGAGCGGGAGAACGAGCCGCTGTGAGATCAAGGCATTAGCCGGTAACAGCGCGACCTGCTTGGGGTTTTGCTTCCGCCTTGTTGCGGGTTCGATTCCCGCAGCCTCCAGAGCAAAACACCACTTCAAGCCGCGTCCACTTCTTCTTCAATTCCTCGCCCGTCGTTATCTCAGGCGCCAAGCTTGCCTGCCTCCGCCCCCGGGTGGTTACGACTGTTAGAGTGAACGAGGAGGACTACGGATGAGCACGACTGCCCAGGTAAAGCCGCGCCCATGGAAGTTCATCGCTCTTCTGCTTCCGCTGGTGGTGGGTGCCTTGGGATGTCCTCACACATGAGGTGTCTTCAGTGAGGGGACGGGCGGTGCTGGGAGCCATGGCAGGGCTCCTTCTCGCGGCACCGCTGGTGGTCATCATCGTCTACATGGTGTGGCATCAGCCTCAGGATAAGCCTCTGGGAGAGCTGGAGATCAGCCCTGTCCTGTCGTTCGAGGAACGGCTGAAGTTGGTGACGTACCAGCGTGAGTGCGGAAAGCAGGACAAGTGCGAGCCGCCGCTCGGGTGCCTTCCCTATCCAGGGCTCTTCAAGGCCTACTGCACCGACAGCGCCTGTGTGACGGATGCGCAGTGTCAGGACGGCTTCTCCTGCCAGGTGCTCAGGACATGGGGAGATGGCCCCAGGGTTCGCGCGTGTGTTCCCGTAGGGATTCGCAAGCAGGGAGAGCGGTGCACGAGCATCCCCGCGGACAGAGAGGAGGCCTGTGGGGCTGGGTTGATTTGTGGCGCGGACTGGTGCGGGCGTCCCTGCAAAAGAGAGGATCCTGCGAGCTGCTCAGCGGGGTTCTTCTGCGCGGACATGACTCCAGGCCCCTTGTGTCTACCGACATGCGAGGCACGGGACTGCCCAGAGGGCCAGCATTGCGTCTCCTTCAACCCGGGAGCCTCCACGTGCGCGACGGTACATGGCCCCAACTGCCGTCAGTCCGGGTGTGCCGCTGGCCAGGAGTGCGTGGTCCTCCAGCGGGAAGATCGTCCGGGCGAAGTGTGGATGCAGTGCGCGACGCCTTGCGGAGGACAGAGGCCGCCCTGTACCGAAGAGACCGTCTGCCACCAGTCCTATTGCCGGAGGCCCTGCGACCCCGAGGCACCTGGAGACTGCGGTCCTGGCTACAGGTGTGGACGATTCGAGGAGAACGGTCCCTGGGTCTGCCGTTTCGACAGGCGGAGGACCCGCTCACAAACCGAGGGGCCCTGACGACGGCACGGCTCGCCTCCGACGATTCCTTTGGTGGCGGGTTCGATTGCCGCCGCTCCCAAGTAGAGCAACCCGCCGCTTTCAATGCGCCGCCCTCTGAAAACAGGGGCGGCGCTTGCATTTGGGGACCAAATCCGGTTTTTGGGAGTAGAGGGGGGCGGGAGGCGCGGTACTGCTCGGGTTCGTCGGCGCCAACTGCGAGGGTCTGCTTCCGCTCGCCCTCTCGCCGAGTCTCACCCGCAGCCCGTTTCCTCCTCGCCTCTCATCGAACCGGCCGGGCGGATTTCCCGCATCCGGCAAACGTCCTCTTCAGCAACTCGGCCCAGTGCACTCGCGGCGTCCCCTGCTTCATCCGCTCCGTTCTGGCCGCTGCCTCCATCCCCGCGCTCGCCTCCTCCGAACCTGCTTGGGGAACCCCTGTGTGGAATGGTCTCCATGACGCTCCTCCCAGATTACATCGAGTGGTCATCCTAGCTCGACAGGATTCACTCTGCGGCAAGGGCGCCAGCAAAAGGGGACCACCCTGGCGCCTAGTTCCGGACTAGTATCGACGAGGGTCAGCGACGTGCTGGCCGCACAGTGCCAGTTGCAGGCGACAGCTTCCGTTTCATGGACATGGAGATTTCCTCTGCACTTGGTGCTACGCTGCCTCGCGAGTAGCTAGGCCTGATTTTCACAGTGACGGGCACTTGGCATTCTGGCCTGCTCACACTCTGGGTTGGCGCTACATTCCCGTATCGTGCCTTGGTACACTGTTGAGCAGGCGAGGACCATCAATGGGAAGTACAACAGCGGCAGAAGTTCGTCTAGGACATGCCTTCCCACATCCGAAAGATGATCAGGTAATTGACCCAGTTGGCGAACTCCTTTCACTGATGAACGGGTTGGCGCCTATTGGGCCGCGGGCCCCACAAGAAAGCTCCGTGGTGTGGCTGGCGGAAAACCTCCTGAAGATTGAGCGAAACCGCCGCCCCGTATACGCCTACGTGGGCTCTCTTCATCCAGACCTTGGAACCATCGGGCTTGTACTGAAGCAAAGTTGGCTTACACGAGCACCGCATGGAGTGAGTCGATGTGACACAGGGGGCCTCGCAGGACGACTAGGAGGATTCAGTACCCTCACAATCGAAGAGGCCAATGAAGCTCTCGTGTCCTTATCATTGCCTATTGATGACTCGTGGTCGACCGTTCTTGAGGTTGAGGTTAACGCTGCACATCCGGGCGGCTGGCATAATTACCTTCGAGGCAGCCCCCCAACTGCCGACCAGCTATCCGACGTTCGCGGCATATGCCTTAGAAAGGTTCAACAAAGCGGGAAAGTTCCAGACCCCCGGCTTTGGACTTGGGAAGCTCGAAGCTTTGCGAATATCGAGCCGTTCGATGTTGAAGCTATTGCACTTTCTCCAGAGGCAGCAAAGGACCTTTACAACCGCCTTGTCACAACTGGAGTCGCTCCTCCCTCCGCCCGTGTCATAACTGGTCGACCGACTTCGGCTGGAATACATTACTTCCAAGAGGACGCAGTTCTGCAGGCATTCAGAGGTGAGTTCTCATGAGCCGTATCCTCGCTCTTCTTGATCGGCCTCAGCGCCAATCCCTAGGCATCGTCCCGCTCGTAATAAGTCAGGACGAAAAGATTCAGGTGCTGGGGCTGGCACCCGCCTCAGCTCATCGCGGGCGAAATCTCTCCGCTGAAGATGTCGAGCATTTAATTCGCGCACACCACGCGATGCGGTCAGACGCTACGGCACCAGACATCTTAACACAGCGCCATGCAGCTCTTTGGATGGGTGCCGAGTTCACAGAGAACTCGAAAAAACTGGGACTACCACTCCCGCCACTCCCGCGAAGCGTATTTCAAACAGAAGAAGGAGCTTTTGCTATCGGTGAGGCATCGGATCTTTATCCCTACCTAGACGCATGGACGGATGCAGCCTTCACAAGCTTCCTCATGCAACGCACCGGAGACGGGAAACGAGCCTTTGCAGATTTAATGAGATGGGTACTTCCTTCGGACCCTCGCACGCTTGCAGCAGCTTGGCACAGCGCACCTGACAGCTCACGAGAACTTGCTATCCAGCATCATATTTTTGGCGCGCAGCACAGCGCAGCACAATGGAAAGCCCTCCTCCAAAAAACAATCACTAACTATCGTTCACCCCTAAACGAAATAGGCAAAGTTTTCGCATTCATTGGAGGCTCCGCATCGCCACGCGAAAAAATTGCAGACCGTTTTGCTGGACTAGTCAATTCTGACACTACGAGCTTTACTAAAGCTATTAAGCGTCGGGTATCCGGCGCGGCCGACGCCCCTTTAGACAAGAAACAACTCATGGAGCAAGGGCAACATATTGTCGAGGAAGCTCCTTTAACAATGACTATGGATGTCCTTCAGTCAGCCTTTGGCTCTCCTGCTGCTCTTGGCTCGCCTCATCGCAGCATCGTAATCGATAGCGTGAGGCACCAAGAAATCCTGGATGTAATCTGGTGGCTGGTACCACATCGCGTCATCCCTGTTTCTGTTTTCTATCCCCCAGAAAAGCGTCGTGCCGATCTAATAAGGCGCGGAGATAATCCAGAAGAGGTTTTGTCCCATCCAACAGAAAAGCAGATAGAAGATCTCTCGCAGCGTGCTGCCTTTAGAGTCGACGCGACGAAAGAATGGGACCCCCAATTGCTTCAACTCAAAGAGGTCTATGCTGCCTGATGCTGCTCTGGGCGTACGGCATGCAGCGAAGGCGAACTTCACTTCGAAATCGCTTGTCTGTACTGTGGGTAAAACTTCTTCGTGTCTTAAATAGTGCTACCTAGAGCGCCGAACAGGTTAGTGGAACCTCATGCAGCAAGCCGCCGCTGCTCGTCGATGCGGCGGTGGATGCTCTCCAGGTTCTGGAGCGCGCAGAGCCTGCGTAGGTCGAAGGTGTTCTTCCGGGTGCCGCGGTAGCGGG
>DATHBR010000089.1:0-93021 GCA_035296065.1 Myxococcaceae bacterium | reverse complement strand
CACCCGCTGTCCGAGTGGGAGCTCAAGTACGCCCAGGCCATGAGCGCGGCGACGATGCCCGAGCCCATCCGCATGTGGCCGCTGGTGACGCCCCAGCGCCTCACCCCCGAGCAGACAGAGGACATGGAGCAGCGGCTGGGCACGGGCGCCGCCGCCGCCGAGGGGTATGCCCACTGGGAGAACAGGCGCAGAATCGTCAAGCACTACGCCGCGACGCACCCAGCCACCATTCAGCTCCTGGTGGCGCTCTACGGGTTGACGCGCGATTCGCTCCCGCTCTCCTTCGCGCTGGAGCGCGGCTGACAGATGGGCAGCGGCAAGGAGCTGGTCACCGAACGCGAGGTGTCCCAGCTCGGCGCGGCCGGGGAGTTCTTCGCCGCGCTGGCGGCGGGTGTGGCCGCCAACAAGTTGATGACCGCCACGCGGCCGGTGCCCGGGTGGGGTGTCCCGGAGCAAGGGGCGCCAGTGAGCCCGAGCCAGGTGAAGGCTCCTCCCGCGCCGCCGCGAGTGGAACTGGTGGGCCCTGGCAAGGTGGAGGTGCCGCCTGCTCCGCCGCGAGCCGTAGCGCTTGCTTCGGAACCCGCTCCGGCGCCTGCTCCTAAACCCGCTCCAGCGCCCGCGTCGCCCCCTACTGCGCCGGGTCCGCTCGCGCCCTCTCCAGAGCTGGTCCAAGCGCTCACGGGCAAGAACCCAACGCCGCAGGTGCCCGTCGGCTCACGCCTGCATCAGGACGCCGCCGTTAAGCCGAAGGTGCCTAAGCTCTTCGACTTGGACCGTCCCATTAGCCCCAGTCCCAGGCAGAATGCGCAACTCCAGACGGACCTCAAGTACCTGGAGAAACTAGGTGCCGAGAACATCCGGGTGAACCAGCAGCAACTGACGTTCGGGAGCGGTCAGCGCGTGGGAATCAATCGGCCAGACCTACAATTCGACTACAAGGGCCGCCGCTATGATGTGGAGTATGACTCACCGGCTTCAGGCCGAGGCCCTGGCCACCAATCGCGCCTGACCGCCAACGACCCGGACGCCGATGTCATCCTGATCATCATCCCCGAGGGAGGCGGGGTGCCGCCATGACGCAAGAGATGAAGGGCCTGCTGCTGGAGGACCGCTGGGCACCTGTCACAGAGGAAATGGGCTTTCTGGAGTTGGGGGCAGAGCAGGCGGCGCAAGCCTTCACCACGTGGCACAGAGAGTTGGTGACGTCCGAGGGCTTCACCTTCGAGGTGCTCCCCGTCACGGGCACCTTGGAGCAAGTCCTCTCCCGCCTGCTACCCCTGAGCGGTGGGGAGACCCAACGACGCCTGTTCATCCCGACGCGCAGCGCCTGGACCGCCTACGTCTCCAACCAATGGACCGGGACGGATGCCTCCAGCCCCATGCGCTACATGGCCCGGTGGCTGAGCATCCGAAGCATGAGGGTGGTCGCCGTGCCACACACGCTGCGCGGCAACCATGGCCGCTATGGGGCGGTGATGCTGAGTGTGTACGGCCCGGAGCGGCTGGAGAAGATCAGCAACACCGTGCGCGCCCTCGCAGTTGCCAACGACGGGGGCCGCTGGGTCTTCGAGCAGTCGGGTGAGCCCCTCCCTTTCGAGCAGGTGGAGCAGTACCAAGCGCGCCGGGTGAGGGACCGCTTCACCTTTGAAATGCTCAAGGACTACCTGCGCCACCTGGGGTTGGCTCCCTTCCAGGAGGACTTCTACCTGCCTCCGGGCTCCCGCGCGTGGCTCGTCCAGAAGACAGGCCCCTTCACCACCCCAGGCCAGGAGTACACACTGGAGGAAGCCCGTGCCGCCCGCGTGTTGTGATGCACTGAGCCTGCGCTGCGAATCCGCGTGCAGCAGGCTCTGACTCAGAAGAAATGGGAAGGCATGATGCGCAGCCCTCGAAAAGCAAGCGGTACCTTGGCGCTTCTCATGGGAGCACTGATTCTCGGGCTCTGGTGGGTCAGCGTGCGAAAGGAGCCCTCGCCCGCCGCGCCCACGCAAGGAGCCAGCCCAGCCAGTCCTGGGGACGGCGGTCGCGCCGCTGCTCTTCAGCAGGACAAGGATGAATACGCGCGCAGGGCCCTGGAGACGCTGCGGGCGGCGGGCTTCACGGAGCCATTGACGTACGATCCCGAGCGCTTCCTCATCCAGATCCCCGACGCCCAGGGCCAACAAGCCCAGACGATCTTCCTCGGCAACCTCTATGAGGAGTACCGCGCCGCTCTCCCCGAGCAGCGCGACAAGGTGCTCCAGCGCATCACGGTGATGGGCCGCGCGCCCGGGTTTCCCATCAGCTATACCTCGGCGCGCTCGTCGCTGCTGCCCGTGGTGCGCTCGCGCACCTATTTCGCGCTGCTCGAGATCCCCGATCTGAATAACCCCAGCCCCTCCCCGAGGCCCGTGGAGTGGCGTCCGCTGGGCGAAGTGCTCGCCGTCGCGATCGTTCTCGATACTTTGGACGCCATGAAGTACCTGGGGCAGGAGCAGTTGCAGGAGTGGGGCATCACCTTCGACGAGGCGCTCGGCGTCGCCATGGAGAACCTGCGGAGCCAAAGCTCCGAGCCCTTGATCTCCGCAGCCCCTGGCGTGTGCGCCTCCGGCTGGCGAGACAGCTATGCCGTGTCTCGCATGCTGCTGGACGAGGTGGTGCGCCGCTGCAAGGTGCGCGGCGATCCCGTGGTCTTCGCGCCCCAACGGGGTCTGCTGCTCATCACCGGCTCCGAGGAGGAAGATGGGCTGCTGCGGGCCACGGAGATCGCCCAGGAGGCCTTCCAGGCGCCACGCCCGATCGACGGACGCGCCCTGCGCCGGACGCCCCAGGGATGGCGGCCCTTCCTGCCCTCGCCCCACGGCAAGGCCTGGCTGGCCATGCGCAAGTTGGCGGTCTACAGCCAGGCGCGCGACTACGCCGATCAGCGCGACATGCTCCGCCAGCACCACGAGCAGCTGGGTTTGGACCGCTTCGTCGCCGACTTCGTGCTCGCCGAGGATGAGCAGGGCCGTATCATCAGCCAGGCGGTCTGGGTCAAGGGGGTAGACACGCTTCTGCCGCGCGCCGACCGGATCTTCTTCATGGACTCCGAGCTCGGCCCCGAGGCTCCCCCCGTGGCGGTGGTGCGCTGGGAGACCGTGGAGCGGGACATGGGTGCCAAGCTGCTCCCCATGGAGGGAGATTATCCCGTGCGCTACCGGACCCAGGGCTTCCCCTCGCCCGAGCAGCTCGCCCGCTGGAAGAAGGATCCAAGCGCCATGGATGTGCCCTCGCCGCCGCCGTGAGCCCGCCCGCGCGCGGCCCGAGCGAGGTGGCACGGCCCCCCAGCGCGAAGCCAAGAACAGTCACTTGACTCAGCCTCCCGTCCCTGTCCGGGACTGCGTGTCCGAGCTCGGAGCAGGAGCGGGCACGGCGGTGGGCAGGGGGGGCGCCTTGGGCTGAGGCCGGGCGTTCCACACCCGGGTGGCCAACACGAACCCCGCCAGGGACAGCGGCACCAGGGCCACGGTCCAGATGTGCCAGTTATTGGGGTCCTTGGCCGCGTCTCCCTTGGGCAGGATGTTGGCCAGCACCAGCGACTGGAGGGCGGTGCCCGCGTACACGGCGCCGTCGATGATGCCCACGGCCACGCCCGCGTTCTTCTTGCCGCCAAAGTCCATGCTCGCCGTGCCCGACAGCATGCCGTGCACGCCGATGACGCACAGCGACATGAAGATGACCGTCCAGCCCAGCATGATGTTGTTGATCAGGAACAGGCTGGCGAAGGCGCCCAGCGTCATGCCGCCGTAGAGCACCGCGGACATGGGCCCCCGGCGCGAGCCAAACACCTTGTCGGAGATGACGCCGGCGAAGATGCCGCCGGTAATACCGGCCACGCACAGCAGCATGCCCCAGTTGGCGGCGACGAAGGACTCGCCAATGCCGGTGGCCTTCGCGAACTTGGGGTACCACTGCATGATGGCGTTGCGCATGAAGCCGCTGCAGAACTCGACCATCAGGATGATGACGATGGTGCGGTTGTTGAGCATCTTGCTCAGCACGGCGCCTACGCCCAGCCGGGGGCCGGTGTCACCCGAGGAGGCATCCGCGGTGTCGAAGTCCGGGTGGCCCGTGTCGCTCGGCGTGTCGCGGATGACGAAGAAGTCCACCACCACGAAGACGGCGAGGATCACCGCGGGGATGAAGAACACCCAGTAGGTGGGCGCCGCCTTGGCGATGAAGCGGCTCCAGTCGTAGGCGAAGTAGACGCCCAGCGAGATGAGGATGCCGAACACCCCGCCCAGCATGCCGCGCTCGCGCACGTGGAACCACGACGCGTTCACCTTGACGATGGAGACGGCGCCGAAGCTCTGGAAGTACATGTTCACCGCGAAGAGCGCCGACAGGGTGAACACCAGGCCACCCGGCGGCTGCCACTGGTGCTGCAGCACCGCGTACACCACCGCGCCCATCAGCAGGTTGCACACCGAGGAGCCCGCCGCCGAGATGAGAATCGTCCTGCGTCCGCCCCAGCGATCCGTCAGCGGGCCATTGAGCAGGAACGAGAGGCCGTAGACGAACGTTCCCACGGAGAAGATGATCCCGAAGTCCGCGTTCGTCATGTGCTTGCCCATGGCGCTCGTGGCTTCGTTGACGTTGTAGCGGCCCATGTAGAGGAACGCGTACGTCATGCCCAGCGGGAACCAGTTGAAGAACCGCCGGCGCTTGAAGGCCTCCGAGTGCCCAAGTTCCACCTTGGGCAGCCGCGCGATCACCAGGGCAATCGCCGCGAGCAGGATGATGATGGGCAGCAGCTGCTGCAGCCACACGGGCATCGACGACCACGACATGCGGTGAACCTCGGCACGGCAAGAAGGGAGCGGCGTGAACCCTACCCGTTCCCCTCTCCCGGGCCAACCCGCACCGTCCCTCAAGCCTGCTCGGCCAGCAGCCGGGTGATGGCGATCTCCAGCTTGGCGTCGGGCACCTCGCCCCGGCGGCACGCGGCCAGCAGCGCCTGAATGGGCCGCCACTGCAGCTCTGTCCCCTCCTCTAGAGGTGAGCCGTCGCCCTGGGGCGGCCGAGCCTGCTTGCCCGTCACGTCCACCGCGGTGGGGAACACCTTCTCGGAGATGATCCCCGGAGCCACGAAGAAACCTCCGCCCAGCATCCGGATTTCCTCGGGCGCCACCTCATAGCCGGCCTCCTCGCGCACCTCCTCCACCGCGCGGCGCCGCACGCCCGCTTCGCCCTTGTCCTCCAGCTCCATCACCCCCGCGACGAGCTCCTCCACCCGCAGGTAGCTCACCGGATCCGGCACCACCATCTCCTTGCCACGCCGGAAGTAGGCCGCCGGCCGCAGGTTCTTGCGCGTGAGCACCTCCAGCTCACCCGACGCGCCACGGCGATAGATGAGCACCGCCACCGCGTCCAGCCGGGGCCGGTCCACCACATCTACCCGGTAGATGGGTGAGGTGGATCCATCCTCGCGCCGGTTCTGGCACCGCAGGCGGCGAATCCGCAGAAAACCTTCATCGCACCGGGCTGTAGACGAGAAATCCTCGATGATCTCGATATCAGTCACAGTCTCATTCACTGGTCGCATGCCTGCCTCCTTAGCAGGTGGGGATCCGCCTTCCCGCGTCGCTTGCCCGTGCAACGGTGATCTCGTACCTTGCGCCGTCCCCACTGCGTCACCTTCACGAAAGCCCCCGGAACCACCTGATGCGTCGTGCACTGATCGGCCTTCTCTGCGCCCTGGCCTCCACCTCGTGCATGCCCGTACTGGATGGCGAGGAGTACAACCTCGCCGGCCAGGAAGTGCGCCTCACGATCCTTCATACGTCGGATATCCACTCCCGGCTCATCCCCTACGACTTCGCTCCTCTGAAGACGGACACGGACCTGGGGCTGATCCCCGAGGCGGGCCCCTTCGGCGGCGCCACGCGCATGGCGGCGCTGCTCAAGCGCGAGCGCGCGCGCTCCGAGCGCACCCTGCACCTGGACTCGGGAGACTGCTTCCAGGGCGCGCCCATCTTCAACGTGAACAACGGTGAGGCGGAGTTCCGCTTCCTGTCCGAGGTGCGGCTGGATGCGGCGGTGGTGGGCAACCACGAGTTCGACGCGGGGGCGCTGAACTTCGTGGAGAAGGCGCGTGACTTCGCCCAGTTCCCGCTGCTGTCGGCCAACTACTACTGGGACAGCCATAAGGATAGCGGCAACAACGGCGCCGCGCTCGTCACCTCGCCCTACACCATCCGTCAGGTGAAGGGCCTGCGCGTGGCCGTCATTGGCATGGCCAACCTGTCCTCGCTCAACTCGATCGTCGAGGGCGGCAACTCGCTGCAAGTCACTCCGCTGGAGCAGAACGAGGCGGTGCGCGCCTACGTGGATCTGCTGCGCCCGGTGACGGATCTGATCGTCATCACCAGCCACCTGGGCCTGCATGAGGACCAGGACGTGGTGCTGGGCTACGAGGCCTACTACGAGTACGAGCGCGCCAAGCCCTTCATCGAGCGGGCGAAGAACCCCTGGAAGATCCTCGAGTGGTCTGGCGAGGAGGGCAACCTCAAGTCCGTGGTGCGCGTGCAGATCCCCGGCGTGTCCGGCATCGACGTCATCACCGGCGGCCACCTGCACGTGGTGCTCAACCCGCCGCAGAGCGTCGTGGACCCGTCGGGCCGCAAGGTGCTGCTGGTGCACTCGGGCGCCTTCGCCAAGTACGTGGGCCGGTTGGATCTGGTGGTGAAGCTGCCCGAGGGCGAGAGCGTGGACGGGGCCGAGGTCGTCAGCCACGACTACCGCGCCTTCCCGCTGGACGCGCTGTGGTGCAACGACGCCATGCGCGCCTATTACACGGGCAACTTCTGGGATCCGGGCGAGTTCATCCTCAAGCCCGAGGTGCGCCGGGCCGTCCAGGAGTGCGAGGACAAGGAGGACCGGTACACCACCGATCTGCTGCAGCCCTACATCCTGGGCATGGACTTCAACCTGCAGCTGACGTCCATCTTCTCGTACGCGCCAAGCGACGTGGCCCGCCGCAACAACTCCACCGGTGGTGACTCGCCGCTGGGCAACATCGCCGCGGACTCCATGCGCAAGCGCCGCCGCGTCGAGGCGGAGATGGCCATCACCAACTCGCTGGGCATCCGCGACAACCTGTACGCGGGCGTGGTGACGCAGGAGGCGATGTTCAACGTGTTCCCCTTCGAGAACACGATCAACATCATGTACCTGTCCGGCGTGGAGATGCAGGAGATGTTCGACTTCATCGCCGAGCGCTCCGCCGAGCGCGGCTGCGTCAGCCAGGCGCAGATCTCCGGCGCGCGCTTCACCATGGACTGCGCCCAGGTGCAGCTCAATGACTTGCGCATCTTCTGCGACCCGAACGACGGCGGCGCGGAGAAGTACTGCCCCAAGGAGAACCGCGCGGGCCACGCCCCGTGGCAGTGCCTGGAGGACCTGGAAGGCAGCCGCTGCTGGGCGCACCCCGCCATCGAGATCCAGATCAACGGCAAGCAGCTGGACCCCAACGGCACCTACCGCATCGCGGTGAACGACTACATCGCCAAGGGCGGCTCGGGCTTCCGGGTGCTCAAGCGCAACACCACCCGCATCGAGACGGGCATCTCGCTGCGTGACTCGCTGATCGGCTACATGCAGGGCTTCTGCAACTGCGACGACATCAACGCCGGCCGCGAGGACTCGCTGACGGGCCAGCGCTGCGGCACGCTCATCAACGGCACCTGGGTGGTGGACGACCAGACGAAGAACTTCTGCCGCTCCGCGCAGGAGTTCAAGGACGCGCTGGCCAAGCCGGCGGGCAGCTGCACCTGCCGCCAGGTGCTGGGGCAGCTGACGGACGTGGACGATCTGGACGACGCGGTGGAGCGCTGCGGCGCGTCCGCCGAGACGATTCAGGCCACCTGCGTCCGGGGCGCGGAGGACAAGATGGTGGGCAGCTGCGCCTGCGGCGCGCTGCAGGGCAAGACGGAGGACGTGCCGGACCTGGACGACGCCGTCGAGACCTGCGGCGTGCCGGGCACGGAGCTCCAGGCCGCCTGCGGCACCGTGCCCTCGGGGCCCTACACCGGCCGCTGCGGCTGCCGCGATGCGCTGGCGGGCACCAACCCCACCTGCGGCACGCTGACTCCGCAGCTGCGCAACTTCTGTGAGAACCCCACTTCCATGGCGATCGCCAACGCGATCGAGGATGGCCGCATCGGCCGGAGGGTGAAGTAATGAAGCGCCTGCTTCTGCTGGCGGCCCTGGCTGGGGCCGGCTGCTACTCCTCGGATGGAAAGATCGACGGCAACCAGAGCACCGGCGAGGTGAGCTCGTTCAAGGTCGAGGCGCGCGGCGCGTACTCGATGGGCACGAACAACCGGCGCACGCCCCTGCTGGTGGTGAGCTCCTGCGCGGCGCGCCACGGCTCGCAAGAGGCGGTGCCCGCCGCCGAGCGGGGCACGGAGGCCTGCCGCTACGCCATTCCCAAGGGCGTGGTGGAGATCGATCTGGCCATCACCGCCCTGGATCGCCGGAGCGAGACGCTCACCAGCTTCAACGGTCCGGTCTCCTTCCGCGTCGTCCCGGGTGATCTGAGCAGCGAGTACGGGAAGCGGTGGACCACCCTCGTCAACGGCGAGGGCACGGGCACCGTGGCCGTGAAGCACTTGTACGGAGACGTCCGGGTGTGGGTGCAGGACGAGTACCCCCAGGTGGACTACACCGACGGCGGCATCCGGCCCCCCACCGACGCTGGCGTGGACGGAGGCCTGGACCTGCCGCCGATGGACGCTGGCACGTACAGCTACGCCACCGGCCTGGCCAACCCGCTGTACTTCGAGGAGCCCACGCTCGCGCGCATGCAGGAGCCGGAGAACCTCACCGACAGCCGCGGCTCGCCCTTCGCCGGACAGTTCCTCACGGTGGGGCGCCCGCCCGAGTCCGGCGCGCCGCTCATCCAGAGCTGCCCCCCGGGGTTCGATCCGAGGGATCCCACCAAGAAGGATCCCAACGACGGCAAGCTGGTCACCATGGTGGTGACGGGCACGGATCCGGGCGGCTTCTTCGTCACGGACCTCACGGCCTGCAAGGCGCGCGAAGTCACCGGCAGCGGCACCAACGTGCGCACGCCAGAGCCCAGCGGCTTCCTGCCGGGCACCTACGGCTCCACCTACGTCTACAACTACTCGTTCCCCGAGGGGCTGTACCCGGGGGATCTGCTCTGGTCCATCTCCGGCTCGGTGCAGGACTTCGCGGCCACCACGCAGCTGACGTTCCCCTCGTGGGTGATCCGCGAGCGGGTGCGCGAGCTGCCGCCCAGCGAGTGGGAGAAGTACCTGAACCTGGTGCCGGTGCCCGAGCTGAACATGCGCCACTGCGGCATGGACAACGTGGTGACGCCCTTCGTCACCGACTCGCTGTGCGGCTACAGCTACGGCAACATGAAGATGGAGAGCCTGGAGTCCGCGCTGGTGAAGCTGCGCCGGGTGCGCATGCCCCAGGTGTTCAGGAGCTGCGACGCCAACGGCAACAACACGGTGCCCTTCTTCTGTCCGGCCCAGGGCGGCGGCGCGTTCACCACCTGCTTCGAGGACAGCCCCAACGATCCGGACGTGCCCGAGCGCCAGTGCGCCATCAACTGCATCGTCGGCCTGGGCGAGTACGCCGGGAAGATCTGCGCGGAGCGCACCCAGTACACCGGCTTTGGCCAGTTCGTGGTGGAGATGCCGGGCCCCGGGCCCCGCGAGGCAGGCCTGGACGACACGCTGGAGCGCCGCACCCAGGTGATCAACGTGTCGCTGCTCGAGTCGCGCGCGACGACGACGGCGCTCACCACGGGCGTCAACGGCCCGGCGCAGGTGCGCGTGTGGTGTGACACGCCGGTGCGCGTGCGCTTTGGCCCCACGGGAGTCAGGGCCACGATCGATGACGCGCCGCTGGCCGCCGGGGTGCTGTTGGAGCGCACCCTGGTGGGCACCGAGCAGCATGTGGCGGTGCTGGCCGACGGAGACGTGGCCGGCCGGGGCCAGTGCCACGTGTCGCTCAACAGCCGCACGCGCATCAACGTCGTGACGCGCGACGCGGTGCCGGACCTGCAGGTGGACTGCGACGAGGCGGACGCCAACGCGGACAGGGCCCGGCAGTGCCGGCTGCTGCGCGCGGCGACGTTCAACATCACCGGCCACCTGCGCCAGGTGAGCGCCGCGCGGCCGCGGTGGATCGTCTACCCGCGAGATGTGGATGACCTGTGCTGCTTCCCGGGACCCGAGGGCGAGTGCCCCCGCCCCATCCAGCGGTGCGCTGCTGAGTAGGTTTTTGCCGTAGAGAAAAGAAGCTTGGCCCCGGAGACGGGGCTCTGGGAGGCGCGGGCAGGCCCGCCGCGTCCGTGGAGGGAAATTGAAAACGCTGCGTACTCTGGCCCTGACCGGGCTGTTGTCCTTCTCCGCGCCCGCATGGGCCGGAGACTTCGTCGACACCCGTCTGTCCTTCGTCTTCGCGGACGACAACGTCCTTGCGGGAGCGGGTGAGACGACACCCAACAGCCCCAACGCGCGTTTTGGCGCGGGCAACCAGAACACTCAGTTCTACGACAACTTCAACACCCGGTTCTCCGGGTTCGAGACGCTGTCGAACGTGGTGCTCTACAAGCGCATGCCCGCCTTCTTCGAGGGGCTGACCACCGAGGCGGCGCTGACGATCCTCGTGCTCGAGCGGCCCTCGGGCGGCGTGGATCTGCGCGACAACTCCAGCTACATCCGGCTCAACTACACCCCGCCGGGCTGGGGCGAGAAGGAGAGCATCTCGCTCACCGGCTTCCCGGTGTCCGCCGATCGCTTCCGGCTGGGGTACGCCTACCGCATCTCCTGGGGCGGCAGTGACGTGTTCACCAACCGCGCCACCGCCGAGGGTGTGCCGGGCGCCAAGCTGCAGATCACCCGCGACACCTGGTACGCGTACCTGGGCGGCAAGACGGCGCTGGTGCTCAACGATCTGATCCTCGAGAAGGAGACGCTCTACGGCCTGATGGCGGGCGCGGGCGTGGACGTCACCGAGACGCTGCGGCTGGAGCTGGGCGGCGGCTACTTCCAGAAGGGCATCGTCCCGGGCCTGGCTAACCAGGGCGTGCGCGCGCCGGTGAACGCGGCGGGCCTCTCGGGGCAGGCGGTGTACCACGTGGGTGTGCCGGTGGGCACCAGCGTGGACTTCCGGCTGTACCGCAACGATCCCGAGGTGTACCAGCGCTTCTTCGCGCCCGAGACGTACCCGGGCGGCCTGTCCTACTCCGTGTCGCTGGAGGGCAGCTACCTGGTGCAGACGCTGGAGGATCCGGACGTGTTCGGCCGCACGGTGCCCCAGGGCGCCACGGCGGTGGCGCTGCAGGGGCGCGCCAAGTACAACTACCTGCGGATGCACCTGCTGGGGCTGTACCGCAGCCTGTCGTTCATCCAGTTCAACGTGCCGGGCCTGCCGCCGTTCCGTGACTTCCCGGACGGCACGGTGCTCAACCCCGAGATGTTCATCGCGGCGGGCGCGGACTACCACGTGAAGAGCCTGCACTTCACGCCGGGCATCATCTTCGGCGTGCAGCAGCCGGCCTCGTTCCGCAGCCCCGAGTTCCCGGGTGGCGGCAACAACCCGCCGCCGAACCTGGCGGGCACGCGCACGGTGGTGGTGCGCGACGTGAACCTGCTGAGCATCCTGCCGGAGACGTGCGGGGCGAACGACGCGGTGTGCGAGGCGGATCTGATCCTGTCGGCGAAGGCGACGTTCCGCTGGGATCTGTCCGAGACGGTCGCCGCGGTGGGCGAGGTCTACTACACGTACGACAACAACCGGACGACGTTCCGGGACGACGTGACGGGCGTGGCGCAGCCCCGCTTCGAGGATCCGCACGGCCTGGGCTTCAACACGCTGCTCCAGGCGCGCTTCTAGGAGCGCCCACGGGGCTGGGGTGAGTGCTCCCCGGCCCCTCTCTTCACCGCCTCACGCGGACGTCATGCGCATCACCTCTTCGAACGAGGTGAGCCCCTGCGCCAGCTTGCGCACGGCGGCCTCGCGCAGGGTCCGCATCCCCACCCGCCGGGCGGCCTCCACCAGCTCATGGTGGTTGGCGCCCCCGGTGATGAGCTCCTTCATCTCCGCGCTCACGCTGACGATCTCGAAGACGCCGGTGCGCCCGAAGTAGCCGGTGCCTCGGCAGCGCACGCACCCTGCCCCTTTGAGCAGCCGCACCCCGCCCGGCAGCAGCGGAATGGGCACCTGGAGCGCCGTCAGCTCGTCCGGGGTGAGCGTGGCCTCCTGGGCGCAGTGCACGCAGATGCGCCGCAGCAGGCGCTGGGCCATCAGCCCCACCAGGCTCTGCGCCAGCAGGAAGGCCGGCACCTCCAGGTCCTTCATGCGCGCCACGGCGCCGATCGCGTCGTTGGTGTGCAGCGTGGAGAGCACCAGGTGGCCGGTGAGCGCGGACTGGATGGCGTTCTCCGCCGTCTCCGCGTCGCGGATCTCGCCCACCATGATGACGTCCGGGTCCTGACGCAGGATGTGGCGCAGGGCCCCCGCGAAGTCCAGCCCCAGCTTGGGCTGCACCTGCACCTGGTTGAAGCCCTCCCACACCATCTCGATCGGATCCTCGATGGTGGTGACGTTCACGTCCGGCCCCGCCACGGCCTTGAGCGCCGAGTAGAGCGTCGTCGTCTTGCCGCTGCCCGTGGGGCCCGTCACGAGGATGAGCCCGTGGGGCTGATCGATCCAGGACTCGAAGGAGTCCTTCTCGTCCGGCTCGAAGCCAAGCTGGGCGATGTCCTGCACCATCGTCTCCGGATCGAAGATACGGATGACCACCTTCTCGCCAAAGGCGGTGGGCAGCGTGGACACGCGCAGCTCCACCTCGTGGCCCTCGCGCTCCGTCTTGATGCGGCCGTCCTGGGGCCTGCGCTTCTCGGAGATGTCCATGCGCGAGAGCATCTTCACGCGCGAGACGATGGGCGGGTGCACCCCGGCCGGCAGCGAGTGCACGGTGTGCAGCACCCCGTCGATGCGCAGGCGCACGTTGGAGGTGGCGCGCTTGGGCTCGATGTGAATGTCCGAGCCGCGGTTGTCGAAGGCGTAGCGCAGCAGGTAGTCCACCGCCTGCACCACCGGCTTGTCAGAGGCCTCCAGCTCCTGCGTGCCGCTGAGCGACACCAATTGCTCGAAGTTGCCGATCTGCGGCGCGGTGGCGAAGTCGTCCGCCGCGCGGGCCAGCGTCTTCTTGAAGCCGTAGATCTCCGCGATGGACTTGAGGATGTCCGACTTGGACGACAGCACCGGCTCGATGGGCATGCCCGCCAGCCGGTAGAGGTTCTCGAACAGCTCGCGATCGAACGGGTTGGCCACCGCCACCACGAGCCGCCGCTGCGCGTTGAGCTCCAGCGGCAGCAGCGCATGCTTCAGCGCGAAGGGGCGGGACACGGTGCGCGTGGCCAGCGCCATGTCCAGCTTGAGCGGGTCGATCTTCCGGTACGTCATGCCCGCGGCGCGCGCGGCGGCCTCGGTCACCCGGTCCTCGTCCAGCACGCCCCGGCCGTCGGGCAGGGGCACCTGGAACGCGGCGACGATCTCCACCGGCGACACGTCATACCGGGCCGCCTCCTTGGTGTTGCCCTGCCCCTTCGTCTTGAGCACCCGGGCGCGGGCGGCGGCCTCGCGCGCCAGCACCTCCTGGGCCTGCTGCGCGGTGAGCAGGCCCTGGGCCACGAGCGCCTCGAGCACGAACGTGGTGCTGAAGTCCGCCTGGCTGCGGTTCACCGGACTCAGGGGCGAGACCAAGAGTGCCGGCCTCCCATGAGCAACAGCGCGATCACCGCGAGGAACAGCAGCGCGGAGCCAGGGCCACCGGAGCAGCCACACCCCTCTGGAGTGTCATCCCCCGGCGGCCCCCCATCCACGGGAGGAGGAGGAGGCGGCGGCGGAGTCCCGCCATCGCTGCACAGCGTGCATCCCGCGTCCGCGGGGGTCAGCGGATCCGTGCACCGGCCGCCGTTGCAGACAAACCCCCTGGGGCAGTCCGTGAGCTTCTGGCAGGCGGGAATGCACGCGTAGCCTTCGCCCACCGGGTTGCACTCGAGCCCCTGGGGACAGGTGCCCGGGGAGCAGTCGCGCATGCACATGCGCTCGCTGGCCACGGACAGGCACGAGGAGCCACCCGGGCAGCTGCAGGTGGCGTTGGAGCACGGCTGCGCGCACACGCCCGGCGACTGGTTGTTGACCTTCAAGCACACCTGACCCACGCCGCAGTCCGTGGTGACGCTGCACGGATCTCCCACGGTGCGGCTGGTGCCGGTGTTCTGGACGCAGACGCGGTCGCAGACGCGGCACGTGAAGCCCGTGGGGCAGTCCGGATCCTGGTAGCAGCTGGGGACACAGACATTGCCCTGGGCCAGCGGCGAGCAGGTGTAGCCCTCGCGGCAGTCACCGGTGCCCACGCGGCAGGACTTCAGGCAGCGGCTCGCGGTGCCACTGACGGGGATGCACTCCGAGCCCGCGGGACAGCTGGCCGAGCCCCCCGAGGTGCAGTCCTGCTGGCAGTAGCCGCCCACCCAGGCCGTGCCGGTGGAGGGAAGCTGGAACGGCTGCTGGCAGAGGCCCCGGGCCCCGCCGCAGTCGGGATCGGTACCGCAGGGCTTGCCCACCTGCGTCACCGCCTCGTTGGGCACCGCCAGACACACGGTGCCACCGTCGCGGATGGGGCTCGGGCGGCAGACGAAGGGATCGGGGCACTCACCGGGGCTGACGTTGGGGCAGGCCTTGGTGCAGTAGCGGGCCACCACGCCGCCGTCCGGACCATTGCGAGGGATGCACGACAGCCCGTTGGTGCACGGATCGCTGGCATTGCAGGGCGAGCCCACCGCGCCGTTCTCGGGGTAGGCCAGGCTCACATGCTCCTGGTCATGAGGGGAGAGCGTGCGCCTGGAGCTGCCCCGGGGCAGCGTCGAGTACATCACCGCATCGGATTCCCAGACGTCCTGCAGGCCCATGCAGTGGCCGATCTCGTGCATCAGCGCGGACTGAAGATCCACGAAGCGCGAGGTGGGATCGGTGGTCGCCACCGTCGTCCACCGGTAGCGGTCCGGCGACGCGTTGTTGATGTAGATGTCGCACTGGTAGAGGTAGCCCGCGTACGTCAGCGGAATGGAGCCGGTGGGCGCCGACCCGCTGGCGAGCGCCAGGGCGAAGAACTCGTCCGTGGTGGAGTTGACCCAGACGGTGCTCACGTTGAATGCGTCATAGGGGTTGCCCACCGTGGGGCCGATCTGCGGGTTGGTGCTGGTGCGCCCCATGTACTGGAAGTCCACATAGGCGCCAGGCACGCTCTCCCAGGCGTCGAAGGCGGCCCGGGAGGCCGCCTCCACGGAGGCGAGATCGATGCCCGCGGGCCGCGGATCACGGCTGTCCAGGTACCAGCGGAACGGATCGTCCCGCGTGTTGAGCATCCTGTGGTCCAGAAAGGAGTACTCGCTCGCGGCGGCGGCGGTACTGAGCGCCAGCAGCGCGAGCACGACCGTGGATTGCAGCCTCTTCATCGCTGACCCCTCTCCTGCTTGGCCGGGGGCGGACCTGCCCGCCGGATCTCCTCAATCACTTCGCGCAGCGCACGCCGTCCCGGCCCACCTTTTATCTGGGGGGGCAGCTCCACCTCACGCTCGCCGTTGGCGCCCGTGGTGACGGTGAGCTTGCCCGCGGCCAGCCCTACCAGGGTGCACCGCTCCACCGCCTTGGGATCCGGGCAGCGCAGAAACAGCAGCGCCGTCTGTCCCACCAGCAGGGTGGCATCTCCCGCCACCTTCGATTCCCACAGGCCGTGCTTGCCGCCCAGCTGCACCACCTGCACCGCCTTGGGCCCCTTGCCCCGGTACTCTTCCTGCACTTCCACGCGGGTGATGGTGGTCATCTGCCGCACGTTGCCCCCGGGCACGCGGATCTGAGCGTCTCCCAGTCGCGCGAGCACCACCCGGTCCGACATGCCGGCCAGCTCGGAGATCGTCTGTGGCGGCATGGTCGAGCCCAGGGCGAGCCCGGGCAGACAGAGCAGGAGCAGCAGCCCCAGGGGGCGGGAAAGAAGCATGGGCCGCAGCTTACCCGTGAATGGCGCGGATGGCGGCGTCCACGAGCCCTTCCGGGGTGGGACGCTCGGCCACCGCGGCCACCTCGATACCCAGCCGTGCCAGGGCCCCCGAGGTGGTGGGACCAATGGCCACCACCTTCGCCTGACCCAGGCGCTCACGCCCCGCGGCCTCCATGAACACCTCGACGGTGCGCGGCGAGGCGAAGAGCACCACGTCCGGAGGCGCCGTGCGCAGCGCCTCCTGCTCCTCGGCGGACAGCTCGGCGGCGGTGGTGCGGTAGGCCGTCACCCGGGTGACGCGCACGCCCTGCTCGCGCAGCGCCAGCTCCAGCTCGCGGCGGCCCTCCTCGGCGGCGGGCAGCAGCACCTCGTCCTCCGGCTGCAGATCGTCCTTCATCGCCTCGTAGAGCCCCAGCCCGGTGGCCTCGGCGGGCTCGACGGCCACCTTGAGGCCGTAGCTCTCCACGGTACGCGCGGTGCGAGGGCCCACCGCCGCCACGCGGACGACGCCCATGCGGCCCAGCGACCCGGCCTCACGCAGCGCCTCCATGAAGGCGTCCACGGCGGAAGGGCTGGCGAACACCAGCCAGCGGTAGCGTTGGATGGACTCCGCGGCGGCCGCCAGCGGCCGGGCATCCTCCGGGGGCCGCAGCTCCAGCAGGGGGAGGCTCACCACCTCCGCGCCCTCATCCTCCAGGAGGAAGCACAGCTCCTCCACCCGCTCCTTCGGGCGCGTCACCAGCACGCGCTTGCCTTCGAGTCGCCGTTCCACGGGCCGGGACTCTAGGGGTTTGTCTAGGACTTGGGAACGAAACCGGTGTGACCAAAGTGGCTCAGGATTTCCTGAGCACCGCGAGAGAGCAGCTCTTCGGCGAGCCGCTCGCCCAGTGCGTGGGCCTCGCTTACCGGGCCGCGCACCTCGCTCTGCACCAGCTTCGAGCCATCCGGATGGCCCACGAAGCCGCGCAGGTGCACCATGCCGTCCTTCACCGTGGCGTGGCCCGCCATCGGCACGGTGCAGCCACCCTCGAGCTTCGCCAGCAGCGCGCGCTCGGCCGTCACCGCCACGCGCGTCACCGGGTCCTCGAGCGGCGCCAGCAGCTCGCGCACCCGGGAGTCCTCCGTACGGCACTGAATGGCGAGCACGCCCTGCCCCACCGCTGGCAGGCTCACCTCGGGTGAGAGCACCTCGGTGATCTCATGCTCCAGCCCCAGGCGCTTGAGGCCCGCGGCGGCGAGCATCGCCCCCGCCAGCTCCAGCTCCCGGGTCTTCTTCAACCGCGTCTGCACGTTGCCGCGCAGGCTGACGATCTCCAGATCCGGCCGCCGCGAGCGCAGGATGCAGCTGCGGCGCAGCGAGGAGGTGCCCACCCGCGCGCCCTGGGGCAGCTTGTCCAGCGTGAGCCCCTTGGGGCTGCAGAACGCGTCACGCGGATCCTCGCGCGCCGGCACCACCGCCAGCATCAGCCCCTCGGGCATCACGGACGTCATGTCCTTGAGGCTGTGCACGGCGATGTCCGCGCGCCCATCGATCAGCGCCTGCTCGATCTCCTTCACGAACAGCCCCTTGCCGCCAATGGCGGACAGGGGCGCCGCCAGGAACCGGTCTCCCTCGGTGGTCATCTCCACCAGGGACACCTCGAGGCCCGGGTGGCGCGAGGCCAGCAGCGCCGCTACGTGCCGGGCCTGCCAGAGCGCCAGCGGGCTCTGACGGGTGGCGATCTTCACCGAGCGGCTCATCGCTTGCCTCCGCTCGCGGCGGATGCGGCGGGGCTCTGCGTCTCCGGGGGCTGCTGAGCCGGCGCTTCCTCGAGCCCGAACAGCTCGGCGGCGGCGCCCGCCAGCCGGTTGCTCTCATGCTCCGCCCCGGTGCCCACCGAGCGCAGCCGCGTGGTGGGCTCGTGCAGCAGCTTGTTGACGATGGCCCGGCCCATGGCCTCGATGCTCTTGCGCTGCTTGTCCGTCAGCCCGTCACCCATGGCCGCCAGCGTGCGCTCCACCTCGGCCCTGGCGATCTGCTCGGCCCGCTGCCGCAGCCGCGCCAGCACCGGCACCCCTTCACGCACCGCCCGGTCACGCATGAAGCGCGACACTTCCTGGATGACCAGCACGCTGGCCTTCTGCGCCTCCTCGGCGCGGGCCGCCTCGTTCTCGGCGACGAACTTCTGAATGTCGTCCACGTCGTACGCCGTCACCCAGTCGTCCAGCTCGGCCACGTCCGGAGCGATGTCCCGGGGCACCGCCAGATCCACCATGAACAGCGGGCGGAACCGGCGCGCCTTGCCCACCGCGCCCACGTTGCCCTTGTCGAACAGCGGCACGGGCGAAGCCGTCGAGCACACCACCACATCCGCCTCCTTGAGCAGCGCGTGCAGCTCCTCGAAGGGCCGCGCCGTGCCACCCACCTCGGCCGCCAGCGCCTCGGCGCGCGCCAGCGTGCGGTTGGTGATGAGCACCCGCCCCGCCTTCGCCTGCTTGAGGTGCCGCGCCGCCAGCTCGCCCATCTCCCCGGCGCCCACCACCAGCACCGTCTTGTGCGACAGCCCGTCGAACACCTTCTGCGCCAGCGCCACCGCCGCGGACGCCATGGAGGTGGCCGACCGGCCAATGGCCGTCTCGGTGCGCACGCGCTTGGCGCAGGAGAACGCCGCGCCGCACACGCGCGTGAGCACGCCTCGCACCGCGCCCGCGCCCTGCCCCAGCTCGAAGGCGTCCTTCATCTGGCCCAGGATCTGCGCCTCGCCCAGCACCATGGAGTCCAGGCTGGAGGCCACGCGGAACAGGTGCTCCAGCGCCCCCGCGCCCTGGTGCTCATAGAGGTGTTCCAGCGCCTCGGGGCCGCCCAGTTGGCTGAGCGCCTCGCGCACGCGAGCCCCCGCCTGGGCGATGTCCGGCGCGGACAGATACACCTCCACCCGGTTACAGGTGGACACCAGCAGCGCCTCGGTGGGCGCCTGCGCCAGGTGCTGAAGCAGCTCCACCTGCCGGGGCTCCGGCAACGCGAGCCGCTCGCGGACCTGGAGGGGCGCCGTGCGATGAGACAAGCCGATACACAGCAGGTCCATGGCTAGGGCACCCCCTGCAGGGTGAAGTCATAGGATGAGAGGAAGGAGACGAGCACCAGGCAGAAGCCTGCCATCGTTAAGAGCGCCACGCGTCGGCCACGCCAGCCCACGAGCACCCGAGCGCCTGCCAGGGCAGCAAACAGGCTCCACGCCACCACCGTGGCAATCACCTTGGCATCCAGCACCCAGGAGAAGCCCGCCTGAGAGCCCGCCACGAAGAAGGCGCCCGTGGCCAGAGTGACTGACAACGCGATGAAGCCCCACACCACCAGCCGCCGGTTGAGGGTGTCCAGGAACTCCAGCGAGGGCAGCCGTGAGAACAGCAGGCCGAAGCGCTTGCCCTTCACCTGCCGCTCCATCAACAGGTACATCACCGCCACACCCGCCGCGACGGCGAACGCCGCCAGGCCCAGCAGCGCGATGCTGATGTGCAGCGGCAGCAGCGGCTGGCGGATGGACGCGGACAGCGGCGTCTGCCCTCCGTGCAGCAGCAGCCCCGGCAGCAGCACCGCCACCGCCAGCGGGCTGATGAACGCATTGATGACAGGCTTGCGGTACACCAGGTCCAACACCAGCCCCAGGGCCAACAGCAGGAACGCCAGCGCGGAGAACCCCTGCGCGGCGCCCACCGGCATGCCTCCTTGAGCGCCCATCAGCGACACCAGGGAGATGGCGTGCAGGACCAGCCCACCTCCGACCATGACGCGCCCGGCAACGGCGAGCGCGGGCCACTGGCGCACCAGGTAGGACAGGTACACCAACGCCGCGAAGGCGTAGGCATGGCAGGCAAGCGAGACCAGGGATTGACTCATGGCGGCTGCGACATAACCCCGGGCGACCCGCGAGTCAGCCCATCTTGTTCAGGATGAAGGCGGCCAGAAGGTCCGTCTCGTTGTTCGGCTTCTTATCAGCCGGGCGAGGGGCGACCGGAATTTCAGCCACATAGCCCGGTACCACCTCGTAGGCCGTGTCCCCGATGAGCACCGAGTCGTTCATCTGGTCGGCGCCCAGGCTGCCGAGCTGGGACTCGGTCTTCACCTTGGACACCAACTTGTGGGTGTCCTCCCCGGAGACGAGCTTCACGAAGTGCACGGCGGGCACGGCGGGGAAGCTTGCGCCCCCCTCCACCGCGACCACCAGCTTGCCGTCCCGAAGGTCCGCTTTATCCGCCAGGGCCCACTCCTCGAGCTGGGTCTGGGGCAGGAAGAGCTTCATCACGTCCACCAGCTTACATCACCCCCGATGCAAGAGCGCGCTTCTCGTACGGCCAGGAGACATGAAACGCCCGGTTTATGTCCGCATCTGACCTGCGAAGGTACGGCGGAGACCGGCCGAGCCTTGCAGGGCCCTTGGGGCACGTATTAGACGCCCCTGTATCAAGGCCCTTTTCGCAACGGCCTGAAGGAGAAACACATGGCAGGCGCAGACGTATTGACGGTCGGTGACGCGGACTTCGGCAAGCAGGTGCTCGAGTCTGATCAGCCGGTGCTCGTGGACTTCTGGGCGACCTGGTGTGCCCCCTGCCGGGCCATTGCCCCGGCCGTCGAGGAGCTGGCCACCCAGTTCAAGGGCAAGGCGAAGGTCGCCAAGATGGACATCGACAACAACCAGGACACCCCGCAGCAGTACGGCATCCGCTCCATCCCCACGCTGCTCGTCTTCAAGGGCGGCAAGGTGGTGGATCAGATCGTCGGCGCGGTGCCCAAGGCGCGCCTCGAGGCCGCGCTGACCAAGGCGCTGCAGTAGCCCCCTCTCTCTGCGTCCCGCGTCGTGCGAGGCCTCGCGCCTCGCGCGGCTCGGGGCCCTGTTTCACCGTCTCACCCCTCGAAGCGCCTGGCCGCGGCCTCTTCCTGTCGCGCCCGCTTCCGCTGTCTTCACCCCCCCCCCTGCCTGCTTCAATTCGCTCGTCTTGCGCTCACCTTCGCGTTAGAGACGCGCGCCTTTGTCGGCACCCCGCTCGAGCCGCGCGCGAACACCGCCCCCTCGGAGCAGAGGTGAACCTGCCAGGTCACCCTGCTCGAGGCCACTTGACAAGATGGGCGCTGCAGGGGGTGACGAAACGCACGAAAACAGGAAAAAACACCTATCCTTGTGTTGACAGAATTCTCATGAAAGTACAAATAAGTAACTACGGCGGCTTCTCGTGTTTAAGCCGTTAATTCAGTAATTCAGTTTTTCAGGAGTAGCCATGGCACGCCCACGAAAGACCTCTGCTTCTTCTCCTCACGCACTGGCACTGCCTCCGGCGCTCGCGTCGTGGGCGGAGGCGATTGGCGATGCGATCGGCCGTGGGCTGGCGCGGGCCCTTCACAGCCACGGGCTGAGCTCGACAGGGAACAGCCTGGCCACGCCGATGCGCCGCCGCGGCCGCCCGCCGAAGATGACGCTGGGCCCCGTGCCGCCCGAGCGGCGCTGCACCATGGCGGGCTGCGAGCGCGAGTCGCGCTCCAAGGGCCTGTGCTCGGCGCACTACCAGGCCGAGCGGCGCCGGCAGATCGCCGCCGCCAACAGCGCCAAGCCCTCCTGAGCGCGGCTCACTCGCCTTGCCAGGGATCTCCAGGCGAGGTGGCCTTGAGCAGCTCCCACGCGGCGAGCACATCCACCGCGCGCTCGAGCTCGTTTGACAACGAGCGGGCCCGGCGCGACTGCAGGTACTGCTCGACGAACTCGCGCAGCCTCATGCCCAGGAAGAGCCGGGCGAGGGAAACCTCGGTCTGTCCCGAGAACTCCATGAACCGGATGCCGAAGCCACTGCGCCCCTCGGGGCCGGCGCGCTCCTCCCGGACGATCTGAGCGCGTGCGAGCACCGGCTCGGCCCCCTCCTCGAGCGAGAAGCGGACGTTCAGCTCGGTGCCCATGGGCATGAAGAAGGTGCTCTCCAGGAAGGCGCCGCTGACGCTCACGTTCTGCGAGATGAAGGTCGCGGCGAACGTGCGCCTGCCCCCCTCCTCCCTCCACAGCTCGAAGCGCGTGGCCAGCCGCGCGCGCGGAAAGTGCCGGTGCTCCGGCTCATTGGTCACCCGCGCGTCGATGATGGGGGCCACCGCGGGCGCCGCGCTCTTGCGGGCCTGAGTGCCCGGGCGTCGAGCCTCCTCGCCCGCCGCCCCCGCACGGTGTTCCTCGGGCCGGGGCAGTGACACCCTTGGCCCATGGACCTTCACCGCGGCCTTGGCGACCGGGGCAGTGGAAGCGGCGGGTGTCACCGCCGTGTTACCTGGGGGCGGTTGCGGCTTCGCGGCGGCAGGGGTGTCCGCCTCGCGGACGGTGGCCTTGCCCTTCTGGGCACCCTTCCTCTGCATCATCCACCTCCGCGGCTCAGTGAAAGAATCCCGTACCGGAACTGGCGCGATTCATACACCATGCGCCCGCTCCACCGCGCGCGGAGATTGTGATGCTGGGAAACCTCCTCAAGCCCGAATTCGACGAGCTGATCCGGGCCCGGGATTGGAACTCGCTGCGCGAGGCCTTCACGGAGATGGATCCGGCGGACGTGGCCGAGGTGATCGAGGATCTGCCGGCCAAGGACAGCGGCATCCTGTTCCGGCTGCTGCCGCGGGACATGGCGGCGCTGGCCTTCGAGTACCTGCCGCCGCACCAGCAGTCCGAAGTGGTGAGCACGCTGGGCAACGAGGAGCTGAAGAAGCTGCTCAACGAGATGGCGCCCGACGATCGCACGCGCCTGCTCGAGGAGTTGCCCGCGGAGGTGACGCGGCGGGTGCTCACCACGCTGACGCCCGCGGAGCTGAAGGTGGCCCGCGAGCTTCTGGGCTACCCGGAGCGCAGCGCCGGCCGCTACATGACGCCGGAGTTCCTCACCGTGCCGGCCAACAGCACCGCCGCCGAGGCGCTGGACTACGTGCGCAAGCACGGCCAGGGGCGAGAGACGCTCAACGTCCTCTACGTGGTGGACGAGAAGGGCCGGCTGCTGGACGACGTGCGCCTGGCCTCGCTGGTGCTGGCCAAGCCGGACACCCGGGTGGCGGACATCCATGACCGGCAGCTCATCAGCATCCCCGCCACGGCGGACCGCGAGGAGATCATCACCTTCTTCGAGAAGTACGACCGGGTGGCGCTGCCGGTGACGGACTCGCAAGGAGTGCTGCTGGGCATCATCACCGTGGACGACGTGCTCGACGTGGCCGAGGAGGAGGCCACCGAGGACATCCAGCGCATGGGCGGCATGGAGGCGCTCGAGGCGCCCTACCTGGACATCGGCATCGCCGGCATGCTGCGCAAGCGGATCGGCTGGCTGACGGTGCTCTTCTTCGGGCAGATGTTCACCGCCACGGCCATGGCCCACTACCAGGACGCCATCACCCAGGCGGTGTTCCTGAGCGCCTTCGTGCCGCTGATCATCTCCTCGGGCGGCAACTCGGGCTCGCAGGCCACCTCGCTCATCATCCGCGCGCTGGCGGTGCGAGACGTGTCGCTGAGCGACTGGTGGCGCGTGGCCCTGCGCGAGAGCGTCAGCGGCATCGCCCTGGGGCTGTTCCTGGGAGTGCTGGGCACGCTGCGCATCGTCCTCTGGCCGGGGCGCGAGGACATCTACGGCCCTCACTTCGCCTGGGTGGGCGTGGCGGTGGGCTTGAGCGTGGTGGGCGTGGTGATGTTCGGAACGATGTGCGGCTCGATGCTGCCGTTCCTGCTGCGGCGGCTGGGGCTGGACCCGGCCGCCGCGTCAGCGCCCTTCGTGGCCACCCTGGTGGACGTCACCGGAGTGATCATCTACTTCACGGTGGCCAGCGCCATCCTGTCCGGCCGGGCCTTCTGACTAGAACATGTGGCGGCGCATGCTGATGTTCACCAGCAGGCCGATGCAGATCATCACCGACAGCAGCGAGGAGCCGCCGTAGCTCATCAGCGGCAGGGTGATGCCCGTCACCGGCAGCAGGCCAATCACCATGCCGATGTTCTCGAACACCTGCCAGAAGAGCATGGCGGTGACGCCCACCGCCACGAAGGCGCCGAACCTGTCGCGGGCGCTGAAGCCCACCCCCAGCGCCAGTGAGAACAGCCCTCCATAGAGCGCCAGCAGCAGCAGGCACATCAGGAAGCCGTGCTCCTCGGCCCACACGGAGAAGATGAAGTCCGTGTGCTGCTCGGGCAGGAAGGACAGGCCCGTCTGGGTGCCCTCGCGCCAGCCCTTGCCCGCCATGCCGCCGCTGCCCACGGCGATCTTCGACTGGGCGGCGTGGTAGCCGCTGCCGCGCAGGTCCGCCTCCGGATCCAACCACCCGGAGATGCGCTGGCTCTGGTGCTTCTTCAGGTGGTGGCGAAGGATTGTCGTCCGGGGCTCGGGCGCCTCGCGCACGTAGTCATTCCAGATGACGCCCGCGGAGGCCAAAAGCCCCGCCACCATGATGGCCACCAGGTACCAGCGCACCTTGCCGAACAGGATGACGGTGAGCGAGGACAGGCCGATCATCATCGCCGTGCCCAGGTCCGGCTGCACCAGCACGAGCACGAAGGGCACGCCCATGATGAGCACCGGCTTCCACAGCCGCACCAGCCCATAGGCGGGCTGATTGGGCCGGAAGTCGTCGGCGTAGACCTTCGCCAGCATGAGGATCACACCGATCTTCATGAACTCGGCGGGCTGAACGCGGATGGGGCCCAGCACGAACCAGCTCTCGGCGCCCTTGGCCTTGTGGCCAATGAAGCGCAGCGCGATGAGCGCCAGGATGTTGATGACGTAGATGGGCACCGTCATCCGCTGAATCCAGCGGTAGTCCACCAGGCACACCATCAGCGCGGCGAACAGGCTCACGCCCAGGTAGATGGTCTGGCTGGTCCACACGTTGTTGTGCGGAGGCCGGGCCGCCGACGCCAGGTTCCAGATGCCCAGGCCGGCAATGGCCAGGACACAGGCGATCAGCCCCCACGGGACGTGGGGGACCATGCGCTTTTCAATGCTGAGTTGCATTCGGAGTCGGAGCCTGCGGGGCGCTGCGGACCGGCACGGGAGCCGGCGGGTTGGCGCTACGGGTGAGGACGTCCTCCAGCTTGGGGGCCGGAGGCAGCGTCAGGACATACGGCTGATTGGCTCGCGGCGGAGGCGAGCTGGCATCTTCCTTCTTCAGATCGAAGTACTTCTGGATGACGGCCATCGCGGTGGGCGCCGCGTCCGTGCCGCCGCCGCCGCCGTGCTCGTTGAGCACCACCACGGCGATCTCCGGGTTCTCCGCGGGCGCGAAGGACGTGAACCACGCGTGGTGGCGCACCCAGTAGTCCATCTGGTGCGTCTTGAGCCGCACCGCGCCGATGGCGGCCACCTGCGCCGTGCCCGTCTTGCCCGCCACCACCACGTCCTTGAGGCGCACCCGGTACGCGGTGCCGCCCGGCTCGTTCACCACCGACACCAGCGCGTCGACGATCGTCTTGCGGTGGGCGGGGTTGATCTCCAGCTTGCGCACCACCTGCGGATCGAACGACTCGATGACGCGGCCGTCCAGGTCCTCGATGCGCTGCACCAATTGCGGCTTGTACAGCGTGCCGCCGTTGGCGATGGCCGCGTACACCATGGCCATCTGCAGCGGGGTGGTGTTCACGTCACCCTGGCCCACCGCGCTGTTGAGCGCCATGCCCTTGCTGTAGCCGCCGGGAGACAGCCGGTCGTGGTACTCGGTGCTGGGCATGATGCCGGGCACCTCGCCCAGCACGCCAATGCCCGTGGGGCTATTGAGCCCCAGCGCCTTGCCCATGTCCGCGATGGCGTCCAGCCCGATGGTGTCCGACACCTTCCAGAACCACGTGTTGCACGAGTACTGGAGCGCGTGCTTGGCATCCATGGGGCCGTGGCCGCTCTCCTTGTGGCAGCGCCAGGTGCGCGCGCCCAGCTTGTAGCCGCCCGGGCAGTTGACCACGGACTCCGGCCGGAAGTTGCCTGACTTGAAGCCCGCCAGCGAGGTGACGACCTTGAACGTCGAGCCCGGGCTGTAGTGCTGCGCGGCCACGCGGTTGATCATCGGCTGGAGCGGATCCCTGGCCATCGCCACCATCTGCGCCGGGGTGACACGGCCGGTGAGCAGGTTGGGATCGAAGCCCGGCCGCGACACCAGCGCGCGGATGAAGCCCGTGTTCACGTCGATGACGACCACCGCGCCCGCCACGCCCGGAAAGGCGCGCTCGGCCTCTTCCTGCAGCCGCATGTCGATGGACAGCACCATGTTGCTGCCCGCCTGCGGCTGCACCATCGAGTTCTCGCCCAGCTTGACGTTGAGCTCCTCGATCGTCTGCCCTCGCGCGTTCACCACTTCCTTGCGCACCCCGTCCACGCCGCGCAGCCGCGATTCGAAGTAGCGCTCCAGGCCGCGCCGGCCGATGTAGTCGCCCAGCGCGTACTTCGCCCCGTCCGCGTTGAGCCGCTCCAGCTCGTCCTGGTTGATCTCGTTCATGTACCCCAGCACGTGCGACAGCACCGTGCCGGTGCGGTAGTTGCGGTGCGGCACCGGCACCACCTCCACACCGTCCAGGATGTCGCGCCGGGCGTTGAGCCGGTCCAGCTCGTCCCGCGTGAGATCGATGCGCACCGGCAGCGGCTGGAAGGGCGCGTTGCGGCGCGCGATGCGCACCTGCTCCTCCACCTTGTGGTGCGTCTCCGCGTCCCACCGCAGCAGCTCGGCCAGCTTGGGCAGCACGTGCTTGGAGCAGTCGGTGCAGAAGGCCGGGGTGAGGAAGGCGTCGAACGACGGGCGGCTGTCCACCAGGATGGTGCCGCGCGCGTCCTTGATGACGCCGCGATCGGCGCGCAGGCGCACCTCCTTGACGAAGTTGGCCACGGACTTCGCGGCGTACTCCTCGCCACGGATGATCTGCAGCCGGTACAGCTGCATGGCCAGCATGAACAGCCCGACGATCAGCGTCAGACCCAGCCAGAGAAAGTGCCGCTTGAGGTCGCGGCCCGGAGTGGAGGAGTTACCCAGCGTCGGAGGCGTCACAGCAGCCCTCCCACCTGCGAGCGCTCCTGGCGCGCCTCGAAGCGCTTGAGGAGCGGAAAGAGCACCAGCGCCGCGGCGCCCGTGAGCGCCACCTGCAGCGGCAGGCCCGGCAGCACCGCCGTGGCCGAACCGTCCTTCACCGTCAGCCACCCGAAGAACGCCGCCAGCAGGCCATGGCCCACGTCCGCGCCCATGGTGAACAGCGCGAAGGCGATGCGGCCGCGCACCTCCACCAGCGAGTACACCAGCCGGCACATCAGGAAGGTGAACACGCCCAGGAAGGTGAACAGGCCCGTGGGCTTGCCGCTCATCATGTCCAACAGGTAGCCCACCGCGAAGGCGGACACCGCGCCCTCCATCAGCGTGGCGCGCATGGCCAGGAACACCAGCAGCACCACCGTCACGTCGATGCGGCTGAGCACCAGGCCGGCGCGCTGCACCACCACCGCCTCGAGCGTGAGCAGCACCAGCGCGAGCCCCACCGTCACGAAGAACTTCATCGCGTGCCCTCCGTCTGGATCAGGGTGTCCTGGAACTGGCTGCCCACCACCAGCACCTCCTCGAGCCGGGTGATGTCCACCGCGGGCAGGATGTCCGCGCCCTGGAACATGCCGTGCTCCTTCTTCTCGAGGTTGGCCACCCGCCCCACCACCAGCCCCGGCGGGTACACCCCGTCGGTGCCCGAGGTGATGATCAGATCGCCGTCCTCCACGTCCTCGGTGCGCAGCATGTTCTCCAGCTTCAGCGGCCCGCGGCCCGCGCCCGCCGCCGTGCCCCGCGCCCGCGAGCGCTGCACCCGGATGCCCACCCGGCTCTGCGGATCCGTCACCAGCGCCACGTCCGCGTAGCCGCCCGTGGTGCGAATCACCTGGCCGACGATTCCATCTGGCGTCACCACCGACATGCCTTGCGACACTCCCTGGTTCTCTCCGCTGCTGATGCGCACCGACAACAGCTTCGCCACCGGATTTACGCCCACCACCCGCGCTGGAATCTCCGCGCCCGGCACCTTCTCGGTGTAGGACAGCAGCTGCCGCAGCCGCTCGTTCTCCGCCCGCGCCTCGCCCAGCGCCTGAACCGCCGCGCGCAGCTGCATGTTCTCCAGCCGCAGCGCGTCATTCTCCTGCCGCACCCCGCGCAGGTCCGCATACCCGCGCACTCCGCCCACCACGCCGTCGAGCGCCCAGTTGAGCGCCTGCTGCACGGGCGCCGTCACCCCGATGACGGCGCGATCGATGAAGTTGGGGTCACGGCCCCGCCGGCCAGTCACCAAGAAGGCAACCAACGGGTAGAGCAGCAGCCCGCTCACGAGGAGCAGCTGACGGTACCGCTTGAGGAGCGACAACACTGGTGGAGGAGGCCCGTGTAGGGAAAGAGGAGCACAGAGAGCTACGGAGTCAGCTAAACACTGTAAATCGCTTGCATTTTCTGGGGTGTTGTCCTAGGCAGTCAAGGCCCGATATCGGGGGTGGTGGCGAATCGACCACCCAACGACCGGGCATCCAACAAACCCGCGCCGCCAGTCCTTCCAACGCGAGAGGCTTGCTCGGCGCCCTGCACGAAGAAATGGTTCCATGGAAGGTCTGAGCCTCCGGAAGGTCGTCTCGTGGGTGTTCATCGTCGGCATCGCAGTGGTGTTCACGCTGCAGTTTGGTCCGGGGAGCACGGGCTTCGGCGGCACGGGCCAGCCGGTCGCGGCGCCCGGTGCCGCGGCGGTGGTCAACGGCAAGGAAATCCCGCTGCGTGACTTCAACCGCGCCTATGCGATCCAGATCAACAACCTGCGCACGCAGGGCCGCCCGATCCCCGAGGCGCTGGCGCGCCAGTTCATCGTGCCGCAGGTGGTGGACCGGCTGGTGAACATCGAGCTGTTGGCGCAGGCGGCCGAGAAGCACGGCATCACCCCGTCGGATGACGAGCTGCGCAAGGTCATCCACCAGCGCGCGGACTTCCAGAACAACGGGCAGTTCGACTACGAGCGCTACAAGCGGATGCTGCGCGACTACTACCGGAAGACGGCGCCCGAGTACGAGTCGGACCTGCGCCGGGAGATGGCGGCCATCAAGCTGATCGAGCTGGTGCGCAACAGCGCGGTGGTGTCCGAGGACGAGGTGCGGGTGCGCTACGAGAAGGACGCCAACCAGGCCAAGCTGGTGTTCGCGCGCTTCTTGCCCACCATGTACGCGGACAAGGTGCCGGCGCCCACGCCGCAGCAGCTCGAGGAGTACCGCAAGGCCAACGAGGCGGCGATCTCGAAGTACTACGAGGACAACCGCATGGTCTACTCGCAGCCCGAGCGGGTGAAGGCGCGCCAGGTGCTGGTGAAGGTGGCCGAGGGCGCCACCGCCGAGCAGAAGGACGCGGCGAAGGCGCGCGCGCAAGCCATCCGCCAGGAGCTGACCGCGGGCGGCAAGGACTTCGCCGCGGTGGCCACGGAGAAGAGCGAGGATCCGGGCACCAAGGCCGGCGGCGGGGACCTGGGCTGGGTGGAGCGCAAGAGCCTGGAGCCGGCGGTGGCCGACGCGGTGTTCGCGCTGGAGCCCAACACCATCTCCGAGCCCATCGAGTCGAAGCTGGGCTTCCACGTGGTGAAGGTGGAGCAGAAGAACCCCGGCGCGGACAAGAAGCTGGAGGACGTGGCGGGCGAGATCGCCACCACGCTGTACAAGCGTGAGAAGGCCAAGGATCTGGCGAAGGCCGAGGCGCAGAAGGCGCTGGTGGCGGTCAAGGGCGGCCAGCCGCTGCAGACGCTCTTCCCGGTGGGCGCCGACGGCCCGGCGCTGCAGCGCTTCGAGGTGGAGACCAAGCCCGAGGCGGTGGAGACCGGCAGCGTGAGCGCGGGCAGTGACTCGGTGCACCCGAACCTGGGGCCCACGCCGGAGCTGATCACCGCGGCGTTCGCGGCGCAGGGTCCGCAGGTGCTGGACCAGGCGTTCCCGGCGGGCGAGGGCTTCGTGGTGGCCCAGGTGACCGAGCGCAAGAAGGCCAGCCCCGAGGACTTCACCAAGCAGAAGGAGGAGCTGTACG
The DNA here is from genome assembly GCA_035296065.1 of Myxococcaceae bacterium. Taxonomy (GTDB): domain Bacteria; phylum Myxococcota; class Myxococcia; order Myxococcales; family Myxococcaceae; genus DATHBR01. The sequence goes on along the minus strand of DATHBR010000089.1, from coordinate 62,923 downwards.
AGCAGGCGCGCCGCGCCAAGCAGATCGAGCTCGAGCAGTCCTACCTCAAGACGCTGCGCGAGACGGGCAAGGTGGTGACGAACACCGAGGCCATCGAGAGCGTGGTGGGCGCCAGCTAGCGCCCCGCCGCTCAGCGTGACGGAGGCGACTCGTTGGAGGAAGCCGGGAGTCGCTCCGCCATGCAGACGTCGTCACGGCCCCGGCCCTTCGCCGCGTACATGGCGAAGTCCGCCGCGCGGATGAGGTCCGTGGCCGAGTGAGCGTGGTCCGGGTAGGTGGCCACGCCCAGGCTGGCGGTGAGCCGCAGCTCCAGCCCCTGGGACTGCATGAAGCGCTTGTTGCGGAACGCATCGCGCAGGCGCTTCGCGGTGATCAGCGCCCCGTCCGGATCCGTCTCCACCAGCATCAGCGCGAACTCGTCTCCGCCGTAGCGGAACACCAGGTCCAGCTGGCGGCTGGAGGACATGAGCAGCTCGCCCACCTCCTTGAGCAGCGCGCTGCCCACCAGGTGCCCGTGGGTGTCGTTGACGCTCTTGAAGTGGTCCAGGTCCAGGAACACCAGGGACAGCGGGTGGTGGAAGCGCTGTGAGCGCTTCACCTCATGATCCAGCTGCGCGCGCAGGTGCCGCGAGTTGAAGCACCCGGTGTGCTCGTCGGTGATGGTCAGCTCCTGCACCCGGCGGAAGTTGCGCGCGTTGTCGATGGCGATGGCCGCGTAGTCCGCGATGGCCGTGAGCGTCGTCAGGTCATCCTGCGTGAAGCCCGGATCCTTGGGCCCGTTCACCAGCTCGATGACGCCCAGCACCCGCCCGCGGGCCACCAGCGGCGCCGCCAGGATGGAGCGCGTGCTGAAGGCCGAGGCCTGATCGAAGCGCGGAGAGAACGTCGGGTCCCCGCCCACATCGTCCACCAGGCGGGCCAGGCCGGTGGAGAACACCGTGCCGGCGATGCCCTCACCGGGCTGAAGCTGCAGCGACTTGAGGGCCTCGGCGCCCTCGCCCACGGCCACCTCGAAGTAGAGCTTCCCGCTGCGCTCGTCCTGGAGGATGAGCGACCAGTTGCGCGGCTGCAGCAAGTCGCTCACCTTCTGCATCACCAGGTTGAGCACCTCGCGCAGCTCCAGCGTGGAGGTGAGCGCCTTGGCGATCTCATTGAACGCGGCCAGCTGCTCCACCGTCCGCTTCATGGCTGACAGGAGATCAGCGGGATTCATCCGAGGTCCACTCCGGGGCGCGGTTCTGCTAAGGGCTCCAACAGCCCTCAGCCATGCACACTCTAGAGGATCCCACGTCACTCGTCCTCGCTTCTGCCTCTCCCAGGCGGCGAGATCTGCTCACCCAGTTGGGGCTGCGCTTCACCGTGGCGGCCGCGGACCTGGATGAAGCCCCCCTGCCCTCCGAGGCCGCGAATGTCTACGTCCGGCGCCTGGCCCAGGAGAAAGCCCGCGCGGTGGCCACCCGCTTCCCCACCTCGTGGGTGCTGGCGGCGGACACCACCGTGGCCATGGGCGCGGAGCTGTTCGGCAAGCCCCGGGACGCCGCTGAAGCGCGCCAGATGCTCACCCGGCTGTCGGGGAAAACCCACAACGTCTACACCGGTGTAGCACTGGCCGGCCGGGCCCAGGCGGCCACGGTGGTGCGCACCGGCGTCACGTTCCGCCGACTGACGGCCGGAGAGATAGACTGGTACGTGGGCACCGGAGAGCCGCTGGACAAGGCCGGAGCCTACGCCGTGCAGGGCCGCGGCGGGTTCCTGGTGGCCTCCGTGGAAGGCAGCCCCACCAACGTCATTGGCCTGCCGCTGGGAGAGACGTTGGAGTTGCTCAAGCAGGCGGGCGTTGCCCTGCCCTGGAGTACTCCGTGAGCGAGGTCGCCCGCCGGCTGGGGGAGATTCGGGCCCGGGTGGCCGCGGCCTGTGGGCGCGCGGGCCGGCCCTTCGAGTCGGTGACGCTGGTGGCCGTGTCCAAGCTCAAGCCGGCGGCGCTGATCCGCGAGGCGTACGAGGCGGGCCAGCGCGACTTCGGCGAGAACTACGCGCAGGAGCTGCGGGACAAGGCCGCCGAGCTGGCGGGGCTCGAGGGGCTGCGGTGGCACGCCATCGGGCCGCTGCAGACCAATAAGGTGAAGTACGTGGCGCGGGCGGCGCACGCGTTCCACGCGCTGGACCGGATGGACGTGGCGCGCGAGCTGTCCAAGCGCCGGGCCGAGGCTGCCCTGCCCTGCTACGTCGAGGTGAACCTGGGCGGCGAGCAGAGCAAGAGCGGGCTGGCCCCCGAGGGCCTCGGGGCGTTCCTGGAAGAGGCGCGCACGCTGCCCGGGCTCAAGGTGGAGGGGCTGATGGCGCTGCCTCCTCCCACCGAGGATCTGGAGCAGGCGCGCGGCTACTTCCGGCACCTGCGGGAGCTGGCCCGTGCGCAGGGGCTCACGGGCCTGTCCATGGGAACGACGCATGACTTCGAGCTGGCCATCGAGGAAGGCGCCACGTTGGTGCGTGTGGGCACCGCCATCTTTGGCGAGCGAAGCTGAGCTGCCCGGGGGCTATATCTCCTTGAACTTGAGCCGGCCGCTCTCGTTGACCTTCACCTGGTACTCATTGCCGCAGTAGTTGCAGCGCACCTCGGAGCCATCGACGATCGGATCATCCGTGGGGTTGTTGGCCTCACAGCCCGGACAGTCGAACTCCTTGAGGGCCTTGCCGCTCTTGGCCTTGCTCTTACTGCTGTCTTCATCGTCGTCGGAATGCATGTGGTCCACGAAGCAGCCCTCCTCGACCTGAACGGCGGCGCACCGAGCGCCGACTCCACGAGGCTACCAGCGCAGTCCGGGTACCGCCCCTTCTGATTTGCCCGCCCTGATAGGAGGTAGGCAACCTGGGGCTCGGCTCTACTACCCGCTCCTACCCCTGGAAGTGCCGTCCTTTGAATGATGCGAGGGCGCGAGGCGTCCAGGGAATGGCAGGTGGGTGGGAATGGATTGGTCAGGCGGTTGGCGGTCCCAGGCACGCTGCCTACATTGCCCTGCCATTTTCAGGCAGGGAGGACTCCGAGGGAGCACAAGATGCGGAAGCGATTCATGGGTGCGATCGTCGGGCTGGTGTCCGGGGTGCTGTTCTCGGGTGCGGCCCTGGCGCAAGAGGCGAACAAGGCGTTCGGCCCTGGAGAGCAGTCGCTCTACCGCGTGCAGTACCTGGGAGTGACGGCCGGCACGGCGCAGATCACCGTGGGCGCGCCCATGAAGCAGTGGGACCAGCAGGTGTGGCCCATCGTGTCGCTGGCCAAGTCGGATCCGTCGATGGGCATCTGGCCCATCAAGGACAAGTTCGTGTCCTACTGGCACCCGGAGAGCCAGCGCACCCTGGGCAGCGACTTCTGGGCGGACGAGAACAACAAGCGCCGCCGCCAGCGCATCAAGATGCTGAACGCCGAAGGCACCCAGGCCCACGTGGTCCGCCAGAAGGAAGGCGACGCGCCGCGCGAGGCCACCCATGACTTGCCCCAGGGCACCATGGACCTGGCGGGCGCCACGTTCGCGCTGCGCAACAAGGGGCTGGAGGTGGGCAAGGAGTACAGCGCTCCGGTGTTCACCGGCTCGCGCAGCTTCGTGATGCGGGCCAAGGTGGAGAGCCGGCAGAAGCTGAAGACACCGATGGGCGAGAAGGACGTGCTCAAGGTCAAGCTGCAGACGGACTTCTCCGAGAAGCTGAAGACCCAGCGCGACATCACCGTGTACTTCACGGCGGACACGGGCCACGTGCCGGTGCGAGTGGAGGCGGACTTCGTGCTCGGCTCCATCGTGGCGGATCTCATCGAGTACAAGCAGGGGCGCCAGCTGGCCATGAGCCAGGTGGGCGCGGGCGGCTAAGCCGCGAAAGGCGGAGACATGGGTGCAGGTTGGGCGGGGGTGCTCACGGCGATGCTGGCCGCAACGCCGGGGCCGAAGGTGGTGTCACCGCTGGTGAAGGTTCGTCCGGGCGTCACGGTGGCAGGAGCCTCCGAGGCCCGGCTGAGCCTGGCGCGCGGCGAGTGCGAGGCCGCGCAGGTGGTGCTCCCAGGCAACATCGAGCGCGTCACGGCGCGCACGCTGGCGCTGAAGGGGCCGGGGGCGGGGCTGACCGCCTCGGTGTGGCGCGAGGCCTTCATCGAGGTGAAGACGCCGTCCAACAGCCAGGGGCGCACGGGCCACTGGCCGGACGCGCTGGTGCCGGTGGACACGCCGGGAGTCGCCTCGCTGCCCACGGTGCTCTACGTGGAGGTGTGCGCACCGGCCGAGCAGGAGCCCGGCACCTATCAAGGAGAGCTGCACGTGAAGGCGGACGGGAAGGCCGTCTCCCCGGTGCCCTTCACGGCCGAGGTGCAGCCCTTCACGCTGCCGGCGACGGCCTCGCTGCCCACCAGCTTCGGCATCTCGCTCTACAGCATCTCCCGGGGGCACGGCCTGGAGCCGGAGTCCCCCGAGGCCCGCTCGCTGCTGCGCGCCTACGCACGCACGCTGCTGGAGCACCGGGTGAGCGCCCACGGCATGAGCATGGCCGGGCCGCCGGTGCACTTCGAGGACGGACGCGCGGTGGTGGACTTCAAGGCGTACGAGGACGAGATGGCGCCCTTCCTCGAGGGCGGCCTGCTGCCGTCGGGCGCGCGCTTCACCACCGCCGAGGTGCGTGACAACCGCCAGGCGAAGACCCACGAGGAGAAGGTGGCGTACTACCGCGCCTTCGCCGAGTACTTCCGCCAGAAGGGCTGGGCCGCGCAGCTCTTCTTCTACGCCAAGGACGAGCCGAAGCCGGAGGACGTGCCCCTGGTGCGCCAGCAGTCGGCGAGGGCGCGCGCGGCCGGCAACATCCCGGTGCTCGTCACCGCGCCGCTGGATGACGCCCTGCGAGGCAGCGCGGACATCCTCACGCCCACGCTCAACTGCTTCTTCCCGCGCTCGGGGCCGCAGACGTGCCGCCGCGTGCTGCCCGTCTCCAAGCTGCGCACGCAATTGCCGCGCGGCTCCAAGGTGTGGTGGTACCAGAGCTGCAACTCGCACGGTTGCAACGGCGGGCCCATGGACGACGGCTCCGTGGAGCGCGTCTACACCGGCTGGGCCTCGTACATGGTGGATCACCCGTCCACGCTCAACCGGGCCATGGGGCCGCTGGCCTTCCTCAGCGGCGTGGATGGCGAGCTCTATTTCGACACCGTCTTCGCCTACAACACGAAGAAGGACCCGTGGCAGGACGTGTTCGAGTTCGGCGGCAACGGCGACGGCACCCTCTTCTACCCGGGCACGCCCTCGCGGCTGGGCACCGGGGAGCACCAGCCCGTGCTCTCGCTGCGCCTGAAGCACATCCGCGACGGACTGGAGGACTTCGAGTACCTGCACCTGCTGGCGAAGCTGGGTGACACGAGCGGCGCTCAGGCGCTCGCGCGGCGGCTCACTCGTTCAGGGTACGAAATCGAGCAGGATGTCGGACAATGGGAGCATGTTCGGCAGGAGCTGACCACCCGACTGCGCAAGGGTTGGGAGGCGTCCGAATATGCGAAGCCCGCAGGCGTCCGACCGTGAAACCCGTTTCCTCGCCGTGCCCGGAAGAAGGATGACCTTCATGCGCTCCATTCTCATGGCCAGTCTCGTACTCCTGGCCACCGCGGCCCAGGCCCAGGTGCCCCAGGGCAGTGACTCGATGGACACCACGCCACCGGAGACGATCACTGCTTCCGAGGCCGTGGCGCCCTGCGCAAACCCGCTGCCCGCGCTGCGCTCGCCCATCGCGTTCATGCCCGGTGAGCTGCTCGAGTTCGAGCTGGACGCGCTCGGGGCCAACGCCGGGAAGATGACCATGCGCGTGCAGCGCCCCGAGAACGGCAGCCTGCCGGTGCAGATCGACGCCAAGACGAACACCTTCTTCTCCAAGGTGCGGCGGGTGAATGGCTCGGCGGTGAGCTACCTGCACCCGAAGACGCTGCGGCCCTCGCGCTACACCGAGGACGCCACCGAGAACGAGGTGCAGCGCAAGGTGGAGGTGGCCTTCGGCGCCAAGGACCGCTCCATCAAGGTGGACTACGTCATCGGCAAGAAGAAGGGCCGCTACGACTACACCTACGACAAGGACGGGCTGGATGTGGCCGGCGCCATCTACCTGCTGCGCCAGCTGCCCATGAAGGAGAACCTGACCGTGTGCTTCGACGTGGTGGGCATCCGCCGCCTGTGGCGGATGACGGGCACCGTGGTGAAGCGCGAGCACGTCTCGCTGCCCCTGGGCGAGTTCGACGCCTGGTACATGACGGGCACCGCGGTGCGCGTGGACAAGCCCACGCAGAAGCGCGAGGTGCACGTGTGGATCTCCGACGACGCGCGCCGCCTGCCGCTGGTGGCCGTGGGCACCATTGATCTCGGCGCCGTGCGCGCCACCCTCACCTCCTACTCGCGCCCGGGCGAGAAGCAGAAGCGCGCCCAGGGCAAGGAAGAGCTCAAGTGGTAGCCACCGGCCTCACCTGAGCCCACGCTCCGCTCCCCTCCCCGGGGAGCTTTTTTTGGCCCCATTTTGATTTTGGTTTGCAAAATCATTTTCAAGACTGATAGGGTTCGTCCCGTTCAACGCGAAGGAGCCGCCATGACAACCCCTCACTGCCACCGCACGCTTCTGGCCCGCAGCCCGGGCGCGGAGGTGGCGCGGTGCACCTGTGGCCACCTCCACGTGAGCGTGGGGCCGGTGACGATCCGGATGGACGAGGACACGCTGCACGCGGCCTGGCACACGCTGGGCGAGGCGCTGCGCTCACTCACCTCCGGCCCCTCGGCCGAGCCCCGCGGCGTGGCGCACGCGGGCGCCGGGGCGCGCCGGGTGCCGGGGGAGTGGGAGCAATGAGCCTCGAGTCCTCCGCGCCGCGGCTGGAGCCGCCCCAGCTGACGGAGCTGCTGCGACGCATCACCGCCGAGGAGACACGGGGCGCGGTGGGCTCGCGCTTCGCGCGCCGCCTGTCACAGGGCACGGTGGCCCTGGACCTGCCCGGCGCCCTGATGGCCACGGTGAAAGGGGCGCACCCGCTCGGGCTGCGCCACCACCCCTCCAGCCTCGAGGGCACCGCGGGCCGCGTGCGCCTGCTGGATGCGCTCGACAGGCTCCGCGTGGACTCGGCCACCCGTGGCGCGCTGCTCGGCGAGGCGCGGGCGGCGACCCGGATGATGCGCCAGCTGTTCGACGCGCGCGAGCCCGCGGGGCGGGACGAGCACGACCGCCTTCAGCTGTGAGAGTGCGCCCGGCCCTGGCGGAGCATGCCAGCGGCCTTGCCCAACCGGCGCCGCACCTGCGTCACCACGGTCACCAGGGCATCGAGCCGCTGGAGCACCAGCTGATCCTCTCCCACGGCCAGGAGCGCGAGCGGCGACGGCTGCTCCACACGCAGCGCATCGAGCACATCCGCGAAGTGGCACTCCACGTCCCCGAGTGCGTCGAGGCCCTCCCGGAGATCATCCTCCAGGAGCTCCACGAGCACCTCCGCGTCGGTGCGGGCCGGGAGCGCTCGCGACAGACTCTCCGCGGCCTCGCCGACCGGATCTTCTCCGGCGCGGCGCGGCATCGCGGGAACTGCGAAGGTTGCAACGGGCCTCGACATGCACAGCAAGCTACAGGCCCGTAGCGAAGGGTCAATTTTTCGCCCACATGTGCGCCCGCCGTCAGATGGACGGCGGGACACCGGTGCCGCCCGGCGGAGCCACCGTCGCGCCAGGAGGAGCCACCGCGCCAGGAGCCACGGGCGTGGTGGTGGTGGCACCCGGCACCGCGTTGGCGGGCGGAGGCGTACCAATCAGCGCGGGCGGCGGCGAGACGGTGAGCGGCGCGGGCGTGCCCAGCAACGGCGGCGCGGGCGAGGCCGTGAGCGGCCCGGGCGAGCCGAGCAGCGGAGGCGTCGGCGTCGTCGGATCAGTGCCCAGGGGCGGCGGCGTGGCGATGATGCCCGAGCTCGCCTGCGGTGAGCCGTTGAAGCCGTTGAAGCTCGGCGCGGAGAGCGGAGGCACGGAGAAGCTGCCCAGCGTGGACAGCGACGGAGGAGCCGAGTTCAGCCTCACGCCCGCCTCCGCGGGGCCTCCGGGCGGCGGCGCACCGGGAGGCACCACCGTCTGCGCGGCGAGCGTCGAGCCCGGGGCGGGCGTTCCCGGCATCAACCCCGAGATGTTCGCCGCCGGCGTCGGCGCGCCCGTCGTCGGGAAGGTGCCGCTGATCGTATCGGGCGTCACCGCGCCTGGCCCCACGGGCCCGGGACGAGCCACACCCACGGCGCCCCCGAGGGTGCCCTCGGTCCCCACGGACACGCCAGGCACCACCAACGGATCAAGCGAATCGGGGCCGCTGATCGTCGCCGGGCTCACCGCCGTCACCGGTCCACCCGGTGTGCCCGTAATAGGAGCCGCCTCGAGATCGAACCCGCTGCCACCCACGCCGTCGCCCGGAGGCGAAGGCGGAGTCAGCGCGATGCCTCCCAGCATCATGGCTCCGCCCACGGCGCCGGTCGCGTCCCGTCCGCCCGGGTTCACGTTTGGCACCGCGGCCACGGAACGCACGGGCAGATCCGCGACGGAGATCTCCACCTCATCGAACGAGAACTGAATGAAGCCCCGGGGCTCGGCGCTCGAGGGCAGGTTCCACACGAGCACGTGCAGCTCGGTGTCCCCTTCCCGGGCCTGGGGCAGCGTCACGTGGGTGTCGTCATCCGCCTGCGCGCCATGAGACAGCGCGGCCACGTGAATGAGGGCCGAGTCGGTGATCAGCTGTCCGTTCACCAGCACACGCCCCACGCCCCACACCGCCGCGGCCGCGTGTACCCGCGTCGTCGTCGGCCAGCCCAGGCCGCTGTTGCCGTTGATGTCCCGGTCCAGGATCACCCCACCCTCCACCGGATGCCCGGGCAGAGGGAGCGGGCGCTCAGCCGCCGCGCCACCGGCCTGCATGGGCGGGAACCCCGGCTGGGTCAGCTCCACCCGGTACTCCACCACTCCCAGGCGGAAGCGGGCATCCAGGCTGGCGGTGTCTCCGTAGCTCGCCCCGGCGGCCCCTGTCCGATCCATGACAGTCAGGTCCACCGAGCCGAGCCCGCGCTCGTAAAAGCTCGGAAATGGCACGGCGCCCTGGGCGAAGAACCCCGTGGACGAGCGCGTACGCGCGCTGGCCTCATGGCCCTCAAACGTAAAGTCTCCCGCCGCCGGAGCAGCCAGGAGACCCGTCGCTACAACGAAGCTGAAGAGTGAACCCACCATCGCTGCCTCCCTCTCACACAAGGTAGGCAGCGGTTCGGCGGATGACAGTCCCCGGCTAGATCAGCCCGCGAGCGCGGCGAATCTGCTCGACCGTCTTGTTGTACTCGATGTCGAAGGCGCTGGTGCCCTCCTGCAGGTGCTTCAGGCGGGAGCGGGCCTCCTTGTCGATCTCGTCGTCCACGTCCAGGTGCTTCTTCATCACCCCGAAGATCTTCGAGCGCAGGACGTTGTCCGCGGCGAACACCTCTTCGACGTTCCGGCTGATCAGCAGGAACTCGATCATCTGGTTGATGACGTATTCGATGCCCTCGTCGCCCATCTTGAAGCCGCGGACGTCGGCCATCTCACGCTTCACCTGGTTGAACTTGGAGTAGTCATACCCCCGCCGCTCCAGAGCCTCGCGCGTCGCCTGGTTCACACGCTCCTCGTTGGCGAGGTACTCGCGCATGATCGCCGACAGGTCCATCTCGGCATCAGCCACCCGCATCGGCTCCACCTCGACATCTCCGTCCTGCATCAGCACCTGGATGCACTCACGGGAGATGATCGGGATTACCTTCGGATAGAGCCTCATGTGTCGCTCCCTCACCCTCTTTTGCGTGCCTCGAACCCGATCGCTATAAAACAGCGTCGCGCCCAGCCGCAATGAAAAACCCCTGGAACCTCATGGTTCCAGCGCACTTTCGCTCCTGAATTCCCGAGCAGAAAATTAATCACGCCGAGCCTGCTGGCGACCCTCCTTCGGAGGATTTTTCGGAGGATTTTTCACTAGACGCCGCTCCCGCATCGTCCAGGGAGGCCTCGCGCACCGGATCCTCCTCCTCTTCTTCGGGTTGTCCGTGAAGGGCAGCATGGACCCGCTCGGCCACCGAGGGGCCTACCACGTCAGCCAGTTCCTCGATCGTTGCCTCGCTTACACGTTTGAGTGATCCGAAGTGGCGCAGCAGGATTTTCCGCCGGGCCTGGCCCACGCCGGGGATGTCCTCCAGGGCCGAGCGCACCCGGCTCTTGCGCAGATCCTTCTGCTGATAGGTGATGGCGAAGCGGTGGGCCTCGTCCCGCATTCGCGTGAGCATGAAGATCTCCGCGGAGTTCTGCGGCAGGACAATCGGGTCCTTGCGGCCCAGCACGAAGATGCGCTCGGGGCTGCGGGCGCTCTCCTCGTCGCGATCGAACACCTCCTGGTCGCGACTCTTGGCCAGGCCAATCACGTCCACCCCTTCGACACCCTGGTCCTTCATGGCGGCGTGGGCGCTGGCCAGCTGGCCCTTGCCGCCGTCGATGACGAGCAGGTCCGGTAGGTCCTTCTCCTCCACGCCCCGCTTGAGCCGGCGTGAGAGCACCTCGTACATGCTGGCGAAGTCGTCCTGCTTCTCCAGCGTCTTGATCTTGAAGCGGCGGTAGCGCGACTTGTCCGTCTCTCCGTCGGTGACGGCCACCTGCGAGGCGACGATGCTGGAGCCCTGGAAGTGGGAGATGTCGTAGCACTCCATCCTCCGGGGGAAGTTGCGCAGGTTGAGCTTCTGCTGAAGCCGCGAGAGCACCGCGTCCGTCTCGTCCTTGGTGCGCTTGCGCTCGATGAAGGCCTGCTCGGCGTTCTTGCGCGCCATGAGCACCAGCTCGTGCTTCTCGCCACGCTTGGGCACCATGACGCGCACCCTCGCGCCCTTGCGATCGGCCAGCAGCGCCTCCAGGGCCTCGAGGCCCTCGGCGTCCAGGGGCAGCAGCACCTCCTCGGGCACGAAGCTGCCCTGGTCGTAATAGAGGTTCACGAACGAGGGCAGCAGCTCCTCGTCGGGGAACTCCTGGCTGCCGAACGGGAAGGCCTGGCCGCCGTTGAGCCGGCCCTGCCGCACCCAGAGCACGTAGAAGAGAATGCGGTCGCCCTCGCGGAAGAAGGCGAACACGTCCTGATCCTTGAAGTCCGCGGTGGCGACCTTCTGGCGCTCCAGGCTGCGCTCGATGGCCAGCAGCTGGTCCCTCAGCCGCGCGGCCTCCTCGAACTTCAGCTCGCTCGCCACGGCCTTCATGCGGCTCTTGAGCCCGGCGACCAGCTCGCCCGCCTTGCCCTCGAGGAACATGATCACCTCGTCCACGCTGCGGGCGTAGTCCTCGGGCGGCACCGGGTAGACGCACGGGGCCGGGCAGCGGCCGATCTGGTACAGCAGACACGGGCGCTTGCGGTTGGCCAGCACATGGTCGGTGCAGGTGCGCAGGCGGAAGTAGCGGTTGATGATGCGCAGCGTCTCGCGGATGGAGCTGGCGCTGGAGTACGGCCCGAAGTAGCGCGCCCCGTCCTTGGAGTACTTGCGCACCACGTCGAGCCGCGGGTACTTCTGCGTCTTGTCGAGCCGCAAGGAGATGAACTGCTTGTCGTCCTTGAGCAGCACGTTGAAGCGCGGCTTGTGCTTCTTGATCAGCTCGTTCTCGAGGAGCAGCGCCTCCTTCTCGTTGTGGACGAGCACCGTCTCGATGTCGCCCAGCATCGTGTCGAGCAGGGGGATGAAGAAGCGGGTGTCACCGGTGCGGTTGAAGTACGAGCGCACGCGGTTGCGCAGGCTGACGGCCTTGCCCACGTAGATGACCTGCCCGCGGCGGTCCTTCATCAGGTACACGCCGGGCTCGGTGGGCAGGGCCTCGAGCTTCTCCTGGAGCTTGGCGTCCATGGGGGGCTAGCGCTTCCTCCGGCCCCGGGCGGCGGCGTTGCCGCGCTGGCCCTTCATCGGGCCCTGCTTGGCATCGGACGGCTTGGGCGGAGCGGCCAGCAGCGTGCGGCTGGGCGGCTTGAGCCCCAGGTCCATGTCCTTGAGCAGCAGGATGCGATCGCGGAACGAGGCGGCCTTCTCGAACTCCATCTCGTCGGCGGCGCGCTGCATGTCCTTGGTGAACTCCTCGATGAGGCGCTTGATCTCCTTGGGGATGAGCAGATCGTTCGCCGCGTCGGCCGCCATGGGCAGGGCCATGGGGTCGGCGCCGTAGAGCTGCTGAGACAGGTCCAGGATGCTGCTCTTGACCGAGCGCGGGGTAATGCCGTGCTTCACGTTGTAGGCGCGCTGAATCTCGCGGCGGCGGTCGGTCTCCTCGATGGCCAGCTTCATCGAGTCGGTCATCTGATCCGAGTACATGATGACGTGGCCCTTGAGGTTACGGGCCGCGCGGCCGATCGTCTGGATGAGCGAGACGTGGCTGCGCAAAAAGCCCTCCTTGTCCGCGTCGAGGATGGCGACCAGGGACACCTCGGGGATGTCCAGGCCCTCGCGCAGCAGGTTGATGCCCACCAGCACGTCGAAGACGCCCTTGCGCAGGTCCCGGATGATGGCGGTGCGCTCGATGGCGTCGATGTCCGAGTGCAGGTAGCGGACCTTGACGCCCACGTCCGAGAAGTACTCGGTGAGGTCCTCCGCCATGCGCTTGGTGAGCGTCGTCACCAGCACGCGCTCCTTGACCTCGATGCGCTTGCGGGCCTCCTCCAGCAGATCGTCCACCTGCTTGGCGGCGGGGCGCACCTCCACCTCGGGATCCATCAGGCCGGTGGGGCGGATGATCTGCTCCACCACGACGCCCTTGCTCTTCTGCAGCTCGTACTCGGCCGGGGTGGCCGAGACGAAGACGACCTGCTGCACCATCTCCTCGAACTCGTTGAACTTGAGCGGCCGGTTGTCCAGGGCGCTGGGCAGCCGGAAGCCGAAGTTCACCAGCGTCTCCTTGCGCGAGCGGTCGCCGCGGTACATGGCGCCGATCTGCGGGACCGTCTGGTGGCTCTCGTCGATGAGGATGAGCAGGTTGCGCGGGAAGTAGTCCAGCAGGCACGGAGGCGGCTCACCGGGGGCGCGGCCCGAGAAGTGGCGCGAGTAGTTCTCGATGCCGTTGCAGAAGCCCACCTGCTCGATCATCTCCAGATCGAACATGGTGCGCTGCTCGATCCGCTGGGCCTCCAGCAGCTTGCCCTCGCGGCGGAAGAGGCTGAGCCGCTCGGCCAGCTCGTCGCGGATGTTCTGCACCGCGGTCTTCCGGGAGTCGGCCCCCGTCACGTAGTGGCTGGCGGGGAAGACGACGATCTTCTCCAGCGCGCCCAGGGTAACGCCGCGCAGCGGGTCGAACTCGGTGATCTTCTCCACCTCGTCTCCGAAGAAGCTCACGCGCACGGCGCGCTCCTCCTCGTAAGCGGGGAAGATCTCCACGGTGTCGCCACGGGCGCGGAAGGTACCTCGGTGGAAGTCGAAGTCGTTGCGCTCGTACTGGGCCTCCACCAGCCGGCGCATCAGCGTGTCGCGCCCCAGCTCCTCGCCCATGCCCACCTTGATGGCCATGTCCACGTACGAGCGCGCGGTGCCCAGGCCGTAGATGCAGGACACACTGGCCACGATGATCACGTCGTCGCGGGTGCGCAGGCTGTGGGTGGCCGAGTGCCGCATCCGCTCGATCTCGTCGTTGATGGACGAGTCCTTCTCGATGAAGGTGTCCGACGAGGGGACGTACGCCTCGGGCTGGTAGTAGTCGTAGTACGAGACGAAGTACTCGACGGCGTTCTGGGGGAACACCTCCTTGAACTCGCCGTAGAGCTGAGCCGCCAGCGTCTTGTTGTGCGCGATGATGAGCGTGGGCCGCTTCACGTTGGCGATGACGTTGGCCATCGTGAACGTCTTGCCCGAACCCGTGACGCCCAAGAGGGTCTGGTAGCGGTCGCCGCGCAGCAAGCCCTCGGTGAGCTCGCCTATGGCCCGGGGCTGGTCTCCCTGGGGCTCGTACTCACTCTTGATCTGGAACTCCGGCATGGCCGGAGATTTAACACCCGCACGCACGGCAGGCTGGCACTTCCTGCACGCCTGCCCAGCAGCAAACGGAGGCGGGGCTACTTCGTCCCCTCCTGCTCCTTGACCGCCTTGAGCGCCTCCAGCCGGGGGCCCTCGAACTCGTCGCCCTTGTTCCAGCGCGGCAGCTCGGGCGCCCGCGCCACATGGGCGCCCAGCAGGAAGAACAGGCGTACGTCCTGCTCCGCGCCAGATAGGTCCCACTCCGCGTTCAGCTCGTCGGAGGGCTGGTGGTAGTGCTTGGCCACCCACTGCTCGCGCTGCTGCCTGCCCCACCCTTCCGGCTTGCCGACGAAGTCGATGCCGCTGCTGAAGTACGCCGCGGGGACACCCTTCTTGGCGAAGTTGAACTGATCAGAGCGGTAGAACGAACCGCGCTCGGGGAACTGGTCCGGCTTCACGGTGCGGCCCTGCGCCCGGGCCAGGCCGGTGATGATGGCATCCAGGCTGGACTTGCCCAGGCCAATGACGACGATGTCCTGGGTGCGGCCGCGGAAGTTGATGCCATCGACGTTGATGTTGGCGGCCATGCGCCCCGGGGGCACCGGCGGATTCTCGGCGAGGTACTTCGAGCCCAGCAGCCCCTGCTCCTCGGCGGCCACGGCGGCGAAGAGGATGGAGCGCGCGGGCGCCCTGGGCAGCGCGTGGAAGGCCCGGGCCACCGAGAGCAGGGCCGCCACGCCCGAGGCGTTGTCCACCGCACCGTTGTAGATGGCGTCCTCGCCCGGCTTGGGGTTCTCCTTCATGCCCAGGTGATCATGGTGCGCGGTGTAGACGATGACCTCGCGCGACAGCTTCGGGTCGCTGCCAGGCAGCAGGGCCAGCACGTTCGCCGTGGGCCGACGCCGCACCTCGGACTTGAACCGCGTAGACACCTTCATGCCCAGCGGCACGGGCCGGAACTCCTTCTTCTGCGCCGAGGCCACGAGCGCCGTGAGCTCATGCCCCGCCTGCTGAACGATGCGCCGGGTGGCCTCCTCGGTGGTCCAGGCCTTCACCTGGACACGCGGGCCGCCAGTGGCGGGCAGCTCGAACTGCTCACCCGTCCACGAAGTCTGCACCACCTGCCACGGGTAGCCGGCGCTCGGCGCGGTGTGCAGGATGATGGCCCCGGCGGCGCCCACCTTCTCGGCCTGCTCGTACTTGTAGTTCCAGCGCCCGTAGCGCAGCCGCATCCGGCCCGCGAACAGGTTCGGATCGTCCTCGGGATCGTTGTTGAGGAAGAGCAGCGTCTTGCCCTTCAGATCCATGCCCTTGAAGTCGTCCCAGCCGTACTCGGGGGCGGTGATGCCGTAGCCCACGAAGACCAGCTCCGACTCCTCGAGCGCCGCGTCCTGCGCCTGCACGCCGGAGACCGCGATGAAGTCCTCCTGGAACTTCAGCTCGGTGCGTCCCGCCGCGCCGGTGAAGGTCATCGTCTGCGGGTGGCCGTTGATGCCCACCAGCTCGAAGGATTGCAGGTATGTGCCGTTGTGCCCCGCCGGCTTCAGGCCCAGGGCCTCGAACTGGGACGCGATATACGCCTGCGTCAGCGCGTCTCCCCGGGTGCCAGGGCCCCGGCCCTCGAGCAGATCATCCGAGAGAAAGCGCACGTGGGCACGCAGCCCGTGGGCGGCGATGACCTGTGACGCGGTCTTCTCCGCCGGGGTGGTGAGCGGCACGCTCTGCGCGAGGGTGGGAACAGCCAGCAGGCAGAAGAGCAGGACGGTGAGATGCTTCATGGCCGGGAGCCCTAACACGAACTCCCGGCCGGGACACGTCTACTCAGCAGGCGGCGGCGCGACCTTCCACGTCGTGCCACCCGCCGTGTCCATGATCTCCACACCCTTCGTCTTCAGCTCTCCGCGCAGCCGGTCCGCCTCCGCGAAGTTCTTCGCCTTGCGCGCCTCGTTGCGCTCGGTGATCAGCCGCTCCACCTCGGCCACGTCGATGCCCCGCTCGCGCACCGCGCGCTCGCGCCGCCGCAGCAGCCACTGGGCCGGATCATCCCCGAACAGCCCCAGCACCGTGGACACCTTGCGCACGTCCTCGCGCAGCGCCTGCAGCGTGCGCCCCACCAGCGGCTTGTCCTTCACCGGCGGCTTGTCCGTCAGCTCGTTCATCAACCCGAACAGCCCCGACAGCGCCGCCAGCCCGTGCGGAGCGTTGAAGTCGTCGTCCATCGACGCCTCGAACTCCTTCAGGAACTTCTCCGGCTCGCCATGCAGCGGCCCCTTGCCGAAATCCTTGCCCGCCACCCGCTCGTCCACCTTGCGCAGCGTCTCGTAGAAGTACTCCATGCGCAGCTCGGAGTCCGCGATCGCCTTGTCCGCGAAGTTCAGCGGGTGCCGGTAGTGCGTCGACAGGAAGAAGAAGCGCAGCGCCTCCGCGTCCACCTTCGCCAGCGCGTCGCGCAGCCGCACCACGTTGCCCAGCGACTTGGACATCTTCGCGCCTTCGATGTCCAGGAAGCCGCAGTGCATCCAGTACTTCGCGAACTCCTTGCCGCTGGCCGCCTCGCTCTGGGCGATCTCGTTCTCGTGGTGCGGGAAGATCAGATCCAGCGCCCCGCCGTGGATGTCGAATGACTCGCCCAGGTAGCGCGCGCTCATCGCCGAGCACTCGATGTGCCACCCCGGCCGGCCCTTGCCCCACGGGCTGTCCCACGACACCTCGCCCGGCTTGGCCGCCTTCCACAGCGCGAAGTCCAGCGGCTCGTGCTTCTGCTCGCCCGGGTGCACCCGCTCGCCGGCCCGCATGTCGTCCAGGTTGCGCTTGGACAGCTTCGCGTACCCCGGGTAGCGGCTCACCGAGAAGTACACGTCCCCCTGGGACTCGTACGCCACGCCCTTGTCCACCAGCGTGCGGATGATGCTGATGATTTCTGGAATGTGGTCGCTCACCTTCGGCGAGACGTCCGGCTCCAGCATGTGCAGCGCCCGCGCGTCCTCCCGGAACGCCTCCACGAAGCGCGCCGCCAGCGCCAACGGCTCCTCGCCCGTCTCGTGCGCCGCCTTGATGATCTTGTCGTCCACGTCCGTGTAGTTGCGCACGTACGTGACGCGAAAGCCCCGGTACTTCAGGTACCGCACCATCACATCGAAGAAGGAGAAGGTGCGAGCATTCCCGATATGTATGTAACTGTAGACAGTCGGACCGCAGACGTAGACGCGCACGGTGCCCGGCTCAGCGGGCTGCAGGGGTTCTTTCTGCATCGTCAACGTGTTGAAGAGCGTGATCGACGGCTGCGCCAAGGCGAAAGTCCTCCCATTCAACGGACGGCGGGCACTCTAGGCTCCTGAATGTGGCAGAGTCAGCCACCAATCTGGGAGAATGGATCCTGGCATGGCTCCCTCCAACCCCAAGCGCCCTCCTCGCCCACCCCGGCCACCGGGCGCGCCGTCGTCCAAGAAGGACGACGTGGAGCTGCCCTTCGATGATGACGAGGTGGCGCCGCTGCAGGAGGACGATCCGCGGCCTCAGCGGGTGCCGCAGTTCCCCGCGGGCCCCCGCCGCAAGGCGCGAGGCACCGGCGGCGGCACCGACAACACGCGAGATCGCGAGCTGATCACCCGCTTCGATGCGAACGAGTATTCGGATCCGGGCTACGTGCCCGTGTTCCTCTACGTGGAGAAGGGCCCGGGCGCCGGGCAGCTGATCCCCGTCAAGCAGGGGCCGCTGGTGATCGGCCGGGCCTCGGCGTGTGACTTGCGGCTGCAGCACCCGTCGATCAGCCGGCGCCACGCCCAGCTCATGCGGCAGAGCGAGCGCTTCCTGCTACGCGACCTGGGCAGCCAGAACGGCACCTTCATCAATCGGGTGAAGCTCACCGCAGACACGGAGGTTCACGTGGGCGACGAGATCGCCCTGGGCAACGCCGTGCTCAGACTGCGCGGGCAGGGCACCGCCTCGTCGGACAAGGTGCCGCAGGCGGCGCGGCCCATGGGCAGGCCCTCGCGCATGGCCATGAGCCTCACGCGCGTGGCCCTGGTGGCGGCCGCCGTGGGCTCGGCGGTGGCGGCCTTGCTCACCCTGACGGCCCTGCGCTTCACAAGCTCGGACACCGGGGAGACCTCGGACAGCTCCGCGTCCTCGACGGGCCCGGTGGAGGAGAAGTACACCCCGCCGCCTCCCGCCACCGAGCAGGAGCGCCTGGAGGCCACGGAGCAGAAGGCGCCGGAGGAGAACGCCCGCGCCCTCAAGCCGCTGGGGCCTCGCGCGGAGAGCGCGGCCGGGCCCAAGGCCTCGGCGCCCCGCGCCTCCGCCCTCAATGTGAAGGCCTCCGCGCCGGGCAAGAAGGAGTCCAGCCCCCGTCTCAGCGCCCAGAGCGTCAAGGGTGGCGCCGAGGCCGAGATCCTCGCCCGCTACGAGAAGGGCGAGGTGGCCGCCGCGCTGAGCATGGCGAAGGCGGCCAGGCTCGAGTCGCTCGCCTCGCGCATCGCCGATTTCCAGAGCGCCCAGAGCGCGGGCAGCAAGGCCCTGTCCGCCAAGAACTACACCAGCGCCCTGCAGCACCTGAACACCGCGCTCGTCGCGGACCAGCAGCTGTCCCAGGGCTGGAGCGTCCAGGGGCGCAAGCTGCGCAAGCAGTTGGGCCACCTGTACACCCTCACGGGCCTGGAGCAGAAGGCCGGCGCTCCGGCCGCCGCTCGCGAGTCCTTCGAGCTGGCGCTGAAGTACGATCCGTCCAACCTCCGGGCGAAGACCGAGCTGCAGCAGCTCACCGGCCAGTAGTCAGTCCGCGCTGGCTGCCCCGTAGCTAGCGGCGGCGCAGGCCCCGCGCCAGGAACACCGTGTTGGCCGCGGTGAAGCCCAGCAGCAGCAGCGCCACCACCATCCGCCCCCAGTCCTGCCAGGGCCGCTGTCCCTCGATCAGGATCCACAGCCGCCCGCCGATCGGCTGCAGCTCGCCCTTGGAGCGCAGCAGCGCGAAGGCCTCCTGGTAGCGCGGCGAGTCCTCCTCGGCGAGCAGCCGGCCTCTTACCGCGAAGGGGCGAGGATCCGGCCGGGGCGGCGTCTTGCCAGCCGCCCAGTCCTCCCCCGGCAGCGCGGGCCGGCGCACCACGAAGGGCGACTCGCGCAGCCCCACCAGCACATACACCGCGTCCCCGTCCCGCTCGTAGGCGCCCTGGGAGGTGGGCAGGCCGTGCAGCTGGGCGTAGCGGTTGGAGACGAGCGCCTCGTAGCGGTACTCGCCCTCGGCGCCCAGGGACAGGGGGGCGGCGGGCGAGAAGAAGTAGAGCAGCTCGCGCCGCTGCATCCACAGCAGCGCCAGGCTCACCGCGATGGCCACCAGCGCCACCGGCGGCTTCACCCCGCCCCGCGCGCGCCGGGCCAGCCGGGCCTCCAGCTCCGCGATGCGCTGCTCGCGCTCTTGCCGCAAACGCTGTGCTTCGGACATGAAAAAGCCCCGGATCCTCAGAGGGAACCCGGGGCCGAGCATGCTCAAGCGGCGAGGCGCGCGCTAGGCAGCGATGTTGAAGATCTTCTTCAGGTCCGACTCGATCTCTTCCTCGGAGCAGTCCTTGGCCAGCGACAGCTCCTTGATGAGCAGCGAGCGCGCCGTGTCCAGCATCTTGCGCTCACCGAACGAGAGATCCTTGTCACCCTTGAGCAGGTAGAGGTCGCGCAGCACTTCGGCGATCTCGAACACGGAGCCCGTCTTGATCTTCTCCATGTACTCGCGGTAGCGGCGATTCCACGTCGTGGAGTCGACCGAGATGTCCTTCTCCTTGAGGATCGAGTAGACCTGCTTGACGTCCTCCTCGCTGATGATCTCCCGCAGGCCGACCGAGCCGACCTTGTTGATGGGGATCATGATCCGCATCCCGTTCTCCAGGATGCGCAGCACGTAGAAGGACTGGCGCTGACCGGCCACCTCGGTGTGCTCGATACCCATGACTTCACCGACGCCCTGTCCCGGGTAAACCGCCTTGTCACCAGTCTTGAAGCTGGTCTGCACTCGTTACCGCCTCCTTGAAAGATCCGGCTCCGGCCACGAAGCCCGCCACTACTACCACAAACCACACCTTCCGGCAACGTTTCCCTTCAGGAGCCCTTGACCGCTTCTGAAGTGTCCGACTACCGTGTCGGGTTTCGTGCGCGCCGCCCGCCTCTGTGGGTGACGTGCAAGGGATAGGACGGGCGGGGTGGGGTTGTGGATCGATATCTATGGCGCGATCTCAGTTCGCGCCCTTTATTCTTTCCTGCACTGATTGTGATGCTAGGCGCTACTACCAGCGCCATTGGAACGGCATCGCTCGGCGGGAAATTCCTAGTCGTCGCAGCTGTCCTGAGTGCGGCCGCTCTGGCGCTTGCTCGCCTGCCTGGTGCCCATCTGGCCACGTTGGTGGCGCTGGGCCTGGCGGGCGCGGGGCTGGCGGGGCTCGAAGGCCAGGTGGAGGTGCCCTCGGAGCTGAGCCGCGGGGGCCCCGCGGTGCTGGAAGGGGTGGTCGAAAGGGTAGACACCTTCGACGGCTCCACCCGGCTGCACCTGGCGGTGGCACGGGCCGGGAGCACTCCGGTGTCCACGGTGCCAGCCCGGTTTCGCGCCAGTGTGTACCTGCGGGGGGCGCCCCCTGCCCTGCTGCCGGGCCAGCGGGTGCGGGTGGAGGCGAAGCTGCAGCCGCTGGAGCCTCCTTCGAATCCCGGCGAGAAGAACTTCACGGCGGCGCGGAAGCGACAGGCGTTCGTCTTCTCCGGGAGCGTGGCCGCGGGGCGGCTTTTGGTGCTGTCTCCGGCGGCCTCGTGGCGCCAGTCCATGGCGCGGGTGCAGGCGGAGCTCGCGGCGGCGGTGCGCGGGGTGGCGCCCTCGGAGGATGCGGCGGCGCTCTTCCTGACGCTCGCGGCGGGGCAGCGGGCGGCGTTGGATGATTCGCTGGAGGAGGCCTTCTCGCGCAGCGGGCTGGCCCATGTGCTGAGCGTGAGCGGGCTGCACGTGGCGGCGCTGGCGCTGATGACGCTCGCGTTGCTGCGGCGCCTGCTGGTGCGCGTGGGGGCCCGCTTCCGGGGCATGGAGGCGCGGAGGATGGCGGCGCCCGCCTCGGTGCCCTTCGTCTGGGCCTACGTCGTCTTCACGGGCAATCAGCCTCCGGCGGTGCGCTCGGCGGTGATGGCCACGGTGGTGCTGCTGGGCCTGGCGCTGTGGCGGCGCGCCGATGGGCTCAACTGCCTGGCGGCCGCCGCGCTGGCGCTCGTCATCTGGGCGCCTTCCAGCGTGGGGGACCTGTCGCTGCAGCTGTCTTTTCTGGCGGTGATGAGCCTGCTGGTGCTCACGCCCGCGCTGAAGGCGGCCGTTGCGTTCGCGCCCATGGAGCCGCACGAGGAGCGGCCGCTGGTGCGCCTGGCCTACAAGGCCCGGGAGACGGTGCTCGAGACGTTCTGCGCCAGCGTGGCGGTGACGGTGGCCAGTCTGCCGCTGGTCGCCAATGCGTTCGGCCGCGCCAGCCTGGCGGGGCTGATCTCCAACATCGTCTGCATGCCGCTGTGCGGGCTGCTCACCGCGTTCGCGGCGGGCGGGGTGGCGGTGTTCGTCGTCTCTCCCGTGCTGGCCGTGCCGGTGCTGTGGGGCGGGGCCTGGGCCTCCGAGCTGCTGCTGGTGCTCACCCGCTTCTTCGCCGCGGCGCCGCTGGCCACGGTGGACCTGCCTCCGTTCGGCGCGGTGCTCACCGCGCTGTTCGCCCTGGGCCTGGCGTGCTGGGCGCTGGGCACGGGGAGGTGGCGGCTGGGCGGGCTGCTCGCCCCCGGCGCCGTGGCCGTGGCGTTCCTCGCGCCAGTGTTCACGCCTCAGCCGGCCCTGCGCATCACCTTCCTCTCCGTGGGCCAGGGAGACGGCGTGGTGATCAGCTCGCGCGGACACCATGCGCTCGTGGACGGGGGCGGTGTGCCGGGGGGCGGAGACACGGGCACCCGGTTCGTCCTCCCCTTCCTGCGCCATGAGCGGATCGATCGGCTGGACCTGACGGTGCTCTCTCATCCCCACCCGGACCATGCGCTGGGGCTGATCTCCGCGCTAGGCCAGGTGCCCACGCAGCGCCTGTGGCTGCCCGCGGGCAGCACCGAGGGCCCGCTGTCCCGCAAGCTCATCGCCGCGGCCGGCAACGCCCAGGTGGAGGAGGTTCAGCGCGGCTGGCCCTCGTTCACGCTCGGAGAGGCTACGCTGGAGGTGCTCGGGCCTCCCCTTCCCGAGGATCGCGAGCTGATCGAGGGGGTGAATGATCGCAGCGTGGTGGTGCTGGTGCGCCATGGCGACGTCACCGTGCTGCTCACGGGTGACGTGGAGGAGGCGGGCGAGGAGCTGCTGCTCGAGCACGTGAGCCCCGTCACGGTGCTCAAGGCGGGGCACCACGGCTCACGCACGTCCTCCACGCAGCCGTTCCTGGACAAGACCCGCCCCCGTTATGTCGTCTTCTGCGTGGGGCGCAGAAACCGCTATGGCTTCCCCCACCCCGAAGTCGTCGAGCGCTACCAGGCCCTGGGCAGTGAGTGCTTTCGGACGGATGAGGACGGTGCCGTCACCCTGGAGAGCGATGGCAAGGACGTCCGCCTGCACGGCTTCCTGCCCCGGGAGGCTCTTCCTACCGCGGTACCAGTTGCCCCTGTCGCACACCATCCCCACCCTTGAGCCGATGATTCCAGACGATCTCGATCTCAGGCAGCTCACCGCGGACCTCAAGCGCTCGCTCGGGCCTGGCGAGCCTGTCGGCTACCTGCGTGGCAAGTCTCTGATGCGCGACCTGCTCGTGCACATGAAGGGCTTCTCCGAGCTGGAGGCCGAGGAGCTCATCGATACCCTGGAGCTGCGCGGCTTCCTGCGCTTCCTGGGCGACCCCTCCGAGCGCTCCGTCGCGGACTCCCACTGGGAGATCTCTCCGCACTCGTAGCGGGCCCGGCCGCTCGCCCCGCTACTCGAAGGTGAGCCAGCCAAAGCGCGGCAGCGCGTGGAAGTCTCCCACGAAGAGCGGGGAGAAGGCCTGGCCCTCCACCGCCCGCCGCCCGTGGTGCTCCAGCCGGTAGAGGTTGAAGCGCCAGCGGTCGCCCTTCTTCGGAGGCACGTTGGGCACCTCCGCCAGCCGGGCGAACGGAATCTGCAGCTCCACCGTCCAGCCCTCGTCCCGGTCCGCGGGGTTGTCCAGCGTGCCGCGCACCTTCACCGCCGTCTTCAGCCCTGAGTCCCAGCTGGTGTCCATGCCCTGGCGCCGCGCGGGGAAGTAGGCGTCGAAGATGACGGTGTGCGGTGACACCTGCAGCTCGTTGTACGTGCGCCCATCCGCGTTGGCGTCGAGGAACACCTCCACCACCTCCTGCTCGTAGATGGGATCGTCCCGCTTGCGCAGCGTGCCCCAGATGTCCGGGTCATCCACCGCGAAGGAGACGTAGAGGTTCGTGTCATCGTAGAGCAGCCGCGCCTCGGTGCGCAGCGCGGCGGGCTGGCCATCGAAGCTGTTGCGCAGCACCACCGGCGCGGCGCTCTGCCAGACCGCGTCGTCGAGCGCCCCGTCCACCGTGGGAGGCCTGGGCGCGCGGAGGACCTTGTACTCGGGAGGCTCGGGGGCGTTGTCGCCCAGCGTGGGCCCCAGCATGCGGTTCAGGCCGTCCTGGGCGCGAGGATCGTCCACCAGCAGGCGCTCATCACCGCGCCAGAAGCCGAGCACCACCCGCGCGGGAATGGGCGGCACCGCGACGACGTGCGTGTCCTCGATGATCTTTCCCACGGGCCACGCGGCCAGCGGCGCCGCGCCGCCCTGAATCTCATGGTCGGCGTTGACGAGCATCTGCCCGGTGGCCGGATCGATGACGTGGGTGAAGAAGCGGTAGTCCTGGGGCGGCGCGCGCAGCGCCTGGAAGTAGTGCGTGAGCTGAACGGACTGGCCGGGGGCGGCCTGGGCCGGTGTCACGCGCGAGCCCAGGTAGGCCACCGCGCCACCGCCGAACGTGGCTCCGCTGCGGAACGTGAGGTCCGCGGGCACCGTGTCCAGCGTGCGCAGCTGCGTGGGCGGAGGCAGGCTTGGCGTACGGGGACGCGGCCCCGCCTGCTCGTCCCGGCAGGCAACGAGGCTCAGGGTCAACGTCAACAGCAAGAGGGCGGATATTCGCGAGGGATGCATCAGGTCGGGCCATCTAACCGCAGGCACCTGGCCACTGTCTCGCGGCGGAGACGGGACCGTCCGTGCGCGTGGACAGGCCGGGTGGCAAACCCTTGAAAGTCCTTCCGGCCGTGGCTCGGCACCCGCGTTGCTCTGCCCCAGGGCATGAACTTCGAATTCGAGCATCTGGGCACCACCACTCCCTTCGAGCTCGCCGAAGGGCAGCACCGGCTCGGCGGCGGCCCCGACGACCAGGTCCGGCTGGAGGGCCTTCCTCCCAGCCTGCTGACGCTGAGCATCGAGGGACCTCGGCTCACCGTCGAGGCCTCTGGGACTTTCACGGTGAGCGATGTCTTCGTCCCGGCAGGCGTGGCCCGCCTGGTGCTTCCCGGCGAGGTGCTGGGCCTGCCCGGGCAGATGCGGCTCAAGGTGCTTCAGCCCGCCCAGGGCCCCGAGCGTGGCATGGGCACCGTGGCCGTGCTCAAGCACCTGCTGACCGATGGCGAGGGGCTCGTCGCCTCACGCGCGCCGACCCTCACGTGCCTCACCGGCCCGGACGCCGGGAGAACCTTCGTCCTGGCCGAGGCCAAGACGGAGCTGGGACGGGGCGAGAACGTGGACCTGCGCATCCGGGACCGGGCCGTCTCACGCAACCACGCGCGCATCATCCGCGATGGCTCCAGGTTCGCCATTCGGGACCTGGGCAGCCCCAACGGTGTCTTCGTGAATGGGCACCGGGTGAAGCGCTCGACGCGGCTCTTCGATGGAGACGTCCTCGAACTGGGGCAGACCATCCTGCGCTTCCAGGGCGCTGAGGAGGAGCCGTCTTCGGCGTCCGTAGCGTCCGCGGAGCCCGCGCCGCCGCCGCTCGAGGCGGCCACGCCAGCCCCTGTGCCCGCCAGGGCCCAGAGAGCCTGGTGGCTCATCGGCCTGGGCGCGGCGACGGCGCTCCTCGGAGTGCTCGTCACCTACGCGCTGGTGAGCTGAGCCCTCAGGAGGCCATGGGCGAGAGCTTCGCCCGCTCCACGAGCAGCGCCGCCAGCCGCCGGTGGTGCTGGAAGAAGCTCGTGAAGTTCACGAAGCCGCCATTGGTGCGAATGGCGTAGACCGTCACCGGCCCGGGCAGCACGTCCACCTTGCGTATCTCCGTGAAGGAGAAGTGCCGGGTGCGCACCATGCCCCGGTAGGTGATGCCGCGCGCGTCCACCACGATGCGCGTGCGCGCGTAGTACGTCAGCGACACGGCGAAGAAGACGATGAAGAAGAGCGCCGCCAGGAAGGTCTGCGCTGGCACGTCCTTGAAGCTCACCAGCAGGTATACGAATACCGACACCCAGAGGATGCCCGCGGCTCCCATCAAGGCCGCCAGGACACGTCGAGGGCGAAAAACCTGCCGACCAGCCGACTCCGAAGCGAGCCTGTCCATGGGGACAAACTAAGCATGAGGGGTGACATTCGCCAGCCATCCCCCGGGAATTCTCGGAATTCCGCTGTGACTTAACGCAGGCGCTCGGCGGTCTGCCGGGCCTCGGCCTGCAGGTCCGGGCGTACGTCCCGCGCCGTGGAGCTGGCATAGCGCTCGTAGCTGGAGCGGGCCTCGGCGTTGCGGCCCAGCATCCGGTACGACTCGCCCAGGCCGTAGAGGGGCGAGGCCATCTCCGGCGCCAGCCGCAGCGAGTACTCGTAATCCAGCGCGGCCTCGGAGTAGCGGCGCAGGCCAATGTAGGCGCTGCCGCGGGCGGTGTAGGCCACCGCGAGGGTGGGCTCGAGCTGGATGGACTGGCTGAGGCTCTGCAGCGCGCCGGCATAGTCCCGGGCCTGAATGCGCTGCACGCCCTGCTCGTAGGCGCGGCGGGCCTGGGCGCGCGTCGTCTCGGCCACCGGCCCGAAGCCCGGGGCCACGCCCTGTGCCTGCGGAGAGCCGCCCTGCTGCGTCAGCCGCACCTGCGCCTTGGACACGTTCTCCTGCGCGCTCTGGCGGATGGCGGCGTCCGGGGTGAGCTGCGCCACGCGGTTCCAGTGCTCGATGGCCTGCCCGTAGTAGCCCAGCACCGCCAGCGCGTTGCCCAGCTTGAAGAGCGCCTCCACGTTGTTCGGATCCGCGTGCTTCGCGTCCAGGTAGGCGAACGTCGCCTCGCGGTACCGGCGCTCCTTCATCAGCGCGTCACCGTCGCGAACGCGGGTGATGGACAGCGTGGTGTTGGGCGTGGCGTGGGGCGGAAGCCCGCTCGAGGTGGCGCTGACCACCGGTGGCGCGGCGGGCGGCGGCACTGCGGGAGCCTGCGCGGCGGGAGCCTGCGCCATGGGAGCGGGAGCGGGGGCGGCCGGAGCCGCGGCGGGCGCGGTGCCCCCCTGGGCGCGCAGGGTGCGCACCTGCTCACGGGCCTTCTCCACCCACTTCTGCTCGCTGGGGCGCTTCTCCCGGGAGATGTACGTCTCATAGGCGGTGATGGCCTGGGGGCCCTGGCCCAGCTGGCGGTAGCTCTCGCCCAGCCCGTAGAAGCCGTCCGGATCATTCGGATCCAGCTGGGTGTAGCGCTCGTAGGCGCGCGCCGCGGTGGTGAAGTCCCCCGCCTTGCGCGCGGCATAGCCCAGGTTGAACCAGGCCAGCTTGAAGCCCGGATCCGCCTCGGTGGCGGAGCGGAACAGGGCGGTGGCCTCCACGGACTGGCCCTTCTTGAAGAGCGTGCTGCCCAGGCCGTTGAGCGCCGGGGCCCAGTTGGGCGTCGCCTCGAGCGCCTGCCGGTAGGCCTTGGCCGCGTCGTCCAGCTTGTTGCCGGCCAGCGCCTTCTCACCGCGCTCGAAGGCCGCCTGCGCCGCGGGAGTCGGGTTGGCCGCGCCCAGCAGCGAGGCCGACAGAGCGATGAGGATCCAGCGAGCCACCATGACAGCCCCCTATCAACCGCGGAAAGGATTCTGCAGCAGCACCGTCTCCCCGCGGTCCGCGCCCACGGAGATGCAGGTGACGGACACGCCGGAGATCTCCTCCACGCGGCGCACGTAGCGCTTGGCGTTCTCGGGCATCTCATCGAAGGTGCGCACCCCGGCCAGCTTCTCGTCCCAGCCCGGCATCGTCTCGTAGATGGGCTTGACGCGCGCCAGGTCCTCGTAGTCGCCGGGCAGCTCGGTGATGCGCTGGCCGTCCAGCTCGTAGGCGTTGCACAGCTGCAGGCTCTTGATGCCCGACAGCACGTCCATCTTGGTGAGCGCCAGGCTGCTCAGGCCGTTGACGCGCACCGCGTAGCGCAGCACCACGCCGTCCAGCCAGCCGCAGCGGCGCGGGCGGCCGGTGGTGGCGCCGAACTCGTCGCCCACCTTGCGCAGCTGCTCGCCCAGCGCGTCGGTCAGCTCGGTGGGGAACGGACCGCCGCCCACGCGCGTGGTGTACGCCTTGCTGATGCCCATCACCTTGTCGATGGCCGTGGGCCCCAGCCCCGAGCCCACCGCGGCGTTGCCCGCCACGCAGTTGGAGCTGGTGACGTACGGGTAGGTGCCGTGGTCCACGTCCAGCAGCGTGCCCTGGGCGCCCTCGAAGAGGATGCGCGCCCCACGGGCCACCTGCCCCGCCAGGAACAGCGAGGCGTCACCCACGTGGGCGCGCAGCCGCTCACCGTGCGCGGAGAAGTCGGTGACGAGCCTAGCCGCGTCCAGCTCCGGCACGGGCTCGTTGGCCAGGCGGCACAGCTCGCGCAGCTCCTCGAGCGCCTCGGGCAGCCGCTCCTCGACGCGCTTTCGCAGGCGATCGGCCTGGAGCAGATCCCTCATGCGGATGCCACGGCGGGCGACCTTGTCCTCGTACGCGGGGCCAATTCCGCGCCCCGTGGTACCAATGGCGCTGCCGCCCCGGGCCTTCTCGCGGAAGGTGTCCAGCAGCTTGTGCCAGGGGAAGATGACGTGCGCGTTGTCCGAGATGATGAGGTGCGAGTCATCCTTCAGGAAGCCGCGCGTCTTGAGCGCGTCGATCTCCCCGACGAGCACCGCCGGATCCACCACCACCCCGTTGCCAATGACACACGTTTTGCCCGGATGGAGGATGCCCGAGGGAATCAGGTGCAGCACGGTCTTCTGGCCGCCCACCACGAGGGTGTGGCCCGCGTTATTGCCCCCCTGAAACCGCACCACCACCTGGGCGTGCTCGGTGAGCAGGTCAACGACCTTGCCCTTCCCCTCATCTCCCCACTGCGCTCCAACGACGACGACGTTCGGCATGGTGCCGTCGCCTTAGCACGCACCGGGGGAAGGGTGACAGTGTTCCGAGAAGCCACAATGCAGTGCCTGGCAGGTCGCCTTCTCGCGCCCCGGCCAGTCCCTGCGTACATCGCTCCGGGCCAGGGCTTGCACGGCCTGCTCCAGGCGGGCCCCCGCCTCTTCCAGTCCTCCTGGAACGGTGAGCCATTCCGGCTCGGGAGCGGGCTCGCCCAGGAAGGCCACACCTACCCGAACAGGCACCCCTTCTCGCACCAGCCGCTTCGCGGCCAGCCCCTGGGCCACCAGCTCGTGTGCGGAAGCCGCCGCCCCCAGCGGATGGCGCTTTCCGGGCCGGTACGCGACGACCCAGGCCTCGCCTTCCGGCGTCTCCCACAGGAGATCCAGCTCGCCTTCGACGCCAATGCGGTGCCCGGGGCCCGCCGCGGACAGCTCCAGCACGTAGGAGAGCCCCCGGTGCACGCTCGCGGCGGGGCTGGAAGCCAACCGCCGGGCGAAGGGGGTGTCGAGGAAGCGCTCCACCATCTGGAGCACCTCTTCCATGCCCTCGTCGTCGGGCATGCGGCCCGCATGCCGCAGCACCGCCTCCAGGTGCGCGCGCCGCTCCGAGGCGGCAGCGGTGGCGATGCGTGGATCCAGCTCCTTCAACAGCACGGGGACGAGCTGCGCCGGCCCCCGCGTCTCGAGCCAGGACTCGAGCTCCACCCAGGGCGGCACGCTCCGGGAGGCCAGCTCCCAGGGCCGCGCGCCGCGCATGCCGATCTGGTGCACGTAGCGGTAGCGGCGGGGACAGGCCATGAAGTCCTGCAGGGCCGGCGCCGAGGCGATGGCAACGTGAGGCTCTGGCAGGGTGCCTCCCTCGCGCACGCGCTGCACGGCGGCCTCGACACGCTCCTGCGCGTCCTGAAGCTCGTCGGCGCTCGGCGGCACGGGATCAGCGGGGGGAGGCAGCTTGCTCACGTCCACATCCAGCACCCGCTCGCGCAGCCCGGCGTCCACGTCCAGGCGCCCGTTGAGCATCACCCACCACGAGTCCCCGGCCGCGCGCTCCACCGAGCCGGAGAGGATGAGCATGTCCCGGGCGCGGGTGAGCGCCACGTAGAGCAGGCGCCGGTACTCGGCCAGCTCCCGGCACTTCAGCTCCTTCTTCACCGCCTCGAAGCGGCTGGAGGTGAAGTCCTCCAGCGTGTCCGGCAGCCAGGGCCGCAGGGCCAGGCCGTGCGTGCGCTCGAAGTAGGCCCGGGCCGTCGTGGCGCGGCGCTTGCCTCCGAGCGCGGGGACGACGACCACCGGCCACTCGAGCCCCTTGGCGCGGTGGATGGTGAGGATCTGCACCGCGCGGGGATCACCCGCGTCCAGCAGGTCCGCCTGGGCCTCGGTGGGATCCGAGTCAGCCAGCATGCGCAGCTCGCGGGCGAAGGCCACGCAGCCGCCCGTGCCCCGCTCGTCACGCCGGGCCGCCAGCGTCAGCAGCTTGTCGATGTTGGCGCTGGCCTGCTCCGCGTACGGAGTGCCCGCCATCGCCTCGCGGTAGCCCGTCACGTCCAGGGCCACCTGCAGCAGGGCGCGCACCCCGAGCCGATCCCGCTCGCGGCGCAGCGAGGGCAGCGCCGCCAGGAAGCGCTCCAGCCGCACCCGCTCCTTCACGGGCAGCTCGCACGCGGACAGATCCTTCTTGTGCACCTCGGCCAGCGCGAGCCCCTTGTCGCCCACCATGCGGAAGAGGGACGCGTCCGACAGGCCCACCAGCGGCGAGCGCAGCACCGCCGCCAGCGCGAGCGAGTCATCCGTGTCCGCGAGCAGCGCCAGCAGCGAGGCCAGATCCAACACCTCCTGCGCGCCGTAGAAGCCGCGCCCGCGCAGCACCCGGTGCGGCACGCCGTGGCGGATGAGCGCCTGGCGGTACACTTCCAGGTGCGTGAAGGTCCGCAGCAGAATGGCCACCTCGCCGCCGCGAGCCGGGCGCAGGCGCTGCTTGTCCTCGTGCTCCACGCACGCAGTGGCTCCGGGAGCCAGCATCACCCGCAGGCGCCGGGCCACCGCCTCGGCGTCGTTCTCGCGTGCCTCGGCCGTCGTCTCCGCCTCGCCGATGAGCAGCCGCTCCACCGCGGGCTCCTCGGCGAGCGCGCGGCGCACCGGTGAGAGATCGTCCTCGGTGGGGACGTACACCACCTCATAGGGCCGGGGCGGATCACTGGCCACCAGCACCCCGGCGAAGGCGCGGTTGAAGAAGTCCAGCAGCGCCGGCACCGAGCGGCGGTTGTGGCGCAGGAAGTCCCGCGCCCCA
This sequence comes from Myxococcaceae bacterium, assembly GCA_035296065.1. Taxonomy (GTDB): domain Bacteria; phylum Myxococcota; class Myxococcia; order Myxococcales; family Myxococcaceae; genus DATHBR01. Next base: position 32,319 of record DATHBR010000089.1, on the reverse strand, counting down.
CCCTCCGAGACGATCTTGTCCGCCAGCATCGTGAACACGGACACGTCCGCGCCACGGAACTCGTAGATGGACTGCTTGCGGTCGCCCACCGCGCACAGGAACGCGGGCTCCATGGGCAGCGCCCGGAGATCCTGCTCCGGCGTCACGGGCCGGGGGCCGCCGTCGCGCCGCTCCGACAGCAGCAGCACCAGCTCGAGCTGCAGACGGTTGGTGTCCTGGAACTCGTCCACCAGCAGCGCGCCCAGCCGCTCCTGCACCTGGCGGCGGAAGGCGGGGTGGTCCCGGAGCAGGTCGCGCGCCTTCACCAGCAGGGCGTTGAAGTCGAAGACGTTGCGCCGGAGGAACTCCTGCTCGTGACGCTCCTCCACCTGGGACAGCAGCGTGCGGAAGGTCGCCTCGAAGGGCGCGGTGCGCCAGGCGGCGAAGGCATCCTCCAGCCGCGTCACCGAGCCATCGCTCTTGCCGAAGACCTGCCAGTACACGCACCGCACGGGCCCCGCGGCGCCCTTGCTTTGCCGGGCGAAGTTGCGGCCATCCGCGAGGAACGCGGCCTTGAGCGAGGGCATCCGGTCCGCGTCGAAGAAGTTCTCCGGCGTCATCCCGTTCAGCGCGCGCTCGCACGCTCCAAGCAGGGTCCTCCACTCGAACTTGGCATCCAGCGCTCGCGCCTGGGCGCAGTGGCCCTGGGCCTCGCGGATGAGCGCCTCCAGCTCCACGCGCGAATCGGCCGCGTTGGCCACGGAGGCCGAGGCCGCACGCAGCCCCTCCTCGCGCAGCTTCACGTAGACCTGGCGCAGCGAGGACACCAGCCCGTCGGAGAACCCCTGGCCCGAGAACGTCAGCTCCTGGCACAGCTCGCGCGCCAGCGCGTCACCGGCCTCCAACGTGTCCAGCACCACGCGCTCGCACACGTCCTGCAGCAGGCTCATCGCCTCCAGCTCGTCGAGCACCTCGAAGGCGGGATCGATGCCCAGCCCCGGCGGAGCCCGGCGCAGCAGTTGGCCGCAGAGCGAGTGGAACGTGCCCACCGAGGCCGCGCCGAGATCCTCGCGCAGCGCGCGCCACGTGTCCTGAGAGGGAAACCGGCGCCCCAGCCGCTCCAGCGAGGCGCGCAGCTCCGGCTCCTGGGCCTCGCCCTGGGCCAGCGCGTCCAGGCGGGACCGCGTGCGAGAGCGCATCTCCGCGGCCGCCTTGTCCGTGAACGTCAGCATGCACAGCCGCGAGGGCTTGATCGCCGGGCCCGCCTCGCGCGCTCCGGCGAACAGGTGCAGCACCATCGTCACCAGGCTGTACGTCTTGCCCGCTCCGGCGCCGGCCATGAGCGCCAGGTTGCGCTCCAGCGCCAGGGGTGAGGCCTCGCTCATGCCCCTTCCTCCACCACCCGCCGCTCCGTGATGCGGCACACCGAGCGGTAGCCGCAGCCTCCGCAGTCCTTCGGGCGCATGGCGAACCGGCCCTCGCGCGTGGCGCTCACCAGGCTCTCCACCGCGTTGGCCAGGTTGAGGCCGCCCTGCTCCGCCAGCTTCGCGCGAACCTCCGGGTCCGTGGACAGCATCGCCTCGATCTCCTCGGGCGACAGCACCTTGTCCAGGCGCACCGTGCGGCCCGTGCGCAGCGAGAACCAGGCCGCGTTACGCGCCTTCAGGTGCCCGCTGGCGCGCGCCGCGTACAGGTACAGCGGCAGCTGGAAGTCCGAGGACAGCAGCTTGCTGCGCAGCCGCCGCTCGTCCAGGTGCCCGGACTTGTAGTCGATGACGCCCACGTCCTCGCTGCCCTTGTCCAGCCGGTCGATCTTCCCCTCGAAGTGGACCTCCTCCTTGCCCGCGAAGAGGACCACGTTCTGCCACGTGCCCTGCTCCGCGCGGGGACCGAACTTCAGCTCGAAGCCCTCGGGCATGTAGCGCTCGAAGGGCAGGCCGCGCCGCTCGTCCGCCAGGATGCGCCGCACCATGGCCCGGGCACGCTCCTTGGCGAGCTGCCACAGCACCGGGTGCCCCACGTGGTTGCGCTGCTCGAAGTGGTGCACCGCATCCGCCAGCGCCTCGTCCAGCACGTCCGCGGGGATGTCCTCCAGCCCCTTGCCCAACAGGCCCTTCTGCTGCAGCCGCTTGAACACCTCTTCCACCACGCTGTGCCAGAACGTGCCGCGCCCGCGCGCGTCGAACTCCTCGCCCGGCTCCTCGGGCTCGGCCACCTTCAGCCCGTACGTGAGGAAGCCCTGGAAGCCGCAGTTGCCAAAGCGCGCCAGCGCCGAGGCCGACAGCGGCTTGTCCTCGTTGAAGCGGAAGGTCTCCCGCAGCGCCTCGCGCAACCCCGGGCCGTCCACCGCGCCCGAGTACGGGCCCACGCGGCTCTCGGGGTGACTGAAGAAGTGCAGGCGCTCGACTTCCACCCGGGCCAGCTCGTAGGCGGCGGAGAACCACGCCTCGTCCTCGAAGCGCCGCCGCAACAGCGGGCCCGCCACGTCCGGCTCGGTGACGCGCAACCGGGCGGGCGCCATCGTCTCCAGCGCCACGCGCTGGCGCAGCTCCTCCTCGGTGAGCACCTCGTCCAGCGCAGGCACCGGCATCAACGAGCGCGTCTCCCACGTCATGCCCGTGAGCCGCCGCACCTCCTCCAGGAACGCCGAGGCCACCTGCTCCTGCCCACCCGCGCCCGCCACCGAGAACGACAGGCTCACCCGCTCCTCGGCCGCCAGCAGCACGCTGGCGAACAGCAGCCGGTCCTCCGTGAGGCGCCAGGGCGCCCGGTCCTCGAACTCGCCGCCCGTGAGCCGGAAGGCCTCGCGCCCCAGGCGCTTGTTGCACTCCACCCGATCCGCGTCGCCGAACAGCGGGTGCTGCTCCTGGCGGCCCGGGAAACGGCCCTCGGTCATCCCCGCCAGGAACAGGTAGCCGAACGTCCGGCCCGGCAGCTCGCGGATGTCCAGCACCTCCACCGCGCCCGAGGTGGGCCCGCGCGCCGGCAGGTGCGCCTCGCGCATCGCATCCGCGATCCACCGCCCGAAGGTGCGCCGGTTCAACCGTGGGCCTCCGCCCACCCGGCGCAGCGCCCGCTCCAGCTCGCTCACCCGGGACTGCATCGCCCCGCGCGCGGCGTCGTCCCGGGCGCGAGCCTCCAGCGCGTACTCACCCAGCAGGCCCTCGGCGCGCGGCTCCAGCTCGCCCTCCGAGTCCAGCAGGCCCAGCTGCCTCACCACCTGCCACCACGCCCCGAGCAGCTCCAGCGCGCTGCCCTCCTGGGGAATGCGCCGGCACTCCTGCATCAACTGCATGCACCGCTCGCGCAGCACGCGCGTGGCATGGGCGCGCTCGTCCTTCGAGGACCGCATGCGCTTGGCCAGCCCCTCGAGCCGCAAGTCGTACGCCCCACGGCCACGATGGGAGCCCAGCCGGTCATCGCGCACCGCGGCCAGCGTGAAGAGCACCGCGGGCGCCTCGGGGCCGCCGCGAGAGAGCGTCGGGGCGTAGCGGCTGGAGACCAGCTCCGCCACGCGCCGGGCCGGGAAGCCGTCCTCCACGAGCAGCGGCAGGTCCAACGCCAGCCGCACCGGGCCCGTGAGCGCCAGCGGCTCGGCGTGAGGCAGGCGCACCGGCACGCCCAGCTCCTCCAGGGCCTCGGCCAGCCAGCGCGCCTCCGGCCCCAGCTCGCGCCAGGCCACGGCGATGCGGTCCGGCGGCACGCCGTCGGACACCAGGCGCCGCACGTCCCGGGCAACCTGCCGCGCCTCGTCCCGCACCGTGCCCGCGCTCCACATGGACAGCGCGCCCGCCGCCGTGGCCGCCAGCGAGCCGCGCGGCACCTTCGGAGAGAAGACGCGGCGCCCCAGCTCCGCCAGCGGCCGGGCCTCGAAGGTGAGGTCCGCCTTGAAGAGGTCCACGTGCCCCACCACTTCGCCCCGGCTCTCGAAGGCCCGGAACAGGGACGCCAGCGCCGCGTCCGCCACCTCGGAGCCTCCCACCGGCGTCTCCACCCGCAGGGAAACGCGGCGCGCCTCGCACACCGTGGACAGCGTCAGCAGCAGCTCCAGCCCCGAGGGCCGCACGTCATACACGCCGTGCAACACCAGCGCGCCCACGTCCTCCCACGCCGAGGGCCACGCCCCCCGGGCCAGCGCCTCGCGCGAGCCCCGCAGCACATCCTCGCGGTCCGCCAGGCCCAGCTCGGCCATGCGCCGCTCATACCCGTGGTACAGGCGAGCAAGCACTCGAGCGCGTGGCTGGCGCTCTGCTGGTAGGGCGGAGATGGCATCCTGAAAATCGCGCGGCGTCAGCCGGCCGGCCTTCATGTCCAGCACCAGCTCCAGCGCGGCCCGCGCGAAGGCCGGCTCGTTCACGAAGTCGCCGAAGGGCGTCTCTCCCAGCGCCTGCGCCAGAGAGGCCACCACGACGTGCGAGGTTGCCGCCGAGCACGGGCGGCGGTTCAGCTCGGCTGCTCCACCCAGCGCGTTCGTGAACTCGTCCCACGTGAGACAACCCGTTCCCAGCACCAGGCCGCGCTTTTCCCGTGCGGCGCGCAGCACTTGCTGGCGCCGACCTGCGTCGGGGAAGACCTGGAGGGTGCGGGCGGAACGGGGCATGCCGTGGGTGCAGTGTAGAACGTCCGAGGTGCGCCCGTTTATGCTTACTTCCGTGCTGACTTCCCACTGTGTTCTGACGATCGCTGCCCTGCTCGCTGCCTCCCCGGTGCCCTCGGACGCCGGCTCCTCGGCCGACCAGGCGCCACGGCTTCATGAGCTGCGCTTCAACCCCACCCGTGACGGCCTTATCACCGGTGTAGGTGCGGTGCTGCTGCTCAGCAGCGAGGCGCTCTTCAAGGAGGAGCTGGCCCCGAACACATGCCGCTGGTGCGACCGGGCTCCGGATGGGACGGACCGGCTCAACCGCCTGGACCGGTGGGGCCGAGGCCTCGCGGGCTCCACGGAGGCGTCGCGCAAGCGGGCCAACACCTGGAGCAACGTGCTGGACTTCGGGGTGCTGCCACTGGGGGTGCTGGGCTCGCAGTACGCGCTGTCTCGGCACAGCGGGGCTTCGCGGGGCATGTTCCTGGAGGACTCGGTCATCATCGTCCAGTCCTCGGTGCTGACGCTCACGCTCAACCAGGCGGTGAAGTTCATCGCCGGCCGCGAGCGGCCCTTCGTGCACGTGCTGCCCGAGGACCAGAAGCTGCTGACGCCCCACCCCACCGATAACAACGTCTCCTTCTTCAGCGGCCACACCAGCCTGGCCTTCTCGCTGGTGGTGTCCGCGGGCACGGTGGCGGAGCTGCGCGGGTACAGGCACCGCGGCTACATCTGGGCGGTGGGCCTGCCGCTGGCCACCTCCGTGGGGCTGCTGCGCATGGGGGCCGACAAGCACTACCTGACCGACGTGGCGGTGGGCGCGGTGGTGGGCTCGGCGTTCGGCGTGGCGGTGCCGCTGCTGTTGCACGGGCGCAAGAATGAGCCCCCGGGCTCCGTGTCACTCAACGTGACGGGCGGCCCGCGCAGCGCGGTGATCAGCGGGCGCTTCTAAAGCAAATACGGCCCTCTCCCGTTGCCAGGAGAGGGCCGTCCCTTCACTGCCTGCCATCATCCAGGCTCACGCCAGGGGCAGCACCTTCGCCCCCCCCGGCGCCTCAAGCACCGGAGGCACCTGCGCCGTCAGCGCTTCCACCAGCCTCTCCACCTGCTCCACCGGGATGCCCTTGAAATCCAGCACCGCCCGGCCCTTCTCGTTGCGCACCGCCACCTTGACGAGCACTCCCTTGGGGAAGCGGCTCATCAGCGCCTCGCGGTAGTGGTCCGCCCGCGTCACCGCCTCGGCCGGCACCGGCTTGCTGGAGGACGGCTTGCGCTTGCGCTGAATCGCCCGGCGCATCTCGTCCACGCTGCACTGCGAGAAGGCCTTGCTCACCACCTGCCCGCTCTCCACCGGGATCTCGATCATCGTGCCGCCTGGCTCCTCGTGGTTCACCGCCACGTCCGCCGCCTCCTTGTACGTCAGCAGCAACGACAGGCACGTGACGCCGAAGCGCCGGGCCACCCCCTCGCTGAAGGAGGCCGCCACCGCCCCGTACACCGTCAGCGTCGTCTGGGACAGGTCCACCAGGTGCTCACGGAACCAGGCCCGGGCATCGTCGTAGCCGGCGTTCTCCGCCAGCTTGCGCAGCACCACGTAGTTGTACAGCTGTCCCATCTGGTGGTGGTTGACGTTCTCCTCGGCCATCAGCCGCAGCATCTGCGCCTTCACCTGCTCCAGCGTCATGCCCTCCTGCACCACGGCCTGGACTGCCTCACTCTTGAACAGCTTGAACATGATGGGTTTCCCCCTGAGACGCACCATGCGCCCCGGCCGCTTGACTTGACGGCCGCACGGGCCCAGAGCACCCCGCGTGCCAGCACCCCAAGCGGCGAGAAACCAGGCACTTACGCAACAGGGGGCTCGCGCATCATCCGCAGGGGCGCACGATTTCGTCCGCCTCGGGAGACGGTGGCTCAGGCAGCCGGAATCGTGGCCTCGTAACCCCCCGAATCGATGAGCGTTTGCCGGACTCGCGCCGGTTCAACACCATCCGCGCAGGCGGACGGTGGGGCCGTGGCGCCCGCGCGCTGGTACCGACCGGTCGGCAGTGGCCATCGGCTGGTACCGACCGGTCGGCAGTGGCCTCTCGCGCTGGTGCCGACCGGTCGGCAGTAGCCATCAGCCGGTGCCGACCGGTCGGCAGTAGCCATCGACTGGTACCGACCGGTCGGCAGTAGCCATCAGCCGCTCCCACACCGCGGTGGCAGGCTCACTCACCGGCACCGACAGAACCGCGGCAGCCTCAATCGCTGGTACCGACCGGTCGGCAGTGGCCGTTGCCCCATACCCACCCGTTGGCATCCATCTCGCCCCCGGCCAGGCCTGCCCGCCCTCCCCCTTCACGGGCCAGTGCCAGGGTGCTCTCGCCCGCTGCTGTCGGAGCCTTGGGGTACTGCTGGCAGCGCGCCCGAAGCTACGGGCTGTTTCCAGGAGGCGGGCATGTGGCTGGGCCGCTGGGCAGTGGTGCTGTGGCTGCTCCTGCTGCCAGGCCCCTCCAGGGCCCAGGGGCCCACTCCCGCGACGGGCTGGCACTCCCTGACACGGCTGGAGGCAGCGGCGTTGGTCCTTCTCCCGAGCGCAGGCGGAGGCGCAGAAGAGGCGTTCGCGCAGTTCGAGCCCACGCTCATCATCGAGAGCGGCTCCGAGTTCAGCCTCCACCTGGGGGCCCCCGTGAGGGTACGGCTGTGGGGCGCGAACGCGGAGCGCAGCAAGGTGCGCAGAGAAGACTGGGACAGCCGCTCGGACTGGGGCCAGTGGGTGCGCGGCCTGAAGCTGGGCTCGGACGAGGCGCCGCTGGCGGTATGGGTGGGCGCGCTGGAAGGCCACAGCCTGCTGTCGGGGCACCTGGTGCGCCGCTACTCCAACAGCACCCACCCGGATTACCACCCCGCAGGTGGCTTCCTCACCGGAGTGCTGGGGCCGCTCTACGTGGAGGCGCTCGCTTCGGATGTGCTGAGCGCCCGGCTGCTGGGGGCGGAGGTAGCGCTAGATATGGGGCACCTGCTGGGGGCCCCGCCGAAGCAGCCCCGGCGCTACATGCTGGCGGTGTCGGCCGCGCACGACGCGGGCCGAGGGGAGACCCGGGCGCCTTCGCTCACGCTGGCGCACGTGGACGCCACGGCGGTGGTGCTGGCGCGTGCAGACTTCGAGGCGCACCTGCTGGCGGGCTGGGGGACGCGGCCGGGCACGAGCGGCGCCTGGGGCGCGGTAGCGGGAATAGGAGTGGATGCCGCAGCGCCTTCGCTCCAGCTGAGGCTGCGGCTGGAGGGGCGGCGCCAGCAAGGCGGCTTCCGACAGGGCAGCTTCGGCCCGGACCACGAGTTGGCGCGCCTTCAGGTGGCGGGGCCCGAGGATGTACCGCTGGCGCGTGCGCGCTTTCCAGACGGGTACTCCCTCTACGGGGAGGCAGTGGTGGGCTGGGATGGGCAAGCGTACGGCGGGCTGCAGCGACACTTGAAGCTCTCCCTGGGAGCCGAGGCCTTCAATTGGGGGCGCCTCGACGTGGACGGGCGCATGTCGACGCAGCTGTTCCGCCGCAGCCTCGATGTGGTGGTGAAGGGGCTGGCGGTGGGAATGGGCCAGCCCGAGGCGCGCTACCTGGGCGAGGTGGAGCTGCGGTGGCGGCCGTGGGGAGGCGGGCTCTACGTACTGGGCGCGGCAGGCACGCGGCTGTCCTCGGAGGAGACCGGGGCGCTGCACCCGGGAGCGTTCCTCTCACTTGGGCTGGGGGCGGACCATGCGCACTGACGCCTCATGGCGGCGGTGGAGCGGGTGGCTGCTGGCGCTGGCGCTGGCAAGCACGAGCTGCGCGTCGGTGAAGCAGCACGCGGTCGGCGCAACACTGGGCTATGCGCCAGGCACGGCGGGGCCCGGGAGTGCCGAGAGCGCCTCACCCAGCGTCGGGCCGGAGCCGCGGCCCCCACAGCGGCTGTACCTGCGCAAGCCGCAACGTGAGCGCCTGCTGGGACGGGGCTCGGAGCAGTACTCGCGCGAGGAAACAGGCGACGAGGGCCTCACCGTGCCGGACGGCTGGCCGGACTACGAGGCCAGCGAGTTGGAGCTGCTGGCGCCCTTTCTGGCGTGCAGTTCGCCCGCGCGCTTCCTGGAGCTGCAGCGGCGGGTGGACATGCCCCGGCTGCTGGAGACGGTAAGCCCCTGGAGCGCGGTACGCCTCAGCGCGCTGGGGCCCATGGCCAGCACCGAGGCGGCCGAGGTGCTGCTGCGCAAGCGCACGGCCTTGCTGCGCGAGGACACCGAGAGGTACGGCCCGGCTCACGCCGAGGTGTTCGCCCTCTTCCTGCTGCACTCGGCCTTCGACGACGAGGTGGAGCCGCTGCTGCGCCACCTGGCAGAGGACAAGCAGCTGAGCCAGACGCTGGGGCTCATGCCCTCGGTGCTCCAGCACCTGGCTCAGCGCGGCCTGGCGCTGGAGCGCTTTGCCCAGCGCGGGGAGCAGACGAAGGACGTGCTGCGGGGCCTGGGCCGGGCCGCCAGGGACGCGCTGGCCACCAGCGAGGTACAGCGCGAGAGCCGCTGGAGCGCCCTGTTCGCCCGGCGCGCCCACCTGCCTCCCGCCTACCAGTTGGCCCTGGACGGGGTGGAGCGCGAGCGGATGCGCCAGCACTTCGCTCCGGGCCACGCGGCGCTGGGCAGCTTCGACGCGATGACTTTCGGCGTGCCGCTGGGCTTCTACCACCTGGTGGCGGGCACCGCGCAGGGGGCGGGCACGCTGGCCCAGGGCCACTACGAGCAGGCCACGCGGGAGCTTTCACCCGCGGCGCTCCTGGTGGTGCTGTACGCGGGCGGCCGCAGCGTGCGCGCGGCCACACCGGGCAGCGGCGGCAGCACCTGGGCCCAGGCCGCCCAGCTTCGCTGGCAAGGGTTGCGGCAGATGGAGCAGCGGCTGCGCGAGCACCTGGGCGCGGAGGGCTTCGAAGCCCTGGCGCGTTACCTCCAGTCCCGGCGCGAGCTGGGCCTGCTGGTGGCCGAGAGCGGCGAGCCGGCCGCGCTGGCGGTGTTCGCTGCCAGGGGAGATGGACTCAAAGCCCGTGCCCGGCTGTCTCAAGCCCAGGCCGAGGGCGGCGGGCGGACTCCGGGCAACACCGGCAAAGGCCTGGGGCCCACTGCCTCCCTGGCGGACGAAGCGGTGGGCGTGCCGCTGGAGGTGGCCGAGGCCCGGCTGCGCCTGGCGGAGTTGGAGGCCCCAGGCCCGAGGCTATCCGCCAACGTGGCCCTGCTGGAGCAGCAGCGCCCCAGGGTGGAGGCTCCGCCACCGGGCGTTCCCGAGGGCGCGCCGCGCTGGGCCGAGTACGTGGCTTACCGCGAGCAGCGGCTGGGTGAACTCAGACAGGGCCAGGCCACCAAAGGGCCCCTGCGCTGGGAGAGCTACGAGGCGCTGCGCGGGTGGTTCGCCCAGGGCATGGCCTTCGAGCGCTCCATGGTGGCCAAGCTGCGCGAGGACGCGGCGCTGCCCCGGGCCCAGCGCCGCTGGCTAGGGGACTTTGAAGAGCCCCGCATCGAAACCCACGTCGGCGTGGCCAAGCAGGGCGTGACGGGCGTACGCTTCGTCGATGTGCTCGTCATCGAGCAGCGCCCTCTGCCTGGCCGGCCCGCTCGGGTGGAGTCCTTCAGCTTCAAGAGCCGTGACCTGTCGCTGCTGAAGGAACAGCCCCTAGCGGCGCGGATGATCGAAGACGCGCGCGCGGCCAGGGACTACTACGGCGGGCGGTTGGATATTCGCCGCCCCGCGCTCAAGCAGCTGGGTCCCCAGGTACAGGTGCGCAGAGTTCGCCTTGTCTACGAGGGCGGTCGGCTCAAGCCCGAACCCGACGTATTAAGGTCGGCCGAACCTGAAGTGCGCAGTGCGGTCAAGGAGGTGGAGGTGCTGTTTCAATGAAGGTACTGAGTTTTCACAATTTGAGACCCGCGGACAGGTTGGACTTCCGCTTTTACGGGCGCTTCGACCCCCGAGCCGCGCTGAAGCAAGAGCTGGAGCCCTTCCTTCAGGCTCTCGAGAAGCACGCGTCCGCGTGGCGGCCCCAAGTCCTCGGCGGGAAGCGGTATCGCAAGTTCTCTCGTGACGCCTTCTGGAAGACGCTCGAGCAAGGGCGCGACGAGCATCGCATGAGCCTTGGCCTCTATCGCACGCACGAGCCCGCGATCGATATGATGCTCAACCTTCGGTTCCCGCCGATGCCTCTCGAGTTTTACATCGGGCTGAGGGTCCAGCCGCTCTCCGTGTTCTCGGAGGTGGCTGCCTGCGGCGAGTTCGTGGACATGGTCCGTGTCCTGGCTTCTCACTACCCCGTCACCCATGTCCAGGCGGGCAGCTCGGCGGAGAGCGTGTTGGCGGACTCCCCTTATTTCGGCCGCGATAAGGAGATGGCGTACAGAGACGGGTTCGACAAGCTGTACGAGCTGAGCTGGCTCAACGTGTTCAGCCCCCAGTTGGTGGAGACCCTGGGCCGCGAGCGCCTGCTCTCCACCCCCGCGCACCGGGTGGAAGCGCTGCCCCATGGCGCGGTGCTGTTCGTCACCTGGCCCACCGCCGCCGACTTCGCCAGCGACGAGGCCCGACAGGCTCAGGCGCGTGCCTTCGTTCACCTGCGGCCGGACCTGGACTTCGAGACCGTGCTGCGCACCCTGCGCGAGCGCAGTCAGACCCTGGCTCCCGTGGAGCCCCGCTTCCACCCGGATGTGGCCGCGCTGCTCTCCCGCGTCGTGGACAGCGTGACGTTCAGCCAGCGCCAGCGCGAGGTGGCACAGCTCAACTCCTACCAGCCTCCCGTGCCGGACGAGTGGCTGCCCGTGCAGTCCGCGCTCCCAGTGGACGTGCCCGATGTACCACAGGCCCTGCACGCCCTGGCTTACCAGGCCGAGCACCTCGTGGCGCTGCTGCACACAAAGGTGCCCTCCGTCTTCGAGGGGACGCCCGAGTCCCTCACCGACGTGGACTTCCGCTTCTGGCACCAGAACTTCCCGGAGATCTTCGAGCGCCAGCGGATTGACGAGATCGCAGTGCCGGCCATCGGCGCCTACCTGGGCCAGGTGCTGGTGCGGCACCTGGGCGGCCAGTGGCTGCCGCGCAGGAACTGGCAGGAGGCGCAAGTGAAGGTGGGCACCCGGGTATGGCTGCCGTTTGTCCGCGCTCACCGCTACATGCGCTCGCGCCAGGCCCTGCTGGATTACTCGCTGACGCAGCTCTTCCGCGAGGCCCAGCGCCACCGGGGCTGAGCGGGAGGTGGCCCGAGTGCCGCGGGTGGCGAGGAGACCACCCTGTGAGGTAGGGTGCGCGGCTGCTCACTTCCCCCGAGGGTTTCTCATGCTCACCTCCGAGGTGCACTCCCCCGCCACCGGCTCGCTCATTGGCCCCTGGCGTGTTCTGGAGCGCAGGGGCAGCGGCACCTTCGGCATCGTCTACCGGGTGTGCCTGGCCGAGGACCCGGGAGCCGGTGAGTACGCCCTGAAGCTGGCGCGCGAGCCCGGGGACCTGCGCTTCGAGCGGGAAGGCGAGCTGCTCTCGCGCATTCGCCACCCCCACGTGCCCGGCTTGAGAGACCGGGGCGTGTGGCACGACAGCCAGCGCAGGGGCTACCCCTACCTCGTGATGCAGTGGGTGGAGGGCCTGCCGCTCTACGACTGGGCCCGGCTGCGGGGGTTCACCTCCCGCCAGGCCCTACAGGTACTAGCCCAGTTGGCGCGAGCGCTGGAGGCCACCCACCGCCACGGCGTGCACCGCGATGTGAAGGGCGACAACGTGCTCGTCACCTCCGAGGGCCACGCGGTGCTGGTGGACTTCGGCTGCTGCCGCTACCCGGGCGCACGCGAGCTCACCACGGGAGTGCTTCCACCCGGCACCCGGCCCTACCGCAGCCCTCATGCCCTGCGCCACGAGCGGGAGGGCGACCCCGCCGAGCGCTATGTGGGCACTGCCGCCGACGATGTGTACGCCCTGGGCGTGACAGCCTACTACCTGGTGACGGGCACCTACCCGCCGCAAGGCACCCAGGACGCCCCGCGCCTGCTGCCTCCGGGCGAGCTGGCCTCCGTGGCACCGGAGCTGGAGGCCCTCATCCTGCGCATGCTCTCGGACCATCCCCACGCACGCGGCACCGCGGGCGTGCTCGCCGAGGCGCTCGAACAGGCAGAGAAGAGCGCCGGGGACGCAGCGCAGCAGCGGGTGTGGCCCTCCCGCTCCATGCTGGCCACCGAGCACGCCTCACGCCCTGGCCCCACGCGCTGGCACCTGGCGCGTCAGGCGCTGCGCAGACATTCCAAGCTGCTGGCCGTGGGGGGCGCCCTCGCCGCCGGCGTGCTGGCCGGTGGGTTGGTGCCACTTGTGCGCCGGCCCACCAGTGAAGTAGCGCCGAGGCAGCTCACCGCCGTCGAAGCCGAAGAGCAACAAGAGGGGTCCATCAGAAAGAAGACCGTGGCGCTGGCGGATGGTGGCGTCGACGAGGTGCTTGCGGCGGCGGAAACCCGAGGTTCCCATGGGATGCCCAACCACGTGTTGGCCAACCCGATGACGGCGACGCCTGTTCCTGGCCAGCGCAGGCCACCGTGTGAAGAGGCTCAGCGCGCCATCTACGGCCTCTGTTGGTGGGGGCCACTGGGCGAAAGAAAACCACCTTGTGGGAGCGCCTTGGAGCACGAGAATCGGTGCTACTTGCCTGTCGTCGAGAATAGCCGCCCGCCCACCTCGAAGCAGCCCTGACCACGCGCCAGCTCTTCGTCATTGCAGCCCTCCTCTGATATGTCCCCCCTGCATCAACAGGGGGGGACACATGCCAGAGTTGGTTTTCTTTCGCCGGGGCGTTGAAGTGCTCCGAGTCGGGCTCGAGCAGCGGCGCGTGGTGATCGGCCGCGGTGCGCAGTGCGACGTCGTCATTCCGGATTCGCAGGTGAGCCGACAACAGGTCGCGCTGCGCTTCGATGGCAAGCGCTGCCTGATGGAGAATCTCTCCAGCCAGGGCACGCGCGTCTGCGGCGAGCTCATGAGCCAGGGGGAGTTGCCCGACGGGGGCACCCTGGAGCTGGGCCCGTGGCGCGCGCTGTACCGCGAGCGCGTCACGGCCGCGAACGAGCGCCCCACCGTCTCGAGCTCGCTCACCGAGGTGCATGCGCGCGAAGCCCTCCGCGAGAGCCTGCCCCAGGTGCAGGTGCGCGTGAGGCACGGCGCCAACGAGTTTCTCCATCCGGTGAAGAGCGACCGCTTCACCGTCGGCAAGGCTCCCACCAACACGGTGGTGATCGAGGATCCGAGCATCTCCAACCACCACCTCGAGGTGACACGGCTCAAGACAGGCTTCCTGGTGCGAGACCTGGACTCGACCAACGGCACCTTCCAGGGCAGCACCCGCCTGGTCGAGGCGGAGGTGGCGCTCAACAACGCGCTGCGGCTGGGCGAGACGGAGCTCGTCTTCGAGCCGGTGTCCCGGGCGGGGCGGTCCGGGCCCGCGGAGGGCCTCATTGGCAAGTCGCCGGCCATGCGGGAGCTGGCGGAGCTGATCCAGCGGGTGGCGCCCTCCAACGCCACGGTGACGATTCTGGGCGAGTCCGGCACGGGCAAGGAGATGGTAGCCCGAGCGCTCCATGCACGCTCCGAGCGCGCCACCCCTTCCATGTGGACGCGCGGGTGTTGGTGGCCACCAACCGCGATCTGTCGGCCGAGGTCCGGCAAGGCCGCTTCCGCGAGGACCTGTATTACCGGCTCAGCGTCATGCCGCTGGTGCTGCCGCCGCTGCGCGAGCGGCGGGGAGACATCCGGCTGCTGGCGGAGCACTTCCTGCGGGTGCACTCGCCAGGCGAAGTGACGGTGAAGTTCACCCCCGAGGCGCTGGCCCTGCTCCAGCGCCACCCCTGGCCCGGGAACGTGCGCGAGCTGCGCAACCTGGTACACCGCGCGTTGATGCTGCGCAAAGGCACCGAGTTGGGGCCCCACGACATCGTCTTCACCCAGACGCCCGACGACGCCGCCCAGAAGAAGCGGTCGCTGGTGCTCGAGGTGCGGGAAGACATGACGCTGGAGCAGATGCTGAGGCTGTTGGAGCGGCAGATCATCGAAGGGACGCTGCGCAGCCTCAACAACCACAGGGAACAGACGGCGCGGACGCTGGGCCTGGCCCGCTCGTCGCTCTTCAAGCGCCTGAAGCAGTGGGGGCACACCCAGGAGGAAGGCGAAGCGTCGTAGGCGGGTATACTGGAGGCACACTCTGCCTCGGGCGCGCGAGCCGACCATGGACCAGCCTCTTCCCCCGCCGTCAGCTGCCCAGGACACCCGGGCCTTCAAGCACAGCGCCGTGGAAGGACTGCTCCGGGGCATGGGCGTCACCCAGGGCTCGCTGGAGATGGCGGAGATCATCCAGCTGTGCGGCGGCCACCGGACATGCCCACCGAAGTGCCCATGGACCGCTACATCGCCCTGCTGGACTGGCTGGCCCAGCGCTTCTTCCCCAAGAAGCCCCGGCCCGAGGGGCTCGAGGCCGTGGGCCGCCGCATGTTCCACGGCTACCGCGAAACCCTGCTGGGCAAGATTCAGCTCGCCGCGCTCAACGTGGTGGGCCCCGACCGGCTGATGCGCAAGGCCGGCGAGTTCATTGGCCGCAACAGCAACTTCGGCCAGCGCACCTCCGAGCAGGTGGGGCCACGCCACTACCGCATCCGCTTCCGCGGCGTCCCCATCGCCCCCGAGTTCTACTGCGGCCTGTGCCTGTCCGCCTTCGACGTGCTGGGCATCAAAACGGGCCGCATCACCTTCGAAAAGCAGAGCACCGAGGACTTTGACCTTGAAGTCCGTTGGGACTGAGTCCCCGGGGACACACCCCTCGCGTGCTTCAAAAATGAAATAGAGAGCTTCGGAAACGAAGTGTCTATTGAAATGCCTGAATTCACGGTTAAATCCTTCAAACCGTCCGCCCGTGAAATTCACGAATGAACTACGGCCTTCCCCGTCTGGACCTATTTTCAAGGACTTCCGAGCTCGGCACGAACCGTGCTTCATCGCTGAGGGCACCACCCACCGAGCCACCTCAGGAGCCCCAATGACTGCGCCCAGCTCTGTCACCCGCGCACCAGTGCTCACCCGAGGCGCTCCGGCCGTCTTCGTCCAGCCCATGGCCCGGTTCGAGCCGCGCCCGCTGGATCCGGAGCACATCCGGCCCCGACGCACGGCGTTCTCGTTCCCTGGCTCCATTGCCCGGCACTGGCTGGCGGGCAGCCCGGTGCGCACCCACTTCTTCAACGCCATCAACCTGTTCGTGGTGTCGTTCGAGGACTTCATGGCGCGGGTGATGCGCGGCTGCCTGCCCGGGCTTCAGGACGCGGAGTTCGCGCGGCAGATCCGCGGCTTCATGGGCCAGGAGTCCACCCACTCGTTCGTGCACGCCAAGTACCTGCAGAACATGCGCGAGCAGGGCTTTGACATCGACGGCTACCTGAGCGGCTCGGAGCACATCTTCTCGCACTGGTTCGAGAAGAGGCTGGGGCAGCGCGTGAGCGTGGCGATGATCGCCGGCTTCGAGCACCTCACCTCGGTGCTGGCGGAGCTCATCCTCGACGGCCGCATGGTGCGTGACGCGGAGCCGGCCATGGCGGAGATGTGGGAGTGGCACGCGGCCGAGGAGATCGAGCACAAGACGCTGGCCTTCGAGCTGCTGCAGCGCACCAGCGGCTCCTATCTGCTGCGCCTGGTGGGCGCGGTGCTGGGGGCGCTGGTCGTGGCGGGCTTCATTGGCGTGGGCATGGTGATGTTGCTGCGCCAGGAGGGCCTGCTGTGGCGCAAGAGCACCTGGAAGGAGCTCCGGACGCTGCTGTTCGGCAAGGACCGGCTGGTGGTGCGCACGGTGCGCATGTTCATGGATTACTTCCGGCCGGGCTTCCACCCCAACCAGCGCGACACCTATGCGCTGGCGCAAGAGGTGTTCGATCGCCAGGCCTCCCAGCGCGGGGCGTGACGCAGAAACCACACGACGGGCATTGACTTAGCCTGGGCCTCGGTGTCCCGCTGCGGGGGTATGGCGCCGGTTTCCGCCCGCAGGGCCTGGGTGTTCGTGCTGCTGCTCGGCGTGCTCGTGGGCACGCCCGGGGCCTGGGCCCTGGAGCCGAACCGCTCGCTGGCGCAGTTGCCCCACCGCGCCTGGCAGACCGCGGACGGGCTGCCGCAGAACAGCATCCTGACGCTGCTGCAGACGCCGGACGGCTACCTCTGGGGCGGCACCTGGGAAGGGCTGGTGCGCTTCGACGGGGCGCGCTTCACCGTCTTTGACGAGACGAACACCCCGGCCCTGCCCCACCGCACCGTCCGAAGCCTGATGCTGGGGCGTGATGGGACGCTGTGGATTGGCACGAGCCAGGGCCTGGCCCGCCTGCGCGAGGGGATCTTCTCCGCTGTCACCCCTGCCGAGTCCACGCCCCTGAACAACATCTCCGCGCTGCTGGAGGCCCGCGATGGCAGCGTGTGGATCACCACGGAGGCCGAGGGTGTCAGCCGGCTGTCCGAGGGCCGCTTTCAGACGTGGACCACCGCCGAGGGGCTGGCCAGCAACGAGGTGCTGGCCATCGTGGAGGACGCGGCGGGGAAGATCTGGGTAGGCGGGGCCGGAGGCGTGCAGCAATGGACGGGCAGCACCTGGGCGGCGCCACTGGCGTTCGACGGCCAGGCGAGTGTCCACGTGAGCGCGCTGCTGTTCGACCGCACCGGCACGCTGTGGGCGGGCACCGACGGGGGAGAAGTCTACCAGGTGCGTGAGGGGGTCCCTCGCCGGGTGCCCGAGGCCAGCCGGCCCGGTGCCCCCATCGACGTGCTGTTCCTGGATCGGGTGGGCGCGCTCTGGGTGGGCAGCCTGGGTGGCGGGGTGGTGCGGCTTTTGGGCAACCAGCGCTCGGAGCTGGACGCCGGACACCCGCTGGCCGGCAGCCTGGTCAACGACATCATCGAGGACACCGAGGGCAACCTGTGGCTCGGCACGGAGGCCCGGGGGCTGCACCGCCTCAAGGACGCGCCCTTCGTGCCTTACGGTCCTCCCGAGGGGCTGGCCCACGAGATGGTGCTGGCCATCCTGGAGACGCGTGATGGCAGCCTGTGGTTCGCCACGGTGGGCGGTGGCGTCACGCGCTTGCACGAGGGGAAGATGCGCTCGTTCAGCACCGCGGATGGGCTCATCCTGGACCGGGTGCGCGCCCTGGCCGAGGGCCCTGACGGCAGCGTCTGGTTCGGCACCCGCGGCGGGATCAGCCGCTGGAAGGCGGGCACCCTCACCTCGTACGGCGCCGCGCACGGGCTGCGGGACGTGCGTGCGTTTCAGCTCGCCGTGGACGGGGCCGGAACCCTCTGGGTGGGCACGCCAACGGGACTGGCGCGCTGGAATGGCACGCGCTTCGAGCCCTTCGCTCCCGCCGAGGGGCTGCCAGGCGCTGGAATCTCCCTGCTTCGCCAGAGCGCTGCGGGAGGGCTCTGGGTGGGCACCCTGGGAGGGGGCCTGGCGCATCTGCACGAAGGCCGGCTTCACGTGATCGCCCCCGAGCGTGGCCCGCTCCAGAACGATGCGCTGTCGCTTCATGAGGACAGCACGGGCGCGCTCTGGATCGGCACGGACGAGGGCCTCTATCACTGGCGGCAGGGCCAGTTCCGGCGCTTCACCGTGGAGCATGGGCTGTTCGATGACCGGATCTTTCAGGTCCTCGAGGACGAGCGCGGCAACCTGTGGATGAGCTGCAACAAGGGCGTGTTCCGCGTGCCGCGCGTGGAGCTGGAGGCCGTCGCCGAGGGCCGGATGGAGCGCGCCTCCTCGCGCGCGTATGGAGCCGATGACGGCATGCGCTCGGAGGAGTGCAACTCGCTGGGCTCGCCCGGAGGCTGGAAGGACCGCAACGGCCGGCTGTGGTTTCCCACCATCCGCGGCGCCGTGGCCTACACCCCGGGGTACGAGGAGCGGCGAACGCCTCCGCCCCCGGTGCTGCTCGAGGAGCTGTACGTGGACGGACGCGCCGTGCCCTCCGCCGAGCGCCAGGGCATCCGCGCGACCGAGGGCCAGATCGAGCTGCACTACACCTCCCCCGGCCTGCGCGCGCCCAACCGGCTGCGCTTCCGCTACAAGCTCGAGGGCTTCGACAGCCAATGGGTGCAGGCCGGCACGCGCCGGGTGGCCTACTACACGCACCTGCCGCCGGGCGGCTACCGCTTCCGCGTGGCGGCCGAGTACGTGGACGGAGGAGGCGCCGCGCCCGAGGCCGTGGTGGACTTCTACCTGCGCCCGCGCCTGCACCAGACGTGGCAGTTCCGCCTGGCGTGCGTGCTGGCCACCGTGCTGCTGGTGGCCGGCGCGGTGTGGCTGCGCGTGCACCGGCTGCGCCTGCACCAGCGCGAGCTGCAGAGCCGGGTGGACGAGCGCACCGCGGAGCTGGCCACCGTGAACGCCGACCTGAAGGTCCGCGTCCAGGAGCTGCAGGAGACGCGCGAGCGGCTCATTCACGCCGAGAAGATGGCGGCGGTGGGCACGCTGGCCGCGGGGGTGGGCCACGAGCTCAACAACCCCCTGGCCTATGTCATCTCCAACCTGCACTTCGTGGCCACGGAGGTGCGCGAGGCCACGGCCGGGAGCCAGGACCGAGGGCGCTGGGACGAGGTGACGCAGGCCATCGACGAGGCGCTGCAGGGCACCGAGCGCATGCGCGGCATCATTCAGGACCTGAGGACGTTCTCCCGCATGCAGCCCCAGCAGCGCCAGCGCGTGGAGCTGCACGCGGTGCTGGACCTGGTGCTGACCATCGCCAGCGGAGAGCTGAGCCGCGGCGCGCGCGTGGTGAAGCACTACGGCGCGCCGCCCGCGGTGCTCGGAGACGAGACGCGGCTGGCGCAGGTGTTCCTCAACCTGCTGGTCAACGCGGCCCAGGCCATCCCCGAGGGCCACGCCGATCAGAACGAGATCCGCCTGACGACGCGCGCGGACGAGCGGGGCTACGCCGTGGTGGAGGTGAGCGACACCGGCAAGGGCATTGCCGCCGAGGTGCTGCCGCGCATCTTCGAGCCCTTCTTCACCACCCGGGACGTGGGCGGAGGCAAGGGGCTGGGCCTGTCCATCTGCCACTCCTATGTCCGGGGGATGAACGGAGAGCTGCGCGTGCGCAGCGAGCTGGGCCGGGGCACCACCTTCGAGGTGGTGCTGCCTGCGGCGGACTGAGCCAGGGCGCCGCTACCCGGGGCCCAGGGGCCTAATCGTGCTCCATCTCCATGTCCTCGCCCGTGTCCACCGCCGCGCTCGGAGGAGGCAAGCGCATGAGGTTCCACTTGTCGCCGGCCTGCCAGGCCACCTGGCCGGACACGCCCCAGCCGCCGCGCACCGCCTCGCGCCCCTCGTACTCCAGCCAGAACACCGCCTCGTCCGGCCGGGTCGACTGATCCAGACAGGCGATGCGCGTGGCGGGCCGCCCCCCCTCACCGCCCAGCGACACCGCGAACGCCTTGTGCGAGTGCCCACAGAGCACCCACCGGGGCCGCACCGTGTCCACCAGCCGGCGGGTGACGGGGTTGCCAATCCAGTACGAAGGCAGCGGCCGCCCATTGGACAGCCCCTCGTCCCGGGCGCGCTGAACGATGCCGCGGGGCCACTCGTGCACCAGCAGGATGTCCGCGTCCCGCAGGCCCATCAGCTTCTCCACCTCGGGGGCCCGGAAGTAGCCGGCCTGCTTCGCCGTATCCAGCGACGTGGGCCGCTTCAGCGGCTGCTCGTAGAAGCGCGGCGCGTGGATGCCGGACAGGTACGCGATGCGCAGCCCCTGCACGGTGCGCTGCCCCGCCCGCCCCAGGTAGTGCACGTCCGGCGCCAGCTCGAAGCCCTGCGGCGAATCGTGCAGCGCCTCGAAGTCCTCGTTGTTGCCGCCGATGAAGTACAGCGGCCGCTTCATCTTCCGCACCCCGTCGGCATACTCGGCGAACTCGGCCGGCATGCCCCGCTTGGCCGTCTTGCGGCGGTGGTCATCCGGCTGCCGGAACGCCTCCACGTCCCCGACCGCCAGCACCAGATCCACGGGACGACCGCGCGCCGCTTCCAGAGCATCCATCCACGCCTCCACGCGGTGGAAGCGGCCATGGATGTCTCCCACTCCAGCGACAAGCAGGGATTCGGGCGGCATCGTCACGTCTCAAAGTGCCGCGACCCAACCCCCATGTCGAGAGAGATTTCCCCGAAGAGTCAAGAAACAGTGAATCGGCTCAGCATCCCAGTGGATAAATCACCTCGATGTAGGCCCCGGCCGGCGGCGCCAGGCCGTCGGCGAAGACGATGGAGTTGGTGGCCGCGTCATAGCTCCACCCCGACACCGGCTGGCCGTCCACCTTCACGACGATCTGCGCCGGATCGGCGGGCAGGTTCGTGAGGGGGAAGATGCGCTTGGGCCCGAAGGTGGTGGAGGACAGCTTCTTGAGCGACTCGGCCCAGTTGGGCGTGCAGATGCTCTCCACGACGCCGCCGGTGGCACGGGCGAGCTGAATGTAGCGGGAGCCCGAGCTGCTCGCGGTGGAGCAGGTGGACAGATCCTGCGGCCCGGTGATGGCGGACACGCTGAGCTTGGACGGATCGTTGTCCTTGAGCGCCCGGAAGTACGTCTCGTAGAAGGACACCGGCTGGTTGGAGAAGTCCTCCTCGTCGGTGACGAAGATGATGGCCAGGCGCGCCTCGGGGCGCAAAAACCCGCCGTTGCCGTCATTGGGCTGCGAGGTGCGCGGATCGTCCACCGCGTGCAGCAGCGGCGAGGACAGCGCGCGGTAGGCGCCCTCCAGGCCCTGCTCGTTCCAGTGGCACACGCCCACGTGGGTGTTGAAGGCGAACACGCCCGCGGCGTTGGGCGTGCTGCGGGTGATGATGCGCGGGCTGCTGCCCGACACGGGGAACAGGCGGCCATTCTCACCGCCGTCGGCGCCGCCAGGGCACACGGACCAGCCGCCCGGAGAGGCATCCATGCCGGTGGTGGTGACGCCAATGCGGTAGTCCACGCTGGCGGCGGTGGCCGCGGTGAGGAAGGCGGCGAAGTTGGAGCCCAGGCTCTGCTGCTCCTCCATCATCGAGCCCGAGTTATCCACCACGAAGAGCACGTCCACCTTGGCCTCGGGCTCCTGCACGAAGTCATCGGTCTGCTCGGCCTGGGCGGCGCCCCGGCCCACCATGCTCGCGGTGTGCACGGCGCCAGAGTCCAGCGCGAAGCGCAGGGCGGCCGCGTCATCGCCATCGTCCGTGGGCACATAGGTGACGCGCACCTTGAACTGCTCGCCGGCCTGGAGCGTCCTCGGGAACGAGCCGCCCGCGACGACGAACTCCTGCGTCTGCTGCTCCACCGCCAGGCCCTGCACGGTGAGGGGCCCGGAGCACTTGTTGTAGGCGATGAGCTCGCGGGTGCGCGGGTTGCAGCTGAGCTTGGTGAGCCCGAACTCGAGGTGAGTGGGCTGCAGGGTGAAGCAGCCGCGCACGCCGGTGCCCTGCACGTTCACCGTGGGGTGGCCTGCGGACGGGTGATTCACCCACGCCTCGGCCAGGCCGGCGAAGCTGCCCTCCTCCTCGGGCTTGAACTGGACGAGCAGCGTGGTGCGCTGGCCCGGCGCCAGCACCGTGTTCTCCAGCGGCGTGGCGGTGAAGGCCGTGTCCGAGCCCTCGACGAGCTGCATTCCCGCCAGGAAGCAGGAGGTGGGGCCCGTGTTGCGCAGCGACACCCCCAGGGCCACCGGAGCGCCCACCGGCACGTGGCCAAAGTCGAGCGACGGCGGGGTGAGGGTGTACTGGCACGGAGGGAAGCCGCGGCCCAGGCCCGCCAGCGGGACGACCTCGGTCGCGGTGCTGCCGCCGTTGCGCACGGTGACGGCCAGCCGCGCCGCGCCAGCGCCCGCCCCGGCCCGCGGGGTGAAGGTGACGCCCACGAAGGCGGACTTGCCCGCGGCGATGGGCAGGCTCGCGGGAGCCTGCGCCAGCGTGAAGAAGCCGCCCCGCTGCGTGGACAGCTGCAGCTCGCTCAGCAGCACCTGCTCGCGGCAGCGGTTGATGACCTCCACCTTGCGGGTGGCGGACATGCCCTCGGCCACCTCACCGAAGTCAATGGCGCGCGGCAGCACCGAGATACACGACGAGCCGCCCTCGCCCACCAGGGCCACCTTGGGCCCGGGAGCCGTGGAGCCGGTGGCCTGCACCTGAACCTCGACGAGCCCCTGGGGCACGGCGCCCAGCACGGCGGGCGTGAAGGCCACGCGCACCTCCGCCGCCTCGCCCGGCTTGAGCACATTGCCCGCGGGGGCCATCGCGCTCACCACGCGGAAGGCATTGGCCTGATCGGCCACGATGCGCGCTCCCGTGTAGCGCATGGGCTCGGTGCCCTGGTTGCGCACCATGACGGCCTGCTCGGCGGTGGCGCCCACGGCCACCCGGCCAAAGTCCACGCGCAGCGGAGAGATCTCCAGCTGCGAGGCGATGCCCGTCCCCGTCAGCGCCACGACGGCCGGCTCACAGCCCTCGCACACCGCCACGCGCACCGCGGCCTGCGCCGAGCCCAGCCGCCCCGGCTTGAAGGCCACCTGCAGGCTCTGCTCCTCGCCGGCCTTGAGCGTCAGCTGCTGCGGGGCGGAGCTGGAGGAGAACTGATCGGCATCCGCGCCCACCATCTCGAGGCGCAGCGGGCTGTCCACGCTGGTGGGGTTGCGCACCAGCAGCTGGCGCACCTCCACGGTGTCCAGCGGCACATTGCCGAAGTCCAGGGCCTGGCTCTTCACCTCGACCCAGGCCTTGACGCCCAGGCCCTGCACGGCCACCTGCGAGCCGCTGTTGCCCTGATCGTCCGCGTCGGTGAGGATCTGCACCATGCCCTGCACCGAGCCCTCGACCTGGGGCGTGAAGCGCACCTCCACCTCGTACTCGGCACCAGCGCCCAGGGAGAAGGGCTCGAAGGGGGGCACCTCCACGTTGGGCACGTTGGAGACAGCGCCCTCGATGCGCATGGTGGCGCGGCCCTCATTGGCCAGCCGCAGCTTCACCGTCTTGGTCGAGCCCACCGCCGCGGGGCCAAACTCGAGCACATGAGGCCGGGCCGCGAAGGCGGCACGGGCACCCTTGCCGTACGAGCTCGGCCGATCGCACCCACCCGCCGCCGCCACCACGCACGCCCACGCCGCCAGCCACACCCACCGCGATCCCCACATAATCGCCGCCTCCCAAGACTCCGACGGGCAAGGCCTGTGCAACCCGGATGCCCAGCCAGGGAAGCGCACGACTCAACAAGGCAAACGGCCCAGCACCCGAGGGAAAAAACCCGGACTGAGTGTGGAAGAGAAGTGCCCACATCCCGGGGGTTCCTGGAAATCTTTCCGGAGTGCTCGATGAAGGACGGGAGAAAGCTCCCGCGCCACGCCCAGCCTCGGGCTTCGAGCGCGGAGGCTCAGCCGGCAGAGGCTTGGAGCCAGCGCGTGGAACGGTATCCTCCCACCTGGGTGAGGTAGGCGGCGGAAGACCTGGCACATAGCGCTGGGTTAGCGCCCAGCCCCTGAGAGGAACACAGCGAATGCACCGCGAACCGCGGCCGGACAGTCCTTCGGGAGCATTGGGGCCATTGCACCCGGCGGGGCTGGGAGATGGCACGCGGGTGGACGGCTGGCGGGTGCTGTGGCGACACGAGCTGGGCACCTTTGGAGTGGTGTACCTGGCGGTGCGGGTGGGCCAGGAGGCGGCTGGCGCCTGCGCGCTGAAGCTGGCGCGGGGCCGGGGCGATGCGCGGCTGGAGCGCGAGGCGGGGCTGCTGGAGCGGGTACAGCACCCGAACGTTCCCCGGCTGCGGGGACACGGCCAGTGGTACGGCTTTCCTTATGTCGTGATGGACTGGGTGGAAGGCCCGGTGCTGTACCGCTGGGCGCGGATGGGCAATCCCTCGCGGCGCCAGGTGACGCGGCTGCTGGCGAAGGTGGCCGGAGCGCTGGCGGCGGTGCACGCGGTGGGCGGGGCTCACCGGGACATGAAGGGAGACAATGTATTGGTGCGCATGAAGGACGGCGAGCCGATGCTCACCGACTTCGGCGCGGGCTCGTGGGAGGGGGCGGCGCCGCTGACGGTGCAGGGGCCTCCGGGCACTCCGCTGTACTACAGCCCCGAGCGGCTGCGCGCGCACCTGGGCCTGGTGCCTCCTGGCACCGCCAGTGGCGCGGGGCCAGCGGATGACGTGTATGGCCTGGGCGTCACCGCCTTCCGGCTGCTCACGGACAGCTATCCTTATATGGAGGTAGACGAGGAGCAGCGCACGCGGGAGCGGCTGGAAGGAAAGCCGCCGCGTGCGCCGCACGAGCTGAACCCTGGAGTGCCTCCGGAGCTGGGGGCGCTGGTGTCGCGGATGCTGGCGGCCCGCCCCGAGGAGCGTGCCGCCGCGCAAGAGGTGGCACGAAGCCTGGAGACGCTGGCGGAGAGCGCCGAAGCGACATGGGATGAACCGCTCTTCGCCTGGGAGACGGAAGAGTCGCGGGTGGGCCCGGGGCAGCGGCTCCAGTCCCGGGTGGAGTACGAGCGGTGGCTGGTCCACGCGCGTATCGAGGAGGGCCAGACACGGGTGGCCGCGGAGCTGGCACGGGTTCAGGCCGCGAAGCTCAAACCCGCCCCGACAGCGCTTCCTCCACGTCCTCCACCGAGCCGCCCTCCTCCTGCGAAGCGTTGGACGGTGCCCTGGCCCGAGGTGGCCGCGGCCGCGCTGGTATTGGGAGTACTGGCCGCCACGGTGTTGGGTTTGAAGTGGAAACCCCAACACGAGGAACAAGCCACGAAACCAGCCGGCGGCACCGTGGGGATGGGAGAAGACGCGCTCAGCTCAGCCTCCACCGCGCCCACCGGAGAAGCGCCTGCTGAGCACCAGAGCGTGGAAGCCGAGATGCCCACCAGGCCGCGTCCCGACCAGAAGCGTCCTCCGTGCGATTCACGTTGGGAGGTAGAGCTCCACGGGGGCTGCTGGTACCCACACACCACGGTGAGTCCACCCTGCGGCACGGGCGAGTACGAATGGCAGGGGGCCTGCTACTACCCGGTTAGAACAACAGCCCGCCCCACCACCTCGGAGCCACGCTGAAAACACGGGCTTCACGCGTTGACCCAAAGAATCGTTACGGACTAGCTTTGTCAGCCATGAATAACTGGCGCGCATATGGGCATTTGAAAGCGATTTCACTTCTGGCTCCAGCTCTGACAGTCTTTGCTGCCTTTTGTAGTGTTGTCGCCTGCGAGCGGGACGCCCCAAGAGCCCAGAGCATGGCAACGAAAGAGTTGCCTTCCACCCCAGCGCCAGACTCAGGGCCGCCCCCCTCCAACCATTCCGTCGAGGCGCTGGCCGGCGAGGAGGACCTCGAGAACCGCTTTCATCATACCGTCACCGTTACACCTTTCCCCTCTCCTCCCAGGGGAATCAGCAAACAATGCAGCGGGGTGTTGGTGAGCCCACGCGCCGTGCTGACCGCCGGGCATTGCTTCTGCTCGAAACGCAAGGCCGGCCTGACCGGGATGGAGGGTTCCCTGATAATCGACGGCACGGAGTGCATCACCACGGCCATCGTCACTACTTTTGTCTATAGCAAATCAGAGCAAGGCTCTGGGCCGAGCTATCAGGCGCGCGAGTATCGGGGAACGGTCCGGCTCCATCCCGCCTTCAAGATCACCACCGATGAGCAAGAAAACGTCTTATCGAGCACTGGAGACCTTGCCATTGTTTCTCTGAACACCCCCGCCGGGGAGGCGCTCCCCGCTATTCCATTGGCCTCCATGGGCGTCAAGCTCAACGAAACGGTCACCCTCGTGGGCTATGGGTATGACGAGACCTTCGGCACGCTCGGAGGAAGGCGCCGCCATTTCAAGGCCAGAGTCACGGGATCTCCTGACACGGCTGGCGGACGAGCGCTGCTCGAGAAACCTTCGCAAACACGCTACAAAGGCGATAGCGGCGGCCCCTGCTTGCGTGAAACAGCGCAAGGAATGGAGCTGGTTGGCATCCTCAGCCGGGCTCTGGGACAAGAGCCCTCATTCACGAGCACACACCTCTATGAGCACTGGCTAAAGGAGGAAATCCAGCGTGCATCCGCTCCGGAGCAAGCCCCTGGGCGATAACTCGAAGCCCCGACTCTCTCGACGCTTTCTAACTGTCCTGGCCCTCCTCTTCACGACAGGGTGTCTCTCAGGCCCCCCGCCGGAATCATCTCCCAGCCCACTTCTGGATTTGAACTATATGGAACTTTCCCGCTTCACACCGACCGGAGCGGGCGGCCCCAGGGACTCTGAAAACAGACACCGGTCCATGGTCAGGGTTCTCTCAAAAGAGAAGTTCGCGAAGGAGAAAGAGCGGTTTGGAGACCGAGACAGGCTTTATAGTGTACTCCCTCTCGAATGCTCGGGCGTGCTGATCGCGCCCCGCCTCATCCTTAC
The DNA here is from genome assembly GCA_035296065.1 of Myxococcaceae bacterium. Taxonomy (GTDB): domain Bacteria; phylum Myxococcota; class Myxococcia; order Myxococcales; family Myxococcaceae; genus DATHBR01. Next base: position 5,342 of record DATHBR010000089.1, on the reverse strand, counting down.
CGCAGGTCACTGTGTATGTATTGCGCGAGCCCCTGACACCCAACCGGGCAGGCTTCGCCAGCGAAAGCGCGAACCCGGGCTTTTATACAAGGATGAACTGCTCCAGGACCGCGTCATCGAAGCTGTCATGAGCCATTCGGAGTGCGCCAGCAAGGCGCAGGTCGAAACCTTAATCTACCAAGCTGGAGCGGAGGGCAGCTTTAGCGGAAGTACATACTCTGGGTCAGTCGTCCCCCATCCCGGCTTCGAGCTCTATTTCGCCACGGCGAAGGATACCGCGGCGGCCGCGTGGATCGACAATGACCTCGCGGTTATTTTCCTCGACAAACCAGTGGAAAACCTTCCAATTTATGAGCTGCAGTGGAGCTATCCTGCCAAGGGACACGAAGTCGTCATGGTTGGATATGGGCCAGGGGACACACACCCTCTGTATGGGCAACGCCATACGGTCGAGAACAAAATCACCGGTTTCACCAGGTCGGAATCGGATGATGTTCGACTTGTCATTGATGCCCAACCCACACAAGAAGGAGGGCTCACCGCTCACGCCACTCCCGGCGACAGCGGCGGGGGTTGTGTCAGCAAGGCTTCACCCACCAAGCTCCTCGGCATTTCATCCATCACGATGAGGACGAACAAGGGGCGCATGGCTTCTGTCTTTACCAGCGTCAACGCCCATAGGGTCTGGCTGCAGAGACAGCTTGATGCTCAGAAGTCCCCGTAGGTCTGCCGCGTGAGACTCGGAACCGGTCTTCAGTGCCTCAACCCGGTTCTTCGTGTCCCTCAGCTTGCGCTCGCCGTTGAAGTCGATGCCCGCCAGGATTCCGTCCAGGTTGCTGTTCTGCTCCTCCAGCGCCGAGCACGCCTTGTTGAGCGCCCCGCCAATGTTCGTGGACACCTTCTGCAGTTGGCTCCAGCGGGCGCGTTTGGGGACGCAGAAGTGGTGCGAGTCCCGATCCTCCCACGCCACCTCGGGGGGCTTGCCCTGGGCCAGGAGCTTCTCTGCCTCCTCCTCGAAGACATCGGACAGGCGCTTGAGGAACAGCAGGCCGAAGATGTAGTTTTTGTAATCGGACGAGTCGATGGAGCCGCGGAGGATATCGGCGGCGCTCCACAAGTGGCGCTTGAGTTGATCGACGCGGCGGCGGGCCGACGAGGGCAGTTCCAGCGGAGCATGCTGAGGGGGAGAGTCCTTACGCCGCCGGGGTGGAACCCGTGCTTGCCAAGATGCTGCCTCCAGAAGATGCCAGGCCGGGGGTGGCCGCGGAGGCGGTTTACCATGGTCTCCGCCTTCCGTGGACAATCCACGGCTCCACAGCGCCGCGCCAGGCAATGCCGCAGCCCAAGCCTCCAGGCGACGAAGGGCCTGTGGTAGAAACGTGAGTATGCGGCTCTATGCACCCTGGGAAGTGCTCATCGCCTCCATCCTTGGCGTCCTCCTCACGTCCTGTAGCACCGCACGCCACATGGCGTCACCAGCAGCCTCGGAGCTGACTGCCTACGTGCTCGTCATACGAGAATTGCCGGATGGCAGCCTCACGCACAACTGGCAGAGCGCCGCTGATGTTGAACTCCCGCAGGTTACTACCTTGCAAGAATCAGAACGCCCGTATCGCCCCATCGTTCGCGTGATCGACTATCAACGAGACTGCGATGAGGAACTCCGAGAGTGCATGCGCGAGTGTATGGACCGCCCTCTTCCCAGAGGATTTGGTCACACCACTTCTGGTAGACGCGGGAATGGCGGGAAAGAAGAGTACTGCAATCGCCGCTGCATGCAGCCCTACCTTGACTGTTCAGAGTTACAAGAACTGAAACCGCACGAGTTCACCGCCACAGACAGCGCCGTGGAGTGGTTGAAGCGCCACCGCAAGTCGATTCTGGTAGGCAGCGTGGTTGTCATCGCAGGTGTCGTATTCGTCGTGGTTTCGGCTGGTGCAGGGCTTGTCATTGTCGCTCCAGCGGTGCTTCTGGCTTCATCGACAACTGTGTCCGGGACCTGTCTCGTGGCGGTGTCACCATGAGCATTTTCGACCTCTGCCTCGAAGTAGAGGAGCTTTTGGGGCAAGCCCGGGAGGAGGAGCTATCCTCGGACAAGCAGGAGAAACTGCTGGTGGCCATCGACGCGCTGCGCTTCATCTTCGTGAAAGGCCTCTCCTATGAGTTCGAGGACTATCGGAAGAGTCTCGACGCCAATGCCCCGCCTCTCGTGATCGCCGCATTCGAGAATTTCGCTGAGGCAGATGCTTGGCTACAAGCGCATCCCAGACCACCACTGGGTGCTCAGGTGCTGGCGAACAACGAGTACTACCGTGTCATCTATGTACGTGATACCGGGTTGCGCAAGCTGCTGCACAACCCTGGGGCGCTGACTTATTACCTCGAGGATCTGCTCCGCGAAGGATCTCCCGCCCCAGTGGCAACTTTCAGCAGCCGGGAAGAAGCCGAAGCATGGCTCAATCAGCAGCCTGAGCCGCCAGGGCATGCGTTCATCACGATCGCCGGTGAGTATTACCTGGCGGTGTACCACCACGCGGTCAAGCTCCGTAGCCTCTACCCTGTCCCTCGAGGCCTTCTGACGAACGCGCCTTGATACTCAGTTCGCCAGGCTCCGGGAAGGTGGCCGGCGCTACACCACGGGTTGACGCTGCGCGCGCACCATGTGCCCTGCTGCGCCGGCCTTGAATCGCTGTGCCAGTTCCTCCAGCCCCTGCTTGCCACTCTTCAGCAGGTACCCGAGTTCCACCGGCAGCAGCACCTGGAGGGTGACCAACCTCACTGCCCCGGCGGGCATGTCGAAGGACCGCGGCAGAGTGCCCGTCTCTATTCCCAGCAGCACCCCGACCCTCCCCTGCTCCGTGACGAGTTCCGCGGGCATGTCCTTGCCAGACACCTCCTGGGACATCATCCCCACCTTCAGCCGCTCTCGAATCCACTCGTGCTCGGCGACCTCATCCCCCACCCGCTCCAGCAACCTCTGCTGCCAGCTGTGCTGCACGGAGGACCCAAGCGGCTCGTCCGTCTCCAGCGCCGATGCCCCCTTTCTGAACATCCACGGGTTATCGACTTCCCTCCCATGCTGATCCGTGGGGTCACTCAGTTCCCAACGTCCAAGCTTGTTCACATCGTCCAATAGCTCGAAGTAACGCGGCGGCATAGTGGGCCCCAACGCGGCTCAGCTGCGGGTGACCAGCCTGGGCACAAACACCCACGGCTCCACCTGCCCCGTGTCCAGCCGCACCACCCGCCGCGCTCCGCACCCGGTGCACAGCAGCAACAGCAGCACGGCACAGCTCACTCGCAGGCTCAACCGCACGCTCCGGCTCGGGTACCGCCCCAGCCTACGTCAGCTCAGACGGTGGGCCCACCCGAGGGCTTGGGCGCGGGCACCAGCAACTTGCCGATGATGCCCGTGCCCCAGAGCACTCCGCCCACGCACACCGTCGCGCCGAAGATGGCCAGCGGCGACACGGGCTCGGCCAGCACCACCGCGCCCAGCACCCATGAGAATGCCGGCGTCAATTGCGAGCCCACGCCTCCCATCGCCGTGGTGACGTAGCCCATGGCGTAGGTGAACACCATCTGCGCCACCGCCGACGCCAGCCCCACCCCCACCAGCAGCCACACCGTGTCCGTGCTCAACGGCCGCCAGTCCGCGATCGCGAACGGCAGCCCGAACAGCAGCCCGAACGCGCAGAACGACAGAAACACCGTGGCCGCGTCCGTGTCGTTGCGCAGCGCCCGCATGGCCACCACCGCCGCCCCGCTGAACACCGCCGAGAGCATCCCCGCCCACGCGCCCACTCCAAAGGACACCGCGGACGTCTCCATCGACGTGCCCCAGATGACCAGCCCCGCGCCCACCGTGGCCGCGATGAGCCCGCCCATCAGGTGCCCACTCACCCGCTCATTGAGGAAGAAGAACCCCAGAATCGCCCCATAGATGGGCCAGCACGCGTTGAGCAGCACCGCGGGGCCCACGGCCAACCGATCGATGCACACGAAGTACAGGTACACCGACGCCCCGCCAAAGATGCCCCGCAGCGCCCACAGCCCCGGCCGCCCCAGCCGCGGCCGCCGCCGCATCACGGGGAAGTACACCGCCAGAAAGAGCAGCCCGACGACGAAGCGCCCGCACACCACCTGGCCCACGGACAGCCGCCCCGAGAGCATGCGGGCAAACAGCGCCATCAACGCGAACAGGAAGCTGGCGCCAATGAGCAGCGGCGTGCCGCGCCAGCGCTCGGGCAGAACGAAACCCTTCAAACGAGATCCTTCATCGGTGAAGCCCACCGTAATGCAGAACCCGCCCGCACCCCAGCGGTCCAGAGACGCCCGCCTGGCTGCCCCTCGGCGGTGGGATTCACATTGAAAATCGCGCTGTTCAGGAGCACTCAAGCAGTCCCCGTAGAAAGCCGCACACGGGAACACCCTTTCAGTGCTACACCGCCCGCCTATGTCCGAGCCCGACGTCATTACTCTTCGCGGAGCCAAGGAACACAACCTCAAGAACGTGTCGCTGGAGATCCCCAAGAAGAAGCTGGTGGTCTTCACCGGCGTCTCCGGCTCGGGGAAGAGCTCCCTGGCCTTCGACACGCTCTACGCGGAGGGCCAACGTCGCTACGTGGAGAGCCTGTCGGCCTATGCCCGGCAGTTCCTCGGGCAGATGGAGAAGCCCAAGTACGACACGCTTCGCGGCCTGTCGCCCACCATCTCCATCGAGCAGAAGGCGGCCAGCAACAACCCGCGCTCCACCGTGGGCACCGTCACGGAGGTGCACGACTACCTGCGCGTGCTCTACGCCTCCATCGGCCTGCAGCATTGCCCCAACTGCGGGCGCAAGGTGGGCAAGCAGAGCGCCCAGCAGATCGTCGAGGAGATCCTCAAGATGCCCGCGGGCAGCAAGGTGCAGATCCTCGCGCCCATCGTCACCAACCGCAAAGGCGAGCACAAGGACCTGCTCACCGAGGCGCAGAAGCGGGGCTTCTCCCGCGCGCGCATCGACGGCAAGCTCAAGAGCCTCGAGGAGCGCATCGAGCTGGACAAGAAGTCCAAGCACGACATCGCGCTCATCATCGACCGGCTCGTCATCAAGCCGGAGGTGAAGCAGCGGCTGACGGACTCGGTGGAGACGGCGCTGCGCGAGGGCAAGGGCATGCTCATCATCTCCGATGAGACGGGCAACCCGGCGAGCGATCGCATCATGAGCGAGCTCAACGCCTGCCACACGTGCGGGCTGTCCTTCGGCGAGCTCAGCCCCTCCTCGTTCTCCTTCAACAACCCGCTGGGCATGTGCCCGGACTGCAACGGCCTGGGCACCAAGGCGGAGATGGATCCGGACC
>DATHBR010000088.1:0-38712 GCA_035296065.1 Myxococcaceae bacterium | reverse complement strand
CTGGATGAGCTCGCCCTCGTTCTGCTGCAGCATGCCGAAGGGCTCGCCCAGGGCCTTGGAGATGGCGGCGGAGAACCACTCGCCAATGAGGAAGCAGTCCACGCGCGGGCGGCGCGAGTCCAGCGGGGTGGGGGGCAGGTTGGTGTCGGTGGGCAGGCCGCGCAGCACCAGGAAGGGGTAGCGGCTCAGGCGGTTCTTCAGCTCCAGCACCGAGCGGCGCAGCGGCGCGGGCAGCGAGTGGAAGAACAGCTCGGCTTCGAGCAGGAAGCGCTCGGTGTCGGTGATGGGCACGCGCGGCAGCGCGTCCAGCGCGTGCTGGATCTGCGTGCGGTACGGCGTGCAATCCAAGATGAACGGAACCGAGGGTGCGGCTTTCTGGAACTGCGCGCGGGAGAGGACAACCACCGGGGACTGGAATGGAATTGCAGTCGTCATTGGCGGACTCCTTGGGGATGTGCTGCACCCAGAAGGCTTCCAGTTACGGAAGGTCCGCGCAATGTGCGTTACGGTACTTCCTGGAACAACCTGTCTTTGCTTCTAAAGCCGTCCTGTCCCATCAAACTTAGTGCAACGACAACGCATTTCGTGTCTGTCGAAACAAGTAAAACAAGAAATTGGTTTTGTTTCAGCGGGCGCGGAGTTTGCGATCCAAGTCTGTGGCAAGAGCAACAAGTGAGTCGATGTCTGACATTGCCCCGCCAAAGCGTACCTGACGATAAAGCTTGATAAATGCGTGAGCCATGTCAGCGGGCTCGTCACCGCGGGCGGTGCGCAGCCGTAACAACAGCTCTTCATCCGTCTCCGCGGGGCCTGGGATGAGGCCCGCGCCGTGTTTCACCGCGCGCAGGTAGCGCGCGTAGATCGCCGCGAGCCTGGGGTCGGTGCCGCGCATGGCTTCACGAGGCCGCAGCGCACGCTGGCGGCGCACGCGCGCTCGCAGGCGCCACCCCACCACCAGCAGGGCGAGGACCCAGGTGATGGGGGCCTGGGCCAGCCTCACCAGCGTCTCCAGAGGAGAGGACAGCACCTGCGTGGTCCACCGCCGGAGAAAGGAGGCGACGGCCTGCAGCGCGGAGCCGACGCCGCCCCGGGGCTGCGGCGAGAGCAGCGCGTCGCGGCTCTGCCAGGGCGTGGGATCGAACGCGACGAAGCGCCCCTCGTCCTCGAGGTAAACCTCCACCCAGGCGTGAGCGTCCCGCTCTCGTACGAGGAGGGCGCCCGAGAAGGGGTTCTCCTCTTGAGGCACGAAGCCTCCAGCCATGCGCGCGGGCACGTCCACGCTGCGCAGCAGGGCGGCCATGGCGCTGGCGAAGTAGACGCACCAGGCCGGCCGCCGCTCGCGGATGAGGACGGCCAGCGGGCTGCCCTCGCCGTTCAGGTCCACCGAGAGCGAGTATTGATAGTTGTCGCGGAACCAGCGCTCCAGGGCCTCGGCGCGGGCCCGGGGAGTGGTGGCGCCGCGAGTGAGCTCGAGCGCCAGGGGCCGCAGCTCCGCGCGCAGCTCCTCGGGCAGCGCGGCGAGCGCGGCGTTCGGCGAGGGCTCCTGGGGCAATTGCTCATGCCCCTCGTGGCGCACGGTAAGGGTGGCGCCTTCCTTGCCATCCCCCCGAAGCATCCAGCCGCCGAGCACCTGGAAGGACGCGCCATCCACCGCGCGAGCTCCCGCCGGAGCAGGCAGATACGGCTTCAAAGACTGCAACAGGGTGATTTCGGTGCTACGCAGAATTTCTGCTTTCTGGGGAGGGGCTAATTGCAGACGTGTTTGTTCCAGGGCTCGAGATGTTTTCCATCGAACACCATCAAAAACATCCAGCACCATGGTGCGAAGCATCTGGGGGCGATCGCCGCGCACCTCCATCAGCAGCCGCTCGGTGTCTGGCATTCGGCCGCGGCGCTCCAGGGTGATCTCCGACTGCAAAGCCAGCCCCCCGGGCCTGGGCGCGTCCTGCATCAGCCTGAAGATGGCGTTGGTGAGCACGCCCTCGCTGGCGCGCACGAAGCTCCACAAGCCAAACGAGATGCCCAGCACTGCCGCGGCGAAGACCCCGAAGCCCACCAGCCCCGCCGGCCCCGCCTGGCCCATGCGCCCGCGAGCGAAGGACACCGCCAGCATGCACACCACGAGGATGGCCATGCCTACGTAGACCCCCGTCGAGCCGCGAATGGCGACGCTGAGGGCCGACAGCAGCAGCGCATAGATGATGGCGTAGTGCTGGCGCCCGCACAGGGTGCACAGGGCGCTCATCCCCACCAGCGCTCCACACAGGGGCCCCAGCACGAGGGGGGGCATGGGGCCCGGCACCGGCCAGATGCTCGTCAGCAGGGCGCCGGCGGCGCCGCCCACCACCGCGGAGACCAGCAGCAGCCGGGGCGAGTACCCGGGCTGCTTGCCGAGCATCACCGCGGCGACCAGCAGCACGGCGACGGGCACGCACATCAGCCAGCGCTCGTGGGCCAGCGAGTGGAGCGTCATCGCGCCGAGCAGGGGCAGCAGCTCTACCAGCCGCGCGCCTCGGGAGACAGGGGCCTGGCTCATGGCAGCTCCACCACCTCTTCGGGCGAGAGCCCCTCGGGCCGCCGGTCCTTGCGCACCGACAGCACCCGCACCGCCACCCCGTGCGCCTTCAGCTTGCGCAAGAGGCCCGCGCGGGCCTCGTCCCAGTCCATCATCACCAAGATGACGGCCGACAGCCGCTGGGCCTGGGGCAGCAGCACGGCCTCCAGCGCGCCCACGTCCAGCCGGTCCTCGGACTCCAGGCAGGCGAGGATCTCCAGGATGTGCTCGAAGTGCGCCAGCGCCCGGCCCGCCTGGAAGTGAAACACCTGCGAGCCCGCGGCGAAGATGTCGATGATGTACTCCTGGCGCGCGAGCACGTCCGCGATGCCCGCCGCCAGCGAGAGGCTGCGCTCGAAGAGCGTGTCGTCCTTCAGCTCGCGGCTCTCCACGTCCAACACCATGGCCAGCCGGACGAAGTACTCCTCCTGGTACTCCTTGACGACCAGGCGCCCCGTCCTCGCCAGCGAGGGCCAGTGGATGTCCCGCAGCCGGTCTCCCTCGCGCCACTCGCGGGTGCCGGCCAGCTCGGTGGACTCGCCCACGCTCGAGGCGATGGGGATGCCGCCCGGCTGGTAGTTGCGCCCATGGGGCACGTCGAAGCGCTCCAGCGCAGTGAAGCGCGGGTACACCAGCAGCCGGTCCTTGCCTGGCGCCCGGCGCGGCCACTTCACCAGCGCCGAGGGGAAGAAGCTCGCGGCCTGCAGCCACGGCAGCTCATAGGCCCCTCTCGTGAGGCAGGAGAGCGCCAGGCTCACCTCCGCGCGCTCCCCGGGGCGCAGCAGCTCCATCACCGGCGGCTCGCCCACGAGCTTCAGCTCCGGGGGGAGGTTGCGCTCCTCGAACACCACCTTGCGCGCGGCCCAGCGGCCCCGGTTCTCCACCACCACCTGGTAGAGCAGGGTGTCTCCCGCGGACACGGGCGGCGGCAGGCGCCGGGTGAGCGTGAGCCGGGGCCGGAACGGCAGCCCCGCCACCAGGCCCGCCACCAGCGCCGCCGCGCAGAAAGAGAAGAAGGCGATGGCCGGCTGCAGGCCCCACAGCATCATCAGCGCCGCGGCGCCGCTGGCCCACAGCATGGCCTGGCCCAGCGGGGTGAGCAGCGCGCGGTAGCGATCGCTGAGGAACCGGATGAAGCGGTGCTCCTCCGGCGGCATGAAGAAGGACCAGCGGCGGCGGCGAGCCATGGCGGGGCCTAGCGGGGCAGCGGGACGGTGGAGACGATGTCCCGGGTGAGCGACTGCTTGTCCGTACCCGCGTAGCGGGCGCGCGTGTCCAGCACCAGCCGGTGGGTGAGCACGGGCACCGCCAGCGACTTGAGATCCTCGGGCAGCACGAAGTCCCGGCCGTGGGCCAGCGCGCGCGCCCGCGCCATGCGCGCGTAGATGAGCGCGCCTCGGGTGGACACGCCCAGCCGCACGCTGGCGTGCGAGCGCGTGGCATGGATGACGCGCAGCAGGTAGTCCGCCACGGACTCCTCCATGCGCACCTCCTCCACCGCGCGCTGCAGCTCCACCACCTCTTCCAGCGTGCACACCGCGGACAGCTCGGACACGGGCGGTGGGCCCTTGCGCTCGATGAGCAGCGAGCGCTCCTCGGCCTCGGGCGGGTAGCCCAGCGACAGCTGCGCGGCGAACCGGTCCAGCGAGGCCTCCGGCAGCGGGTAGGTGCCGTGGAACTCCACCGGGTTCTGCGTGGCGATACAGAGGAAGGGCGAGGGCAGCGGCCGCGTCTCTCCGTCCACCGTCACCTGCTGCTCGCTCAAGCCCTCGAGCAGCGCCGACTGCGTGCGCGGCGAGGCGCGGTTGATCTCGTCGGCGATCAGCACGTTGGCGAAGATGGGGCCCGGCTTGAACCGGAAGCTGCCATCCTGCGGGTTGAAGAGCGAGGTGCCGATGATGTCCGTGGGCAGCAGATCCGGGGTGAACTGAACGCGCTTGAAGGCGCCGCCAATGCTCAGCGCCAGCGCCTTGGCCAGCGTCGTCTTCCCCGTGCCGGGCACGTCCTCCAGCAGCACGTGGCCGCCCGCGGCGACGCTGCACAGCACCAGCTCGAGCGCCTCGCGCTTGCCCCGGATGGCCTTCTCCAGGTTTTCACGCAGGCGGGTGACGAGGGCACGGGCTCTCTCGGTCAATTCCGCGTTCGGAGGTGGCGAGACCGGGACAGGGGCAATACGCATGGGCGCGCACAGTATCAGCCCCGGACGCCCTCGCGCTGCGGCCCCCTGCCGTGCCGGTACCCGCTGGAATTCTGGGTGGGGCGGCGCTCGTGCAGGCGGGCAGGCAGGCCCCTGCGTCTTCCGGAGCCAGCGCTAGGCTCCCCCCGCCCGCGAAGGCTCTGGGCTCAAGGATGGCTCGGGCAGCGAGGGCTGTCTCCGGGAGACGCGCCGGACGATCTCCGGGCCGAGCCCTGTCACAGGCACCACCCAGTGGGGCACCCCCCGCTGGATCACCTCCCGCGGCATGCTCGCGACGACGCAGCTGGCGGGCTCCTGCACGAGGATCTGCCCTCCCGCGTCGCTCACGTCCATGCAGCCGCGCGCGCCATCCTGGCCCACGCCCGTGAGCACCACCGCCAGCACCCCCGCGCCATAGAGGGTCGCCGCGGAGCGGAACAGCACGTCCACCGCTGGCCGACACGAGTTCACCGGGGGGCCCTGGTGCGTCCATAGCCGCACCGTGCCCCCCTCTCTCACGAGCGCCAGGTGGAAGTCTCCCGGTGCGATCCACACGTGGCCGGGGCCCAACACCTCTCCTGACAGGGCCTCGCGCACCTGCAGCGGGCACAGCGAGTCGAGGCGCTCGGCGAACTGCCGGGTGAAGACGGGGGGCATGTGCTGGGTGATGAGCACAGGCACCGGCAGGTTCGCGGGCAGCGAGGCGATCAGGCCCATCAGCACCGCCGGTCCGCCCGTGGAGGCGCCGATCACCACCACCGACACATTCAAGGGCCTGGGCGGAATGGGGGGCGGTGTCCTGGCGACGGGCAGGCGGCGCGGGGTGCCCTCCTGTGGGGTGGGGCGCGTGGCCACGGCCTTGACCTTCGCGACGAGCAGATCGCGCGCCTGCTGCAGCCCCTCGGCGCCATGCAGGGTGGAGGGCTTGGGCAGGTAGTCGCTGGCGCCCAGCGAGAGCGCGTCCAAAGTGAGGTTGCCCGCGCGGTCGGTCAGCGCGCTGAACATCAGCACGGCCATGTCGGGCCGGCGCTTGCGCACCACCTTGAGCACCTCCAGCCCGTTCATGTCGGGCATGGCCAGGTCCAGCAGCAGCACGTCGGGGGTGAGCTGCTCCGCCTTCTCGATCGCCAGGCGGCCCGTGGGCGCGGTGCCCACCACCTGCAGCTCGGGGTCCGTTCCGAGCATCAGGGCGATCATCCTGCAGGCGACCGCCGAGTCATCAGCGATGAGGACGCGAATGGGGGCCATAGAGCTCCGGCGGGTGGTGTCGCTACCCCGTGCCCTGCGGCGCCTCGCGCGCGGCCGACGTGGCGCGGGACAGGAAGCGCCGCACCACGCCTTTCAAGCGCTCGGCTTCGAAGGGCTTGGTGAGGTAGAGCGTGCAGCCGCTCTCGTAGCCGCGCGCCACGTCCACCTGCGCGCCCCGGCTGGTGATCAGGATGACGGGGATGTGCCGCGTGTGGTCCTGGTTGCGCAGCGTGCGGCACGCGGTGAAGCCGTCCATGCGCGGCATCTCCACGTCCATGAGGATCAGATCCGGCATCTCGCGGGTGGCGGTGTCCACGCCCTGCTGCCCGTCTTCGGCGAGGATCACCTCGAGGTCCTGCCCACCGAGGATCCACTTCACCGCAGTGCGGATCGTGCTGGAGTCATCCACCACGAGCACTTTCTTGAGCTGCATACCGACTTCCCCCAGGTGACTCGAGAGTTCACAGAATGTCTACTGATGAACAGGATAACGCTTTGTCGATACATGCGTTAATCCCCCCAGGACACCTGCTCTCTCGGCCGCCCGTGCAAGGGCCGCCAGGTACACGAAAGGGTAGAGTCAGGGCTGAGCCGAGGGAGGATTCCATGCGCATTGTCCTGACACTGCTGTGGGCTTTCTCGTGTGTCCTGGTGTGTGGAGCGTGTGGGGAAGACGCGTCGCTGTACTCGGGCAGTTGGGTAGCGCCCGAGGCGCCGCTGCGGCTCAAGCCCGGGAAGTTCGAGCTGGTGGTCCTGGAGGTAGAGAACAAGGGCACCTCCACGTGGACCAGCGAGCACGTGTACGTGCAGGCCCAGGCGGTGCCGGAGTCGTGGAAAGGCGGAGTGCTGAATCTGACGCGGCAGGCCAAGCCGGGCGAGGTGGGCACGTTCCGGGGCGAGCTCTACTCGGGTACCCGCGTGGGCCTGTTCGAGGTGAGCTGGGCGGTGCTCGTGCGGGGCGTGGCGTTTGGCGGGCAGCTGACGACGGCGGTGGAGGTGACGTGCCTGGACACCGTCTTCTGCAATGGCGAGGAGCGCTTCGTTGATGGGCAGTGCGTGGCCGGAGCCAACCCGTGCGCGGAGGGCGCGAAGTGCACCGAGGATGGAGGCTGCCTGTAAGGCTCAGGGAGAGAGGCTCACGCCCAGCGAGAGGCCTGCGAGCCAGCCCGCGAGGGACGCTGTGCGCCGGCCGTCCACCGTGGCGATGAGCCCCGAGGCGTACCCCGCCTCGGCCTCCACCGAGCAGGCCCAGGCGCGGGAGAACCACCAGCGCGCCCCCAGCGAGAGCGTGGCCGCCAGGTAGGGCGCGGCTCCCTGTGCACCGGAGCTCTGGGCTCCCCGGGGAGTGCCGTTCACCGAGGCGCGGCCCGCCGTGAGGCGAAGGCCCGTGCGCAAGTCGAAGTGCTCCGAGGAGAGCTCCAACGCCGTGAGGCCCAGCGTGCCCGCGATGAGCCTCAGCGCCACCTCTCCCTGCGAGGTGGAGGCCGAGCCCGCGAGCCACTGCGCGCCCAGGGACCAGCGTCCGTACTCGCCCCGCACCTGTCCGCCCCAGGCCAGGTTGCCCAGCTCGAGGAACCGCAGCGTCTTGCCGCTCACGTGCAGGGTGGAAGCGTGCTCCTTCGGCTCCACGGGCACGACAGGGGACAGGCTCGCCAGCAGCTTCTCGGGATCCGGAGGTGGCGCTTCGCCCGGAGGCCCCTGTGAGCCGAGGGGTGGCGTGGACGCGGCAACGGCTGAGTCCCCGGGGAGGGGCGGCTCGGCCAGCGTGTTGGCTCCAGCCTGTGGCACGGACACCAGCGGGGGCTCGAGCATGACCAGCCATGGCCACGCGGCGCGCAGCAACTCCGCCAGCCCCAGCGCGATCGCCCGGGGCCGTGCCGACGCGGGCAGATCGTCGAAGTCCAGTGTGTTACGGCGGCTCGTCGTGCCCGGCCAACTGCAGGCCAGGGGATGCCAGCTGCTGCGAGGGCAACTTCTGTGCCCCGTCGGGCTGCACGTTGCCCGCCCCCACCGGGTGCATGACGGTGGGCTGCGCTACGGGGTTTACCTGCGTGGTGCGCGGGTGCGCGCCTTCTGTTTGCCGCTGTGACAGCGCCAGCGGCTCGTGGTTGTGCACCACCGACTGTGAGGGCGGTGTGTGCGTGCAGGTGCAGTGAGGAGCCGGTATCCCGCGTCCCGATGGGCGGGCCGCAACGATGAGGAGAAGGACATGCTCGAAACGAGGATCCGCAGCCACGCCCTGGTGGCGTGTCTGGCCTTGATCACCGCCGCCTGTGGAGCGGTGGCGCCGGGTGAGGCGCCGCACATCGACGACAAGAGCAGTGACGTCGTCGGGTGCGCGCCGGGCAGCACCGAGGGCAACTGCGGGGGTGCGGCGTCAACGCCCGAGGCTCAGTGCAAGGAGCAGTACCAGGCCTGTCTGGCGAACGGCACGGACGAGCTGCGGTGTCGCACGCTCTTCAGCGAGTGCATGGCGGACGTGCCTCCGCCGGAGCCTTCACCCGAGCCGGTGCCCGAGCCTTTGCCCACGCCTTCTCCCGAGCAGTGCAAGATCGAGTTCTACCGCTGCATGGATGAAGTCGGCGACGAGCTGGCCTGCCGCAAGCGGCTGGAGCTCTGCCTGGGTAACCTGCCGCCGCCGCCGCCGCCGCCTCCCTCGTCCGAGGATGAGTGCTTCCTGTCGTTCCGCCTCTGCTACGAGACGACGGGTGAGCTCGACGCGTGCTTCGCGCGGCTGAAGGTCTGCCTGGCCAATCTGCCTCCGCCGCCTCCGCCTCCGGCGCCCTCGCCCGAGGAGCAGTGCAAGCTGGAGTACACGAGCTGCGTGCAGCGCACGGGTGACGAGTCGGCCTGCCGCGCCCGCTACCAGCTCTGCCTGGAGAGCATTCCCCGGCAGCCAGCGCCGTGACGTGAGGTGACAGGGGCAGTCACTTGCTGCCCTTGTTGCAGCTCTCGTCCGGCAGCACCCAGATGCGCGAGGGAACCGCCAGCCTGGCGACAATGGCGGTGACCGCGTCGCTTGGAAGCTGGACTCGCACGGTCTTCGTCCGCTGTGCGTCGTAGCCGCCAGTGCTCATGCCCTGCGCATCGAGGAAGTCAGTGACCTTGACGCAGGTGGCAGCCGTGGAGGAGTGGGTGTCCAGCACCTCGGTGGGCTGCCCCTCGCTGGGCCGTGACATCGCCACGACGAGCCGCAGTTGCTTGTCCCTGTCCTGGGGGCCGGCCTGGAACTGGAGGTCCACGCTGGGAAGCTCCAGCGTGGCATGGGAAGGCGTGCTTGGCGGGGCTTCCACCGGGGCCACGTCAGGCTTGGCGGGCGCGCAGGTGTCGCCGTCGGCCGCGATGCCCTGGCGCTGGTCCACCAGGTTGTAAGTGAAGCGGACCTTCTCGTTGGCCAGGGCTTCCTCCAGCGAGAAAACCCGGCTCGCGGGCATCGCGATGAGAACCGTGCTGGTGTCTCCCTGGTGTTCGAGTTCGCGGACGCTCACGTCCGTGAAGCACCGGGCCACGAAGCTCTTGTCCTCTGGTGCGAAGGCCTTGAGGGTGAGTTGCTGCCCCGGTGACAGGTGAGAGATGCCCGGCAGCAGGCTCTTGGCGGGGATGGGCAGCTCCACCAGCGCCACGGTCTGCTGGGTGGCGTCCGGGCCACACCAGGGCCAGACAGCCACCAGGATCAACGTGGCAACGAGCACCTCGGGAATGTGGGGCCGGGTCGGTAGCGCCACGGGTTATTTCCTCGGTCCCTTCGAGCCTGACTTCTTCCCGCCGCGGGTCATGGAGGTCTTCGGGCGCGGGGGGGCGTTCTTGTAGAGGGACTGGCCGTTGCGCGTATCCGGCAGTGGAATGACGAGCGGGAGGAAGTCTCCTCCGAGCAAGCGCGGCTTGGGCAGGGCTTTGTCCACCAGGGCGAGGTTGGCCTCGATGATGCCCAGCAGCTTGGGCTCCCGGGTCAGGGAGCGCGCCCGGGCAAAGGCGTCCTTCGCGCCCTCGAGTCTGGGCTTGGGCAGCGTGGCATACGCGTAGCCGAGGTTGTTCCAGTCCTTCGCCTTCATGCGGGGCTGCTGACTGGTGAGCTGGCACTGCAGGATGAAGGCCTCGAGCAGCGCGGGGTCCGGGGCGCCGTTGCGCCGCAGCGGCCCTGGAAAGGGGACGGACTCCGCGCCATTCGTCAGAATGAGGCTACCGCTCACATACTGATACCCAGCGTTAGACGGCATTGGGATCCCCCGCGAGAGGAGCCGAGGACAGCTCCGATGCGCTGTCCTGCGGATAGGGAAGGATGAACTCGACCTGAGCCCCAGCGGGAATGGCTGGCGGGGTGTAGCGCCAGGCGTCCTTCGCCTTCTGCGCCTGAATGGTGCCACTGCCTCCTCCCGCCACGGAGTAGGCGATGCTCCCCCGGTCCAGAGGCCGGGTCTGAGAGCTCAGCGTGATGGTGAGCGGTGGCGGCGTCTCCCCCGGGGCGTGCTGGACCATGAGCCGCAGGGAGCCCGAGTGGTTGTCGGCAGGCTCGAGCGACAGGACGCGGGCATCGGCGGGCGCCACCTCCACCAGCAGCTCGGGCTGGTTCATGCGGTACTCGAGCACCATGCTGGCCCCGGTGGGCAGCGCCCCCAACTGCCACCACAGGGCATTGCCCACGCTGCGTTTGCCGTCGAGGACTGCGCTAGGGGCAGTGCGCCAGTCCGCCGTGAGGGTGCCTTGCACGAGCCGGGGGACTTCCGGCACGCGGGTGTCGTTCACCAGCAGGTAACACCCTTTGATGTCCACCGGCACGGTGCCGTCGTGATCGACGACGAGCCGGTACGAGAGGCCCGGTCCGACCCGCCAGCGGGTGGGGCTCGCGGACACCGCCAGCAACGCCTGCTCGGAGGCCGTGGAGACCTTCACTCCCGGCGGCGCGCTCACCTCGAGGGGCGCGGAGACGGCGTGCTTGCGGTACCAGCCAGACTTCGGCACGGGGCGCGCATACTTCTTCGTGCCGTCCTGCTCCTTCACATCCAGCTCGACCGCGCCGAAGACGATCCAACTGCTGATCTGATCCCAGCGCTCACGGCGCTCCGTGGCCGCGTCACGCGGCAGCTCGCTCAGCCCCAGCTGCTTGCCTACGTCGTCCAGGTACAGGACGAAGGCGTTGCGCAGCTCCTGGCCCAGCGCCCGCGCCGTCTGGACCGCGGCCATGTACACGGGCACCACCGCGAGGATGAGGCCCACCACCTGCCGGAAGGGAAACGGGTTACCCGGCAGCTTGTGCGCCACCACCAGCTCGGCCGCCACCACCAGCAGCAGCACGACCAGGCTGCTGAGGAAGGTGAGCGACTCCTGGCGCTCGTTGAGCCGGGACTCCAGCTCCGCGTTGCTCGTCTTGAGTGTCACTGACAGCAGCGGCAGCACGGTGTCCAGGTGCGCGCCGAATTGCTTGCGGGTGTAGGTGGCCGTGCTGAGCAGCACGTTGCCCAGCCCCGTGGGCGCCAGCTCCGTCACATCATCGGGGAAGTCGGACGCCAGCTTGTAGGCGGCCCTGCCCACCAGAAGGTCTCTCCGCTTCGAGTCCGGCTGGCTCTGCGCCTCGCGGATGATCTGGTGGAGCTTGTTGAACCTGCGGCGTTGGTAGGCCAGGCACAGCGCGCCCAGGGGCCAGGACTTGCGCAGGAAGCGGCCGCTCACGTTCGTGAGGAAGAACGCGCTCAGGCTGGTGATGAGGTAGGCCAGGATCAAGAGCGCCAGGGTGGCCAGCGCCGTCTGCCACACCGTGGGCAGGGCAGAGATCTGCAGCACCACCTTGACGTCGCCGCGGGCCAGCAGCGGCAGCACCAGCACCACGTTGAGCGCCAGGAAGATGGCGGCGGCCACCAGGCTCCGCGGACGGATGAGGCTCTTGAAGCCCTCGGTGGCACCGCCCGTCATGATCGAGGCGATGGAGGAAAGCGCGGAGACGATGTTCATGCGGGGCGCCGGCTTGTTTTCGGCGCCGCCCAGCATGGCTCAAGCCCCAGGCTTTTCAAAAGCCGCCTGGGGCCGCCGCTCGGATTTACCTGAGGTGAAGCACGGCCTCACGGGTGCTGGCCGCGCTCCTCCAGCACCTCGAGCGCCTTCACGCGCCCGCGGTGCAGCGAGCTCTTCACCGTGCCCTCGGGGATGCGCAGCACCTGGGCGATCTCCGGGTAGCTGAAGCCGCGCACCTCGCGCAGCCACAGCACCTGGCGCTGCAGATCGCTCACCTCCTGCAGCGCCTCGCCGAAGTGCTGCTGCATCTCCACGCCCACCGCGTGCGCCTCGGGCGAGGTGGGCTCCTGCGGCTCGTGGCTCAGCCTGTCCCGACGCCTGCGCGCCCGCAGCCAGTTGATGCTGCTGTTCACCATCACCCGGTGCAGCCACGTCGTCCACGCCGCTCGCCCGTTGAAGCCCTCGGGCTTGCGCGCCAGCCGCGCGAACACGTCCTGCACTACGTCTTCCGCATCATCCGCGTCCCCGACGATGCGCCGTGCGATGGCCAGCGCTCGTGTACGATGCTGGCGGTAGAGCTGGGAAATTGGGGGTAGCCCAACGACACCGGCGACCATGAGTTTCCTCCTCGAGCCCCCGCATAAGGGGCCTACTCATTAGAACGCGGGAGCCGCCAAAAAGTTCTTGAGGCCATGGCGCGGTGCGTGGTGTCGGGAGGAAGAGGGCGAAAGCCCACCGCGCGGGGGCGGGAAATGTGGCCGTGGGGACTACTCCGCCTCCGATCGGCTGATGCCCCAGTCCTTCAGCCGCTTGAAGAGGGTAGAGCGGGCCAGCCCCAGCTCCTTGGCCACGCGCTCCTTGTTGTGGTTATAGCGGCGCATGGTGTTCTCGATGATCTGCCGCTCCAGCCGCTGCAGCATGATCTCCAGCGTGAGCCCCACCGGCAGCTCGAGCGACACGGCCGCGGCGCCCGTGGGCTCGCGGCTGTACTCCTGATCGAAGGTGATGTCGCCCGCGTCGATCTTCGGGCCCCTGCGCAGCAGCAGGGCGCGGTGCACCACGTTGCGCAGCTCGCGGATGTTGCCCGGCCATGGGTGGTCCGCCAGCTTCGCCAGCGCGGTGGGGGTGAGGCTCACCGTCTGCCCGCGGGGGGTGTAGACGCGCATGAAGTGCTCGGTGAGCACGGCGATGTCGCCCTTGCGGCTGCGCAGCGGCGGCAGCAACAGCGGGATGACGCACAGCCGGTAGTACAGGTCCTCGCGGAAGGAGCCCTCGCGGGACTCGGCCAGCAGGTCCTTGTTGGTGGCGGCCACCAGGCGCACGTCCACATGGGTGGGACGGCTGGCGCCCACGCGCTTGAGCTCCCCGCTCTCCAGCACGCGCAGCAGCTTGGCCTGCAGATCCAGGGGCAGCTCGCCAATCTCGTCCAGGAACAGGGTGCCGCCGTGGGCCTCCTCGAAGGCGCCCTTGCGCTGCTTGTCCGCCCCGGTGAAGGCGCCCTTCTCGTGGCCGAACAGCTCGCTCTCGATGAGCTCCTTGGAGATGGCCGCGCAGTTGATGGGGATGAAGGGCTGCTCAGAGCGCGTGGAGCACGTGTGCAGGGCGCGGGCGACCAGCTCCTTGCCGGTGCCGGACTCGCCCAGAATGGCCACCGCGGCATTGGAGGGCGCCACCCGCTCGATGAGCTCCACCAGCTGCCGCACGGAGGGATCGTCTCCGATGATGCCGTGGAAGGACTGGGAGCCCCGGCCCAGGTTCAGGCGCTCGAAGATGAGCTCGGCCTCGCCCACGCGCAGCACGGTGTTGAGCGGCACCTCCACCTCGAAGATGCGCACGTTGCCCAGGTAGGTGCCATTGGTGGAGTTCAGATCCACCACGTGCAGGCCGCCCTCCCGGCGTGTCACCTGCAGGTGCTTGCTGGAGATGAACCGGTCCTGAACCACCAGGGCGTTGGCGGGATCCTTGCCGACGGTGAAGCGCTCATTTTCGATCTCGTGGATGAGCTCGTTGGGCCCCTGCTTGACGCGGATCTGCGAGGGCGGGAGGCTCTCTTCCTGGGCCAGCCGCTGCACGCTGGTGTGCCGGCCCACTCCGGTGGGGGCGTCGAGCCTGTCGTCGCTGCCGCCGCGCAGCCGGAAGCTGGCGCGCCACTGGCCCAGGGTGATGTCCATGCCGTCGAGCAGCTCACCTCGAGTCATCGGCTGGCCGCCCACCAGCGTGCCCTTGCCGGACAGGTCCTCCAGGTTGCAGCGGGTGCCATCGAAGTGGAGCGCCACCTGTTGGCGGCTGACGTCCGGATCCGGAATGACGACGTCACACTTCACTCCGCGACCGAGCACCATCCGCTGACGGTCGAGCCCCACCCTGAGCACTTCCTCGCCACGGCGATAGAACACCAACTCCGGCATACCGGCCTCCTTGAATGCCGGGGCGCTTTACCTGAGGGGCCCTCGGGCGTGCAACCCATCAAGTAGGCACGAGGGGAGGTGACATGATGGGTAGTGGCAGGGCTTCTACGTGTCTCTCGCCAAAGGGAGCGAAGACGTGGCAGCCTGCGCGCCACCACCAAGGACCGCGCCATGCCCTCCAGCTTCTTCTTCGCTCGCCTCGTGCCGAACCGCCCCAACTTCGTGATGACCATGACGCCCGAGGAGCAGGCGACGATGGGGGCGCATGGGGCGTTTCTTCAGAGCCAGCTCGCGGCGGGCACGCTGGTGGCGGCGGGCCCGGTGATGGATCCGGCGGGCCCCTTCGGCATGGCGGTGTTCGAGGTGGAGTCGCTCGAGGCGCTCCACCGGCTGCTGGAGAAGGACCCGGCCCGGGCCATTGGCCGTTATGAGGTGGCGCCCATGGGGCCCACTCTGTCTCGGCCGGCGCGGCCCGCGGGCGCCTGAGCCGCTTGGCATTCCCTGCTCACCAGCGATCTGGGTGGCACGCGAAGGGCCTGCGCGAGTTTCGCTGCCAGCATCGATAGCCCTCTCCGCAGATATCAGGGCCCTCTGGGTCGCACGCCGATAGGCACCTCCAGTCGGCGCAGACTTTCCCAGTATCGCAGGCAGGCAGCCCCTCACCACAACGCTGCTCACACTCCAGCCACACTTTGCCTGGTTGCGGTGACTCCCGCAGCGCCTTGCACTCGCGCCCCTCGGGACAAGGGGATTGCTGGCAGTCAGGTCCATGGATGCGAGCGCAGATCGAGACTCCCTCCTCGAACCGGACGCAGTGCTGGCCCGTGGGGCACCCGAGTATCTGGCACGTGGGCAGGCATACGGGCTCGGGGACGGTGTCCGCGCAGAAAAAACCCTCGGGACAACTCGCCGCTGCGCCAGGGCGGCAGGGCCGTGAGCACCAGCCGTCCTGGCCACCGCACAGCAATCCCGGGGCGCACGCATGCTCCTTGTCACTTGGAACCGTGGTGCAGCCCTCTCCCTCCTGACGTACGCCCGTGGCGATGCAACGGCGTACCAGAGGCCCACCTCCCCATGTCGCAAGGCTGCGGCAGACCTGATCTTCTGGGCACTGGGAGTCTGTGATGCACTGGCTGTCGGTGCAGCGCGAGTACCCGGTCCGAGCCTCGAACAGGCAGCCTAGCGGGGCCTCACATTGGGCATCGGGCCCGCAGGACCGCCCGTAGGTCGTCAGCCGCGAGCGCTGCTCCGGGTCAAGCATCGGGCTGATTCGTACGCCTGCGGGAATCTCTGTGCGCCCTTGAGGCTGGAAGAGGCCTCGCAGTAGCAGCGCCAGCGGCAAGGTCAGCAGCACGCCCGCGCAGATGCCGAGCAGCGTGCGCCAGTTCATCCCCCGCACTCGAGACACGCTTCCGAGCGTTCCTGACCGGGTCCACAGACCGCCTTGCGCTCTTCATCCGAGCAATTCTTGCGGACGATCTCCATCGAGTCTTTGTGGACGGCCTTGTCAATGCGGCCCTCTCTCCCGAATTCAGAGGGGCACCCCATAGCCAGTTGAAGCGCGAGCAAGCCCAGGGTTGCTTGGAGCCACCGCATGAGTACCTCCAGGAAGGTCACTGGACGCTAACAGCGTGAACCCTGCGGCGTCCACGGGCGGTGGATATGGAGGGCTACTCCGGTTCTCCCGTGTCCTCCGACAGGAAGCGGTGCGGACGCGCCGCCCAGCAAGCTCTCGGGAGGCCAGCAGCAGCGGGTGGTGATCGCGCAGGCGCTGGTGACGGAGCCGCCGCTGGTGCTGGAGGACGAACCCACAGGGAACCTGGACACGGGCACCTCCGCGCAGGTGTTCGAGCGGCTGCGCCGCTTCAACGTGGAGTTGGGGCCCACGCTGCTCATCGTCACGTACGATCCGCGGCTGGCCGAGCGGTGTGACCGCGTCATCGAACTGATGGATGGGCACATCCAGAGGGACAAGCCTGTGGAGAGTAGCCCGTAAGCTACACGTCCTCCTCGTCCAGGATAGCTCCCCGTGCTTCGGGATCGAACCCTTCGGGCCATTGCGTGGCTCGATCGTATCGGGCGCCGTCTAGGAGGGCGCCATCAAGAACGGCTCCTCGAAGGTCAGCGCTGAAGAGAAAAGCACTTTGCAAGGATGCCTCTCGCAGATCCGCTCCCTGAAGTGACGCTCCTAGAAAGGAAGCGAAGTCTAGTCGGGCCCGGGTCAGCGTCGCTTCGTGGAGATTAGCTTCATTGAGGTTTGCTCCTTCGAGAGAGGCCTCCGTGAAGTTGGTCAAAATGAATTGCGCTTCCTCAAGGACTGCTTCGTCCAGTGAGGCTCTGATGAACAGGGCCTTGTTACAAACTGCCCCAAGCATTGAAGCCCTGTCGAGCTTGGCTCCTGTGAAGTCACACGGACCATAGCTACCGGACGTACGCACTCTGAGATTCGCGCCGTCGAAGTCCGCACCCCTCAAGTCCGCACCACGGAAGTCAGCACCCCGAAGATTCAGCTCAGACAACACTACGTTTATCCATTGAGCTTTGGGTGCGATGATAATGGGGCCAATCCGCATCAACCAGAACCACGCGAGCATCGAGCGGACAGTCAGTGGGTTGGTGATCCCTATGCCATCGCTTCCATTCAGGCCGCTTCCAATCGCGAGTGCGGCTTCACGGAGCCATGGCATCCGATCCTCCCGCAGCGACTCGGACCGGCGTGGAGGGAAGCGCTGCTCTTCGGATTCGAAGCGATGCTGAGCCCACTCGAGCAGGGTCTTGTGCTCCTGCTCCTTCAAGCCGAAGGGAGCGCGCGGGTGCTGTTGTAACGGCTGTCCATTGAGCATCTCCAGCAGGAAGTCGAAGGTTCGATCCTCGCGGCTGAGCAGCCGACCTTCTAGGAGCGGTTCTTCAAGTTCATCCCAATCACGCTCTCTGGCGTGGACAATCGCGTTGAGCCGGTCCGACCAGTAACGGGCCGTCAGGTACTCGCGAAAGCTCTTGTGCCCGAAGAGCAGCCGGCTGGCCTTTCCAGCGCTCAGGTGGGCCTGCATGGTCAGCAACAGCCCCACCTGGATAGCCCTGAGAGCGTCCGGAGCCTCCCGAAGCTTCAATTCCTCTTCGATGAGGTTCTCGATCTCCCGCGCGGTCAGTTCCGCAGGCTCGTCCTCGCCAAAGTACTTCCTGCGCTGCTCGCGCTTGGTAGCCTCCCAGGCAATGCGACCCATTAACCAGAGCATCGCATCGGGTTCTTCCGCCGACTTGTCGATCAGCCGAAGTCTTATCAATTGCTTCAATAGCTTCGAGGACGACTCGAGGATGTTCTGGTGGTGCTCGCCCGCTTTGTCATGCTTGCCCTTGGCGATTTGCCAGAAGAACTCTTCGTAGAGCGCGGCGAGGCTCGTGCCCATGCCCTGGTTGCGGCTCCAAGTCTGCGCAACCATGAACAAGAGGATGGGCGTACTCGCGAGGGTGGCAAGCTGGCGCTCCCGCAGTTGCTGGAAGGTGGGGCCTTGCCCTGAGCTGACCTGACGCCAATGGGCGAGCCAGGTGTCGATCTGCTTGTCCCCCCAAGGCTTAAGATCGATCACGGGTATGTCCTTCAGCCCCTGCTCTGACGGCAACGCACCGGGACGTGAGAGGACGATGAAGCGATGATGGCTCGTGGCGTCCTCTCGGAGACGTTTGAAGAAGTCGTCCATGCGCCGCTCATCGAGGACCACTTCATCCAAACCGTCGATCAGGAAGACAACCCGCTGCTTTTTGTCAGGAGGACTCAGGGCCTGATCACGAGCCTTCAGGTCCAGCCCCAGGGCGCTGGCCTGTCGCTTCCAGGCTCTGCGCACGGTCTGGTCAAGGTCGAAGCTCTCACCGGTCAGATCCTCGGCGCATCGAATGAAGACAGGCTCGATGAGTTCCGGAGAGGACTCAGGTGCGCTCAGATAGCGCTGGGCCCAGCGCTGCGCCAGGGCCCGAGCAGTAAGCGACTTGCCCATCCCGAAGTCCGCCTTGACGATAATGACGTTCTTCTGGGGGCTCTCCATCAAGTTCTGGATGAGCGTGGTTACTGGCCCCTGCACCTTTGGCGTGGACCCGGCAAGATAGGCGTCCGGCTCGACATACATCTGCCCGAGCGACATGAAGGGAATGCCCGTATCGGGGCTCCAGTCGCGCTGCTCGGTGTTGCCGAAGATGTGTCTCCTGTCCCAGGTGGCGATGTCCCGCAGGAGCAGCTCCCTCAACAGGCGGCCGAGGTAATCGCCGGACAGGCGCTGCTGGTATTCCTGGAGCGGCTGGCCCTCGGCGGAGCTCAGCGCCTTGTAGTATGCGAGCAGGAAGTAGTGCTCGAACTCCGGCCGGGCGCCGAGGCTCAGGTCGATGAGCGGAGGACCCGGGTCTTCCGGATCATCGAGCTTCGAGTCGGTGAACGCCTTCCAAAGTGCTCGATAATAGGGAGTAGAAAGCGGGTTGCCTGTCAGTGACTCGACGTGCTTCCACTCCTGCGGTCCCGCAGGCAGGTCTCCGGGCGGGCCGAGCACCTTGAGTGCCCTGAGGGCAAGCTCCAGGCGCTGCTCAATCTCGGCGGCCCGTTTTGCCTCCTCCTTGCTCATGAAAAGGCGCAGCCTAGACGGGGAGGGCGCCAGGGACGGGTTGTACGCCCAGTGGCGCTTGATGGCTTGCCCGAAGCAGCGGGTGATGATGCCAAGGAGCTGCGCGTCTAGGTCCGGGCTCCTGTCCCCCTTCTTCCTGCCGAACTCTCCGACCAGGTCCGTCAGCGCGGGCACCGCCGCGAGCTCCTTGAGGTCGAGGCCCTCGGTTATCAAGGCTTCAGCGCCGCTCAGGCCGAGTTGAAGCGCCTTCCCCAGGATCTTGATCGCGCTCAGGATCTCCATTCCGCTCTCGCTCCTCTCATCAGCCTTCAAGGCTGCTGGGGATGCTACCGCGCGTACTGCCCGGTTGTTGCGGAGGGGCAGGGTAAAACGCCTGGGGGAGCATGGCGTCCTGCCACGGCTGTGAGGCCCCAGCGCGGGCTCCCCAAGGGGAGCGAGTGAAGGCACGTGCCTTGCTTAGGCGCTTCCCAGGCAGTTCGCGCCTGGCACCTTCGCCTGGCTCGCGTCTGCCAGGAGGTTGCAACCCGATGAAGTCCTTGCTGCCGGCCGCGGTGCTCTCGCTTGCTCTGCTCGGGGCGTGTGGTCCTTCTCAGCAACTGGTGCAGGCCCAGGCGGACCTGGAGATGCTGCGCAAGGAGAAGGCGCAGCTGACCACCAAGGTGACGGAGGTGGAGGGCCAGCTCAAGAAGGTGAGCCAGGAGCGCGATCAGCTCAAGGCCCAGCTGGCCAAGGCCACGCCTGCTCCAGCCGCTCCCGCTCCCGCGAAGAAGCCCAGCACCACTGTCCGCAAGTAGCGCCCCCACCAGGAAAGACTGTCCGGCCATCGCTTTAGGTTGAATTTGGACGCGTTGCGCCGCAAGGACTGACCCATGGCATGGGATCCACGAATACTCAATGGCGAGCCGCGGGGGCCGGACCCCTCGGACATTCTTCGACAACTGTGGCAGAGGTGGGGGCGCGGCGCTGGCCGCAAGCTGCTGCTGGGGGCGCTGGCCGCGTTGGCGCTGCTGGGCTTGCTCACCAGCTATGCGCAGGTGGAGCCGGATGAGGTGGGTGTCATCCTCCGGCTTGGCCGCTTCATCGACACAGTGGAGCCCGGCCCTCACTTCCGCATGCCGTTCTTCATCGACCGCATCATCAAGGTCCCAGTGCAGCGCCAACTCAAGGCGGAGTTCGGCTTCCGCACCGAGCGCATCTCCTCTCGCACTACCTATGCCCCGGTGGAGGGTGACGTGAAGCGCGAGGCGATGATGCTCACCGGCGATCTCAACGTGGCGGTGGTGGAGTGGATCGTCCAGTACAAGATCAAGGATCCCTACAAGTACCTCTTCAAGGTGAAGAACGTCGAGGACATGCTGCGCGACATCTCCGAGGCCTCCATGCGCGCGGTGGTGGGAGACCACTCCGTCAACGAGGTGCTCACTACGGGCCGCCAGAAGGTGGCCTCCGAGGCCAAGCTGCTGCTGCAGGATCTGGCCGATCGCTACGAGACCGGGGTGGACATTCAGCAGGTGGTGCTCCAGGACGTGAACCCGCCGGACCCGGTGAAGCCGTCCTTCAACGAGGTGAACCAGGCCATTCAAGAGAAGGAGCGCGTCATCAACGAGGCGTTCGCCGAGCGCAACCGCGCAATCCCCCGCGCTCGCGGTGAGGCGGAGGAGACGCTGCGCGCCGCCGAGGGCTATGCCATCGAGCGCGTCAACCGCGCCAGGGGCGAGGCCGAGCGCTTTGCCCGCATCTACGAGGAGTACCGCAAGGCCCCGGACGTCACCCGCCGCCGCATGTACCTGGAGACGGTCAGCCAGGTGCTGCAGAAGGCCGGGCAAAAGGTCGTCGTGGACGAGTCCACCAAGGGCATTACCCCGCTGCTGCGCATGGAAGGCCCCAGCACCGTCCCCGCCAGCGCCGTCAGCAAGCAGGAGGTGGAGCGATGAGCCGCCTTGCCGTCATCCTGGGAGGGCTCGCGCTGCTCGCCCTGGTGCTGGGCGTGTCCAGCATGTACACCCTGAGCGAGCACGAGCAGGCGGTCATCACCCGCTTTGGCCAGCCCAAGGGCCAGCCCATCACCGAGCCCGGGCTGCACTTCAAGCTGCCGTTCGCCGACACGGTCAACCGCTTCGACAAGCGCTGGCTGGACTGGCGCGGAGACCCGAATCAGATCCCCACCAAGGACAAGAAGTACATCTGGGTGGACACCTTCGGCCGCTGGCGCATCGTGGACCCGCTGCGCTTCTTCCAGCGCCTGCGTGACGAGCGCAACGCTCAGTCCCGGCTGGACGACATCATCGACGGCGAGACGCGCAACGCGATTGCCTCGTACGCGCTGATCGAGGCGGTGCGTTCGACCAACCGCGCCTTCGAGGAGGACGAGTACGTCACCGAGACGGAGCGCGGTGAGACGCTGGAGCAGATCACCGCGGGCCGGGACAAGCTGACCCGGCAGATCCGCGACCGCGCCGCCGAGGTCGTCAAGGAGTTCGGCGTGGAGCTGGTGGACGTGCAGGTGCGCCGCATCAACTACGTGGACGAGGTGCAGGTGAAGGTGTTCGAGCGGATGGTCTCCGAGCGGCGCCGCATCGCCGAGCGCTCGCGCTCGGAGGGAATGGGCCGCGCCGCCGAGGTGCGCGGGCAGCGCGAGCGCGATCTGAAGGAGATCCGCTCGGAGGCCTACCGCAAGGCCCAGGAGATCACCGGCCAGGCCGACGCCGAGGCGACGAAGATCTACGCCGAGGCGTTCGGGCGGGATCCCGAGTTCTTCCAGTTCCTGCGCACGCTCGAGGCGTACCCGCAGGCGGTGGACAGCTCCACCTCGCTGTTCCTGGGCGCCGACTCCGAGTTCTACAGGTACCTGAAGAGCTCGAAGAAGTAGGCGGGGGGCTGCTCGTGGAGGACGACGAGCAGCTGGCCCGGCTCACCGCTTGGGCTTGAAGGCCAACTTACCCAGTGAGCCGCTCAGCTGGGCCGCGCGGAAGCGCGGGTCGTCCTTGTCGGCCGGCAGAATGGACAGGCCCAGCCCCGCGGGGCCCAGGTTCTTCACCAGCTCCGGCTCCACGCGCAGCTTCACGTCCACCGCGGGCTCGGTGTACTGCAGCCGCTGCTTGAGCTTCACCGAGCCGGTGGCCACCACCTCCATCTGGTCGCTGCGCGTGCGGAACGTCTCCACCGTGCCCTGGCCCTTCACGAAGCGGATGAGCCCCTGCACATCGCCCAGCGGCACCGCCGGCAAGCCTCCCGGGAAGGCCGCCGCGATGATGCCCTGGGCCTGGCCGCCCTTGAGCTGCAGGTTGCCGTCCAGCGCCAGCTCACCGTCCGCCAGCGACAGGTCCGGCTCTCCGGCCTTGAGGCCCGCGCCCGCCACCGCCGGCGGCATCGTCAACGCCAGCGAGCCGCTCAACCGGCCCTCGAGATCCAGCCCGCTGAAGTTCTTCAGGTTGCCCTGGGACGGATCCAGCCCCTCCAGCCGCACCCGCAGCGAGGCGCCCTTCCAGCCGCCATACGAGCCGCGCGCCTCGCCGCCCATCACGTCGGCGCTGAAGGCCACGCCCGGAGGAAACAGGGTAGGGCGCAGGAACAGCGAGTCCACCACCAGGGGCTCGCCCAGCTCCGCCGGGCCGAACATCTTCGCCTCGTCGGGATCGCCGCTCACCAGCGCCGCGCGGGTGTCCGGGTTGAGCGGCTCGGGCGGCTGGCTGATGCGCACGTTCTTCGCCGTCAGCCCGAGCAGCCCCGGCCGCAGCGTGTCGATGCGCACCACGTAGCCCGCCTTCAGCCCCTCGGTGGCGATGCGCGAGCGCAGCGCCCCGTACGGGAAGGTGAGCAGCAAGCAGGCGATGAGGGCCACCAGCGCGAAGGCGCAGTAACCCAGGATGATCTTCCAGCCGGACGTCTTGTTCTGAGAGGCCATGGTGTCTCTACTGCTGGGGCTGCTGCCCCTGCTGCTTGATCTTGTAGGTTGAGACGGTGGTCCACGCCGTCAGGGAGTCGGTGGCCGGCCGCGGCTCGATGCGCAGGTACTTCACCTTGACGATGCCGGGGCCGCTCTCCACCGAGCGCAGGAACTCGGTGAGCTTGCGCAGGTCCACGTCCGTGAAGGTCAGCTCCATGCTGCTCTCGAGGATCTTCCCATCGCCAATGCCCTGCTCGCCCTTGGGCGTCATGTTGGGCACCTCGAGCCCCGCCGCGGTGGCCTTGTCCGAGATGTAGCTGAGCAGTGACACGTCATTGCCCGTCAGCTGCGCCTCGATGGCGGTGCGCGCCGCGGTGGCCTGGTTGTAGCTGGCCGCCAGCTCCTGCACCTGCTGCAGCTGCGCCAGCTTCTCCTGCGTGCGGGTGCGGATCTTGTCGGCGCTGGTGGCGAAGCTGAACAGGGTGATGAACAGGACGAAGGCGATCACCGCCCCGCCCGCCACCATCAGCAGCCGCTGTTCGCGCGGGCTGATCGCGTCCCAGCGCGAGCGCAGATCCGTGATGAGTTGCCGAAAGGGATTCATGTTCTTTAGGTCTCCGCCCCAGGCTGCCCGGGGCAGCTCACCTGGATGTCCAGCCGGAAGGTGACGTTCTGCCCGTCACGCGTCTTCTCCACCTTGCCCTGGTTGATCTCCTTGAAGCAGGTGTGCCCCTGAATGGCCCGGGTCAGGGTGTCGATCTCCTTGGAGCTCTTGGTCTCTCCCTGGAGGATGATTCGCTCCAGATCGATCTGAATGCGATCGAGCTTCACCGGCAGATCGCTGGGGATGCGGGTGGTAACCTCCGCCAGCAGGTTGACGGCGGAAGTCTTCGGCAGCGCGGCGGCGGGGCTCTCCACGCCCTGCAGCATGTTGAGCGCCACCTTGAAGTCCTTCTCGCACCTGCCGAGGATGCGCTCGGTCGTCTTGCACAGCACCATGTCCACCTGCGTCTCGCGGCGGGCGAGCACGGAGTTGCGCACCACGCCGCTGGCGATCAGCAGCAGCACCAGCGTGGCGGCGAACGAGGCCAGAAGCCCCACCCGGTCCCTCACGTAGTCATAATGGCCCTTGAAGGCGAACTCGCCCCGGCGCAGGTTGAAGCGCGGAGCCTTGGCGCCCGAGGCCTGGCCGCGCAGCGCCAGCGCGTACGCCTGGACCGCCGAGGGCTGAGCCTCCGTCGGCACCGCCTGCGAGGCCTCCGTCGGCAGCACCAGCACCTGGGTGGGCATGTGCAGATCCCGCCCGAGCTGCTCGGCCAGGCCCTTGAGCCGCGCGGTGCCGCCGCACAGCAGCACGGCGCCCACCTGCCGGCGGGTGCGCGCGGTGAAGGCCTTGAAGGTGGGGCGCAGCTCGCGCAGCACCGGCTGCAGCCCGCGGATGAAGGCCGCCGCGGCGCGCTCGGCGTCCGGGCCCTGGGCCTGCGCCACGCTGGCCATCGCCCCGTACGTCTCCTTCCAGTGGTGCGCCTCCTGCAGCGGCGTCTGGAACTCGGTGGACAGCGCCTTGCTCAAGTCCTTGCCGCCACCGGCGAAGGTGCGGGCGAACTCCACGCCCACGCCCGGCCGGCCAATGGCCACCGTGGTGCGCTCGTGGCCAATGTCCACCACCGCCACCGCCGCCATGCTCTCCAGGCCCTCGAAGATGGCCGGCGTCTGCAGAAAGAGGTTCTGGTAGGTGATGCCCGGGTGGGTAATCACGCGCGGCTGCAGCTCCAGCTCGCCCAGCATGCCCACCAGCGCCGCCAGCTCCTCCTTGCGCACCACGCCCACCAGCAGATCGCTGCTCGTCTTCGGCTTCTGCCCGACGATCTGGTAGTCGAACACCGCCTCGGACAAATCGAAGGGCAGCTGGCTCTCCACCTCGAAGGGCAGGGCGGCCTCGATGCGCTTGGGGTCCACGAAGGGCAGGGTGAAGGTGTGCGTCATCAGCGTGGGCCCGGGCAGGGCGATGATGACCTGCTCGGCCTGCTGCAGCGTGGGCTGGGTGAGCAGCTCACGCACCGCGGCGCGCAGCGTCTCCAGACGCTCGCCCTCGCCGCGGCGCACCTCGTGGTAGGCCTTGGTGGTGTAGCCACGGATGGTTGACTCGAACAGCACGCCCTTGACGGAGTAGCTGCCCAGATCGAGCCCAAGAATGCGGGCCATGGGTTATTCCTCTCTCCAATACAGGAGCTTGCCGAGCTGATCGTCCAGCCTGACGACGGTGGTGATCGTCTTCTGCACGGTGCCGGCTTCTCCCACGGACTTGATGGTGAAGGTCTCGCTCTTGTCGCTGACGAACCGGTTGTTGGCCGAGGCGGTGATCTGCGGGTTGATGGCCACACCCGTGCTGCTCACCACGGCCACGAAGTCCGCCACGGACATGCCCAGGAAGCTGAACGCCCGCGCGGTGCGGATGCGGGTGATGATCTCCTGGACGAAGATGGGATCCTGCAGCCGCGGATCCGGCCGGGCCGGGTCCACCACGGACAGCACCGCCATGTACATCATCAGCGGATCATCCGTGTTGATGTTGAGCTTGCGGTTGACGTCCGGGTACACGGTGAGCCTGTCGCGGAAGGCGGCCATGAACATGTCCGTCACCCCGTGCACCCGGTACAGCTCGTCCAGGCTGTCGAAGCGGGCGTTCTTCGGCTCGTAGCGCGGATCGAAGCGATCGTAGTGCCGGCCCTCGTCCGAGAAGGCGTCGCCAATGGGGTTGACGGGATCCGTCAGGCGGATGGCGGACTCCACCTCGTTCTCGTCCACCCAGTCACGCAGGGCGATGACGACCTCGGGCGGCGTGACGCGCACGCGGTTGGCGTCCTCGCGGTTGAAGATGAACTCGAAGCGCTTGTCGCCGAACATGTCCAACATGCGCGCGGCGGTGGGCAGCACGTCGGTGGCCAGGCCCGACAGCCGGTGCACGTTGAGCTTCTCCTCCTCGTCCGAGATGGTGGCCAGGAAGCAGCCCTCGAAGCCGCCAAAGGAACGCTTGATGGGCGCGGCCGAGAACTCGGCCGGCTCGCCGTCTTCCGCGTCCTCCATCTCGAAGTTGGAGTCCTTGGGCGCGGCCTCTTCGGCTTCCTCGTCGCCCGTGCCGCTCTTCACCAGGCCCTTGAGCATGTGGCAGTCCACACGCGCCAGCTTCCACAGCTGGATGTTCAGCGAGCCGCCGCCCGCCGCCGCGCCGCCGGGCGCGGCACCCCCGCCGCCCATCAGTCCCCCCAGAAGGCCGCCAATGTTGGGCAGCTGCATCCCGTTCACCTGCTTCTGGAAGCGCAGCAGCAGCCGGCCCAGGCCCACGCCCGAGCGCGCCATGTAATAGGCCCGCACCTCGTCGCGCTGGTTGGCCGCCAGCTGCAGGTCCACCCGCGTGTTGTAGGCGAACTCGGTGGCCACCACGGTGAGCAGGGTGATGGAGATGACGGTGATGATCAGCGCCACGCCGCGGTGGCGGCGATCCCTCCTCACCGCCGGAGTGGCCGGAGGCAGGGGAGCGGGGCGGCGCCGAGCCGTCTGTTTGAAGAACCTGAGCATCAGAACCTCGTCAGCTCCGTGTTCATCATGATCCGGACCTGGGTAGTGTAACGCGCTTCCTTGCCGTTCTCGTCCGGGGCGAACACGGTGATGCGCACGCGGGTGGGCAGAATGGACTTGCGCTCATTGCGGCGCGTGTCCCACTCGTCCTCCCACTCCTTGCGCTCCGAGTCCCAGTAGGCGAACTCCACCTTCTTCACGTTCTCGAAGAGCACGTCCGTGGTGCCGCCCCGGTCCATCCGCTCGCCCACGTTGGGGTTCACCCGCCGCTTCAGGTCCTGCCGGCTCCGGGCGTTCTTCTCCGTGGAGTTCTCCACGAAGTACTCGACGACGGCCTGATCGGACTCCTTCGAGTCCGTGTACAGCCGCTGGTGCGACATGGTGGTGAACAGCAGCCGGTCCTCTTCGCCCACGAAGTTGGTGGGCCGGTCGTTC
This sequence comes from Myxococcaceae bacterium, assembly GCA_035296065.1. Classification (GTDB taxonomy): domain Bacteria; phylum Myxococcota; class Myxococcia; order Myxococcales; family Myxococcaceae; genus DATHBR01. The sequence goes on along the minus strand of DATHBR010000088.1, from coordinate 11,873 downwards.
GCGTCGCGGTAGCGCTTGGGATCGTACCGGTCGCTCACGAAGGCCGAGCCAATCTCCCGCGCCATGCGGTTGAGCGCCACGCGCACCATGCGGTAGCGCTCCGCATCGCCCTCGATCAGCTCCTTGGTGCGAAAGCCCGTGGAGAAGGCCATGGAGACGATGGTGCCAATGAACGCGGTGATCGCCACCGCGACCATGACCTCCATCAGTGTGAAGCCCCGGAGCGCGCGTCTCATTGGTTCGCCCTGTTGCCGCCCGGCCGGAATGGTGTGCCGATGCTGCCGCCCGCGCCGGGGTTGTTGCGCTGGTTGATCCACGCCTGCTTGTCCACGACGGGCTGCCCAGTGGCCGGGTTCACCATCTGCCCGTTGGGCCCCGGGACGGGGTTCGCCACGTCCAGGCCCGTCGTCGGGTCCACCCACGTGCCCGGGGCGCCCGGCGTGGTGCCGCCCGTGGCCGCGTTGAAGGTGCCACCGCCGTTGCGGTCCGAGCCCGGCCCCAGTGACACCACATGCGTCACCACGTCCATGCTTTCCACCACCTTGCCCTGCCTCCAGGTGACGGTGAGGTGCACCTCGCGCACCGTCTGGGTGAGCTGGTCCACCATCTGGTTCATCATGGGCTGCATCATGCCCGCAGCCATGCCCGCCATGCCGCCGCCGGCCGGCACCGGGCCGCCGCTGCCCTGGCCGTCCTTGCCTCCCGCAGAGCCGCCGAACATCGCCGCCAGCCCGCCCAGGTCTCCGCCGCTGTCGCCGATGGGCAGGTTGAAGATGGCGCCAATCACCTGATCGGGCGACAGGCCGTTCAGCTTCGGCGCGACGATCTTCGCGCGCCACTTGAAGTTGGGCCAGCCCTCCTGGGAGAAGTCGCCGGACTCCTCGTCATCGTCGCTGGAGAAGCCATCGTCGTAGAGCTTCTGCTCCAGGTCCGTCATCTTCGAGCGGGCCAGCAGCGAGGCGATGGTGAGGTGCTTGCTGTAGACGTGGTTGGCGACCGCGCCGGAGTTCAAGTCGAAGATGGCCATCAGCGCCAGCGCCAGGATGGCGAGCGCGATGACCGTCTCCAGCAGGGTAAAGCCTCGGTTGCGTCTCATGTTCGAGGCACCTCCAACTCCTCGGCCACCACGGACACCTTGCCAGTGAGCGGTGACACGGTGAGCGTCCACACGTTGTCCCCCTGGCGCACGTACACGTGAGCCTTCTCCGTGTAGCCCTGGGGGAAGAAGTACAGGTAGGCCACGCCCTGCTCCACGGCCGTCTTCTGGTGCCGCGTCCACACGGACACGCCCACGCCACCGGGCAGCTCGCGCGGCCCCACCTCCTCGGCGGTGTACTCGGAGAAGCGCGCCGCCTGCTCCACGCGGCCCTGCTCCTGCTCCATCAGCTCCTGGATGCTGGGCTGGCTGCCGCTGCCGCTGCGGAAGTTGCGCCGCTCGTCCTTGCCCTGGCGCTTGGCGTCCTCGCGCGAGCGGTTCTCGTCGCGCAGCGCCCCCTCGCGATCGCGCGAGGTGGTGACACCCGCCGCGGCGCACTCGGCGCGGTACTTCGCCGCGTCCTCGCTCTTCGGCCCGGGAATCTCGAACACCAGCCGGCACGTCTTCCCGGTGAGCGCCGCCGTGTCATAGAGCGAGCGGATGACACCGGCCAGCTCACCCGCGGACGCCTTGGCCTTGCTGCCGGTGAGCGCGCCCACCGACATGACCACCGCGGAGAACAGCACCGCGGCGATCATCAGCGCGATCATGATCTCGATCAGCGTCAGGCCGCGCTCGGCCCGGCGCGTGCGTACAGGAGCCTGGAGCCTCATGGCCGGGCCTCCTCGCGTCCGCCGCTGTTGATGTCCGCGCTCTCGCCCGTGCCGCCGGGCACGCCGTCCTCGCCGAACGACACGACACCCGAGTTCTTGTCGTTGTACCGGTACACGTACGGCCGGCCCCAGGGGTCCACGGGCACCGCTTCGATCAGCTTCGCCTCGATGAGGACGTTGAAGCCCTCCTGCTCCGTGGGAAAGCGCCCGAGGATCCGGTTGTGCCCCTTGAACAGGGTGTCCAGCTGGCGAATCTTCGCCCGCGCCTGGCGCTGCTTGGCGCTCAGCGTCTCATCCTCCGTCAGGTGCGCCACCACGAAGGCCAGCACCGTGGCGAGCACCACCACGCAGCCCACCACGATGCGGCCCACCCGTGACGGGCGTGCCGGCATTGCGGAAGTCTGAGGGGCGACGTGCTCGGCCATGGTGGAACCTCGGAAGAGGGCAGGGGAGGCGGCTACTTGGCCGGCTCGGTGTCCTTGGAGGAGATGTCATCGCCACCGCCCGAGGTGCCGTCCGGGCCGTACGAGGTGATGACGGGGTTGTTGCCCTCCTTGATGTAGGTGTACTCGTTGTTCCACGGATCGCGCGGGATGGATTCCAGCGCCTGCATCTCCACCAGGCCGCGCAGGCCCGTGGCGGTGTCCGGGTAGTTGCCCTTCTTGGTGTAGTACAGCTTCATCGCGTTCTGGATGTTGCGGATGTCCAGCTTGGCGCGATCGATGCGGGCCTGGTTCAGCTGCGGAATCACGGCCACACCCACCGCAGCGGCGATCAGCCCCAGGATGGTGATAACGACCATGATCTCGATCAGGGTCATGCCCCGGCTGCGGCGGCGCTGCTGCTTCTTGGTCTTCTCCATCTCGATTCTCCTAAGAGTGACTTTCTGGCAGGCCCCAGGGGGCCCTGCCGGGTCTTTCTGTCAGGGCCCGTGCTGGGTGGCCTCGGGCGAGGGCGCGCTCGCCTGCGAGTCCGTGGCATAGAGGGCCACCCCCACCGCCAGCAACGTCGCCGCCAGGGCGACCATGGCCGCCAGGGTGACGCGTTGTATCCACCGGTCGAGCGTGTCGTTCATCGCCGTCCCTCGAGTTACCGGATGACCGAGTTCACCTGCAGAATCGGCATCAGGATCGAGAAGGCTACGAATGCAATCACCGCGCCCATCACCACGATGAGGATGGGCTCGAGCAGCGAGGTGAGGGCGCCAATGCGCACGTTCACCTGCGTCTCGTAGCTGTCGGCCACCGAGACGAGCATCTCCTCCAGCTGGCCCGAGCGCTCACCGATGGCGACCATGTGGTACACCAGCGGAGGGAACTGCCCCGAGCGCTTGAGCGGGTTGGCGATGCTCTCGCCCTCGCGGATGGCGTCGCGGGCGTCCTCGATGACCTGGGCCAGCACCGAGTTGGTGATGATCGCCTTGACGATGTCCATGGCGGCCAGCAGGGGCACGCCGCTCTTGAGCAGGGTGGCCAGCGTGCGGGCAAAGCGCGAGATGGCCAGCAGCCGCACCAGGCTGCCGAAGATGGGCGCGTGGAGCGCGAACCGGTCCCACTTGGGCTTGCCCGCCGGCGTCTGGAAGTACCACACCGTGAAGGCGATGCCGCCGGCCAGGGCCGGGAAGATGATGAACCACCAGTTCTGCAGCGCGTTGCTGAAGGCAATCAGCAGCCGCGTGGTCCACGGCAGGGTGGCGTTCATCGTCTCGAAGATCTTCGTCACCTTCGGAACCACTACCGTCATCAGCAGCACGAGGATGCCGCCGCCCACCAGCATCATGATGGCGGGGTAGAGCATGGTGCCGACGATCTTCTGGCGCAGGCGGGCCTGGTTCTCGGTGAAGTCCGCCAGGCGCAGCAGCACCGCGTCCAGCGCGCCCGAGCTCTCACCGGCGCGCACCATGTTCACGTAGAGCGAGCCGAAGATCTTCTGGTGCTGCGCCAACGCGTCACCCAGCGACGAGCCCTCGTTCACGCGCTGCTTCACGTCGGAGAGCACGCGCTTGAAGCGCTCCTTCTCCACCTGGTCCACCAGCGCGGTGAGCGACTCGACCAGGGTGACGCCCGCGCCCAGCAGCGTGGCCAGCTGGCGCGTGGTGATGGCGATGTCATCGGTGGTGATGCGGCCGCGCGTCAGCTTGCGCAGATCGATGTCGCGGGCGGCCAGCTGCGCGCCCGCGCCCTTCATCACCGCGGCGCGGCTGCCCTCGGCCTGGCCCAGCACGTCCGTGAGGAAGATGCCGTCCTTGCGCAGCTGGCTGCGCAGCGTCTTGGGCGAGTCCGCCTCGAGCAGGCCCTTGACCGTCTTACCCGCCCCGTTGAGACCTCTGTACTCGAAGACCGGCATGGTGGTTCACCCCGGCCCCTCTTGCGCGGAGGGGCGACGGTTAAATGTCCTCCTGAGTGATGCTGAGGACCTCGGCGATGGTCGTCTCACCCTGGGCGACCTTGCGAGCGCCGTCCTCGAGCAGGGTGAGCATGCCCTTGTTCATGGCCGCCTTCTTGATGGTGGCCGCGTCCACGTTCTTGAGCACCAGCTGGCGCACGTCATCGTCCACCAGCAGGAACTCGTAGATGCCCGTACGGCCGCGGTAGCCGCTGCGGTTGCAGTTGGGGCAGCCGGCCGCCTTGTAGATCTTCTCCGCCCCGTAGCGCTGCTTGAAGGAGGCGCGGTTGTGGGTCAGCTCCTTGAGCTCGTCGTCGGTGGGCGAGTACTGCACGCGGCAGTCCGGGCACACGCGGCGCACCAGGCGCTGGGCCAGAATGGCCGTGAGCGAGCTGGCCACCAGGAAGGGCTCCACGCCCATGTCCACCAGACGGGTGACGGCGCCGGCCGCGTCGTTGGTGTGCACCGTGGAGAACACCAGGTGGCCGGTGAGCGACGCCTGGATGGCGATCTCCGCCGTCTCCTTGTCGCGGATTTCGCCCACCATGATGACGTCCGGATCCTGGCGGAGGAAGGCGCGCAGGCCCTGGGCGAAGCTCAGGCCGATCTTCGGGCTGATGGCCATCTGCCCAATGCCCTTGAGCTGGTACTCGACCGGGTCCTCGACGGTGAGGATGTTCAGGTCCGGGGTGTTGATCTTCGACAGGGCGCCGTACAGCGTCGTCGTCTTACCGGAGCCGGTGGGGCCCGTGACGAGGATGATGCCGTGCGAGCGCTTGATGACCGACTCCATGCCCGCCAGCGTCTGCGGCCCCATGCCGATCTCGGCCAGGTCCAGCAGGGTGGCCGACTTGTCCAACAGGCGCATGACGATGCGCTCGCCGAACGTGGTGGGGATGGTGGACAGACGGATGTCGATGTCGCGGCCCGCCAGCTTGATGCGGATGCGGCCGTCCTGCGGCAGGCGCTTCTCGGCGATGTTCAGCTGCCCCATCACCTTCACGCGGCTGACGATGGAGTTCTGGTAGCGCTTGGGCGGCTTGATGACCTCTTGCAGCACGCCGTCCACGCGGAAGCGCACCAGGAGCTCGCGGTCCATCGGCTCGATGTGAATGTCGCTCGCGCGCTCCTTGGCGGCGCGGAACAGAATGGAGTTCACCAGGCGGATGACGGGCGCCTCGTCACTGGTGTCATCCAGCAGGTCCTTGGGCTCCTCCAGCTCGTGCGCCAGGGAGTCCAGGTCCGTGGCCTCCATCTCGTCCACGAGCTTCTCGGCCTCGTTGACGGACCTGTCGTACACGGTGTTGATGGCGTCCGAGATGGTGCTGCCCAGCGCGATGCGCGGGTCGATGGGATGACCCAGCAGCATGCGGATGTGGTCCAACGCCGTGGTGTCCAGCGGATCGGCCACGGCCAGGATGACGACGTCATCCTGCAGCGACAGCGGGATGACCTTCGCCTGCCGGGCGAAGTTGATGGGGACCTTCTTCACCAGCTCCGGGTCCACCTCCTCCACGAAGATGCGCTGGAGGAAGGGCAGGTCCAGCTGCAGCCCGAGCGCCTTGGCCACGTCCTCCTCGGACACGGCCTTGATGCCCACGAGCACCTCGCCCAGCCGGCCACCCTTCTCGGCCTGGAGCGTCAGCGCCTCCTCGAGCTTCTCCGGAGTGAGCGCGGTGATGGTGCGGAGGATCTCCCCGATGGGACGGCCCGAGAGGAACGCCTGGCCGTGCGCGACGATCTGCGTGGCGTCGTTGCGCGGGGCGGCGGCCTCGGGCTGCTGCTCGTAGGTGGACTTGGTGGCGTCGGGGATCACGTTCATGGCTTTACTCGGCGGCTCCCGTATCCGGCTGAATGCGCAGGCGCTCTGGGGGCGGGGACGCGGGTGTAGACCCCTCCGAACCCGGGGCCGGGGGCGTGCCTTCCCGGACCTCGGGCTCCGGGGCGGGAGCCGGGGGGCTGGCTGGAGCCTGCTCGGTGGCCGGGCCCGCGGGCGGCTGGTTGCCCTTCCGGGTACCCGTCGAGCCCTGGGGGCCCTGGCCCGCCGGAGCGGCCGGCTTGATGAGGCGCTCGCCCGGCCCGCCCGGCCCGCCGTTCTCGGCCCGCTGCTGCTCGCGCAGCACCGACTGGTTCATGCGCGACAGCGGGCCCGGCTTGCGGCTGAAGTCCACCGCCACGTCGTAGCCCGGCACCTGGCCGTAGAACTGCTCCACGAACTGCTGCCGCTCCTTCATCTTGCGCTCGAAGATGGCGCGGAAGTCGCTCTGGTCCTTGATGATGTAGGGGGTGAGGAACAGCAGCAGGTTCGTCTTCGTCTTGCGGCGCGTCGTCTCGCGGAACAGGTGGCCCAGGATGGGGATGTCACCCAGCAGCGGCACCTTGGACACCGACTCGATGCTGCGGTCCTGCATGATGCCGCCGATGACGACCGTCTCCTGATCCTTGGCCACCACCGTCGTCTTCGCGCTGCGCTTGGAGGTGGTGGGGCCGAGCACCGGATCGCTCGAGGCGATCTCCTCGGTCTGCTCGGTGATGACCATGCGGATGAAGTCGCTCTCGTTGATCTGCGGCTTGACGGTGAGCTTGAGCTCCACGTTCTGGCGGGTGATGGGCGCGAACGCCGAGCCCAGGCCGCCCAGGCCCTGGAGGATGGAGGGGTTGAGGCCGCCGGCGGCGCCGCCCGCCACTCCGCCCAGGCCCGTACCCAGCGCGGTGGGCGAGAAGCCGGACTGGAAGGGCACGTTCTGGCCCACGGTGATCTCCGCCTCCTCGTTGTCGCTGGTGAGGATGTGCGGGGTGGAGAGCACGTTGACGTCCGAGCTCTGCTGCAGCGCGTGAATCACCACGCCGAACGCGGGAATGTCGATGCCCAGCTTCTGCAGCTCGGGGATGACAGGGCCCTGCAGGCCCGCCAGGAAGCCGCCGAAGTTGGCCAGGTTCGCCAGCGAGAACGACGGGGGCAGGCCCTGCTTGGTGTACTTGGTGCCGAACAGCCCGGGCACCGCGCCCTCGTCCGTCTTCAGCCGGTAGCCGCTGTGGAAGTTGATGCCGAACTCGCTGTTGCGGTCCAGGTTCACCTCCATGATGACGGCCTCGACGAACACCTGGCGGCGCGGAATGTCCAGCTGTTCGATGACGCGGATGATGTTGCGGAAGTCCGCCTGGCTGGCGACGATGACGAGCGAGTTGGTGGCCTTGTCCGCGGAGATCTTCACCTCGCCGGAGAACAGCTCGGCGGCGGTGGTGGCGCGCGGGGCGCCGCCTGGCGGCTGAGGGATGGGGCCGCCGGGGTTGCGCGGGCGGTTGGCGGTGCCCTGCGCCAGCGACTGCAGCGTGCTGGCCAGCTCCTCGGCGTCCGCGTTCTCCAGCGGGTAGACGTTGATGCGGCCGCCCGCCTCGGTGGGCACGTCCACCTCGCGCACGATGCGCAGGATGCGCTCGAAGGCGCTGGGGCTGGCCACGATGATGAGCTTGTTGGTGCGCTCGTCCGGGATGATCTGCGACAGCGTGGCGGCCCCGCCGCTGGTGTCACCCGGCATGGGGCCGCCAAGCTCACCCGGAGGCGCGCCCGGAGAGACGTTGGGAGAAAAGGCGCCCGAGCGCTGACCGGGGCGCGCCTTGCCCTCGAAGAGCTTCTGCACGGTGCCGGCCACGTCCTGCGCGGTGGCGAACTGCACCTGAATGACGCGCAGCTCGTCGCTGCCGGCGCGCGTGTCCAGCTGAGCGATGATCTTCTCGAGCCGGTGCATGTTGGAGCCCACGTCATTGACGATGACGGTGTCCGGCGGGTACGGGATGGTGTCGCCGTCCTTGGACACCAGCTGCTGCAGCACGCCGCGCAGCGGCTCTACTTCCACGAACCGGATGCGGAAGATCTTCGTCACCATCTGCTCATTGGTGGTGTACGGCGTGTTGTTGTCCACGATGGTGGGGATGGGGTTCTGCTTCGCCGAGCGCTTGTCGACGATCTTCAGGAAGCGCCCGTGCGGGTAGACGGACAGGCCGTTGGAGTCCAGCGCCGCGAGGAACGCGGCGTAGAACGAGTCGGCGTCCACCTCCACCCGGCCATTCTCGGGGCCGATGATGGAGATCTTCCCGCGCACGTTCTCCGGGAGGATGAACGTCTTGCAGGTGGCGTCGGACACCGTCTGCACCAGCTTCTCGATGTCCACCTTGTCGAAGTAGATGCCGTAGCGCGCGCGGCGCCGGGCCTCTTCACAGGTGGGCGTGGTGCGCCCTTCAGGCCTGGGCTCGCCTTCGGCGGGGGCGCCGCCTGGCTGTGGGTTGATCTGCCGCTCACCGGTGGGCGGCGTAGGGGTGCCGCCAGGGGGCGGGCGGCGCTGGGCCCAAGCGGGCGAGGTGGCCAGCGCCAGGCACAGCAGGAGCGACCAGGGCGAGAGCGTCTTCATGGAAGGGCTTGCACTGCGAGGGTTAACGGACGTTGTACGTCTTGCGGATCGGCGCTCCGTTGCGCTCGATCTCGATCTCGATGCGGGAGGATTCCTTCAGCTTCGAGTAGACCTCCAGGGCCTTCTCGGGGCTGTTGAGGTCGAAGCCGTTGATGCGGCGGATGACATCGCCGTTCTGCACGCCGATCTTCGAATAGATGGAGTCGGGGCGGATGGAGAAGAGCTTGAAGCCCTGCGCCTGCCCGTCCTTGAAGGCCGGTACGATGCGCGCCTGCATGGCCACCTCGTTGAGGTTGCCCAGGGTGCGATCGATCTCCGCGCGCGGCACCTCGTACTCGTTCTCGTTGAGGGCGCGGATGCCGTTGCCCAGGCCGCTGTTGGGCGGGCCCCCGGGCTTGGCCTCGGCCACGGGCGTGGGCGGCACGAAGGTGGGGGCGGGCATGGTGCCATCGCCCGGCTGCCCGTCGATGAACTCCTTGCGGCCGGCGTTGATGACGATGACGCGCTCGCGCTGAATGTCGATCACCTCGGCGCCCAGGATGCGATCACCCACCATGTACGTCATGGAGCGCTGGGTGGTCATGTCCTGCACGGAGGCGAAGGACCAGTACTTGTCCGAGGCCACCAGGGTGCCCAGCAGCTTCACGCGCAGGCCGCTCTTCACCGGCTCGGCGTTCTCGTCGAAGGCCGGGGTGGCGGCGGGCTCCTGCACCAGGGGCTCGGGCTCGGGCAGCTTGATGCCGGTGAGCTTGGACAGCCGCTCCATGTCCAGGAACGCCAGCTGCTGCTCGGCGGGGCGGGCCCGCTGAGGGCTTCGCGCCGCCGGCTCCGTGCTGGGCCCCGGCGCGATGGAGGACTCGACGAACAGGTTCGCCGTGCGCGCCACCATCCAGGCGACGAGCAGGATGAACACCAGGTTCACGGTCCAGAAGTACTTGCGGAAGAAGAGTTCCATCACGCGTCCAGGAAGGCTGCTCAAGGGTTTTGAGCAAGCGAAGTGCCACCGAAAGAGGGGACTTGAAACCGGTGGCTTACGGCCAAGTACGCGGAATTATTCCGGGAAGGGTCCGCTCCCCCGCCTGCGCGGCCCCTGGCGTTGGCGCCGTGGACAATTTGTCAAAGCCGGATGGGGGAGGCCGTGACGGCCTGTCATTCTGGCGCGCCGGGGCCGCGTGGGAGGCCCTGCGCCTCGTCCTCGTCTCCGTCCTCGCGCTCGGCGGGGGCACCCGAGGCCTCGCGCTCCAGCTTGCGGTAGATGGTGCGCGCGGCGATGCCCAGCAGCCGGGCGGCCAGCGTCTTGTCGCCCTTGGTGTGGCGCAGGGTTTCGTGAATGACGCGCCGTTCGATCTCCTCCATGGGCGTGCCGATGGGGATGATCAGCTGACCGGCCGAGCCCAGCGGGCCCTTGCGCACACTCTCGGGCAGATCGCTGGCCTCGAGCACCTCGTTCTTGGCCAGCACCACGGCGCGCTCGACGGCGTGCTCGAGCTCTCGCACGTTGCCTGGCCAGGCGTAGTTCTCGAGGATCTGCTGGGCCTCGGCGGAGAAGCCGCGCATCGTCTTCGCGTTCTTGGCGGCGAAGCGGCGCAGGAAGGCGTCGGCCAGCAGGGGAATGTCCTCGCGGCGCGAGGCCAGCGCGGGCACCCGCACCTCCACCACGTTGAGGCGGTAGTAGAGGTCCTCTCGGAAGCGGCCCTCGGCCACCTCCTTCTGGAGGTCCTTGTTGGTGGCGGCCACCAGGCGGACATCGACCTTGACGGTCTGCGTGCCGCCCAGGCGCTCAATCTCGCCCTCCTGGAGCACGCGCAGCAGCTTCACCTGGGCGGACAGCGGCATCTCGCCCACCTCATCCAGGAAGAGGGTGCCGCCGTGAGCGCGCTCGAAGCGGCCCTCGCGGCGAGCCACGGCGCCGGTGAAGGCGCCGCGCTCCACGCCGAACAGCTCGGCCTCGAGGATGCTCTCGGGCAGGGCGGCGCAGTTGACGGCGATGAAGGGGCCCTTGGCGCGCTGGGAGTGCTCGTGCAGGGCGCGCGCGGCGAGCTCCTTGCCGGTGCCGGACTCGCCCATGAGCAGCACGGTGGCGGTGGAGGGCGCGGCCTGGCGCAGGGTGTCCATCATGGCGCGGAAGGCGGGAGACTGCCCCACCATGGCCTTGCCGCCCGAGGCGCCCATCTCGGCCAGGCGGGCCTTGAGGGACTTGTTCTCGGCGACGAGGGCCTGCTTCTCCAGGGCCTTCTGCACGGCCTTGACGAGGGCATGGCGCTTGAGGGGCTTGGTGATGAAGTCGTAGGCGCCGTCCTTCATGGCGGCCACGGCGGTCTCCACGGTGCCGTAGGCCGTCATCAGCACCACCTCCACGTCCGGGCGGATGGTGCGGGCGGCCTTGAGCAGCTCCTGCCCGTCCATGCCGGGCATCATGAGATCCGTCACCATGACGCTGACCTCGGGCTTGCGCAGCAGCTCGAGCGCTTCGGTGCCGTTGGAGGCCGCCAGCGTGGCGAGCCCCTCACGTTGGAAGATGCGGGAGACGGAGTCGAGGTTGGCGCGGTCGTCATCGACGACCAGAACCGTGGCGGTAGTCATGGGGCTCCAGAGGCCCATGATATCTGCAACGGGCGTGCCCAGGCGGCTTCAGGGCGCCTTGATGCACACGGCGTCACCGCCTGGGCCCTGATCGACCAGCCAGCAGCCATAACCCGCGGGACAGTCGCGATCATCGGAGCAAGGGATCCTGCAGACCCTGACGGGGAAGAACCAGTTCACGCCCGAAGCGTAATGGGTGGACAGTTCCATGCACTTCTGTCCCGAGGGACACGCCGACTCGCTCCAGCACTCGGAACGAGACCTGATCCAGATGAACAGCCCGGCGATGAGAAGCGCGAGGAACAGAGCGCCGAGTGCGACGATTCTGGACCGCCAGGTTTTGGAGTCCATGGAACGCGTCATCCCCTGGGTTCCCAGCATCGATCAACAACGCCTGCCGCATCAGGCGCGTAGGTGCCATGGAGGATGGCGCAGTACAGGTGGTCTCCGAAGCTCTTGTCCACAGTCGCGGGCCCTGTTCCTCCCACGTATTGGCATAGATGCAAGGCTTCATGAACCATTGCCTTGGCAAGAGTGTCTACTCTGTCTAAGCCATCCGGAGTAAGTCCTCGCAGGGGTAGCATCACCGGGCGGCGTCCAGCGCCGCAAGGAAACAGGTGATGGCTTCCACTGCGGACGGAGTTCGACTGAGCCTCTGGCAGCGCCACGCGTTGCAGCGACTGGTCC
>DATHBR010000087.1:0-288208 GCA_035296065.1 Myxococcaceae bacterium | reverse complement strand
GTATCCGTCCGGCCATGGACGTGCTGACAAGGCTTGAGGCTGGACAAGTGCCGTGCTCGGCGAAAATCGCGAGCTGGAGGGGACAGGTCAGCGGTGAGGATGGAGCTGAGTGCGCTCAGGCTGCGGCGGCGAGGTCCGACTGAGGCTGCCACAGGTGGGGCAGCAGCTCGTCGATGCGCGAGTTGGGGTGAGTCTGCACGCGCAGCAGTACGTCGGCCAAGTACTGCTCGGGGTTGATGCCGTTGGCCTCACAAGTGGCCACCAGCGCGTAGAGTCCTGCCAGGTTTTCACCCGCGGCCTGATGGCCGACGAAGAGGAAGTTCTTGCGGCCCAAGGCCACCTTGCGCAGCGCGCTCTCGCTGCGGTTGTTGTCCAAGGGTAGCTGCTCGTCATTGACGAAGCGGCCCAGGGCCTGCCAGTGATTGAGGGCGTAAGAAAGGGCCTGGCCCATGGGCCCCTTGGGCAGGTGCAGCGGCAGCTGAGCGGTGAGCCAAGCGTGGAGCGCCTCGAGCACCGGGCGGCTCTTGTGCTGGCGCAGGGCGCGGTGAGTCAGCATGCGCACCACGCCTGTCTGCACCGCCTCGTGCTCCACCCGGTAGAGCGACAGGATGAAGTCCAAGGCCTGCTGGGCCTGGGGTGCAGTGGATAGCGCCTCGAAGAATTTGCGGCGCACGTGCGCCCAGCAGCCCACGCGTACCCGCCCGCCCGGCAATGTCACCGGGTTGTAGCCGGTATACGCATCCACCACGAGCGCCCCCAGCGTGCCCTCCAGCACTTGGAGCGGTGTCTTTCCAGAGCGGCTCATGCTGAAGCGATAGCCGATGAGCCATTGGCCCTGCTCATTCTGCGTGAGGAATGTCCACAGGTAGCCCAGGTGTGTCTTCTTCACCTCCAGCACGCGCAGCGGAGTTTCATCGGCCCACACCACAGGGGCCTGGCTGATGACCAGCAGCAGGCGCGCGGCCAGCGGGGCCACTACCTCGGCGGCGCGATGGAACAAGTCCGTCAGAGTGCTGCGGCTCATGGGCACCCCGCCTCGCTCCACGCGCTGAGCCAGCCTGTGCAGCGGTATGGCGTCTGCGCACTTGGAGGCCACCACGTGGGCGATGAAGCCAGGGCCGTACTCGCCCTTGTCCACCACCTTGGCCGGCGTCGGCGCCGTCACCACGCCCTGGCCGCAGGCGCACGCCAGGGTTTCCTGCACGTGGAGCTGCCGCTCGAAGCGCGGCGGCAGGTACTCATACAGCACGCATTGGCGGCCCTGCCCCAGAGGCTTCAACTCCCGGCTGCCGCAGGCAGGACACTGGCGCTGCTCTTCAGGCACGGCGTGGAGCACTTGGCGGGTAATCGCCTGCTCCAGTTTGAGAGCGGCTCGCTCGCGCCTCTTCTGGAGCGCGGCCTGCGCCTGGGCAGTGGCCTCCTGCTCGGTCCTCTCGCCTCGCAGCTGCTCTCGCACCGTCGGCAGCCGCTCGGCTTTCCTGCCGAACACGTGCCGCTCCAAGGAGGCCATCTTCGCCTCCAGCGTGGTGAGCCGCTCGCGCAGCTCCTCCGCCTCTTCTCTCCAGGGGCAAAAATGGTCTAACGGCAGCTCTCGGGGCACGGGCTCTCAACAACCCACTGAGTAGGATTACTTCCCTCCCACCTCACGAGGAGGCCGCGCGCTTGGGAGGCTCCCAGGCAGCGGGGCGTTTCACCTCCGCCACGTCGATGCCATCCAGCAGCATCGCCAACTGCGTCGCATCCAGCTTCACCGCGTGCGCCTCTGCCTCCACCTGCGGCAGCCGGAACCGGCCTCGCTCCAGCCGCTTGTAGTACAGGATGAAGCCGCCGCGGCTGAAGGTGAGAATCTTCACCCGGTCTCCCCGTCGGCTGACGAAGACGAACAGGTGTCCGGAGTACACGTCCTCGCCAAAGCTGGAGCGCACCACTGCCATCAGCCCGTCGATGGACTTGCGCATGTCCACCGGCTCCGTGGCCAATACAATCCTCACCGCCGAGGGCAGCGTCAGCACGAGGGCTGCTCCAGCGCTGCCACCAGCCGCGCTACGTAGGACACGTCGGTGCCCATCCAGAAGCTCACCCGCACACCCCTGGCAGTGAGCACCTCCACCTTCCCTGCGCTGCTCACCGCGGGCGCGGCCACCTCCACCGGCAGCAGACGCACCGGCGGTGCGCTGAGGGCCGCCCCCTGGCGCCTACGCCGGTAGATCCACGACTGCACGGTACTCAGCGGCAGCCTCTGCTGCTGGGCGAACTGCTTCTGCGTCAACCCGCTGTGCTCGAACTGCTCGGCGACGCGGACCCACTGCGGCTTGTCGGCTGGCTTGGTCATGGGTCCAGGGGTGACCCACCTCGCTCAACTCAACAAGGTCCCCCAGCACGTCCTTGGCCGGACGGATACGCCTCGCGGGCCCGCTCCGGAGCCCTGTGGCGTGGACGGTGGCCCAGCAGCTGAGCCTCGGCCTGTTCCTCTTCGGCCCACTGAGAGGGCTCGAGCGTCTCCCACTCGAACAACGGCTCGTCCGCCGAAGGACTGGCATGCGCCACACCGCGCTCCATCGCCTCGGCCAGCTCACCCGCGGTGCCCCGGGCCTCGGGCTGAGGTGAGAGCATGCGCAGGATGAGGGCGTTGAGCTGCGCATCCACCCGGGGGTTGAGCTTCCTCGGTGGTGGAGGGCCTCCGCCGCCTGGGAGCCAACAGCGCGACTCCGCGTCATACGGATGGGTGGAGTGCGGGTAGCTGTCAGTCACCAGCCGGTAGGCCATGACGCCCAGGGCGAACACATCATCCGAGGGCCGTGCCATCAGGGGCGAGGTGGCGTCCATCCCCGCGCGCTGGATGTACTGCCACATCTCGGGGCTGCGGTAGGCGGGAGTGCCCGGCAGCATGGGCAGGGGAGTCATGCGCCTGGCACCCGCGAAGTGTCCCGAGCCGAAGTCAGTGAGGAACAGCCGGCCATCCTCGGGCCGCACCAGCACGTTGTCGCCCTTCACATCGCGGTGCACGGCGCTGACTTCGTGAGTGGCCTGCAGCGCGCGAGCCGCCTGGGCCAACAGCGCCAGCACCTGGCGGGAGGAGGGGTTGCGCCGGGCGGCCCAGGAGTAGAGCGGCTCGCCGTGGACCCACTCCATCACCACATAGGGGTAGGCGCGGCCGAGCGTGTCTCGCCACAGGCCCGAGTCGAGGAGCCGAGGCACGCTGGGGTGGCGGATGCGAGAGAGCAATTCCACCTCGTGCTCGAAGCGCGAATCGCCCGGGTGGACGGCCAGCTTGAGGGCCGCGAGGGTGGAGGGCCCGGGCCCCAGGCGGGAGACGGAGTACACCGTGCCGTAGGAGCCCCGGCCAAGAAAGCCGTGCACCCGCCAGGCGCCAACCTTCGTTCCCTGCGGCAAGGCGGTAGGGCCCACCGTCGGCTCCAGCGCGGGTGTTTCCATGAGGTAACCTCCAGCGCCAGCCTACCTCACGGGTCGTCAGCGGCACACCTTCGAGTTGGGTTCTAAGGAGCCGTCAGGAAGGCCTCGACGGCCGGGAAGACGAGCCCGGGCCGCTCCACGTGAGGGGCGTGCCCGGCTCCGGGGACAATGAGCAGCTTCGCCCCGGGGATGGACGCGGCCCACTCCCGTGCGCCCTCCAGCGGGAAGATGTCCTGCTCGCCGTGGATGACGAGCGTGGGCGCTCGCACCCGGGCCAGCTCCGGGCGCAGATCCCAGTCTCCCAGCGAGGCCAGCACTCGCGGTGAGGTTCGCGTGATGCCGTAGCGCACCGACTCCGCCGTGCCTGAGCAGACCGCCGAGCGCTGCCGGCTCAGAGCCTCGGGGTCCGCCACCTGCAGCGGGCCGGTGAGGCTCCAGTACTCCCGGCACAGGGCGATGGGATCCTCCGCCTTGTCCATGGACTGGAAGATCTGCATCAGGCGTGTGCGCTCCGCCTCACCGAGCCGGGAGAACAGCTCCCGGCCGTACTGCTCGGTGTAGGGGGTGCGCCGGGGGCCCACGGAGGCAACCAGCACCAGGCGGCGCACGCGCTCCGGGTACCTGGCGGCATACAGGCCCGCGACGATGGGGCCGAAGGAAGAGGCCACCACATCCATCCGCTCCAGCCCGAAGTGCTTGCGCACCGCCTCCAGATCCTCGACGAGCCGGTCGATGTGGAGCAGCGAGAGATCCTCGGGCAGGGTGGAGCGGCCTCCGCCCCGGTGGTCGTAGTGAATGACCGTGCGGCCGCGCGTGAGCCCCTCGAAGTCAGGAGCCACGTCGCGCAGGTCGACGCCTGGCCCGCCCTGCACGAAGACGGCGACCTGGGGGCCGTTGCCCTCGAGTCGGTAGAAGAGCCGGATGCCCTCGGCGGCCTCGACGTAGCCCTGGCGAGACTGGAGCGCCGCAGAGGTGGCAGGGGAGGGCCCCGTCGCCTCCCGGTTGCAGGCCATGGCGGTGAGCAGGGCCACCGCGAGCAGCCGTGGGTAGAGGCGCCTCATCATGTGCCTCCCGTCCTTCGTGCGTCGATTCCCGTCGCTCGTGCGCGCTGCTGTGGAAAAGCCCCCTGCCTATCGTTTCCCGCACACGCTCGGGCTCGTCGGGCTCATCTTCACCGCATGCAGCCTGTTCACCGCCTGCACCGTGCAGGCTCCGAGCCTTTTCGGACAGTTATCGAAGCTCGGCCCGTCGGTGCGCGAGGACTACTGCACGCTTTACCACCGAGCTGAGCAAGGAGTAGATCCCGGACCGTCGCCCTGCTCAACGACCGCTTGAAGGCCGCCGGGTTCACCGATGTGCGGACTGTCGAGGGGCTGCCGACCGCCGTCATCGCCGTGCACCGGCTGCGCGGGGCCGGTGTTCGGCTTGGCAACGGGCTGCTGGCGCTGCTACGTCACGCCATGGGGCCGTGGACCTCCGGCAGCGAGGCGGGAAAGCTCATGAACACGTTCACGGACAAACGCGGCCGCAAGATCATTATCGAGGTCGATGACTGTGACGCCTGGGCCTCTTCTGGCGGGAGAGAGATCGGCAGGGTTACCACCACAGGGCGGAGCGAGATCGACCACCATACACCCCCGACTGCGGCGGAGATCACCGGCATGTCCGTCGATTCGAGGTACCGGCGCGCCGGGATCGCCCTGGAGATGCTGAGGCTGCTCTCTCGCCGCCTGGGGAAGCTCGCCCCCGCGAATCGGAATGAAGGGCGTGGCGGAGAGAACGCGCTCACGGATGAGGGCGAGGCGCTGACGCGCGCCGCGCAGGACAAGGGTTACGTCTCCCCCTTCCCGGAGGATTACCCCGACGATGATAACTGAATCGACGACGCCTCGGATGAGGCGCTCGCCGTGCCGTCAGTCCCGTGCGTAGATCTGGACCAGTTGCGAGATGAGGCCCATCGGGATGAGGAGCGCCATCAGGTAGAAGTGGCTCCTCATGAAGAGGGCGCCTCGGCCCTTGGTGACCCAGATGGAGCCAATCGCGGTGATGATGGCCGCTGGGATGGCCAGCATCAGAGGCGCGCTGATCGCCGCGATGATTGTTACCGCGAGATGGGAGGATGGAGCGCGGCTTCCCAGCTTGGACATCTCCAACAGACCGACCGCGATCTGCAGGCCGACGACACAGGCGACCGTGATCAGATAGGACTGCTGCATCTTTGCCGAACCTTTGACCGGCGCCTCCTCTGTCTGTAGCTGCGGCACGTCCATGTTCGAGGTTTCGGGCATCTGAGGCTCCATGATGGGTTCAGCCTCATGAGCACGTGAGCTGAAAATTGATGCAGGAATTTGTCTGGGCGAGGGCTGCGTCCGAATGATTCCAGCGGCTTAGCGCCGCGACCCTGTATGAGTAGGCTGCAGGCATGCGCCTCGTTCACCTCATCCCCATGCTGTGCTGTTGTCTGCTGCCGCTCCCGGGCGTGGCTCAGGAGCAGCCCTCGACGCCGCCGCTCGTTCCGGCGCCCGGCCCCCCCCAGGAGGAGGAGTCCCCGCAGGAGCCTCGGGGTGAGCTCATCCCACCCGGCCAGAACGCGGTGAGAGGTTCCGGGTCAACCACCAGCCGGGTTTCGTTTGGGCTCCTGCTTGGCACCCTGGGTGGGGCCTTGATGGCCCTTCCGGGAGTGCTCGCGGCGTCGGCCATCTGCTCCAGCGGGTGCGGTGGTCCCGATGGAGATGTGCTCGTGGGCGTGGCACTGGGGGAAGTAGGCTGGACCATCGGAAGCGCGGGCACCATCAACCTGTCGGGTGATTGGCTGGGCGGCCGGGGAGACTTCTGGCCCACGGCGTTGGGCACGCTGCTCGGAGCGGTGGGAGGACTCGCCGCGTCACTGATGATCTCCATCGAAGGAAGCCTGGCCGGGTTCCTCATCGCGATCCTCGCCCCCTCGCTGGGCGGTGTCATCGCCTACGAGCTCTCCCACACGAGCAACACCCGGGAGGCCGCTGCCCCCCTCGCTTCGAGGCCGCGCATCGTCCCCGTGCTGACGGTGCGCCCGCGGGGAGGCTTCATCGGCGGGCTCGCGGGCAGCTTCTAGGCCACAATGCCGCGCAGCACTCAGCCCAGGAACCCGTTTGCCCACCCAAGCCCGCCCCCCCATGAGCTTCACCTCCCTCGGCCTCTCGGAGCCGCTCGCCCGGGCCGTGGCCGGCCTCGGCTATGAGGCGCCCACGCCGGTGCAGCGCGAGGCCATCCCCGCGGTGCTGCAAGGCCGCGACGTGTGGGCCTGCGCTCGGACCGGCTCGGGCAAGAGCGCCGCGTTCCTCCTGCCCATCCTGCACGCCCTGAGCGCGCGCCCGGGCCGCGCGCCCAGGCAGGTGCGCGCCCTGGTGCTCGTCCCCACGCGCGAGCTCGCCGCGCAGCTCTTCGAGGCGATTGAAAGCTACGGCCGCCACCTTCCCAAGCCGCTGAAGAGCTGCCTGGCGGTGGGGGGCGTCTCGGCCAACCCCCAGATGATGGCGCTGCGGGGGGGCGCGGACCTGGTGGTGGCGACGCCCGGCCGCGCGCTGGACCTCGCGGAGCAGAACGCGCTGAAGCTCTCGTCGGTGGAGACGCTGGTGCTCGACGAGGCGGACCGGCTCCTCTCCCTGGGCTTCGCCGACGAGCTCACACGCCTGCTGGAGCTGCTCCCCGCGCGCCGGCAGAACCTGCTCTTCTCCGCGACGTTCCCGCTGGCGGTGCAGACGCTCGCGGCGCGGCTGCTCCACGAGCCCGCCCGCATCAGCGTGGAGGAGTCCACCCCGCCCGCTGGCGCACCCGAGGAGCTGGGCGCCATCGAGCAGCGCGCCATCGCGGTGGACACGGACAAGCGCACGCCGCTGCTGCGCCGGCTCCTCGAGGTGCACGGGTGGTCCCACGTGCTCGTCTTCGTGGCGAGCCGCCATGGAGCAGACCACGTGGCGCTGAAGCTGAACCGCGCCGGCATCAGCGCGGCGGCCCTGCACGGTGAGCTGAGCCAGAGCGGGCGCACGCAGGCGCTCGCGGACTTCCAGGCCCAGCGCGTGAGGGTGCTCGTCGCCACGGACGTGGCCGCCCGCGGCCTGGACATCGCGCGGCTGCCCGCGGTGGTGAACTACGACTTGCCGCGCTCCACCGTGGACTACCTGCACCGCATCGGGCGCACGGGCCGCGCGGGCCAGTCTGGCATGGCGGTCAGCTTCGTGACCGCGAGCACCGAGGCCCACTTCCGGCTCATCGAGCGCCGTCACCACCTCAAGCTGCCGCGAGAGCACATCGCCGGGTTCGAGCCGACCGAGTCCGCCCCGCCGGTGCTGGACCCGCACGGCGGGGTGAAGGGCAAGCGCAAGAGCAAGAAGGACAAGCTGCGGGAGGCGGCGGCCGCTGCCGATGCTGCTGCTGCTCAGGGCCCCAAGCGTAAGCGGTAGCCAGAGGACGGGTGTCAGCGCGCGAAGCTGCGTCCACGCTACCCCGCCTGTCGTTCTCATGCAGGTGCGTGTTGGCGTTGGCTACAGTGCGGGGATGCTCACGCTCCGTGCCGCGCTCTGCTGTAGCGTCCTGTGGATGCTGTTTTCCGGCTGCACCAGCGCGTCCACCACGGCGCGCAAGGATGAGGAGGCAATGATGGCGAAGCAAGACAAGGCGGCTGCCTCGACCGTGGCCTGGGTCGATCTGCAGACGCCGGATCCCGGCAAGGCGCGGAAGTTCTACGGCGAGCTGTTTGGCTGGACCTTCGTGGGGGGCGACGATCCCAACACGGGCTTCTACACGATGGCGCAGCTGGGGGGACGCAATGTCGCCGGCCTGGCGAAGTTGCGCGAAGGCTCGCCGTTTCCGCCCATGTGGAGCGTCTACCTGGCCGTCGATGACGCCGACGCGATCGCGCGCAAGGTCACCGAGGCGGGCGGCAAGGTTGTCGTCCCGCCCATGGACGTGATGGAGGAAGGCCGGATGGCGTACTTCGCAGATCCGAGCGGGGCGCGCTTCGGGGTCTGGCAGGGTCGCAAGCACCAGGGCGCCCAGGTCATCGAAGAGCCGGGAGCGATGGTCTGGCACGAGGTGTACACGCGTGATCTGGCCCGGGCGCAGCCGTTCTACATGAGCGTGTTCGGCCTGGGGAAGAAGCGCCTGGACGCCGAGGGCATCGACTACTGGACGCTGCAGAAGGGCTCGAGGACCGTCTTCGGCGCGATGCAGATGTCGGCTCAGTTCCCGCCGGAGGTGCCCTCGCACTGGAACACCTACTTCGCCGTCACCGACACGGACGCGGCGGCGAAGAAGGCGGAAGCGCTCGGCGCAACGGTGATGGCCCCGCCGTTCGACACGCCCTATGGGCGGATGGCGGTGATCATGGATCCCACCGGCGCGGCTTTCTGCATCATCAAGCCAGCCAGGCCGCCGTCCGACTGGTAGGCGGACGGAGGTTCAAGGCTCAGGGCGTTGATTCGCTCCAGTGCTAGAGGGCCGCCGCTGGAGCCGTGGGATGCAGGGCGCACAGCGCGCCCTGGGGCAGCACATCAGAAGAGGAGTCGGGCTGGGGGCTCATGAAACCCACATCCTTCCTCAAGCGCGCGAGGGGAGTCCATCCGCCCTGGGACTGCAGCCGGGCGGCCGCTCACGCGTGCTACAATCTGCGGCCATGCCCCCCAACAGAGTTCGTAGAAACGCGATCAGCGTCGAGTCGCGGGAACCGCCGCCGATTCTGATCAACTGCGACCTCTCGATTCTGGCGTACCAGCTGTACCACCAGTCGGCGATCTGGCCGATCGATCCCTGGTACGAGATCCTGGCGCGGGGTGCGTCGGATCGGCGAACGCTCTTCATGTCCAAGGTTCACACCTGGGCGGCCAACATGCCCCAGGCCGAGGGGTATGCCGGGCCCGCGAGCCTGGGGAGGGTAGGCCGGTCGAACACGACGCTGGATCCCATCGTCACCAACTACCAGCAGATCAGCCCCCGCGAGCCGACGTGGAATGGTGATGGCGCGGTGTTCATCGGCATCAAGGCACCGGCCTATATCGTCGACCCCATTCGGAGCGCCCTCGTGGCCCGCTACGTCGGGCCCTGGCGGCCTGCCTGGCCTCACGGCGTCAAGATGACGGAGACGGTGAAGGACTACGGCGCCGGCACCGACGAGCTGATCGCGTTCGAGGGTGGGACGGGCGCGTATCGAGGCACCGAAGCGGCCTGGAGCTTGATGGGCTTCGTGCTCAAGCGCACCCGGCAGGACGGCACCTGGACGGCCCACATCGTGTTCCGCGGCAGCCGAAGCGGAAACGCCACGCGCGCGGTGATGAAGAGCGGAGATGGGCTGTTCAACGGCCCCCAGGGCAACGCGGATTGGATCACCGATCTCGCCTCCAAGTCCCTGGAGGATCCGTACGTGGGGGGAGCGGTGGCGGAGGGCTTCGCCGGGGCGCTCAAGCGCTGCTGGGGAACGATCTGCTCGGCGCTCCATGTGCTGCACGGCAAGTATGGCGCTCCGGCGGAGATTCACGTCGCCGGCCACAGCCTGGGCGGTGCGCTGGCGTCGCTGTGCTGCGCGTCCATCGCGACCGGCACTCCCGGCAAGGAGCTGCGCAAGGAGCTGCCAGAGTGGCCGTGGGATGCCGTGCAGGGGTACTTCTACGCGGTGCCGCCGGTGGCCACCTCGGGCTACAGCGCGCGCGTCAACAGGCAGATGGCCGGCCGGCTCTTCGCTCCCTACGTGAAGGGAGATCCGGTCGCGGAGTGCTCGAAGTCCGTCAGCGTGACGGATACGGGGGCGCTGGGCTTCGCGGGCTGGGCCATGGGCAGCGGCGGCTACTCGATTGGCGCGCTCGACAGGCTGCCACGGCCCGCGGGGTGTCACTCCGATGAGAACTCTCACGAGATCTACCTGATCCGCCACGCGATCATGGAGAAGTACTGCCAGCTCCCGGGACAGCCAATTCCCGCCGGCGTGCGGTCCGCCACGTGCTGGGCGACGTTCGCCACCTTCAAGGACCTGCTCGACGGGAAGGCGGTCTCGTTCGTGGACGGTGACGCGCCGGCGATGATCACCCGCCAGAACCTGCGCGCGACCCTGGTGAACTCGGGCTTCGCGGGGCACTTCACCCAGTTCCTGAACATCTTGAAGGACGTGGTGAGCAACCGCGCCAGCTACCGCGGGTTCCATCGGGCCGCGACGCTCGCGCTGGCGGGAGAGCGCGTCGCGCTGGCGCTCGAGATGTGTGAGCACATCACCAGCCCCCGGGCGGCCGTCGTCGCCGACACGGTGGCCACCCAGGTGGCGGCCCTGTGCGCGTTCTCCGCCGAGACTCAGCTCACGCTGCGCGGCAAGGTGCTGAAGCGAGAGCAGGACGGCGGCGTCGCCATGGAGGCGGACGCGCTGCTGGGCATGAGCTTCAACACCCGGATCGGGATCGGCCTCATCCTCCGGGCGCTGGCCGAGAACAACACGACGACGGTGGCCGACTTCGAGCGCCAGCCGGAGCTGGCCGCGTGCATGAGCGTGTTCCTGGGAGATGCCGTGAAGTGGCAGAAGAAGAAGTCCCAGGCCCTGGCCCAGGGGCTCCGGGCCCCCTGACTACTTCGGTTACTCGAAGAGGGACACCTCGGCCAGCGAGAACAGGAGTCTTCTGCCGGAGAGCTCCTCGCTCTCGGCCTCCACCTGAAGCCGGAAGTGTTGCACCGGCTCCGCGCTTTGCAGCGGCACGTCGACGAACAGGGGGAGCCTGTTGGATTGCTCGAGCTGCCCATCGAACGGCGAGTCCCACGAGGTGGTGTGGGCAAAGCCCTCGTTCAAGCTGTTGAGGGCCGCTTGCTCGAAGCTGCGCGTACGCAGCACGAGGTCCGCCAGGGGCAGCCAGCTCGCTCCGTCCACGCTGCCTTCCAGCCGTAGGCGCTCGGTGCCAGTGAACAGGTGGCTGTGCTCCAGCCCGCGAATGACGGCACGTGACAGCCGCCTGGGCTCCGCCAGGGTGATGACGAGCGAGGTTGGCGCCTCGTCCAGGTCCTCGGAGAAGAACGGCACGGAGGCAAGCTGGCCATCTGTCCAGGGACACGCGCCCGGAGGCGACGGCTGGCATGAGGCGCCTCGGCTGATGGGCCGCGAAGCTCCCGCGGGCAGCGGCAGGCGCGCGGTGCGCCACTCCTGCCGGAAGTCGACGGTGCTACCCGCGCTTCCCAGCGGGCTGAAGAACCACGTTCCCAGGGAGACGGCGCGAAGCTGCGCCTCGGGACTGGCGAAGTCCTCCAGCACGTACGGGCTGGGCCTCCAGGGAGAGCTCACCCCCTGCTGCATCCACAGCCGCCCTCCTCCCGAGAAGAGCTGCACGATGGGCTCGGGGACCGTCACAGGCACCTCCACCTGCGTCTCTCCCTCGGGGCCAAGGATGAGGACGCGATTCCTGCCGCTCGGGGGCAGCTCGGCCGGAGGCGGGGCGGGCGCGAAGGACAGCGTGGGCCCCGCCAGCTCCTGGCTCACGGTGAAGCGGGCCTCCCAGGGCCGAAGGGTGGGCAGCTCCATGTCGCCGTTGAAGAGGAAGGAGACAAACGTGCCCTGGCCGTTCTCCAGGGGCAGGGCCAGCCGGAAGCGATGCTGCACGTAGAAGCTGCCATCCGAGGCGGACTCCTCCACGTCTCCGGAGAGGAACTGGTGCGTGAAGTCGCCGTCGGCCTGAGTGGTGGCCGTCCCGTAGGGCGTGAAGGCGAAAGGCCCCTCGGGCTCCTCCTGCCCGAAGTCGCGGGGTGGCTGGGGAAACCGCTCGACGCTCAGCGTGGCCCCCGCGAGCGGCTCGCCGTTGGCCTGGAGCGCGCGGCCGTAGGCGAAGAACGGATCCTCCGGGTAGCGGCAGCCGGTGGCGAGCAGGGCGAGCACGAGGCAGAGATGACGGACGTGGCGCATGTCAGTAGGTCCCCTTCACGCCGAGCAGCGGGAGGATGACGGGAAGGCGCAGGGGCTTGCGCTCGAAGCCGAGCTCGTCGTTCGTGTACTCATAGCCAAGCACCTCCTGCTGGAGCGAGACGTTGAGCAGGTCCAGATAGGCATCCAGCGTGAAGTCCTCCATGGCCCATGACTTTGCCACGCGCACGTCCACGCGGAAGAAGGGGGCCAGCCGCCCCGCGCGATCCAGGTCCTGCCTCACCCATCGCTGCACGCCGTCCTCGCCGGTGACGGCGCGCTGGGTGATCGACGTGACTTCTCCCGACTCGGGCCGGCCGGTGTTGAAGTGCACCACGCTGCCCGCCGTCCAGTTGTTGCCGAACTTGTAGCTGACCGCCGCGTTGACGACGTGGGCCTGCTCGAAGGCAAAGGGCAGGGTGCCCTCCACGCTCTCCGTCACCCGGTTGTCGTCGCCAATGCGGTTGAAGCGCACGCGGCGCTTGCTCTGAAGGAAGCTGTAGGAGACCCAGCCGAACCAGTCGCGGCCCAGCGGGTGGCGGGCCATCACCTCGAAGCCGTACGCGTAGCCGTTGGCGGCGGGGTCCACCAGCGCCAGGTCCCTTCGCCGCCGGTTCTCCGCCACGTCCAGCAGATCGAACTCCACGGTGCGCGACAGCGGGTTGTAGAAGGCATCCGCGTTGAGCTCCAGGCCCTCGAGCGCCTTCCACTCGGCGCCCACCGTGAGCTGGGCTCCTGACTGAAGGCCGTAGCGCAGCCCCGCCGTGTCCACCGCGGGGATGTGCAGCAGCACGGTGGGCGGCTGGTGGAACAGGCCCGCGCCACCCTTGAGGGTGAGCGTCTCCGAGAAGGCGTGGCGCACCGTCAGCCGTGGCTCGAAGGAGGTGTGAGTGATGCCGGGCACCAGGTGGTACGCGTCCACGCGCACGCCGGGCTGCACCATCCAACGCTCCGCGGGCCGCCAGTTCAGCGAGGCGTAGGCGCCGGCAAACGTCGCCAGCGAGGACGGGTTCTTGAGCGGATCGGCCTCGTCCTCGGGCCGCCAGCCTGGCGGGCGGCCGGTGCCCGAGATGCGGGTGGCGGCGCGCCGGTTCTCCACGTCCCCGCCCACCAGCAGCTCCGCCCCGTCCGAGAGCTGCCGCTTCCAGCTGGTGCGCGCCGCGAAGCTCACCTGATCCAGGCCGTACTCGCCCACGCGCTGGCGCACCAGCGGGCCGCCCGGTTGCTGCCGCAGCGTCTGGTCACCCACCAGCCCCAGCGTGTCCCACCCCACGGTGAGCCCCAGCTCACCCTCGCCGCCCGCCAGCGGGTGCGTGCCGCGCAGGTCCACCCGGTGGAAGCGCGAGCCAATGCCTCCTCCCTCGTTGCCCTCGCGCAGCTCGGGACTGACGCCCACGTCGTCCGAGCTGCCCAGCGCGAACAGCCGCAGGCGCCCCTGCCCCAGCTTCTGCTCCACGCGCACCTGGTAGTCCCAGAACCCGGCGCGGGCGCGCTCCGCGGACTCGCTGTTGACGGTGTTGGCGATCAGCGTGAGCAGCAGGGCGGTGTAGCTGAAGCGTCCGGCCACGCTGACGCTGGTGCCGGTGGACTCGAAGGGGTACTCGACGAAGCCGCCGCTGTTGATCAGGTCCGCGTAGGCGGTGAAGTGCAGCCGGTCCTCGCGCGGGCGCGACAGCCGCCCGTCCACCGCGCCTCCCAGCACGCGGCCGTACTGCACCGGGGGCATGCCCGGGTAGAAGTCCACCGTGTCGATGAAGTCCGGGTGCACCACCGCCGGCCCCAGCAGCAGGTGGTAGAGCATGGGGATGCGCACCCCATCGAGAAAGAAACCGGTGGCGGCCGGCTGGCTGCCACGCACCACCGGGTAGCTGATGCCCGAGGCGAGGCTGCCCACGCCCGGCATCAGCATGACGACGCGGAAGGGGTCTCCCTGGGTGCCGGGCACTTCGCGCAGCTCCTGCTCGTGCAGCGAGATGCGGGTGACTTCGGTGCGCGGCCGGTCATCGCGCACCACCGTCTCGTAGGGGTTCACCGCGCCGGGTTGCAGCCGGTAGATGACCTGCAGGGCCTGGCCGGGGGTGAGCGTCTCCTCGAAGGAGGAGGGCTTGTGGCCGGGGGCACGCACCTCGATGCGGTGGGTCCCCGCGGGCAGCTCCAGGGCGAAGAGGCCCTGGGCGTCGGCCGTGGCGGCCGGTGTGGGGCTGCCATCGAGGAAGAGCGTGGCATCCGCCAGGGGCCGGCGGGTGCCGCGCGCGCGCACCTCACCGGTGAGGCGGGCCTGCGCCTGCACGGGGGCGGCGAGGGCAGGGGGCTCGAAGCGGTAGGTGAAGGGCAGGCGCACCGCGACGGGCACTCCGCCCAGGGTGGCGGCGGTGAAGCGCAAGCGGGGGGCGGCCGTGACAGCCGCCTCGGTCAGGCGCGGCTCGGTGGCCTCCTGCATCACCTTCACCTCGGAGACCTGGCCCTTTTCATCGATGAGCAGCTCCAGGACGACTTCACCGGCCTGGCCCTCGAGCCCCTCGGGCCAGGCCGCGGGCGCGTCCTCCAGCAGGGTGGGAGGCAGCAGCTGGGCCTCACCGCCTTCCGTGCTCACCCCCAGGCGCTTGGCATCCTCGGCGGACAGCGCGGCGCCCGTCTCGGAGTTCTGGACTTCCACCTCCACACGGCGAGGCTCACTGGACGCGGAAGGCACACCCTGCGCGGGAGCAAGGCCCGGCAGCGCGAGAAGAACGAGCAGACAGCAGATGACGTGGCGTGGGAAGGCCATGGGGCGCCATTGAACACCAGCCCGGAATCTCTTGCCCACGCATTCCCGGGAGCACCCGCGGCGC
The DNA here is from genome assembly GCA_035296065.1 of Myxococcaceae bacterium. Classification (GTDB taxonomy): domain Bacteria; phylum Myxococcota; class Myxococcia; order Myxococcales; family Myxococcaceae; genus DATHBR01. The sequence continues at coordinate 273,064 of DATHBR010000087.1, read as the reverse complement.
CATCTGCTGTAGGGTCTCCAGACGAGCGGGCTAAAAACCCCGCCTGCCCTGGCAGCGGTCGTTTTTGCTCACCCGGAGTGTTAGGGACTTACAAACCCGTCGAGACTGAAAGCTCGCTTGAACCCCTCCAGAAGATTGCTCCCCAGTGGCGTGCCCAGCTTCGACACCCTGCTCGGCGGTGGGCTTCCCGAGCGCCAGGCGGTGCTGATCACCGGCCAGCCTGGAACGGGCAAGACGATCCTCGCCAGCCAGGTGGCCTTCCACCATGCGGCGCTTGGCACCCCGGTGGTGCTGGCGACCACTACCTCCGAGTCCCAGGCCAAGCTGCTCGAGGATCTGGCGGGGTTCTCCTTCTACAGCCGCGAGAGGCTGGGCGAAGAGCTCTTCTTCCTCAACATCTACACCTGGCTCAAGCGGGGCTCCCGGGAGGCGCGAGAGATCCTCGTCAACACCGTGCGTGAGCGCAAGGCCCGCCTGCTGGTGGTGGATGGGCTGCGCTCGGTGCGCGATCTGTGGCAGGACGAGGCGAAGCTGCGCGAGTTCTTCTATGAGCTCTCGGTGGGGCTGGCGACCGTGGACTGCACCGCCCTCTTCATCACCGAGTACCCGCTCGACAAGCTGATCGAGTACCCCGAGTCCACGACGGTGGACGGCATCATCTCGCTCTCCTTCGAGAAGGCCCGCACCGGGCGCGTGCGGCGCGCGGAGGTCGTGAAGCTTCGCGGCATGAGCCACCTTCACGGCCCGCACGCGCTGCGCATCGACACCTCTGGCATCCGCATCCTGCCGCGCCTCGAGTCAGTCACCGCGGCCGATGTGAACTTCGTCCCGCCCCCCGGACGCGCCGGCTTCGGGCTGGCGGAGCTCGACGGGCTGTTCGAGGGCGGCCTGCCCCGGCAGAGCGCGGCGCTCATCGCAGGGAGCACCGGGGTGGGCAAGACGCTGCTGGGGCTCCACTTCGCGGCGGCGGGGGCCGCCAACGGAGAGAAGTCGCTCGTGTTCTCCTTCTCGGAGCCCTCGGCGAGCCTCATCGCCCGGGCGCGGCGGGTCAGCCTCGAGCTGGAGCCGCTCCGCTCCTCCGGAGCGCTGACGCTGCACTACGATCCCTGCTTCGAGGTGGAGGCGGACGAGCTCGCCGAGCGGCTGCTGGCCATGCTCGTTCGCACTGGCGCCACCCGCCTGGTGCTGGAGGACGTGGAGTCCCTGGAGCGGGCGCTGGAGAACCCCGCTCGCTCTCGCGCCTTCTTTGGCGCCCTGCTGATCCGGCTCAGGTCGATGGGCATCACCTCGCTGTTCACCCGGAAGATCTCCAAGGTCGTCGGGCCGGAGCTGGACTTCAGCGACTCGGCCATGGCGAACATCGCCGAGAACCTGCTCTTCCTGCGCCACGTGGAGCTGTACGGCCGGCTGCACCGGGTGCTGTCCATCCTCAACCTGCGCAACAGCCGGTTCGACTCGAGCCTGCGCGAGTTCGAGATCCGCGATGAAGGCCTCCGGGTGCTCGACCCCATCGCCTCCGCCGAGGGCCTTCTGACGGGCCAGGCGCGCCCCCTGCGCACGCCAGGCAAGGAGCCCGTGCTGCCTTGAAGCTCGTCCTGATCGCAGATGACGAGGAGGCGCTGCTGGAGGTCTTCGCCTCGGTGGTCACCGAGCTGGGGCACACCGTGCTCTGCGCGCATGCGGGTGACGAGGCGCTGGGGCTGGCCCGCACCCACCAGCCGGATCTCATCATCAGCGATCACATGATGCCCGGCCTGACGGGGGTGGATCTCCTGCGCTCGGTGCGCAGGGACGAGCAGCTGGCGAAGACGCCCTTCATCCTGGTCAGCGCGGCGCGGCCTCAGGGGGCTCACGAGGCGAACGTCTATCTGCCCAAGCCGGTGTCGCTCGAGACGTTCGAGCACGTGGTGCAGGAGGGGCTGCGCTCCTCCGCGGTGAAGTCCGAGCGGGCGACGGGAGCGCCGCTGACGCAGGGGCCCGAGACAGCGTTGACCCTGGCGCGCGCGGAGATGCTGAACTGGGTGGCGCACGAGATCAAAACACCGCTCAGCTCGGCCAGGCTGAACCTGGAGATGTTGATGCGGCACCTGAGCGGCGACGCGGTGGACGCGCAGCGCAAGCGGGCCACGTCGGTGCTCCAGCAGCTCGAGCGGATGGGCACGCTGGTCAGCTCCGTGCTCGAGGCGTCGCAGCTGGCTGACGGGCGGCTCAAGCTCCAGCGCGAGCCGTGCGACCTCCGGCTCTTCCTTCAGGGCGTGGTGCGTTACTGGCGGGACACGCGGCCGGACTTCGAGTTCGTCCTCTCGCTTCCGCCCGACCCCGTCATGGTCCTGGTCGACGTCGAGCGGATCCGGCAGATCCTCAACAACCTGGTGTCGAACGCCGTCAAGTATGGGGGCACGTCCACCCGGGTGGAGCTGGGGCTGGAGGCCTCACCCGGGCGCGCCGCCATCACCGTGATGGACCATGGCAAGGGGATGGACGCCGCCGAGCTGCCGCGCATCTTCGACCGCTTCCACCGCGCGGAGGGCAGCACGGGGCAGGGGCATGGGCTGGGGCTCTACATCGCCTCGGCCCTGGCCCAGGTGCATGGCGGGGCCCTGCAGGTGCGCTCACAGCGGGAGGTGGGCTCCACCTTCACGCTGACGCTGCCCCTGGCTCACTGAGGTTCGAAATGGAGCTGTACCGCGGCCATGTCGTGGCCCTCCCCCATTGCAGGGAGAGGGCCACCGCCACTTCACTCAGGCCCGGGGCTCAGGGCATCGGCGTGTAGAGCTCGCAGGACGGGCTCGGGGAGTTGTAGTTGTCGCTCCCGGCGACCAGCACCTTGCCATTGAGCAGCAGCGTCGCCGTGTGCCCCCTTCGGGAAAGGAACATGGGTGACGTCGGCGTCCAGACTCCCGTGGCCGGGTTGTACACCTCCGCTTCCGCGATGAGCCCGTTCGACCATTCCCCTCCCGTGAGGAGCACCCGGCCGTCGGACAGGAGCGTCGCCGTGTGGTTGCCGCGGGCCACGGACAGGTCGCCGCCGCGGGTCCAGTTCCCCGTGGTGGGCGAATAGAGCCAGGAGTGCTGCGAGCCTCCCGCCACCAGCACCCGGCCGTCCTGCAGCAGCGTCGCCGTATGGGACAGGAGCGGGTCCCCAGGCGGGTTCGCCGTGGTCCAGGTGTTCGTCGTGGGATGGAAGAGCGAGGCCAGCGGGGTATTCCAGTTGCCTCCCACCACCAGCACCCGGCCATCGTTGAGCCGCGTGGCCGTGTGCTGCGCATGGCCCCAGGGCGGCGGCGGCAGGGAGGACCACGCCTGGGTCATCGGATTATACACCTCGGCCGGGCCATAACCGCCGCTGGCGTAGCCGCCCACCACGAGCACCCGCCCATCCAGCAGCAGCGTCGCCGTATGCTGATCGCGGGCATGGGCCAGGGAGCCGCTCACGGTCCAGGTGCCGGTGGCCGGATCGTACAGCTCGGTCTCGGCGGGCTTGTTCGAGGCCATACCGCCTCCCACGATCAGCACCTTGCCGCTTTGCAGCAGCGTGGCCGTGTAGTGGGCGCGGGCATGCTTCATGCGGCCGGTGAAGCTCCACTGCCCCGTGGCCGGCTCATACAACTCCGTGGTGGGCTCGTCCCACGAGGGTCCCATCAGCACCTTCCCGCCTTGCAGCAGGACAGCCTCGTGGTTCATGCGCCCCCTGTTCAGCGAGCCCGTCCTCGCCCAGGGGCCCGTCTGCAGGCGCAGGAAGAGGGGGACACCGCCCAGGCCGCTCCCGTCCGCGCCGCTGTAGGGCGTGGCCACCACCGTGTGGGCGCCGGGCCCGGCCAGGCAACCGCTCGGGTCCAGCGTGTAGGGCGCGGCATTGTCGTGCGTGGTGAGGCCGTCGCAGACGAACCTCACGCTGCCCACGGTGGCCGGGAAGGTGTACGCCCGCAGCTTCCAGCCCTGGGGCAGGCTGGCCGTCCGCAGCATCATGCCATTGCGCAGCGCCTCGTAGCCGGGCACGGGCTGGCCGTTGGCGTCCACGATGGCGAAGCCGGTGATGGCGCTGACGTGGTTGGGGAGCGCGGGCGTGGTGGCGCTGACGGTGAGGGTGTTGCCGCCGAAGGTCCGCAGCTGGAAGCCGGGGAAGTCCTCGCTGTAGGTGCGCGCCTGGTCCTGCAGCACCCGCAGCGCGATGAGCTCGCCCAGCCGCACCGAGTGCTCGTGGTCGCTGCGCCAGTGGACGCCACCGAACAGCCGCCCGATGCCGACATTCATGGCCAGCTTGTCCAGCTCGTTCTCGATCGTCAGCGCCGGGCCGGAGTAGGGCACGAGCGACAGGCCGTCCGCGCTGGGCACCACCGGATTCTTCACCGGCAGGTCCGTCTTGTAGAACGCCTTGAGCATCGTCACGCCCGCGCCCACGTAGGTGGAGTGGCCCGAGCCGTACGAGGAGTGCACGGGTGAGCCCTCGGGGAAGGCCTGGGCCAGCAGGTACGTGCCCCCGCCGCCCCCGTTGAGCGCGTTGTTGCGCTCGAACATCCGCTGGAGCACCGGCGAGTCGAGCAGCTCGGCGTGCACAGGGTAGGTGCGCGTGCCCGCCTTGGTGTTGTGCACGCGGCCGCCGAACTCCTCGGGACGCTGGCGCCGGTGCACCTGCCACTTCTGGAACCAGACGCCCAGCAGGGCCAGCTTCATGATGCGGCCGATGAGGTCCTGCCCGTCGGCGTTGCCGAAGGTGGCGAAGGCGTCCTGCTTCAGGTACTGGCGGTAGGGATTGTTCGGGTCGTGCACCGGCGGCGAGGACTTGCCGTCCCGGTCCGTGTCGTTCTGCCCGCTGATGATGAGCGCGGCATTGAGGCTGGACTGCAGCGGGAAGTCGTGGTGGACGAACTCGGCCAGGTCGCGGCCGTTGCGCAGGTAGCGCGGTGCCGGGTCCAGCGTCTCCTCCTGGGAGGGAAGCTGGCCGTTCTGGATGCGCAACCACTCGGGGAAGGTGAAGACGCGGTCGTCCCCGGCCACCCGCGTGCGGATGCGCTGGGAGAGCATCTGCGGGCCGTAAGGGACATCCTGGAGCAGGAACTGCGAGATGAAGGGGCCCACGGTGCTGCCGGGCAAGGTGTCGCGGAACAGCGTGTCCAGCGTCACCTGCCCATTCACCTGAGGGCCGCGGAAGAGCCCAAGCTGGTTGAGGCGCTGAAGGGCCTCGATGATGACCGGAGGGGAGGAGGCGTAGTCCTGGAAGCGGACGTCGCGAGCCAACGCCATCCAGTACAGCTCCTCCATCTCCCCGGCGGTCTCCAGGCTCGCGAAGGTTGGCGCGGGGGCCAGGGCGAGCGCGTGGGAGTCGGCGCCCTCGAGCTGGTAGGCGTAGGCCGCCTGCGGGTTGACGAGCTGGCGGCTGCCTCCGAGGGTGATGGCCTCGAAGTCGGCGGGCTCCCCGCTGGCGATGGCGGCCAGCAGCTTGTTGTACTCGTGCGGGTTGACGTCCCCGAGCCCGTCGTGCGGCAGCCCCTTCGAGTAGCTGGCGAAGCGGCTGGGGTAGCGCGCTTCGTCACCATTGTCGGGGTGCTCGGGCAGGGGCATGCCACGCTGGAAGGCGGCGGCCTCCACGCGGACCCACTGAGCATCGTCGGCGCGGGTGGGACCGGATGCTGGGACGGCCCGGGGGGCATCAGACTCCTGCTGCGGGTCAGGTTTCTTTTCCTGCGGAAGCTGGGCGGCGGCCTCTTGAGATGACATGCACTGCTCCGTGTCAGGGTTGCGCGTGCACACTGCGCCGCTGCTCTGACATGAATTGCATGTGTTTGAAGATGGACTTCCGGTCGCAAGAGGCCGCCGGAACGCGAGCGGCGCCAGCTTTGAGAGGGATTGGGCCGCGGGAGGCAACCCCCTGCATCGCTTCCGGTGAGAGGTTTTCCCCTATCAAGCCGCGGCCGGGCGTGTCGTGGACCCGACGCTCTGCGGCGAGAGCGCCGCCATGGCCAGCGCGGACAATACCCGGCGAAGGTCCGCCGGCGTCGGCGCGTCCGGCGCTTGCTCCGTGGGAAACGGGGTGCGAGCCTGCTGCTGCCCACCTGCCTCGGAGGCCCAAGGTGATTGCTCCTGGACCGACGCTCGAAACTCCGCGCCTCATCCTGCGCCCCACGGCGGCGGAGGATCTGGAAGGCTTCGTGACGCTGATGAGCGACCCGGAGTCCGCGCGCTTCATCGGCGGGGTGCAGCCGCGCGCGATGGTCTGGCGCGGCATGTATGCCATCGCGGGCGCGTGGGCGCTGCAGGGCTACGCCATGTTCTCCGTGCTCGAGAAGGCGACGGGCCGCTGGGTGGGGCGCGTGGGGCCCTGGAAGCCAGAGGGCTGGCCAGGGCCAGAGGTCGGCTGGGGCCTGGTGCGCGAGTGCTGGGGACGCGGCTACGCCACCGAGGCGTCCGCGGCGGCCATGGACTGGGCCTTCGAGCACCTCGGCTGGACCGAGATCATCCACTCCATCACTCCGCTGAACACAGCGTCTCAGCAGGTGGCTCAGCGGCTGGGCTCGCGCCTGCTGGGCCCCGGCAAGCTGCCGCCGCCCTACGAAACGACGCCCATCGAACTCTGGGGCCAGGATCGCGACACCTGGAGGGCCCGGCGCAAGGCAGCCCGCCCTTGAAGGCCGCGGGGCCCCCTTCGCTACCGGCCCCGCCGTCCCCCGCCGCCAGGGCCTCGTGGGGCGCGGCCTGTTCCACGGCGTGGCCCTCCCCTGGGCCCTGCTGCCTTGCCGCCCGGGCGCTTCGTGCCACGGGGGGCACTCTTCTCGTGGCCCGTCTTCCGCCCGCGTGGAGTGCGCGCTCCACGGCCGGGCTCCCGCTCGTGCACGCCCTCACCCCGGCGCGCGGGCAGTGAGCGCTCCTTGCGCGGGGCTTGCGCCTTCTTCTGGGGGCGAGCCGTGCCGCGAGCGGAGCTTTCGCCACGGCCTTGCACCTCACGACGGCTGAAACGCTTGCGGCGGCCGGTGCCCTCGCTTCGGAGTTCATACTTTGCCGGCTCCGCGGCCTCCGTCCCGGCCTGGGCCTGCTCCAGCTCCTCGACAAAGACGGCGTCCTCCCGAGGTACCTCGGCGCGCGGCAGGCTCATGCGGGTGATGCGCTCGATGGCGCGCACGGCCTCCTCGTCCCGCTCGGTGACAAAGGTCGAGGCGCGCCCACTCGCGCCAGCTCGCGCCGTGCGGCCAATCCGGTGGACGTAATCCTCCGGAGCGTGGGGGAGATCGAAGTTGATGACATGGCCGACATCCTCCACGTCCAGCCCGCGCGACGCGATGTCGGTGGCCACCAGGCAGCGGTACTGCCCTCGCCGGAAGCCCTCGAGCGCCTGTTTGCGCTGTCCCTGCGTGCGGTCCGCGTGGATGACCGCGGTCTTGTGGCCCGCGCGCTTGAGGACTTCCTGCACCTGCTCGGCACGCTCCCGGGTGCGGGTGAAGACCAGCGCGCTCAGCTGGTCCCTGGCCAGCAGACTGAGCAGCAGCGGATACTTCTCCGCCGCCTCGATCTCGTACAGCCACTGCATGACGCGCGTGGCGGGAGTACCGCTCGGGGTGATCTCGACCCGGACGGGCCGGCGCAGCATCTGCTGGGCGAAGCGGGTCACGTTGTGACCGAGGGTGGCGGAGAACAGGAGCGTCTGACGCTCGCGGGGCAAGGCGGCGAGGATCTGCTCCAGCTCGGGCATGAAGCCCATCTCCAGCATCCGGTCCGCCTCATCCAGCACGAGCATGCGCACCGCCGAGAGGTTCGCCGCGCCCGCCTTCAGCAGGTCGGCCAACCGGCCTGGAGTGGCGAGCACCAGGGAGGGCCGCTGACGCAGCGCCTCCACCTGGGCGCCCATGTCCGTGCCGCCGATGACCACCGCCCGGGTGACACCGCGCGGCTCACCGAAGAAGGCGGCCTCCTGGGCGATCTGCAGCACCAACTCGCGCGTAGGGGCGAGCACCAGCCCGGCCGGGCCCCGTTCACCGGCCAGGCGCTCGGCCAGAGGCAACAGATAGGCCGCGGTCTTGCCTGTGCCGGTGATCGCACAACCAATGACGTCCCGCCCAGCAAGCGCCGGCGGGATGGCCTGGGCCTGGATGGGCGTGGGCGAGGCGAAGCGGGCTCGCCGCAGCGCATTGAGTGATTCAGGAGAGAGGCCGAGGGACTTGAAAGAGAAGCTCACCCCAGAGGCACTAGCACACCCGGGCGCTCCTGGCTTGAGACTCGAGGTGAGCGCGTGCTGGCTGTCTCAGCCACGCGGCGAGATGGGCGCCTGCTTCCACTGCCCAAGCGGCGTCCATCGCGGCCCCTCCTCCTCCCGGCGGCAGGCACCGTGAGGACGGTGCCACCGGTAGCAGGCACTCAAGCAAGCGGCCTTCTGGAGGGCTCCTCGCGCATTTCACGGCCCGCGCATGCACCTTTTAACTTGGGACGCTTTAGCGCCCTCGGGTGCAAGCCAGGCTACGGAGGAGTGCTGTATGGAGGTCATCGGAGCTCCGACGGAGAGCCCGCTGCCGCGCGCCAAGATTTTGATGGTGGATGATGTGCCGGCCAACCTGATCGCTCTCGAGGCGATTCTGGATCCGCTCGGTCAAATCCTCGTCCGAGCCCAGTCAGGCGAGGAGGCGCTCAGGCACCTGCTTCAGGAAGACTTCGCGGTCATTCTGATGGACGTTCAGATGCCGGGGCTGGATGGACTGGAGACCGTGGCGCTCATCAAGTCCCGGGAGCGCTGCCGGCACATTCCGGTCATCTTCATCACCGCCCTGAGCCGCGAGATGGCCTACGTCATCAAAGGCTATGCGCAAGGCGCGGTGGACTATCTGCTCAAGCCCATCGATGCCGACATCCTCCGGGCCAAGGTGTCCGTGTTCGTCGATCTCTACCACCGCGGAGAGATGCTGAAGACCCAGGCGATGGAGCTGTCCGAGCGGCGGCGCATCGAGGCGGAGATCGCCGCGGCGGTGGAGTTCCAACAGCGGCTGGTGGGCATCGTCGGCCATGACATCCGCAGTCCGCTGGCGGCGCTCTTGGCCACCGCGAAGATGCTGCTCACGATGGGCGAGCTCACCGATCGTCAGGCCAAGGCCATCGATCGGATCGCCCGCAGCGGGGTGCGCATCGAGAGCATCGTCCAGGTGCTGCTCGACTTCGCCAGCGCCCGGATTGGAGGAGGCATTCAGATCCGGCGCCGCCCGGTGGACCTTCACACGCTGGTGCCCAAAGCCATCGAGGAGCTGCAACAGGCCCACCCGGGCCGGCCCATCCACTACACCTCCGAGGGTGACGGCCGCGGAGAGTGGGATCCGGACCGGTTGATGCAGGTGCTGGTGAACCTGCTCGACAACGCCCTGAAGTACAGCCCCGAGGGGACCCCGGTGACCGTCTCTTCCCGCGTCGAGTCGGAAGCGGTGGTGCTGGAGGTGCACAACACGGGCGAGCCCATTCCGGACTCGCTGATGCCCAACCTCTTCGAGCCGTTCCGCCGCGGTGCCCAATCCGCGCTGACCGTGAAGATGAGCCTGGGGCTGGGGCTCTACATCGTGCAGGAGATTGTCCGCTCCCATGGCGGCACGGCCGATGTCCGCTCCTCACGGGAATTAGGAACCATCTTCCGCGTTCGCCTGCCCCGCTCGGCCTGACTCAGCCCGCGGCCCCTCCCGGGTGATGCGGCAGCAGTCTGGGCGCTAGTCTCGCCGCCGCTCCCCGCGCCGCTTGACGCGGCTGTAGCCGCCCAGGCTGGGGTTCATGACGAAGTGCCAGAGCGTCGCCGTCCAGGATTTGTGCGCCATGAGACCGTCGCTTTGCCGCCCCAGAAATAGAACACGGCCACGTTGAACGCGATCTGCACGAGCAGGTTCGTGAGCTCGGCAGCCGTCGGCTTCCTGGGATGAACGAACAGCGGGCGCAGCGCGTAGGCAAAGCCCTGGCAAGAGAGCCAGAGCAGCTTGCTTACGCGATTGCGCAGCAAGCGCGCCTCGAACTCCGTCGGCATATCCGTGTCGAGCCGCTCGTCACCCTGATGGACGTGATGACGCAGGTGGTAGTAGCGAAACGTCTCCGAGACCGGCACACCCACGGGCAGGTTGATGAAGACGCCGAACACGCGATTGTGCCAGGGCTTGCGAAACGCGAGATTGTGAGACAGCTCGTGAATGGCCAGCAGGAGCGCCTGGTTGGGCACCCATACCGTGCTGGGCGCTCGGGTGCGCTACCGCCGCCCCAGGAGCGCACGCCTCGGCAGCAGGGGGCCGGGCTGCTACGTGCCCCTGTGGGGCCGCATGTGCCCCAGTGTGCTCCTCCAGCGGGGACGAGAACGGGACGAGACGGGATGGGGCGGTAGAACGAACCGAGGAGCGGATCAAGGCATCAGCCGGTCACAGCGTCCTCTGCCTCATCCGCTCCTTCCTGGCCGCTGCCTCACTCCCCGCGCTCGGCTCCTCCGCTTGGGGGCGCCTTCGCCAGTCTCTTTTTCGTCAACGCCCCTCTCGATTTACACCCAGGGGCTAAAGCCTAAGTTCGCACGGCCCGCACGATGTGCGGTTTGGCCTGGGAAAGGGCGCTACCAGTCACGTTCCTGGCTTCTACTTTAAGTCCATGAGAATTCGTGCCGACATAGCTCCCGGCGATCGAACCCTTGTACTGGCGCTTCGAGGCAAACGAGAAAACCCCCGAAACGGTGTAGGGCACTTTGATCTTCGTCATCATCACCAGGATATCCACCTTCATCGTGGTGTTGGCGGGTACTTGCACCTGAACATCGAAGCCCCAAGACTTCTCCACAGTCTTCGAACCATTCCATGTGTAGGCGTTTTCGATTGTCGTTGAGAGGCTGATTTTCCCGTCAGCAAACAAAGGTATGCCGGATCTTATTTCGGTCCCTGCCGTCACGGAGACGGATAGGGTATTCGACCAGCCCTCTGTCTCCTGCACTTTTTCAGTTTGGCGGATCGTAGTCATGAGTACCGTCGATCCTTGGTTGGACAGATCCTGAGTGTAAATGCTAGTAGGGGTCGACTCGAGCTCTTGCGCATTAGCAAGGTCGTAAACGATGTCGTTCGGGGTGAAGGTCGCCGTATCTGTTTTCATAGTGCACCATTTCGCCCACCCCTCATTATTTCCGGGCGTGCCCTTGTATACGCACAGATTGGCGTCATCTTGGAGCGCCAGGAAGTATTGTCCCTGACCGGATGGACTTTCCGTCCAGCACCAGAGCGCTCCTTGATTGTTGCTCGGAGTGCCTTTGTAGACGCAGAAATTTCCATCCGTTGTCATGGCTGCGAAGAACTCCCCGGAGTTTGAGGTTTTCCCAGAGCACCAGAGGGCGCCCTGATTGTTCTCCGGAGTTCCGCGGTAGACGCAGAAGTTGCCATCGGCCTGCATGTACGCGAAAAACATTTTGTTTGGCGAAGACAAGTAATCCCCGACGTTCATGAAACTATTGCTCAACAAGAAAGAGCCAAGATCCGCCATTTTCTGATTCCCCATTCCAGCCGATACCTTCAGGGGGAAAGGATGACAGCATCTAATAAAAAATCAAAATGGTTTTGGCCAATGTCGAAGGAGTCGGTTGCTATTTCGATTTTTATCGCTGTTGAATCGCGCGTGGCATGTATTGAATGCCGTGGCTCAAGAAGATCCGCGGCCAGGCGTCCAGCGCTTCAAGCAGCTGCTGCCGCGCCCGCCGATTGTGGATCCGGTACCGCTTGGCGGCGATCGTCAGCCCGATGTCGCCGACGATCATGTCCAGCACCACCGCCGCGGATCCGCGCAGCTGCTCGCGCCACCGGGTATCGGCGGCCACCTCGGTGCCGCGCTGAGTTCAGAGGGAAACCGAGGGGAGGGCCGTCTTTCAATCACGACAGGATCAAGTTTCGGGATGTCACCGGAAGGTGCGCTGTCGCCTCCGCGGGTGCGGCGGCCGTGGGCGTTGGGCTCTGCGTGTTTGCAGCTCCGGAGATCATTGTTGGAGCAATAGTCGTCACTGGCGTTGTCGTGTTGGCAGTCGCCATCAAAGAGGAGTGGGATGCATACGAGCGGGGGGCATCCCGTGAGCGTGCGCGGCCCGAGGCTCGACCACGGCAGCCCAACCCCAAGAACCCACCCGGCCCCAAGAGAAGCCCAGAGCCGTTCATTCTGCCCAACCCCACCCCGGAAGAACGGGAGGAATGGAGGAAGCGGTGTCTTGACTACTACGTGCGTTGTAGCGAGTTCGTAAAAGGGGATAAGCAATGGCGCGTCTACGGCGAGCGCCAGTGTCAATCTTGCTGGTTGCTCTGCGAGCGTACAGGCAAGTGGCCAGCGGAAGCGAATGAGAAGCCCTGCCCAGGGGGGAGCTGACGGTGAGGCGCGCGCGCGAAGCCTGGTGGAAGAGCGTCGCTGAGCGGCGCGATGACCACTTGATCAAGCTCCTAAAGGCCAAGGTGCCCTGGCCGGACTTCCAGCAGGCGATCCGGGCTCAAGAGGCGGAACTGATCCGGGAGGCGCGGACGCCCGCTGAACGTCGGCACATCCAGCAGCTTTCCATGCCGGTACTACTTACCGAGGCATACGCGCGAGGCCTCAAGTGGGACGAATTCGGCCCACTGTTGCGCCGTATTCAACGGCTCGGTTACGCGGACATGACCCACCGGATCCATGTGGCGTGTCTCTTCGTCCAGTCATTACCCCGCTTCCCAGAACGAGCCCGGCAGGCGTTCGCGATGCTCGAGGAAGTAGAGGGGATGCTCAAGCGCATCCGCAAGAGTCACTACCTCCGTAGAGAAGGGATGCAGGGCATAGCCCATGCGCGCGCGGTAGCGGCAGCGGCAGGCATCACACCGCCGAATTAGTTTCTGGAAACACCGCGGTCCGCCCCCAGTGAAGGGGGAGGGCCGCCACTTCACTCAGGCTCAGGGCTCACGCCAGGGGCAGCACCTTGTCCACCAGGCGCACCTCGCGCACCGGGGGCAGCTCCGAGGTGATCGCCTCGGCCAGCCTGAGCATCTGGTCCAGCGGGATGCCCTTGAGGTCCACCACCGCCTTGCCCTTGTGGTTGCGCACCTGCAGCTTGATGAGCGTGCCCTTGGGGAAGCGGCTCGTCACCGCCTCGCGGTACTGGTCGGCCAGCGCCACCGCCTCCGGGGGCAGCGGCTTGCTGGAGGTGGGCTTGCGCTTGCGCTGCAGCGCCCGGCGCATCTCCTCCACGCTGCACTGCGCGAAGGGCTTGGAGGCCACGTGCCCCTGCTCATTGGGCACCTCGATGAGGATGGCGCCCGGCTCCTCGTGGTTCACCTCCAGGTCCGCCGCCTCCCCGTAGGTGAGCAGCAGGTACAGGCACGTGACGCCGAAGCGGCGGGCCACCGGCTCGCTGAAGCCGTCGGCCACCGCCCCGTACATCGTCAGCGCCGACTGGGACAGGTCCACCAGGTGCTCGCTGAACCAGGCGCGCGCGTCCTTGTAGCCGGCCTTCTCCGCCAGCTTGGTGTTCACCACGTAGTTGTAGAGCTGCCCCATGTGGTGGTGGTTGGTGCTCTCCTGGGCCATCAGCCCCAGCATGGCCTGGCGCACCTGCTCCAGCGTCATGCCCTCGTGCACCACACCCGTGACTTCAGCCTTGGCGGAATTGCTCGTGAACAGCTTGAACATGTAACGGTACCCCCTGGAGACGCGGCATGCGTCCCGGCCGTTTGACATTGCGGCCGCGGATCCCCATGGCACTTCTCGTGCCAGCCTCTGACCTGTTGAGGAAACAGGCACTTGCATGAGTGGGGTTGGGGCCACCGTCCTCTTTGCGGGACGATTCGTCCTCTTTGCAGGACGATTCGCAGGAGCGGTGATCGAAGCCTCTCTGCAAACCTTTGAGTTTACAGGCTCATTTGTCGTCCACTCTTTGCGAGACCGTCCACCAAACAGGACGGTAGCGCTCAGAACCCGCGAGCTGCCGGTCCCAACCAGTTGGGAGTGGCCACTCGCCGGTCCTAACCAGTTAGGAGTGGCCACTCGCCGGTCCCAACCAGTTGGGAGTGGGCACTCGGTTCGGTTATAAAGGGACCGCAGTACCCAGGGGGGAAGTCATGCCAGAATTGAAGTTCTATCGCGGGGGCCTCGAGGTCCTCAGGGTAGGCCTGGAGCAACGGCGCCTCGTGCTCGGCCGCAGTGGTCTCAGTGACATCGTCATTCCGGATCCCGAGGTGAGCCGTCAGCACGTGGCGCTCCACTTCGATGGTGCGCGCTGCCTGTTCGAGGACCTGTCCGGCCGCGGCACCCTGGTCGCCGGCGAGCCGATGAGCCGCGGTCATCTGCGCGACGGGGTGGACCTGGCGCTGGGCCAGTGGCGCGCGGTCTACCGCGAGCAGCCCGGGGGCGGGTACGAGGGCCCCACCTGCACCCGCTCGTACACCGAGGTTTACGGAAGCCCCGCCCCCACGGACCGTCGCGTGCCGTTCCAGGTCCGTCTGCGGCACGGCTCCCATGAGTCGAGCTACGAGCTGCTCCCGGACACCTTCACCGTGGGCAAGAGCGAAGACAACGAGGTGTTCATCAAGGACCCGCACCTCTCCAACCGCCACCTTCATGTGACACGTTGCGAGGAGGGCTTCCGCGTTCGGGACCTGAACTCCACCAACGGCACTTTCCTGGTCTCCAGCCCCGGTGCCTTCCATGGAGGGAGCGTCCGCATCATCGACGCCGTGGCGCCGATGAACACGGTGCTGCACCTGGGCCAGACGGAGCTGCGCTTCGAGCCGGTGCCCGACGCCCGGGTGCCGCCCCCGCACGGGCTCATCGGCAGCGATCCGGCCTTGCGCAAGGTGCTGGAGCTGCTCGAGCGGGCGGCAACCACCGATTACAGCGTGCTCGTCCTGGGAGAGTCCGGCACCGGCAAGGAGCTGGTCGCCCGGGCCGTGCACGCCGCCTCTCCCCGCGCCAGTCAGCCGTTCATCCCCGTCAACTGCGCGGCGCTGTCTCCGGCGCTGATCGAGAGCGAGCTGTTCGGCCATGAGAAGGGGGCCTTCACCGGCGCGGACGCCAAGCGCAAGGGCGCCTTCGAGGAGGCCCACGGCGGCACCATCTTCCTGGACGAGGTGGGCGAGCTGCCGCTGGAGCTGCAGGCCAAGTTGCTGCGCACGTTGGACAATGGCGAGGTCAAGCCCGTGGGGGCCAGCCGGCCGGTGCGCGTGGATGTGCGGGTGGTGGCGGCCACCAACCGGAACCTGCTGGCCGAGATCCAGAAGGGCCGCTTCCGCACGGATGTGTACTACCGGCTGAGCGTGGTGCCGCTGGAGCTGCCGCCGTTGCGCGAGCGGCGCGGGGACATCAAGGCGCTGGCCGAGCACTTCGTGCGCGTGCACGCGCCCAGGGGCCAGGAGGTGAAGCTCACCTCGGCCGCGCTGCTGAAGCTGCAGCAGCACACCTGGCCTGGCAACATCCGCGAGCTGGGCGGGGTGGTGCGCCGCGCCATGATGATGCGCGAGGGCTTGAAGATCGAGCCGAGCGCCATCGAGTTCGAGCAGGAGCCCGAGGGTGCTCCGGCGGATCCGGCGAAGCTGATGCGCCAGTGGCTGGAAGAAGGGATGACGCTGGATCAGGCACGGGAGCGGCTCGAGCGTCTGGTCGTCGAGAGCACGCTGCGCCGCCATGACTTCCACAAGGAGCGCACCGCGAAGGCGCTGGGCATCGGCCGATCCTCGCTCTTCAAGCGGCTCAAGCAGTGGGGCTACACCCAGGACGATGTGGAGAAGAACTAGGTCCGCTCTAGGGCTGGTGCTCCTGGGGCGCCGAGGCCGGCTCACTTTTGGACGTGTAGAAGGGGGCGTAACAGCCCCCCTGGTACAGGTACCCGTGCCCCAGGCAGTCCTCGGGTTCTACGTCCACCTTTGCCCAGCAGCCCCCGTTGATCGCGATCAGCCTCTTGCGGCAGCGCCCGCTCGAATCCGGCCTGAGCTGTCCGGGCAGTGGATCCTTGGGGAGCTGCTGCGCGAGGCCTTTCTGGACGGGGGCCTTCTCGGGCACCTCGGAAGAGACCGGCGCGGTGTCTCCGAGCGAGACGGGGACCGGCGTGGAGGATTCGTCACCGAGCACGGAGGCTGTGCGCGCGGGCCACAGCCCCAGGGCCAGCGCCGCCGCGAGCCAGGTCCGCCAGCGCCTGGGCTTGCGCTGTGCGGTGTCCACCCGCGCGGCCTCGCGGGCCCGCTGCGCGGCTCTGTGGCGTGGACGGTGGCCCAGCAGCTGGGCCTCGGCCTGTTCCTCTTCGGTCCACTGAGAGGGCTCGAGCGTCTCCCACTCGAACAACGGCACATCCGCCGAAGGCCCGGAGTGCGCCACGCCGCGCTCCATCGCCTCGGCCAGCTCGCCCGCGGTGCCCCGGGCCTCGGGGCCTGGCGAGAGCATGCGCAGGATGAGGGCGTTGAGCTGCGCATCCACCCGGGCATTGAGCTGCCTGGGGGGCACAGGGCCCGCGCCGCCCGGGAGCCAACACCGGGACGCCGCGTCATACGGATGGGTGGAGGGCGGGTAGCTGTCAGTCACCAGCCGGTAGGCCATGACGCCCAGGGCAAACACATCATCCGAGGGCAGCGCCATCAGGGGCGAGGCGGCGTCCAGCCCCGCGCGCTGGATGTACTGCCACATCTCGGGGCTGCGGTAGGCGGGAGTGCCCGGCAGCATGGGCAGGGGAGTCACTCGCCGGGCCCCGGGGAAGTGCCCCGAGCCGAAGTCGGTGAGGAACAGCCGTCCATCCTCGGGGCGCACCAGGACATTGTCGCCCTTCACATCGCGGTGCACGCCGCTGACTTCATGGGTGGCCTGCAGGGCGCGAGCGGCCTGGGCCAGCAGCGCCAGCACCTGGCGGGAGGAGGGGTTGCGCCGAGCGGCCCAGGAGTAGAGCGGCTCGCCGTGGATCCACTCCATCACCACGTAGGGGTAGGCGCGGCCGAGCGTGTCGCGCCACAGGCCCGAGTCGAAGAGCCGCGGCACGCTGGGGTGGCGGATGCGCGAGAGCAACTCCACCTCGCGCTCGAAGCGCGAATCGCCCGGGTGGACGGCCAGCTTGAGGGCCGCGAGGGTGGAGGGCCCGGGCCCCAGGCGGGAGACAGAGTACACCGTGCCGTAGGAGCCCCGGCCGCCAAAGCCGTGCACCCGCCAGGCGCCAACCTTCGTTCCCGGCGGTAAGACGGTAGGGCCCACTTCCGGTCCCAGCGCTGGCGTGTCCATGCGGTACCTCCAACGCCAGCCTACCTCACGGGTCGTCAGCGGCACACCTCCGAGTTGTGAGCCCGCGCGCTTCTTTGACACCGGATCCGCGCGCTCACACCATGAACTCTTCCCTGCATTCACGAGGAGCCCTGATGCCCAGCACACCCAGCGGTACGTCCATCACCTTCGCCCAGCTGAACGAGCTCGCCAGGCGGTATGCCGCGTCGCTGACGGCCCAGGCCACCCTGACCGCCGAGCCGCTGCGCGAGCTCATCACCGAGGACGTGCACTGGGCCGATCCGCTGCTGCCTCAGCCCCTGGTCGGAGCGCAGGCGGTGCTGGACTTCACCCTGACGAACTTCCACACGTTCCCGGATCTGGTGTGTGAAATTCCCGAGCCGCCGTACCTGTCCGAGGACGGCAAGCGCGCGGTGTTCTACTGGCGCCTGTCCGGCACGATGAAGGGCGCGCTGCCCAATGGCGTGCCCGCCACCGGCAAGTTCGTGTCGGTGGAGGGCATGGACCGCTGGGAGTTTCGTGACGGCCGCATCTGCCGGTACCGGGCCTTCTACGACGTGATGGACCTGCTCAAGCAGTGTGGGCTGATGCCCGCGTAGCCACTGCGCCGGCTCCGAGGGGGTTCTCCCGGGCGTAGCGATTTTTACGGAAAGTGTAGACAAGTCGATTCAGGGTTTGTACAAGCTCTCCAGCTTTTACGGTTTTGGCAGTTTTGCATGTTCCTCGGCGTTTGCCAGCCGGGGCCTTCCTGGAGAGCGAGAATGCACAAGCCGTCGTGGAATCGGTCGAGCCGGTGGTCGCTGCGGGGGCTGTTCTTCGTCACCGCGCTGAGCGTGGGCTGTGGCAGCGCCGAGGAGTCCGGGCAGGAGCCGGCGCTGGAGCAGCAGCAGCAGCGGCAGGAGGAGGTACCCGAGGTGAACGTGCCGCGCCTGGCGAGCCTCACCGCCATTGCCCAGGAGGAGCTGCACGAGCGCAGCCGCACCCTGCTTCAGGCCACGCTGGCCCCGGGGCAGAAAGAAGTCACCGAGCTGCGGCTGGACTCGGACGTCGGTGAGCCCGCCCTGCTGCGCGACGATGGCCGGGAGGGCGATGAGAAGGCCGGAGACGGGGTGTTCTCGGGCCTGGGCTTCGTGAACTTCAAGGCGGAGATCCAACAGAACGAGCGCGTCGCCGAGTTCAGCGCGCGCTTCGGGGACAAGCTGGTGAAGGGCACCTTCGACGGCCGCGAGCTGGTGAGGCAGGAGCCGCTGCGCCCGCTGCCCCGCGACATCTTCAAGCCCTTCAACCCCATTCCTCTGCAGCCGGTGGGCATCTCGTTCGCGATCGATTCGGCGCGCTCGCTGCTGGTGCGCCACTCGAGCGTCGTGAACGACGTGACGCGCACGTATGATCCGTGCACCAACACGGGTAACCCCAACGGCGTGTGGACGTTCAACCACCTGATGACGGAGATGGCCAACCAGCCCGTCACCGGCATCAGCCCGTCTACCTTCACCCGCCGCTGGCTGAAGCACTGGGAGAGCACCCAGTCGGTGAACTTCTGGAACGTGCCGGCGCGGGCGAACATGGTGCCGAAGATCATCACCCCGTGGCCCAAGCTGCCCGATGGCTCGCTGGACATGAGCCGCTCGGCGTTCAAGCTGGTGGCCATCGTCAACCGGCTGGACCTGGGCAAGGGCACGGCGCCCGCGGGCTACGGCGGCGGCAATGGGGGCGGGGAGCTGCGCTTCGTGTTCGCGGCGGTGGACCGCTCGGGAGGCTCCTGCTCGGTGTCACCCTTCCTGGTCATCTTCGAGTACGGGGTGCCCAAGACGGGCTGCACCGCGGTGAAGAGCTGGGCGCAGCAGTGGGCCAACCTGTCGCTCATCGCCCTGGGCAACGCGGCCTTCAACCCGGCCCTCGAGGCGCTCACCCAGCAGGTGGTGCTGCGCAACACGGTGCCCACCAAGCCCAACGGCAACGCCATCAATCAGATCCGCACCAACGAGAACCTGCTCAACCCGACGTGGGAGCTGCGTGAGTTCCGGCTGTTCGCCTCGGGGGCCACGCCCAACCACCTGTCGCAGCACACCGTGGTGCTGACGCCGGGGGATGCGCGCAACAACACCGCGGACTTCGCGAGCTTCGTGAACACGAACAGCGCGTCCATTCTGGCCAACACGTACACGGTGCCGCTGGACTGGCCGGTGGTGGGCACCCAGTTCCTGGGTGGCAACTCGCTGGTGCCGTTCCCGCCCAGCAACGTGTTCTGGCGCGCCCCGGGCATCATGAACAACAACGCGCGGCACAAGGTCTCGTTCAACACGTGCAACGGCTGCCACGGCGGCGAGATGGGGACGTTCTTCACCCACATCAGCGAGACGGGCGCGCTGTCGCCCTTCCTCAGCGGGCCGTTCACCAAGTCGGATCCGGTGCTGCCGGCGGTGAGCCGCAACTTCAACGAGATGCTGGACCGTCAGCAGCACCTGGACAGCGTGGCCAGCCAGTCGTGCCTGGTGCGCGCGCTCGACGTCCGGTCGGCCCTGGTGCACTGAGCCGGGCTGAAGCCCTGGCCTGAGCAGGAGCGGCCCCGGAGTCCGGGGCCGCTCCCGCGTTACCGCCTGAATCGAAGCGGGCCCTTACGGCGTGCAGCTGCCGCCCGAGGGCGAGGTGGGATCCTCGGCGATGCTCTGCGCGTGGCGCGGCGTGGCGGGCCCGGGGACGAACCCACCCGGAAACGCCTCGTCATCCCCCGACTCGTTGAACGCCGTCACCTGGCTCTCGAGCGAGAGCATCAGCGAGCAGCGGGTCCCCGCCAGCGCGTTCACCGCCTGGACGAGCAGATCGCTGGGCGTGGGCTGCGTGCCGAACAGCCGCTGATTGCAGATGCCCACCAGCGTCTGCCGGCCGAGCAGGAAGCGGGCCCGGTCGAGCTCGTTTCGGCGCCTTCCGTCATCGAAGCGGCTGGGCCTGCCCCACAGCAGGCCGAGCGCCTCCTCCACCGTGGTAATCCGCACGAACCCCAGGTTGATCGGGCCACTGGCCAGACACTGCTCGAGCGCCTGCTCGTGGGTCTTGAAGAAGCCCAGGGTTCGCGTCGCCCTCCCGGCCGGTTGGCCCGGCGGGCAGTAGACGGAGGCCGAGCAATCGTAGCTGCCTCCATCCCAGGTGACGGTGAACGTGTTGTGGATGTAGCGGTCCGGCGTGCCATCCGCGGCGGCGGCCCGCAGACACGCCTGCTCCGTCCCGATGGGCAGATCGAAGTCATCCGTGACGGACTGTTTCACGGGGATCGCGAACGGGGGCGTGGGCGTGAAGCTGAACCCGAACTGCTCCAGCAGCGGATCCTCGGCGGCGTCCACGATGGAGGTGTGGTACGGGTGGGTGTTGATCACCGTGAGCTCGTAGTGAAGCGTCGCCGGGTAGCCCGGAATGACGTACTCGGTGACGCCATTGACTGTCTTCTCGCAGGCGAGCTCATGCGCCTGCGCCGTCCTCGCTCCCGCGATGAGCACCAGCGCCGCAAGAGCCACCACGCCTCTCCATGTCCGCCTCATGATTCCCCCTGTTCCCAGCACCCGGGCTGGTCACCCGGCGTGGATTCAAGAGGTGAGCCATGAGCCAGCGGCAGACGAGGAAGCGCGGCCCGCGGGCCCACGTGCGACCCCAGGGGGAGTGCACAGTCGCTTGCAAGTCGATTCCCTCGGAATGAAGGCGCCAGGCAGAGGAAGTGTTTTTCTCATGTGGAGCCAGGGGAGCGCACTCCACGGAGCCATTGGCGCTGAGCCAGGCGCCCGCTACGGATTGTTCGAGTAGGAGAAGTCGGTGATCCGGAAGTCCACGCCCTGGCCGAAGAGGCGGCTGGAGCCCTGGCTGGACTCGTCCACGAACGGCTGCGCGTACGGCTCGCCCAGGTGGGGCAGGAAGTAATGGCTCGGGGCGCTGGAGAGGCGCACCAGGCCCTTGCCCGCGGCCGGCGAGTAGCCATCCAGCAGCGTGAAGGTGCCCATGCCGCAGGCGAGCTGGCGCGGGGCGACGAGCTGCTCGACACCGCCATGATCGATGAGCAGGTACTGCCGATCGATGCGGCGGCCTATCCGAGTGACTTCGAAGACCGTGGTGCCTTGGAGCTTCCACCTCACCCTGGCATTGCCCCGGTCGTACTCGATCCGGGCCTCGTGCACGGTGGACGGAGTGCGCGTCGCCACCGGGATCAAGTACGTGAACGCCGCGTACCGGTTCGTGGAGGTGCGCATGAAGGGCAGACGCTCGTAGACGGCGTACACCCGCTCATTGGTGAAGAAGAAGTCGAACACCATGCCGGTCTCGAAGTCGGCCGTGTTCAACGCGAACGCCGCCAGGCGCGCATCGGTGTTGGGCTGGCTCACGGCCGTGCCGAAGGGGTGGTTCTCCACGCCGTGGACCTGGCCGGTGATCGTCGCCTCGCACCTCACCTCGGAGGTGGGCCCGGCATCGAACCCCAGGTAGCCGCTGGAGGCCGTGTTGTTCATGTAGACGAGCCATTTGACGTGATCAATCGCTCCATCGACACCTCCCCCCGTCTGCGGAACGGTGCGGGTGAAGGCTGGCTTGCCGGTGGTGGGGTTGATGCCTTTGGAGACGACCCTGAGCGTGCCTTCCGAGGGAAAGCTGGTGAGGCCATCGTCACTGACGAACGAGCCCATGACGAAGTAGCTCCAGCGCGAAGACGCCGTGCCGACGGAGAAAGAGCCGCTGTCGAAGTCATCCCAAGCCGTGCCGGCCAGGGCCGTTGCTGGACTGACGAGCCCCCACACCGCCAGCACACCGAGCAGCGACGCCTGCAGCAGCTTCCTCTTCATGGGATGGCCCCTCGTTGCAAAAACAGGGATCATCCTAACCGCAGGATTTCAGGATTTCACCGTGGGTCGAATTTCACCGCAGGCCTCTCGAGGATCCGCATCGAGATGCGCCTGGAGGGGACCATGACCAGGCCCCGGACGCGGGCGGGGATCTCTCCCCGGTAGGTCGGAGCCAGCTCCCAGCGCCGCAGCAGGTGGAACAGCACGAGCTTCATCTCGGCCTTGGCGAAGCTGGCCCCCGGGCACCGGTTGCCGCCTCCGCCAAAGGGCAGGTGCTCGAAGGGGCTGAAGCGGCGTTCGAGGAAGCGCTCGGGCCGGAAGCGCTCTGGCTCCGGGAAGAGCTCCGGCCTGCGGTGGATGAGGTGCGCGCAGGGCGAGACGGACACTCCCTCGGGCAGCTCATAGCCTCCCAGGGAGAGCGGCTTGCGCAGCACCCGGGTCACCTGGACGACGACCGGGTGAAGCCGGAGCGTCTCCTCGCAGACCGCGTCCAGGTACGGCAGCGCGGTGATGTCCTCGGCCCCGGCGTCAGGCGGCAGCGTGTCGAGCTCCACCCGCAGCGCCTCGAGGCTCTCGGGGTGCCGGTGCAGGCAGTACAGCGCCCAGGCCAGGGCGTGCGCCGTGGACTCGTGCCCGGCGATCAGCAGGGTGACCAGGTCATCCCGGAGCGACGCTCCCTCCAACATCCGCAGCATCGAGGCAAAGGCGCTCCGCTCTTCCGGGGGAGCCTCGCGGGCCCGCTGGATCTTCTCTTCCAGCCGGCCGAAGAACTGGCGCCGCAGGCGCTCGAACCGCGCCCAGGGCGGATAGGGCCAGCGCTGGAGCGCCGGGAAGACCAGCGCCAGGAGCACCGGGTCACTGCCGGACGTGTGGACATACCTGGCGGCCAGGGCCTCCAGCTCCTCGTCCTCCTCGGTGCCCAGCAGGGTCCGGGTGATCACCTCGAGAGAGATTCCGAGCGCGAAGCGGGCGGCGTCGAGCTCTTCTCCCGCGCGCAGCGCCTCGACGCGGCGGCGGATGATCTCCGGCATCTCGCCCACCTTCTGCAGCGCCGGCACGATCGCCCTGCGGTGGCGGCTGTGGGACTCACCGGTGGCCACGAAGATGGAGTCCCTGCCGAACACCGGGATCAGCTGCGCCTCGGCCCAGATGCCGAAAGTCTCCTGGGGTGCGCGGAAGACCTGCTGGGCGCCCTCGGGCAGGCCGGTGACGACGACGGGCCCCGTCAGCAGCGGCACCGTGAAGAGGTCGCCGTAGCGCCGGGCGCAGTGGGCCGAGTAGCGGTACGGGTCATCGAGGTAGCGGAGGCTCGACAGGAGCTTGCCCGCGGGTCCCGGGGGCAGAGGATCCATGGCGGCGGCAGGATATACACACAGATACCCCTGGAGCCTCGAAGAGCCGCGCGGGTAGGAGCACACTCCGGGTGTGAGTCTCGACGCTCCGTTTCGCCACGCGCTATTCTCAACATTCTCACCAGAGATCCTTTGACGAGGGGGAAGCGCCCAATGTGCCAGACGCTGTGTGGAAACCATTCGACTCATGAAGGCTCGCCCGTCAAGGCGGGCACCTCCCGTCGCGAGCTCCTCGCGGTAGGCGCCTCCGCCATCGGTGCCGCGGCGGTCGCTTCGGCTCCCACGACCGCGCAGGCCTCGATGCCCGCGCCGGCATCCATTGAGCTGGGGGACATGCCCCTGGAGACGGGGGCTTCCCTGCGGCGCTACCTGATCAAGGGCGGCGCGGTGCTGAGCATGGATCCGGGCGTGGGGGACTTCGCTCAGGCGGACGTGCTCATCGAGGGCAAGAAGATCATCGCGGTCGGGCCCAACCTGCACGCTCCGGGCGCGGCGGTCATCAACGCCGCGGGCATGATCGTCATGCCGGGCTTCGTCGACACCCACCACCACCAGTACCAGACGGCGCTGCGCAGCTTCCTGTCCGACGGCATCCTGTTCAACGACGGGCAGCCGCACGGGGTGAAGAACTACCTGGACTTCATCCACTTCAAGATCACCCCCGTCTACCGGGCCCAGGACGCGTACATCGCCGAGCTCGTCTCGTCGCTCAGCCAGCTGGACGCCGGTGTCACCACCGTCGTCGACACGTCGCAGGTGGCCCACACGCCGCAGCACTCCGACGCGGTCATCCAGGGGCTTCAGGACGCGGGCCGCCGCGCGATGTTCGTGTACTCGCCGGGCGCGGGCCCCGGCAGCATCTACCCGAATGATCTCCAGCGGCTCCAGAGCCAGTACTTCTCCTCCACCGACCAATTGCTGACGCTGGCCATGGGCGGCGAGGTGTTCGACGCCGCGTGGCGGACGTACTGGGCGCTGGCGCGCCAGCAGAGCCTGCCCATCGTGACGCACCTGGTGGGCAGCATCGGCCAGGCGACGCTCGTGGAGCAGATCGCCAGTGAGGGCCTGATGGGGCCGGACGTCGAGTTCATCCACGCCAGCCGCATCTCGGAGGCCTCGTGGCAGGCCATCGCCCAGTCGGGGGCGAGCGTGTCGATCGCGGCCCCCATCGAGATGACGATGCGGCACGGCATGCCGCCGCTGCAGGACGCGCTCAACCACGGCATCCAGCCCTCGCTCAGCACGGATGTCGAGTGCACGATGACCGCGGACTTCTTCACCCAGATGCGCACGGTGTTCACGCTGCAGCGGGCGCTCATCAACGAGCGCGCGATCAACGGCGAGACGAACCTGCCCGCGCTGCTCACCTGCCGCGACGTGATTCGCTTCGCCACCGTGGAGGGGGCCCGGGTGGCCCGGTTGTCCAACAAGGTCGGCTCGCTGACGCCGGGCAAGGAGGCGGACATCATCCTGCTGCGCGCGGATGCCATCAACGTGGCCCCGCTCAACAACGTGCCGGGCGCGGTGGTGACGATGATGGAGCGCAGCAACGTGGACACGGTCATCGTCGCGGGGAAGATCCGCAAGTGGCGCGGCTCGCTGGTGGACGTGAACTGGACCCAGCTGCGCAACGCGCTCGAGGCGTCGCGGGACTACATCTTCCAGGCGGCGGGAGTGCAGCGAGTACTGTTCTAAGTCTCCCATGTTGAGCCTCCCGGGATACACGCTCCATCGTCCGGTTCGCGTCACCGGCGCGAACATCCTGTTTCAGGCGGTGCGCGAGGCGGATGGCGCACCCCTGATCATCAAGACGCCGTCGGGCCCCGCGGGCCCGCGGGATGAGGAGCGCTATCGCCGGGAGCACGGCATCCTGCAGCGGCTGCAGGGGGTGCACGGCATCACCCGGCCCTATGGCTGCGAGCGGGTCAACGACCGGCCCGTGCTGGTCCTGGAGGAGGTGCAGGGGGTGCCCCTGTCCGAGGCGGTGGGCAGGCCCTTCGAGGTCGCCCGCTTCCTCGAGCTGGCCGTCTGCCTGGCCTCGACGCTCTCGGAGATCCACCTCCGGGGCGTCATCCACAAGGACATCAAGCCCTCGAACATCATCGTCACGCCGCTGGGCGAGCCGCGCATCATCGACTTTGGCGCCGCCACCCTGCAGCGGACCGAGCATGTGGACGCGGCGCCGGCCCACCTGATCGAGGGCACGCTGGCGTACATGTCTCCGGAGCAGACCGGACGCATGAACCGGGCGGTGGACTACCGCACCGACTTCTACTCGCTGGGCGTGACGTTCTACGAGCTGCTCACCGGAGCCCGGCCGTTCCAGGGGCGCGACGCGCTCGAGTGGTTCCATGCCCACATGGCCCAGCTGCCCAGGCCGCCGCACGAGCTCATCTCGGGCGTGCCGCCAGTGCTGTCCGCCATCGTGATGAGGTGCCTGGCCAAGGTGGCCGAGGAGCGCTACCAGAGCGCCGAGGGGCTGCGGCACGATCTGGCGGAGTGCGTGGAGGGCCTGCGCCGGGGCGCGCTGGGGCTCTTCGTGCTGGGCACGCGGGACATCCCCAGCCGCTTCCAGCTGCCGCAGCGGCTCTACGGGCGCGACGCCCACGTGGCCACCCTGCTGGGGGGCTTCGAGCGCATCGTGCGCGGCGGCAGGCCCGAGCTCATCCTGGTGCGCGGCTACTCCGGCATTGGCAAGTCGTCGGTGGTCCACGAGCTGCACAAGCCCGTGGTGCGGCGGCGAGGGTTCTTCCTGAGCGGCAAGTTCGACCAGCTCCAGCGGGATGTGCCCTACGCCACCCTGGCCCAGGCCATTCGGGGGCTGGTGCAGCACCTGCTGGCGGGCACCGACGAGGAGGTCGCCCGGTGGCGTGAGCGCCTGCGGGAGGCCCTTCAGGGCAACGCTCAGGTCATCGTGGACCTGGTCCCCCAGCTGGCGCTCGTCCTCGGCCCGCAGCCGGCCGTGCCGGAGCTGGGGCCCGCCGAGGCGCAGCACCGCTTCAATCAGGTGTTCCGCCAGTTCCTCGCCGTCTTCGCCACCGCCGAGCACCCGCTCGTCGTGTTCCTGGATGATCTGCAGTGGGCGGACCTGGCGAGCCTCAGGCTGCTGCAGTCCCTGCTCACCGACGATGACGCGCCGCCGCTGCTGTGGATTGGCGCCTACCGCGACAACGAGGTGAGCCCCTCCCACCCGCTGATGATGACGCTGGGCGAGGTGCGCAAGGCGAAGGCGCCGGTGACCGACCTCCAGCTCGAGCCGCTGAGCCTGGAGCAATTGCGGCACCTGGCCGGCGATGCGCTGCCCGGCGCGGGGCCGGAGCTGCTCGAGCCCCTCTCGAAGCTGGTCCACGAGAAGACCGGCGGCAACCCGTTCTTCCTGCTGCAGCTGATGCAGGCGCTGCACCAGGACGGGCTGCTCAGCCGCGCGCCCAGGGGAGGCTGGCGGTGGGATGCCGAGGGCGTCCGGGCCCGGGGGTACTCCGACAACATCGTCGACTTCATGGCTCGCAGCCTGCACCAGCTTCCCGCGAGCCCCCGGCACCTGCTCAGCCTGGCGGCGTGCATGGGCAACAGCTTCTCCCTGGGGATGCTGACCCTCATCTCCGGCACGAGGGCGGACGAGGCGGAGCGTGACCTCGAACCGGCGCTCCAGGAGGGCCTGGTGGTGTGCAGCGCCCCGGAGCAGTACCGGTTCATGCATGACCGCATTCAGCAGGCGGCGCACACCCTCACCCCCGAGGCGGAGCGCCAGGCGGTCCACCTGCGCATCGGGCGCCTGCTGCTGGAGCGCCTGTCCGCCGAGGAGGTGCGCGAGCAGCTCTTCGAGATCGTCAGCCAGCTGAACACCGGGGTGGAGCTGATCAGCGACCCCGAGGAGCGCTACCGCCTGGCGCGGCTGAACGCCGAGGCGGGCTGGAGGGCCCGGGCCTCGAGCGCGCACGGCTCGGCGGCCACCTACCTCGCGCTGGCCTTCTCGCTCATCCCGGGAGAGCCCTGGGAGACGGACCCCGCGCTGGCCTTCAAGGTGCGGCTGGACCAGGCCAGCAGCGAGCTGATGAGCGGCAACGCCGCCGAGGCCCGCCGCCTGCTCGCGGTGCTGCGCTCACGCGCCCGGAGCCGGGTGGACATCGCCGCCGCCTACGGCCTGACGCACGAGGTGCTCCTCATCGCCGGGGAGATTCAGGCCTCGGTGAGCTGCCTGCTGGAGTGCCTGGGCCTGCTGGGCATGCCGATGCAGCCGCATCCCTCGTGGGAGGAGGCCGCGGCCGCCCGCGAGGAGGTGCAGGCGCTGCTGGCGGGCCGCCCCATCGAGAGCCTCGTCGAGCTGCCGCTGATGACGGACGCGGACATGAAGCCGGTGATGAGCGTGCTGGCCCGCCTCTTCCCGTCGGCCTACTTCACCGACAACAACCTGCTCGTGCTGCATGTCTGCCGGATGGTCTCCCTGAGCCTGCGCTACGGCAACACCAACGAGTCGGTGATTGCCTACAGCTCGCTCGGCGTGCTGCTCGGGAAGTTCTTCAAGAGCTACGAGGAGGGCTACGCCTATGGCGTGCTCGCCCGCGCGCTCGTCGATCGGTACAGCCTGGCCCAGGAGCGGGTCCGGGTGCTCTTCAACCTGGAGATGATCAGCTACTGGTGCCGGCCGCTGGCCGCCGCGCACGAGCTGGCCCTGAGCAGCTTCCAGCACGCGGTGCAGACCAACAACTACCTGTTCGCCTGCTACATCGTCGGCCACCTGGTGTGGAACCGGCTGGCCATGGGCCACCACCTGGACGAGGTGCACCAGGACGGGGTTGCCCGCATGGACTTCATGCGCAAGACGGGCTTCGTGGGGGTGGAGGAGACCACCCTCATCGTCCTGCGCTACGTGCAGTCGCTGCGGGGCCACTCGCCCTCGTTCGGCACGCTGGACGGGGAGGGCTTCGACGAGAAGGCCCTCGAGGCCGCGCTGTCGCCGGCCCACATGAGCAGCATGGTGTGCCAGTACTGGCTCTCCAAGATGCAGGCGCGCTTCATGTGCGGCGCCTACCCGGAGGCGCGCGAGGCGGGGGACCGGGCAGCGGCCTTCATCTGGTCGTTCATTGGCATCATCCCGCTCGTGGACTTCCACCTGTTCCGCGCCCTGGCCCTGGCCGCGTGCTGCGAGGGGGCGGAGCAGGCGCAGCGGCAGCGCTACCTGGAGACGGCCGAGGAGCACCGGCGGCAGCTCGCGGAGTGGGCGGACCACTGCCCCGAGAACTTCCGCGCGCTCGAGCGGCTGGTCTCTGCGGAGCTGGCCCGCGTCCGGGGCCGTGTGGACGAAGCGATGCCCGCGTACGAGGAGGCGCTCCGCGCGGCCCGCGAGAACGGCTTCATCCAGCACGTGGCCCTGGTGTGCGAGCTGGCGGCCAACTTCTACCGCAAGCGTCAGGCCCCCTTCATCGCCGAGGCCTACGCGCGTCAGGCCCGGGAGGCGTACGCGCGGTGGGGGGCCCACGGCAAGGTCAAGCAGTGGGACGCCTTGTGGCCGGGCCTGGTGAGCCCCGCGGCTGCCTCGGCGGTCAACACCACGACGACCACCACCTCGGAGTCCCGGGAGCTCGACGTGCTCGCCGTGGTCAAAGCGCAGCAGGCCGTCTCCAGCGAGCTCGTCCTCGAGCGGCTGGTGTCCACGCTCATGCGGGTGGCCACCGAGAACGCGGGGGCTCAGCGTGGCGCCCTGCTGCTGCCGCGCGGTGACAAGCTGGTGGTCGCGGCCGATACGGAGCTCCTCCAGGACGGCGTGCAGGCCCTGGCGTGCGGGGACACGGACGCCGCGCTGCCCTGGACGATCATCTCCTACGTGCGGCGTACGCGCGAGCACGTGCTCATCGGCGACGCGGCCGTGTCTCACCCGTTCTCGTCCGACGCGTACCTCGAGCACAGCGGCGCCAGGTCCGTGCTCTGCCTGCCGCTGCTGCGCCAGGAGTCGCTGTCGGGGGTCATCTACCTGGAGAACCGGCTCGCCTCGGGCGCGTTCACACCGGGCCGCATCGCGCTGCTGAGCCAGCTCGCCTCGCAGGCCGCCATCTCGATCGAGAACGCGCGGCTGTACGCCGAGGTGCAGCGCACCGAGGCCGCCCTGCGCGGCGCCAACGACGAGCTGGAGCGGCGCGTGGAGGAGCGCACGCGCGAGCTCAAGCAGGCCCAGGCCCAGCTGGTGGACACGGCGCGCTCGGCGGGCATGGCCGAGATCGCCTCCAATGTGCTGCACAACGTCGGCAACGTGCTCACCAGCGCCTGCGTCAACGTGGAGCAGATGCGCGCCGGTGTCTCCAGCTCGCGCCTGGAGCGGGTGGCGCAGCTGTCCGCCATGCTCAAGGAGCACCAGAGCAACCTGCCGGAGTTCCTGACGGAGGATCCGCGGGGGCAGATCCTGCCCGACTACCTCGTGGCCCTCTCCGAGGAGCTGCGCAAGGAGCGGGCCCAGCTACAGACGAACGTGCACGAGATGGGCCTGCACATCGAGCACATCCGCACCATCGTCCAGGTGCAGCAGGACTACGCGAAGGTCTCCCTCATGCTGGATGAGTGGGACCTGGCCCAGCTCATCGAGGACAGCCTGCGCTTCCAGCTGTCCGCGCTGCAGCGCCACGGCATCTGCGTGAAGCGCGAGTTCTCCCCCGTGCCCCGGGTGCGGGTGGACAAGCACAAGGTGCTGCAGATCCTCATCAACCTCATCAGCAACGCCAAGCACGCCATGGACGAGGTGCCCGAGGGGCAACGCCAGCTGTGCGTACGACTCACGGCCGAGGGGAAGGTGGCCCGGATCCAGGTGGTGGACAGCGGCAAGGGCTTCACGGAGGAGCTGCGCAAGCAGTTCTTCGTGCACGGCTTCACCACGCGCAAGGAGGGGCATGGCTTTGGCCTGCACTCGAGCGCGCTGGCGGCGCAGATGATGGGGGGGCGCCTCACGCTGGAGAGCGAGGGCCCCGGCAAGGGCGCCACGGCCACGCTCGCGCTCTCGCTCCAGCAGCCCCGCTAGGGGGCCGAGGGCCGGACGAGCACGGGCAGCCCGTCGCTGGGAGGCCCCGAGGATTGGCTGGTCCAGTACAGCCGCTGGCTGGCCTTCCCCCCGAAGAGCTCCGGCCCCAGGCGCGGGAGGGAGCGCCTGTTCGAGGCAAGTTCGGAGCAGAGCTTCGACATCGTCCGGGCCCAGCCAGACAAGGAGAAGCTCCGAATTGGAGGACGCACTGGCCCAGGCCGCCGCGAAGCAGGGGCGCACCCTCACCCCCGATGCGAAGCCCTGCTACCACCAGCCCTGCGACGCGTGGAGCGAGCGCTGGGACCTGCGCGGCGCCGCCCAGGATGTGCAGATGCTGCACGAGCTCGGCCGGGAGCTGGCCTCGTCGGACCGCTGGCCCCAGTGGAAGCCGGGCTCGGAGTTCAAGGACGTGCGCGAGCGGTCCGCGGCGGCCCGTCAGAAGGCCGCGCCCCCGAAGGCTCCCGAAGGAGCCTCAACCCCCGGTAAGTGAGCCGTCCAGGATTGCGTCGATCGCGGCCGCCACGGAGGCCACCTCGGCCATGCCGTCGATGCGCCGGACCACGCCGCGCGCTTCGTAGTAGGGCAGGATCGGCGCTGTCTTCACGCGATATTCGGCCAGGCGGGTGCGGACCGTCTGCGCATTGTCGTCGGGGCGGCGCTTGAACGAGGTCGCACCGCACCTGTCGCAAGTCCCGTCGGCCTTCGGGCGCTGGAACTTGTCATGGTAGGGCGCGGCGCACTGGGCACACGAGAAGCGGCCGGTGATGCGCTCGACGAGCGCGTCCTCGACGACTTCGAGCTCGATGACATGGTCCAGCTTGCGGCCGCGCGCCGCCAGCAGCTGGTCGAGCACTTCGGCCTGCGCCTGGGTGCGGGGGTAGCCATCGAAGAGGGCGCCACGGCCGGCGAGCGCGTCGAGCCGCTCACCGATCAAGGCGCTGACGATCTCGTCCGACACGAGCTGGCCGGCGTCCATCACCGGCTTGGCCCTGAGTCCCACGGGCGTGCCGGCCTTGATGGCCTCGCGCAGCATGTCGCCAGTGGACAGCTGAACCATGCCGCGCGTGGCCTGGAGCCTTGTGGCCTGCGTGCCCTTACCGGCGCCCGGTGGCCCAAGAAGAATGATGTTCACCGCGAACCCTTGCTCATTGCCCGCCACCTTTCCAAGCGCCTGACCTGTTCGTCAATCGCGGATTGAGGTGGAGGCGCCACGGAAGCACCTGGCCCTCGGGGACAGCCTGTCCGTTTTGCATCGGTTGCTCCCCAGCCCCGTGGCCTTACCTTCTCTCAGGTTCCTGGCGAGGGGGATGGGGTTGGTGACGACGCTGGAGTCTCTCTTCAAGGGCAACGGCGCCGGGAGCCGCGCCAAGCAGGAGAAGATGGTGAACGACATCGTCGCCCAGAAGCTGAGCGCTTCTTCCAGGCCGCGTGAGCCCGCCGCGGAGAACTAGCTTCTCTCCGGCCAACTGCTTGAGTCAGCTTCTCGCGACACCTGGGGGAGGAAGGGTGCGGAGGGCTCTAGGAGGACACCGACCCCGTCCTCCCAGGCGCCTCCACCCGGCGCCGGCCTCCACACCGGGCACAAGCGAAGACGTCCAGCGCGAACGTCCTTTTCAGCAGAGCTCGGGGACCTCGAGCTGAAACGGCCACACCAGAATGAAGGTCAGAAGCGCGGAGGGGGCACCAGCGCCACGGTGGCGGCCATTTCCTCCATGGCCGCCACCATGCTTATGCGTTGTTACCCGTTCAAACAGCGCTCGCTCTAGAACGAGTATCCCACCGTGCCGCTACAGCTGCCCCCGCTGTAGCAGCCGGCCCTGATGGTGTAGCTGCCGCCTCCGCCCGGAGGCACGGTGTACATCAGGTACGAGGCAAGGCTGCCGCACTCGTCATCGTTGCTGGCGACCTCTGCGTTGGAAGGAGCATACAGCCGCAGGTAGGTGTCGCCGCTCGCCGACGCGCCGGGGATTCGACTGGCACACGTGGTGACCCGGATTGTCTGGCCGGCGGTGAGCGTGACAGTCCGGTTCACTGTGTTCTGTGTGGCCGAGCTCGTGTTGCTGGCACTGTAGGAGTAGAAGAACGTGCCACCCGTGCTGCAACCCTCGTCCGTCTGACCATCACAGTCATTGTCGAGGCGGTCACCGCAGACCTCGCTCGAGGGCGCGGTGTTGGGGCTACAGCTGAGCGCGCCGCCAGAGCAGGACGTCGTTCCCTGAGAGCAGACACCCGGCTGGCCCGTCGTGCAGGCCACGCCGCCCCCGGGGTTGCCTTCATCCACGGTGCTGTCGCAGTCGTTGTCCCGTCCATCGCACACCTCGGCCGAGGGAGCAGGGGCATTACAGGTGAGGGTGCCACCGGAGCAGCTGGTGGTGCCCTGGGCGCAGACGCCCGGCTGGCCCGTGGAGCAAGCCGCGCCTCCGCCGGGGTTGCCCTCATCGCTCTGGCCGTTGCAGTTGTTGTCCAGCCCATCGCAAGTCTCGCTCGAGGGCGAGACCTTGGCCGAGCAACTCAGGGCTCCGCCGGAGCAGATGGTGGTACCCGGGGAGCAGACGCCCGGCTGGCCCGTGGAGCAAGCCGCGCCTCCGCCCGGGTTGCTCTCATCGCTCTGGCCGTTGCAGTCGTTGTCCAGCCCGTCGCAGACCTCGGACGAAGGCGAGGCGATGGCGTTGCAGACGAGGGTGCCGCCGGAGCAGGTGGTGGTGCCCTGAGCGCAAACGCCTGGCTGGCCCGTCATGCAGGCGGCATTGCCACCGGGGTTGCCTTCATCCACCTGGCCATTGCAGTCGTTGTCCAGCCCGTCGCAGATCTCCTTCGACGCCGGGATTTTCGGGTTGCAGACGAGGGTGCCGCCCGAGCAGGCGGTAGTGCCCTGAGCGCAGACACCCGGCTTGCCCGTCGCGCAGGCCACGCCTCCACCCGGGTTGCCCTCATCCGTTTGGCCGTTGCAGTTGTTGTCCCGTCCGTCGCAACTGTCGCCCGTGGGCACCACCTCTCCGGCGCACGCGCCCCAGAAGGGGGTCGCTCCGGACGCGAAGCAGGTACGTACCCCCGCTCTGCACTGCCCGACGCCATCGGTGCCGGCCGGGCCCGTGTAGGCACAGGACTGGGTCTGGCCTGGGGTGCAGGCGCAGCCTTCGTTGCTCAACCCGTCGCAATCGTCATCGCCCGGGGTCTTGCAGCTCTCGGCCGCCGGCTTCACCTCGCCCGTGCAACTGCCCCAGGCTCCGTTGACGCAAGTGCGCCTACCCGCGAGGCATTGCCCGACATTGCCGGTGCCCGCCGGTCCCGTGTAGCAGCTCTCGGTGCTGCCATGGGTACAACGCACCGGGCAACCGTTGTTGATCTGGCCATCGCAGTCCTCATCCTTCGCGTTGTTGCAAACCTCGGGAGTCGGCGTCACCTGACCCGTGCACGCGCCCCAGGTGAGGCCGTTGCAGACACGATAGCCGGCTTTGCAAGCACCGACGCTGTTGGTGCCGGCGGGCCCGGAGTAGGCGCAGGCCTGGACAGTACCGGGGGTGCCACAGGGCACGGGCACCCGGAGCGTCACCTGCATACACCCGGAGCGGCCGCAGGTGGCGTTGACCGTGGGAGTAACGACGGTCGAGGCATGGGTTGACCACCAGGTGCCCACCGACACTCGCGAGGTATACCCTCGCCGTGCTGGCACGCACACGGTGCCGTTGGAGCGGGTCGTCAGGGTCCGCACATAGGAGTAATTCATTCCGCGCACGGTGACGGTTCGGCCCGGCAGTGGCCGTCCGTCCTCATCCATGACGAGCACGTTCAGGCAGGATTGGGTGACGAAGGGCTTGTCGCAATTCCACGAGGTGAAGTGAGAGACCTCCGCCGTCCAGATGAGCTTGCCTGGCTCGGTGGGGGACTCCTCCACGATGCCTGCCCCATCCTCCCGCCAGACACCGGCCTCGGCATCAAACCACCAGGCCGGAATCACGTCGCCTGGCGCGCTCGAGGCGGCGAAGTCCCCGGACAAGGGGAACGTAATGGCCGCGGTGGCGCCCGGCGCGAGCTGGAGCGGCCGGCCATTCTGGGACAGGGCAATCTCGGCCATGTAGCCGCTCTCGAGCGACACCGGCTCCTCACCCGCGGCGGCGATGGCCTCCAGGGGCCCGGGCGCCGACTCGATTTCATCCGTGGTGGGATCAATGGGCGCGAAAGAGATCTCCGCGGCCCCCGTGACAGGCTGGCCGTTCTCGTCCCGGAGCGAGCCTGCGGGGATCGCCACCTGGATCTGATCCGCGATGATCGTGGCATCCTCGCTGGCATTGAACACCACGGGAGGAGTGAGCGGCTTCAAGGTGGCGAGGGCGCTGGCATGAGCACCCTCATCCAACTCCACCGAGAGCGTCCCCGCGGCGAACCCGGGAGCCCGCACCTGCGCCACACTCGAGCCCGCGGCGATCCCCTCGAACAAGGCATTGCCCTGGGAGTCCGTGGTCCGCTCGTCTCCGGCGAGGGTGACGGTGGCACCGGAGAGGGCCGCTCCGTCCATGTCCACCACCTGAATCAGCAGGCTGGTGCCCACCGGCTCGACGGGCTCACCGACGGGCGGCCCGGGCTCTGGAGCAAAGACGGCGCTGTAGAGCTCGGCGGAGGCCTGATTGGCGTTGCTGAAGCCTCCCGCGACGAGGACCCGGCCGTCCGCCAGGAGCGTGGCCGCCTGCCGATAGCGGTCCGCCGCCATGTTCCCCGCGGCGTGCCAGGAGTTGTCCGCCGGATCATACACCTCGGCCACGGTCAGGATGCCTGTGTACTCGTGGAAGCCACCGGCCACGAGCACCTTGCCGCTGAGCAGGGCGGTGGCGGAGTGATTGCGGCGCGGCTTGGCCATGCTGGCGGTCGCCACCCATGTGCCAGAAGCCGGATCAAACAACTCGGAGGAGGCGCCACTGGCCCAGTCAGAGCCGCCACCGCCCGCGATCAGCACCCGGCCGTCCGCCAGCAGGGTGGCCGAGTGATGGCTGCGAGCCGTCGCCATGTGGCCTGACGGGCTCCAGGTGCCGACGGCCGGATCGTACACCTCGGCCGAGTTCTGAAGGGTGCCGCCGCCATGGGTGCCGCCTGTCACCAGCACCCGGCCGTCCGGCAGCAGGGTCGCGGTGTGATTGCGGCGAGCCATCGCCAGGGAGCCCGTGGGAGCCCAGGTATTGGAGGCGGGATCATACACCTCGGTCGCGGCCAGCACATTGCCTCCATGCTCACCGCTCGTACCTCCCGTTACCAGCACCTGGCCATTGGCCAGCAGCGTGGCGGTGTGGTGGAAGCGCGGCGTGCGCAGGGCTCCAGCCGGTTGCCAGGTTCCCGCTTCCGGGTCATAGAGCGCGGCGGAGAGGCCACTGTTCCATTCGGCGCCACCAGCGCCCGCGACCAGGACCTTGCCATTGGGCAGGAGCGTGGCCGTGGCCGCGCGATAGGTATTGGGCGCATCCGCCGTGCGGCTCCAGGTGCCGGTGGCAGGATCATAGATTTCCGCCGAGCGGTTGTAGCCGCCTGCGGCCAGGACGCGGCCATCTGGCAAGCGCGTGGCCGTGAACAGGAGCCGACTATTGGCCATGCGGCCCGTCGGGCTCCACCTGCCGTCATTGACAGAGATGGCCTGCTTCTTGGGACTGGGCGGCTGGGATAGATCGGCGGGTTGTTCCGTCCTGCATGCCGCCAGGCTGAAGAGCATGGCTACTGCAAGGCACAACCTCTGTCTTGGTATTGCGTGCATGTTTTCCCCCCCTCGATTTCTGAGTTAGCCACCGCATGCAGATGCAGTGTCAAAAATCAACCTAACCGAAGTGTTGGCGCTCTTCGAATAAAAAATCGAAGATGCCCCCAAACTGGCCGAAAGGGCAGGGTGTCAAAGCTTGCAATTTGGCCAATGACTGCAAAACCAGGATTTGAATCCAGACGTTTCCGAATCGAAGCGGGTTGTGTCCGGCCGTGCGCTTGCGGAAGACAGGCAACGGCCCAGCAGCACGCTCCAGGCCCGTGACGCCTTTGGACAGCACCTCCTCCTGGGGCGGCGGTGCGAAGTAGGTGAAGGCCACGTTGCGGCAGAGCACGAGGTGGAAGGGGCCCTCTGGCATCTGTTCGCGCGCTCAAGCAGGGACTTGTTCGCCTCGGTGGCGATGAGCTCCAACTGGAACTCCGGTGATTATCCACGGGTCGCCCCCCCCCTGAGCAGCCACGGCACACGGTGGTGGCCGGCTTGAAGCTCCACGCGGTGAACGACTGGCCATGTCGGTGGTGCGTGTCCGACGTGTCGACGTCAGGGCGGCCCGGCCGCCTGGGAGCGCACGCGGTACAGCCTCCAGTGTCCCTCGTGCGTCACGGGCTCCACGGGAAGCACGGCCGGCGTCTTCGCGTGCACCGGCTCCTTGCCGCCCACGAGCACGTAGTCGAAGTACAGGGGATCGTCGGGGGTAACCTCCTCGGCGTTCCACTCGAGCCCGTTCGTCCAGGGGGTGGGGCGGGGGGGCGAGTAGCTCACAGGCACCGGAGCGTGGTCCGCGAACGAGAAGTTCAGCGTGCCCCCGCGCAGCACCTGGGCGTAGGCGACAGTCTGCAGGAAGGGCCAGCCGCGCACCCGCTCGCTCTTCTTGAGCAGATCCAGCCCCAGCACCCGGGGGGACGGGGGCAGCGCCGAGAGCGCCGCGCGCAGCCCCGACAATTCCGTGGTCTCGAAGGCGCGCCAGGTGGCCGCGGTGAAGCCGCCATAGCCCAGGACGAGCACACCCGCGGCGGCCGCGAGCGCACGGCCCGGCAACCGGGGGGCGGGCGCGGCCAGCAGCAGCAGCGCGAAGCCCGGAGGCGCCCACCGTGTCGCGAAGCCGATGGTCAGGCTGTGCTTGTCCGGCAGCGTCAGGCTGGCCAGCAGCAGCACGGCCCCCACGAGCGCCAGCAGCCCATCGCCCCCCTCGGTGCTCGGCACGCGCCGGTGTTGCCACAGCCCGGCGAGCATCCACAGGAGCATGAGCCCCAGGAGCACCGCCTCGACGGGCGCGTGCAGCCCGCCCAGCACCGCATCTCTCAGGCCCGGGAAGGACAGCCGCTCGAAGGCGCCGCGCAGGTAGAAAGTCCCCGAGGTGAACCCTTTCTCGGCCAGGCGCGGGTACCACCAGAGCACCACGGCCACGGTGGGCACGGTGGCCAGGGACTCCTCCACCAGCGTGCGCGGGGTGGGCCGCCGCACGAGCCAGGAGAGCCCGAGCGCCAGCCCGCCCGCGATGAACCACAGCGCGTGCGTCCAGAACAGGAGCGCCACCAGGCCCGCGAGCGCCAGGGGCCTGGGCCGGGGGCGGCTCAGCAGCAGCAGCAGGCCGAGGAACACCGGCCACCCGGCCATGAAGCTCAAGTAGCCCCAGTACAGCGTGTGGTTGAAGAAGAGCAGCCCGGCGAGCGCCGCCGCCTCGGGTGAGCGCCCGCGCCGCCGCGCCAGCAGCGCCAGCATCCCCATGGAAGCAAGGCCCACGAGCAGCAGCCCCAACCGGCCCACCTGCAGAGGCGGCAACACCGCCCAGAGGGCCGACAGGAGCACGTACACCGTCCAGTAGGGTGTAACGACGCGCACCTCGTAGCCAGAGCCCTGCGTCCCGATGACTTCGTGCAGCAGGCGGGCCTGGGCGACGTGCTGGGGCAGGTCCGCGGCGGGCGGCAACGTCACGAACAGAAACGGCAGCGCCAGGGCGATGAGCCCCAGGAGCAACAGCATGCCGCGGTGCTTCGAGTCGTCAGGCGGTGTCACGGGCCCAGGCTAACAGTTGCCAGGGCCGGGTCAGCGCGCATTGCCCGGCGGATGCTTTGCAAACCACTCGGAGATGCCCGCCATCTCGGGCTCGAAGACGCCCGGGGTGAAGTTGAGCACCCCAGCACGTTGACTGCCGCGGTTCTCGAAGTCGTGGGTGACTCCGCCAGGCACGAGCACGAAGGAGCCGGGGGGGGCGTCGATCCACTCCTGCCCCACCAGGATGCTCATCGTGCCTTCGAGGACGTAGAACACGTCGTCCTCGGGATGCGAGTGCGCCCCGGGGCCCTGGGTGTTCGCATCGAGCCACCACTCGGAGATGGAGTAGCCCTGTGCCGTCTCAGCGCCGTCCGCCTTGAACACGGCGCCGATCCTTCCCATCGGATACGCGCGTCCCGCGCCGGGGCGCAGGACGATGGGCTGACGCGCTGGCTGGCTTGTGGTCATTGCCGCCTCTCCTACCACAAGGCCGCCGCCCAGCTCTCGATCGCCTGTACCGGACGTAGCCCGGGCCTATGCGCTGTAGCCCGTCTTCGCGGCCGGACGCGCCATCAAGCGGTCGAAATAGGCCTTGAGCGTGGGCGTGTCATCGCCGAGCTGCCCCAGCCTGTTGGCGAAGTTGAGCACGCCTCCCAGCACCACGTCGGCCGCGCAGAACGTGTTACCCAGGATGAAGTCGCGGCCCTTCAGGCGCTCCTCGAGCACCGCGGCCACCACCTTGAAGCGTTTGCTGGCGCGGGCGACGGCGTCGGCGGAGCGCTCCGCCTCCGGCAGGAAGCGGGTGTGCTGCACGATGGTGACGAGGGGGCTCTCCGCCTCGGTCATCGCGAAGAGGATCCACTGGTAGTACTCGCCGCGCTCGTGGGTGCCCACCGCCGGGGCCAGCCGCTTCTCGGGGTACTTGTCCGCCAGCTGCAGAATGATGGCGGCGGACTCGAAGAGGGGCCGCCCGTTGTCCTCGATGGCCGGCAGCGAGCCCATCGGGTGCAACTTCAGATGGGAGGGCTGCTTGTGCTCGCCCTTTGTCATGTCCACCGGCACCAGCTCGTAGGGGACGCCGAGCTCCTCGAGCATCCACCGGACTCGCGTGGCACGGGACTGCTGAAAGAAATAGAGCTTCATTCGGATCTCCTCCATGAGAATGCGGCGCGCACCACCAGGCCGGCGACGAGCCCCCAGAACGCCGCGCCTACGCCCCACAGGGTCAGCCCCGAGGCGGTGACGAGGAAGGTGACGATCGCCGCCTCGCGCTCGGTCTCATCCCTGGTGGCGGTCGCCAGCCCGTTGGCGATGGTCCCCACGAGCGCCAGCCCCGCGATCGCCACGACGAGCTCTCGGGGAAAGGCCGCCAGCAGCGCGCCCACCGTGGCGCCGAAGAGCCCCAGCAGCACGTAGAACGCCCCGGCCGCGACGGAGGCCATATAGCGTTTGCGTGCATCCTCATGCGCCTCGCGGCCCATGCAGATGGCGGCGGTGATCGCCGCGAGGTTCAGCCCGAACGCACCGAAGGGAGCCAGCAGCGTCGTCGCCACGCCCGTCCAGGCAATCACGGGCGAGACGGGCGTTGCATACCCATGCGCGCGCATCGTCGCGACGCCTGGAATGTTCTGCGAGGCCATCGTCACCACGAACAGCGGCGTGGTGACGCTGATGAGCGCCGGCCAGGAGAACGCGGGCATCACGAAGACAGGGGTGGCGAGCGCCAGCGGCACTTCCGTGGCCCGCAGCGTCCCGGCCCAGGCGCACAGGGCAATGCCCACCCCCAGCGCCCCCACCACGGAGTAGCGGGGCCAGAAGCGGCGGCCCAGCAGCCAGCTTCCGAACATGGCGATGACGAGCACGGGCTGGGTGCGGACCGCGCCAAACGCGTCGAGCCCGAAGCGCAGCAGCACCCCCGCGAGCATTCCCGAGGCGAGCGACAGGGGGACACGCGACATCACCCGCTCGAAGGCGCCTGTCACGCCCGCCACGAGGATGAGCAGGCCGGTGGCGACGAAGGCGCCATAGAGCACCGGCAGCGGCACGCCCGGAGCGCTGGTGACGAGCAGCGCGGCCCCCGGCGTCGACCAGGCGGTGACGACGGGGGTGCGATACCTCAGCGACAGCCCGATGCACGTCACCCCCATGCCCAGGCCCAGCGCCCACATCCAGGAGGCCACCGTGGCGGCGTCCGCGCCTGCCGCGCGCGCCGCCTCGAACACGATGACCGCCGAGCTCGTGTAGCCGACCAGCACCGTCACGAACCCCGCGACGATGGCGGACAGTGAGAGATCACCTCCAGTGGGCGGCGCGGCGGGGGACTCGGACATGGCCGCGAAGGATAGGCGAAATGGGAGCCCCTGGCGCGCGCGCCCTGTGCGCTCACGAGGCCATGGCAGGTACCCTGCAAGAGTAGCCCGCTGGAGGAGGGCCCCAGCGTGTATCGTTGGGCCTATGACACCGAAGCCGCCCGGGTTGCTGGTCCGCTACCTCAAGCAGAGCCGTTGCGTGGTGTTCGTCGGCGCGGGCCTGTCCGTCGGGGCCGGGCTGCCGCTGTGGACGCGGCTGCTCGAGGAGGTGATTGATCACCTCGTCTCGTCGATGCCCGATGGCGACACCCACCAGCCGGAGCTGCGCAAGCTGGTGAGCCAGGGCAAGCTGCTGGAGGTCGCCGACTTCTGCAAGGAGCAGCTGGGCGCCGCCTATCACCAGTACCTCACCGAGCGGCTGCGCGGCGACAAGGGCACCGTGCCCCAGACGCACAAGGCGCTCATGCACCTGCCGTTCAGCGCCTGGGTGACGACCAACTACGACAAGCTGCTCGAGCGCGCCTACTCCGAGGTGAAGCAGGGCTTCCCCAAGACGCTCACTCACAAGGACACCGACACGCTGGGACGGCTGCTGTTCGACTCGGGGCCCTTCATCCTCAAGGCCCACGGAGACATCGATCGGCCCGAGACGGTGGTGCTCACCTCGCGCGACTACAGCGAGATCATCCACGCCAACCCGGCCTTCAATGAGATTTTCAGCGGCCTGCTGCTCACCAAGGCGCTGCTCTTCGTCGGCTACTCGCTGTCGGACCCGGACTTCCGGCTGCTGATGGACCGGCAGCTCACGCACTTCCGGGGCTTCGTACCCGAGCGCTTCGCCCTCATGACGGGCCTGGGCCGCGTGGAGCGCGACGTGCTCTGGCGCACCGCGCGCATCCAGGTCATCCCCTACGAGAATGCCAGCGGCAGGCACGAGGAGGTGCTGCACTTCCTCGAGGCCTTGCAGACCGCCGTGCAGCCGGCCCCGGCCGCCGCCGCGCCGCCCCCGCAGGCGCAGACGGGCTCCTACAACATGGCCTCGCCCTCGCCGGTTCCGGTCTCCGCCGCCACGAGTGTCCCCAGGGCAGGGCCGTCCACGCATCCGCCCGTGCCCGCTCCAGCTCGGATTCCGCAGCAGGAATCCGTGCCTGGTGGCGGCTTCATCTCCAAGCTGCTCAACGCGGTGATGGATGATTCCTCCCAGCCCATCGCCTTCGGCCTGCCCAGCCCCGAGGCCCCGGCCGCTCCAGCCGGCCCACCCCAGTCAGCCGCCATGCCCAGGCAGGCTCCCGTGCTCTCCCAGCGGCTCTTCATCGAGACGGTGGAGGGCAGGCTCCAGCTCCGGCTCACCGACGAACAGTCCACGCCCCTGGCGCAGGGCCTGGTGCCCGAGGCGCTGAATGCGCGGGTGTTCCAGGCCCTGGCGCGGGAGGGGCAGGGCGCGCAGTCCCATGCCCACCTCTATGAGGAGTTGGGGCAGCTGTTCTCCCAACACCTGCCCCCGGAGGTGCTGAAGGTGCTGGGCGCTCCGGGGGCCGCGCAGCAGGCGCCCCTGGTGCTGCGCACCGCCGCCGAGCTGGCGCACTTTCCCTGGGAGCTGCTGCCCGTGGGGGACAAGCCCCTGAGCCTGGTGCGCAAGGTGGTCCGTGCTCCCGTGGGAGTCGCCTCCCAGGCCCGGGGCACCCCCGCTGTCCGTGAGGCCCCCCGCATCCTGCTCGTCGAAGGCCGGCGCCACCGTGGCGGCAGCGCGGCGCGGGAGCTCGAGCGCCTGGTGACGGTGTACCAGGCCATGCCCGAGGCCTCGTGCACGGTGCTCTCCGGCGCCGAGGCCACCTTCGATAACGTCATGAAGCAGCTGGACGAGGCGCTGCCGGATCTCCTCTATTTCACCGGCGACGTGGGGCAGGCGGACGGAGAGCTGTTCCTGGACCTGGCCGGAGAGGTGGAGCTGTCGCTGGGCGCGCTGCGCTCGGTGCTCAACCGGGGCCAGCTGCCCTTGCTGGTGATGAACGCGCCCTCCGCGGCCTTCGCTCCCTACGCCTTCGGAGTGCTGCCGGCCAGCACCGGCTACCAGCGCCTGTCCATGCTCAGGTCCCAGGCGGCCATCTTCGACGGGCGCCCCGGCTTCATGGAGCTGGCCACCCAGGCGGGAGTAGGCGCCTTCGTGGGCGCCTTCGACATGCCGGGCCCCGAGGTGAGCTCCGCCTTCATGTTCGCCCTGCACCATGCCCTGGTGCTGCGCATGCCCATCGCCGAGGCCTTCCGCCACGCGCTGCGCGAAGTGCACGCCCGGTTCCCCGAAGAGCCCACCGCGCTCTCCTATGTCCTCAGCGGGGACGGCGGCCTCTGGCTCCACAAGCCCGGGTGAAAAACGGATGACGCGGCGCGAAAAAACCGCCGTCCGGTTGCGGAGAACTGCCACCCAAGCGTGAAGGTTCGTGTAAGCTCCCTGGTCCGATGTGGCAGATCATCATCAACGGCCCGGGCTACTTCGACACCCCGTACGATTTGCCCGAGGGGACCACGAGCCTCGGCCGAGCCGATGAGAATGACATCGTGCTGGGCGGCGACCTGGTTTCGCGCAAGCACGCCAAGCTGCACGTCGAGGGAGACGCGCTGCGCGTGGAGGACCTGGGCAGCCGCAACGGCAGCCGGGTCAACGGCATTCCGTTCCAGGGCTCGCGCGCGCTGGTGCCTGGCGACACGCTGACGCTGGGAGAGAACTCGCTGTCCATCCGCCAGCCGCACACGGTGGAGAGCGCCGCCACGGAGATGGTGGACCTGGGCGCCGGAGGCGTGCGCCGCTTTGGCCACGGGGAGGACGTGGGCCCCGCCGTCATCCTGGCCAAGAACATGAAGGACCTGGACGTGCTCAGGGCGCTGGACAACTTCGCGCCCACGCCGTTCGACGAGACGAAGGCGGACATCACGCCCCTGAGCCCTCCGGGCGTCGCCAGCGGCCGCGTCTCGTACGAGACGCTCATCCTGCTGTTCCGCACCGCCGAGGCGCTGGCCACCTCGGAGACGCTGGTGGCCTTCCTCGAGGCGGCGATGGACCGCGTCATCGAGCGCACCGAGGCCACCACCGCCGTGGTGCTGCTGCGCCACTCCACCGGGCTGATGGTGCCCGCCGCCGTGCGCCACCGCGGCCGGCTGGCCAAGGGCGAGGTGCCCGTCTCGGACGCCATCGTCGAGGAGGCCCTGCGCCATGGCCGCGCGCTGGCGGTGGGCGCGGTGAAGGACGATCGGCGCTTCGCCGGCCGCGAGAGCGTGGTGATGTACGGGGTGGACCGGGTGCTGTGCATCCCCATCGGCAAGGAGGCGCCGTTTGCCGGCGTGCTCTATGTGAACACCCCCGCCGAGGGAGAGACGACGCTGGAGATACTGCTGGATGCGTGCAGCGCCGTGGCGCACCTGGTGGCCAGTGGGCTGCAGCGCTTCTCGGGCAAGGACAGCGCCGGCGCGGGCGGTGCCAGCACGGGCCTGCGCCGCACCCTGGAGCGCTTCCACTCGCCGGAGATCGCCGAGCGCCGCGCCACCGAGGCTCAGAAGACCGGCGGCCGGATGGCCGGGCTGGAGGAGCGGCTGCTCACCGTGCTGCACGTGGAGCTGGTGGGCTTCGCCGCGCTGGCCTCGAAGCTGGGCCCGGTGCGCGCCTCGGCGGTGCTCAACGACTTCCACGGGAAGATGGGCGGGCTGCTCTTCAGCTTCGAGGGCACGGTGGAGGCCTTCCTGGGCGACTCGGTGCGCGCCCTGTTCGGCGTGCCCTACGGCAAGGTGGATGATGCCGTACGCGCCGTGAGGGCCGGCCTGGCACTGCGGGCGGACTGGCAGCGGGCGATGACGCGGCGGCCCACGGATGAGCGGTGCGAGCTGCGCATTGGCCTGCACACCACCAAGGCCCTGG
The DNA here is from genome assembly GCA_035296065.1 of Myxococcaceae bacterium. Classification (GTDB taxonomy): domain Bacteria; phylum Myxococcota; class Myxococcia; order Myxococcales; family Myxococcaceae; genus DATHBR01. The sequence continues at coordinate 228,760 of DATHBR010000087.1, read as the reverse complement.
TGGGCCTGGTGGGCGCCGAGCCCCGCATGGACCTGGCCGTCGTGGGCGAGGGCATACCCGTGGCCGCCTGGCTTGCCGCCACCGGCAATCCCGGACAGGTGCTGATTACCGGGAAGACGCTGGCCTCGGTGGGAGCGCGCTTCGATGTGATGCCGCTGGGCGAGCGGGTGCTCCGGGCGCCCCGGGACAAGATGGCCGCCTTCGAGGTGATCGAAGAGGACGTGCCCCAGCTCACCAACCCTGGGCTCGTCAAGTAGAGAAGCGCCTGGCCCGCTGGCTGGTTCGCGTCCGGTTGACCGGTTGAAGAAGCAGGCCCGAACCGGCTTGAATGTGTCTTTCGTGGGCCCTCGCACCGAATGACCTCTTCTTTTCCCTCAGCCCGGCTGCGGCCGTTCCGTCCGCAGCCGTTTGGCCGGTACACGCTCCTGTCCCATCTGGCCACGGGCGGGATGGGAGAGATCTACCTGGCGCGGCTGGAGGGATCGCAGGGCTTCGAGAAGCTGTGCGTCATCAAGAAGCTGCTGCCGCAGCTGGCCGCGGACAGTGAGTTCGTCGCGCGCTTCGTGGGCGAGGCCACCACGCTGGTGAAGCTCAGCCACGGCTCCATCGCCCAGGTGCTGGACATGGGGCTGCACGAGGGCGAGGCGTACATGGCCCTCGAGTACGTGGACGGCAAGGACCTGCGCAAGGTGGCCGGCCGCGTGCGCGACAGGCAGATGCCGCTGCCGCTGACGTTCGTGCTGTACGTGATGGGGCGGGTGCTGGACGCTCTGGCGTACGCGCACCGGAAGCGCGACGACGACGAGAAGGAGATCAACCTCGTCCACCGCGACATCTCTCCGCAGAACATCCTCATCTCCTACGAGGGGGAGGTGAAGGTGATCGACTTCGGGCTGGCCAAGAGCCGGCTGTCGGCGGCCAAGACGAACCCCAGCATCATCCTGGGCAAGTTCCTCTACATGTCGCCGGAGCAGGCGCGGCACCAGCCGGTGGACCGGCGCAGTGACTTGTACGCGGTGGGGCTGTGCCTCTACGAGCTGATCTCCGGCCACAACCCCTTTGACAGCGTGGCTCCCGGCGAGCTGATGCCCACGGTGGCCAACCCGCGCATCGTGCCACTCAACGAGATGGAGCCGCTCACTCCGCCCTCGGTGGCGCAGCTGGTGATGAAGGCGCTGGCGGTGGACCCGGCGCAGCGCTTCCAGAACGCCGAGGAGTTCCGCGGCAAGCTGCAGGGCTGCCTGCGCGAGATTGATCCGAACGCGGGCCCCGAGAGCGTCAGCCGCTTCATGCGGGACTTGTTCTCCACCGAGTTCCAGGGCGAGCGCAAGCTGCTGGCGCAGCTCAAGGACGCGGCGCGCACCGGTGAGCAGGCCGCACGCCCCCCCGGGGCGGACACGCCCGCGCGCGCGGCCAACCCGCAGCTGCCGCCGCGCACCATCAAGCTGGACGGCCCCGCCGAGCCGCTCTCGTTCCAGCCCACCCCGCGCTCCCGGGATGGGCGCCCGGTGACCGATGGGGAGACCCGGCCCGGCATCCCCGTGGGGCCAGAGGAGACCACCCGGCCCGGAGCCACCGTCGCGTCGCCCGAGCCCGTCTCCCGCTCCCGCGTGCGGCCCGGGATGTCCAGCCTCGCGTCCACCACCACCGAGACGGCCTCCATCGAGGTGCGTCCCGAGGACTTCGATCGTCCCGCCCCGCCGGTGCCCGCGCCTTTGCCGGCCGCCGCGGGTGAGCGCTCTCAGGCCACCACGGTGGAGGTGCCCGTTCCCCTGGTGCCCGCCGCCGCCATTCCCCCGGGCCTGCCAGCTCCGGCCCCCGCGGCCAGCACGCCCAGGGCTGCCGAGCCGGGCCGCCCCCTCATGCCGCAGGCGCCCTCCGCGAGCCCGGCCGCCCGCCCCGCCGCGCCGCCCGCCCCAGCACGCCCCGCGCCGAGCACGCCTCCGGTGAGCGCGCCCGCGGCGGAGTCTCCCAGCACGGAGACGGTGCGCGCCAACCTGCCGCCGATGCAGGATCCGGCGCCCGCGGTTCCCAGCGCCCTGCTCACCACGCTTCCGCTGCCCTCGTTCTCCGCGCTCATGCCGGGCTCGGGCTCGCGTGAGACGACGGATCCGGAAGGCCTGCCCCCGCTGGCGCTCGAGCCGCCCCGGTTCCCCAGCTCGCCGCCCGCGCCTCCCCGCGAGCCCCCGCGGAGCGCCTCGGGGCTGCGCCCGGCGATCAACGACAGAGGCGGCGCCTCCTCCCGCTCCCCCGAGCCGCAGATGTCGCTGGCCGAGGAGCTGGCGGCCAGGGGCGGGGTCATCACCCGCAACCCCGAGCCCCCTCCCATGTCGCTGGCCGAGGAGATGGCGGCCCTCCCCCCGGTACCCGCCGGGCCCAGGGTGAGCGCGTCCTCCCGTCCCACCGAGCCCGCGCTGACGCCGGTCCCGGACAAGCTGCCCCTGAGCGCCGCCGAGGCCGACCGCCGGGGCCTGGAGGACACTCACCCCCGCTACAAGGTGAAGGGTGAGACGCCCCACATCCATGACACCCAGCCGGGCGTGGTGATCGACGAGGAGGCCCTGGCCCAGATGGAGGCGGAGGACTCTTCCCAGCCCATCGTCGGTGGCCTGTTGGAGGAGCCTTCGTCCAGCACCTCGCGCCCGAAGCCCCCGCGGCGGCTGCTGCGCGCCTCGTCTCCGGGCATGGCGTCCCTGGGGCGCCCGGGTGCGCAGGGGCGCAGCAGCGGGGTGCGTGCGTTCGAGGATGATGATGTGTCCGGCGAGTCCGGGCCCACTGGGCCGACCGTGCCGTCGGATCCCGAGTTCGCCGTGCCCACCGGGGAAGTGGACGTGGATGTGGACATGGACATGGACATGGAGCCGGCGGCGAGGGGCCCGCGCGAGGACACCCGCCGCACGCCCATTCCCACCCGGCTGGGTGAGCCGCTCCGGCGGATACACCGCGAGGACGCACGGCGCTCGCCCCAGGCTGGTGAGAAGAAGCGCTCCTGGCTGTGGCCCGTCCTGACGGTGGTGCTGCTGGCGGTGGTGGGCGGGGCGTTGGCGATGACGTACCCCGAGCTCAAGCCGCTGGTGGACAAGGCCCTCGGCAAGCCCTCGGCGAAGCTGCCGCCCGCGGTCCCCCTGGCCCCGCGCGCCGTCGAGCCCGAGCCCACCCCGGCTCCCGCTCCTGTTGCTGCTCCTGCTCCCGAAGCGGCTGCCAGCCCCCCGCAGGCCGCGCCGGGGAGCGCCCAGAGCCCGGAGGCCGTGAAGAGCGCGCCGGCGGGTGAAGGAGATGAGCCGGACTTTTTCCTGCCCCTGACGACGCAGCCCCCGGCGAAGAAGACGCCGGCGCGCCCGCCCCGCAAGACGGCCCGGAAGGAGAACCTGACCGAGCTGCAGAAGGAGTGGGCGCAGGCGGGCCGGGCCTTCGACAAGCTCACCGACATGCAGTCGTGCGAGAACTCCAAGGTGGGCAACCTCTGCCAGCGCTTCGAGCTGCTGCAGAACGAAGTGTCGCGGTCGGGGGACTCGAATGACCGCGAGCTGATGCGGCGGGTGAAGAACCTGCGCGGCGACATCGACAAGGCGATCAAGTCCATCCAGTAGGCACCGTGGCGCTCCTGCTCGAGACTCAGGCACTGGTGGCGGGTTATGGGCCTGAGCCCGTGCTGCGGGGCGTGGACTTCGCGGTGCGCGCCGGCGAGCTGTGGGCGGTGCTGGGGCCCAACGGCACGGGCAAGAGCACGCTGCTGCGCGGGGTGCTGGGGCTGCTGCCGTGGACGCGGGGCGCGGTGCGGCTGCTGGGCCGGGAGCGCCCGGCGTGGGACGCGCGAGAGCTGGCCCGGCGCGTGGCGTGGGTGCCGCAGGGCTTCGAGCCGGCCGAGGGCTTCAGCGGGCTGGAGCTGGTGTTGATGGGGCGCAGCCCGCACCTGGGCCTGTGGGGGCTGAGCTCCGAGCGGGACGTGGCGCTGGCGCGCGCGGCGCTGGAGGAGCTGGGCGTGGGGCACCTGGCGGACCGCTCGGGCGAGGCGATGTCCGGCGGCGAGCGCCGCATGGTGCTGCTGGCCCGTGGGCTGGTGCAGCAGCCCTCGCTGCTGCTGCTGGACGAGCCCACCGCCTTCCTGGACGTGGCGCACCAGGTGGGCGCGCTCAACCGGGTGCGCGCGCGGGTGGAGGCGGGGCTGGGCGCGGTGGCGGTGCTGCACGACGTGAACCTGGCGGCCGCCTTCGCCACCCACGCGCTGCTGCTGCGCGACGGCCAGGTGCTGGCGCAGGGGCCGGTGGACACGGTGCTGGAGCGCGAGCGGCTCGAGGCCCTCTACGGCCTGCCGCTGGAGATGGCGCAGGCCCCGTCCGGAGCGCGGCTCTTCGCGCCCCGGGCCCGCTGAGCCCGCCGCCCTCCGCCTTCGCTACTGCTGAGGCGCCTGGGTGCCCTGCTCAGGCGCCTCGGCGCCCTGCTCAGGCGCCTGGTTCTGCTGCTCGACCTTGTAGCTGTCGGCCAGCCCAACCGCGGGCCCATCGAGCGGCTCCAGGGTGGTGCCCGAGCCACCGTAGGCCGGGCCCTCGTTGCCGGGCGTCGCCTCGTTGGGCGCGGTGGTGCCGCCACCGAGCGGGGCCTCGCGCTGCTCGTTCATGGAGTGGGTGCCGCCCAGGTTGCCAGCCTCCTGGTCCATCTCCCGGGACGGGTGCGTGGTACGCGGGTCCGTCAGGGGCTGCGCCTCATCGGCGGACGAGGACTGGTACTTCTCCTGGATGGGCGACTTGTGGCCGTCCCCCGACATGTTGCCTTCGACTTTGCAGCCCGCGGCGAGCCCCGCGCCCGCGAGCAACCCCACCGCCACCAAGCCTCGCAGCAAGCCCTTCATCTGCCGACCTCCTCATCCAGGTGTCCTGCTTCAGGGAAAAGGTAGGAATGCGCCCGTGGGCGGCCACGGACAGCCCGGGGCCTGGCTGTCTGCCTGGCCTCACCGGGAGTAGGGGAGTTGACACCAGCAGCCCGGGCAAGCGAGACGAGGGGCCATGAGCCTGCCTCTCATCGCCGGGCTGTTCCTCGTGCTGTTGGCGTTCGGCTACCGCTTCTATGGAGGCTTCATCGCCCGGCAGTACCGGCTGGATGACGCGGCGGTGACTCCGGCGCACTCGAAGCAGGACGGGGTGGACTTCGTGCCCACCAAACCGTTCTACCTGCTGGGCCAGCACTTCAGCGCCATCGCGGCGGCGGGCCCCATCGCCGGGCCCATCCTGGCGGGGCAGCAGTTCGGGTGGCTGCCGGCGCTGCTGTGGATCTCCTTTGGCGTGGTGTTCATCGGCGCGGTGCACGACTTGTCCACGCTGATCGCCTCGGTGCGGCACGGGGGCGTGTCCATCGCGGAGGTGGTGCGCACGCACCTGGGGCCGGGGGCGGGCGTGGCGATGCTGCTGTTCATCTGGGTGGCGCTCGTCTACGTCATCGTCGCCTTCACGGACGCCACGGCGGCCACGTTCGTCAGCGGGGATGCGGAACTGGCGGGGCTCACCTTCCGCTTCAACCCGGGCGGGGCGGTGGCGGCCGCGTCCATGATGTACCTGGGGCTGGCGGTGGTGATGGGGCTGGTGGACCGGTTCCTCAAGCCGCCGCTGTGGCTGCAGACGATCATCTTCGTGCCGGCGACGCTGGGCGCGGTGTGGCTGGGCACGCAGGTGTCCACCGTGCTGGTGATGGACGCGACGAAGTGGTCCATCCTCATCCTGGCCTACTGCTTCGTGGCCTCGCTCACGCCGGTGTGGCTGCTGCTGCAGCCGCGAGGCTACCTGGGCGGCTTCGTGCTCTACGCGGCGCTGGCGGTGGGGGTGGTGGGCATCTTCTATGGAGGCTTCTCGGGAGGGCTGTCCATTCAGCAGCCGGCGTTCAACGGCTTCCAGCTGCCCGGAGCCACGGGCGCGCTGTTCCCGTTCCTCTTCGTGACGATTGCGTGCGGGGCGTGCTCGGGGTTCCACGGGCTGGTGTGCTCGGGCACCACGTCCAAGCAGATCGACAAGGAGTCGCACTGCCACCCGGTGGGCTACGGGGCCATGCTGCTCGAGGGCTTCGTGGCCGTCATCGCCCTGGCTACGGTGATGATCGCCACGCGCAGCGAGCTGGTGGGCAAGGCGCCCGGAGCGGTGTACGGCGCGGGGCTGGGGCGCTTCCTCGTCACGGTGATTGGAGAGGAGCACCTGCTGTTCGCCACCACCTTCGGGGCGATGGCCTTCTCCACCTTCGTGTTCGACACGCTGGATGTGTCCACGCGGCTGGGGCGCTACATCCTCCAGGAGCTGACGGGGGCCAGGGGCAAGGTGGCCGCGGGCGTGGCCACGGCGGTGACGTGCGGGGTGCCGCTGTTCTTCCTGTGGCTGGGAGGCTCGGGGGCGTGGCGCTCGTACTGGACGCTGTTTGGTACGTCCAATCAGCTGCTGGCCGCGCTGTCGCTGCTGGGCATCTGCGTGTGGCTGAAGAAGAGCGGCCGGCGCTATGCGTACGCGCTGCTGCCCATGCTCTTCGTCTCGGTGGTGACGCTGGTGAGCCTGGTGATGCAGATCCACCATGCCTTCTTCGTGCCGGAAGCCACGACGGTGGTGCTGGTGAACGGGGCGGTGTGCGTGGTGCTGCTGGTGCTGGCCCTCTCGCTGTTCGCCGCGGGCGGCAGGGTGCTGCTGTCGCGGGATAGCACGAGGCCCGCCGAGGCGGTGTAGCCTGCCCGGCCGTGTCCCGCTACGCCTTCACGCTGTTTGCCAGCGCCTTCCTGCTCTTCGGAGTACAGCCGCTGGTGGGGAGGTTCGCGCTGCCGTGGTTCGGCGGCACGCCCGCGGTGTGGACGGCGTGCCTGCTGTTCTTCCAGGCGGCGCTGCTGGCAGGCTACGGCTACGCGCATGTGGTGGCCACGCGGCTGGCACCACGCTCCCAGGTGAGGCTGCACCTGGGGCTGGTGGGGCTCACGGCGGTGGTGCTGGCCGCGCGCGCCCTGCTCGAGGGCTCGCCGGTGGCTCCCGGGCCCGAGTGGCGGCCCACCGGAGTGGAGGGGCTCACCGGCCAGCTGCTGGCGATGCTGACGGTCACCATCGGGCTGCCCTTCTTCGTGCTGTCCACCTCGGCGCCGCTGCTGCAGAGCTGGTTTGCCCGCGCGCGGCCGGGTGTCTCGCCGTACCGGCTGTACGCGCTGTCCAACGCGGGCTCGCTGCTGGCGCTCTTGAGCTATCCGTTCCTCGTCGAGCCGTACGTGCCGCGCTCCGTGCAGGCCTGGGCCTGGGGCGGGCTGTTTCTGGTCTTCGTGGCAGGGTGCGCGGTGTGCGCGAGGGACGTGTGGCGGCAGGCGGCGCAGCCCGCCACCGCTGAGGTGAAGGCCGCTGGGGAGCAAGCCGGCCTGGCCGAGGAGCCGCGTCCCGGGCCGGGCCCCATCCTGGCGTGGGTGCTGCTGAGCGCCTGCGCGTCGGTGCTGCTGATGGCCACGACGAACCAGCTCTCGCAGGACGTGGCGGCGGGCCCGTTTCTGTGGGTGCTGCCCCTGGCGCTCTACCTGCTGAGCTTCATCCTCACCTTCGAGTACGAGCGGTTCTACTCGCGCCGCGTCTGGGCGGTGGTGCTGGCGGCCAGCGTGGCGGGAGTCGTCCGCGGCAACTTCGAGGGCCCGCACTTTCCGCTCGGGTACCAGCTGCTGGCCTACGGGGGCGCGCTGGCGGCGGGGTGCATGGTGTGCCACGGCGAGCTGTACGCGCTGCGGCCCTCGCCGCGTCACCTGAGCGCCTTCTACCTCTGGGTGTCGGCGGGTGGAGTGCTGGGCGGCATCCTCGTCTCGCTGGTGGCGCCGCGCGTGGCGGACACGTACGTCGAGTACCCGCTGGCGCTCATGGGCTGCTGCCTGGTGGCCGTCGTGGTGCTCCTGCGTCCCACTGGGAACCCGGTGATGGCCCGGGTGGGACGGATGCTGCGGCTGTTCGTCCTCATGGCCGCGGTGATGGGGCTGGCGGTGATGGGGCTGGATATCCGGAGCGAGGTGCGGCTGACGGCGCGCAACTTCTTCGGCGTGGTGCAGGTGCAGGAGCAGTACCCGGGCGATGCGCTGTGGCACCGGTACTCGCTCAAGCATGGCGCCATCAACCACGGCTTCCAGTTCATCGCCCCCGAGCGCCGGGGGCTGCCCACCGCTTATTACACTGCGGAGGGAGGCCTGGGGCTGGCCATCGCCGAGCACCGGAGGGTGCGCGAGGCGGTGGGGCTGCCAGTGGGGCTGCGCATTGGCGTGCTGGGCCTGGGGGTGGGCACCAGCGCGGCGCTCGGGAGGGCGGGTGACACGGTGCGCTTCTATGAGATCAACCCGAAGGTCATCTCCCTGGCGCGCGGCGAGGGGGGCTACTTCAGCTTCCTGAGCAGCGCCACGGCCCAGGTGGAGGTGGTGGAGGGTGACGCGCGCATCTCGCTGGAGCGGGAGCTGGAGCGCGGTGAGCCGCGGGCCTTCGATGTGCTGGCGCTGGATGTGTTCAGCTCGGACTCGATTCCGCTGCACCTGCTGACCGAGGAGGCGGTGAAGCTCTACCTCCAGCACCTGGCGCCTCACGGTGTGCTGGCGCTGCACGTGAGCAACCTGCACCTGGACCTCATCCCCATCACGCTGGCGCATGCCCAGGCCTTTGGGCTGCACGCCACGCTGGTGGTCAACACGCTGCAGGGTGACGCGCTGAGCAGCACATGGGTCATCCTCAGCCCGGATGCCGAGTTCTCCTGGGGCCGCACCTTCGTGAAGACAGGCGGCACGGTGAAGCGCCTGGAGCTGGCCGGGCCGCCTCGCGTCACCTGGACGGACGAGCGCAGCAGCGTGCTGCCCGTGCTGCGGGGCCGGTCGGAGGTACAGACGCGCGAGCTCTCCGCGCCTCCGGTCTCCGTGCCCACGGGCCAGCCGCCCTTGCCCAACCCTGCGGACTCGGGCGCGCGGTGACAACAGGTCAATGTCCGAACGTTCGGACATGGGCCACGGGCGCGGGCAGTAGCTGGCCTCATCCTCCAACGGCCCACGCCAACCCCTCACGTTGGCCGCCACGCGTCCGCCTCCCGAGGAAGAAGACCCGAAGGCTCTGGTAGAGTACGACCCGGGAGGTCTTCCGTGTCCGTGCCGCCGTGCCAAGTCGTGCCGCTGTTGCTCCTGGTTCTGCCCTCCGTGGCCCTGGCGCAGGCCGGTGGCTTGGAGGCAGAGCCTCCCGTGAGGCAACTGGAGCTCACCCAGGTGGCCCAGCCCGAGTTATGGGTGGCGCCTGGCCAGAGCCTCCTGGTGCTGCTCGATGCGCCGCTCGACATGGAGGCAATGCGACGGGCCAGAGCCATCGAGGGCTTGCGGCGCGTGGAAGTGGCGGAGCGCTCGGTCACGCTGCTGCTGAGTGCCGGAGTGAAGGCCGGGGCGCGCCTGAAGTACACGCTGCGGTTCGCGGACGGCCAGCCCGTTGAAGGAGTGACGCTGGTGCTGCGGGTGGACAGCGCGAATGCGGAGCCCGCCGTGGAGCTGTACCGAGGCGCCATTCCGGCCGCCGCGCGTCGGCAACAGGTGGCGGCGTCGAATGCGCACGTGGAGCCCCTGCTCCCGCAAGAGACGAACTTGCTGCCACTGATGGCCGCGGGCCTCCTGGTGCCAGGAGGCGTGCGGAGCCTCCATGTGAAAGACAATGTCAAGGTGAGCGCGCCAGGGCTCGCTTGTGAGGACGCCTGGCTTCATGCGTCCACCGGGCGCATGGCGCTGGAGGTGACGCTCACGCTGCCGCCTGGAGCGCCGCCATGGGTCCCAGGCGCCGTGAAGCTGACGGAAGAGTCTCACCCGGGGCCGCTGCCTGTGCGAAGCCTGAAGCTGCTGGGCGGCACGGCCCTCCAGCCGGGGACCACCACGCGCCTGCTGGTGGAGTGGGACACACCCCTGGAGACCCAAGACCTGGATTACACCCTCCAGGTGGACGAGCAGAACGGGAGGCGGGGGGTGCGGATACGCTACCTCGCCCCTCTAGAAGCCTCACCCCGTGCAGTTCCCAACAAGGAGAAGAAGCCATGAAGCAAGCCTCCTCTCCCCCAGGGGATCGAGGTTCCTCATGGGGCATGGACCTCCACCCGGACCTGCTGCCGCCGGGCACGGTGGTGGGCGTGTTCCGGTTGCTGCGCCATGTGGCCACCGGCAGCTATGGCAGCGTGTGGCAGGTGGAGAGCGTGGAGTACCCTGGCTGCCTCTTCGCCCTCAAGTTCAGCCTCCACGGGCCCGGGGACGGCGGCTCGGGGGATGCGCGCGCGGTGCGCGAGGCGCAGCTGTTGCTGCGCGCGGCGCATGAGAATGCGTTGCGCCTGGTGACCCACGGGCGCTGGCGGCACCCGACTCAGGGGCTGCACTACCTGGTCACGGACTGGGTGGAGGGCGGCACGCTGCGGCAATGGGCGCGGGCCGTACGCCCCAACGCACGCCAGGTGGTGAAGGTGAGCCAGAAGCTGGCGCGGGCGCTCCAGCGAGCGCACGACGCGGGGGTGCTGCACCGGGACGTGAAGCCGGACAACGTGCTGGTGCGCCAGGAGGACGACGAGCCCTTCCTCTGCGACTTCGGGGTAGGGGACGCGCAAGGGGCGCCGTCCCTTACGCTGGGGGCCTTGCCCCCCGGCACGCTGGCGTTCCACAGCCCCCGGTTGCTGAAGTGCCGCTTGCCGGGGGCGGCCCCCTACCGCGCCCAGCCGGCCGATGACTGGTACGCGCTGGGCGTGCTGCTCTACCAACTGCTCACCGAGGTGCCGCCCTACCCAGAGCACAGCGAGGCGCACCAGCTCGCCGCCTGGGTGCTGCGCTGCAAGCCGGTGGCGCCCCATGTGCTCAATCCGCGCGTGCCCCCAGCGCTGGGGCAGGTAGCCCTCAAGCTGCTGAGCGCCGAGGCACACCTGCGCTACCCCCACGGGCAGGCGGTGTGCGCCGCGCTGGAGCAGGCGCTGGCCACCGCGCCACAGCCCGAGACCCCCCTGCGGCCCCCGCTCCCCCCGCCGGAGCGCACTCCCACCCAACCTCCCTCCGAGAGCGATGGGCCCCTGGCTCGGGACGAGCAGGTGCTCAACGCCCACGCGGTGAAGGACGAGGAGGAGCCGGAAGAGGCCCGCCTGGAGCAGGTGGAGAGCCAGCGCGACATGCTGCTGCAGACCTGGCGGCAGCGCAGGGCTCCCCTGCCGTGGCGCCAGGCGGCGGGGGCCGTGCGTCGATTCTGGGCGCACGCGGTGGCCGCCGCCGTGCTCCTGGGGAGCTTGAGCCTGGGGGCCTGGGCGCTGTGGCACAGGCCCGCGGAGGCTCCCGCGGCTCCGCCGCCCGTGGCAGCCTCGCCCGCGTCACCTCTCCTGGCGCCCTCCGACGCCAGCCCACCGAAGGAAGGCTGCCCCGTGAAGACACCGCCGAGCCCTCAGCCCACATCCCCTCCCCAGGCCCCCGAGGAAGCCAGGGGCCGACTCTCCACCGCGGCCCTGTGCGCCGCGGGCCTCCTGACCGTGGGCTGCGCCAGCGTGCCCGTGAGGCCCACCCAGCAGGAGTGCCCACCCGGAGTCTTCCAGGCCATGAAGCAGCGGGACTGGACCTTAATCGGGATCCTGCTCAAGCCAGATGCACGGGCGAAGGATTATGTCACGCTACGGCCAGGCCCCATTATCTCCATCACCAAGGGCGACTTTGATGATCCCAAGGACGCGCTGCTGTACGGGCATGTCTACTTCGCGGAAGATGGGCGCACGGTTGTTCGCTACACCGAGATTCGACTCGATAGCGGCGAGCGCGTGCCAATCTGCGCTGCCCTCGGTCTGGGCGATGGCACGGTTGACCTGGAACGCGTGCGTGACAGAACCGAGGAGCGGGTGGTGGCGTGGAACCGGCAGGTGATGAGGCCGTTCCGCGTGCTCCCGGATTGATTGGCTGGCGTTGGCGCTCACCTTGAGAGCAAGGGTGCCCCTGAGCAGCGCCTGTGCTTGCCAGGGTTCGTCGCCAGGCTGCCCACGTGCTACCTTACAGGGCATGAGGCACGCACCCCACCCGGTGCGTTGCCTTGCCACCGTTACGGCCACTGGCCGGGACCGCCCACGGAGTGCACGGATGCCCAATAACCTCTCCTCCACGCCCGCGGAGGGCGCCCCCCTGTTCACCCTGGAGGGCACTCACTATTGCTTCATCCGGAAGCTGGACGCGCTCGCGGGGGCCCAGCGCCTGCTCGCGCGGCGCTACTCCTCGCAGGGGCCCGAGGGCCTTGTCGCCATCAAGCGCTTGCCCTCTCGCGCACGCTGGGCCCAGCGCCGCCGCCTGGCGCATGAGGCGTGGGTGGCACGGCGCCTGGCGCACCCCGGCCTGGCGAGGGTGCTTCATGCGGAGGCGAGCGCGCGCCGACCCCTGATCATCATGGAGTACGTGGAGGGCGTGCGCCTGGAGCGCGTGCTGACGTGGGCCGTCCGGCGCTCCGCGCACCTGTCTCCTCAGGGCGCGGCCTATATCGCCGCCGCGGTGGCTGACGCGCTCGCTCATGCCCATGGCCTGACGGACGAGGGGGGGGCGACCGCTGTGCCTGGTCCACCGGGATGTCAGCCCCGCCAACATCACCCTGAGCCGCTACGGCGAGGTGAAGCTCACGGACCTGGGCGCGGCGGTGCTCACCCGAGGGCCCAGCCGGGTTCGCACCGCCGCGCATACCTTGAAGGGAGCCGTGGGGTACGCCGCGCCCGAAGCACTGCGGCTGGAGCGGCCCGATGCGCGCGCGGACGTGTTCAGCCTGGGGCTGGTGCTGGTGGAGCTGCTGACCCACACGCACCTGCTGGACCTGCCCCACCAGAGCGCGTCCGTGCCTGTCAGGGGACTCTTCCGCAAACTGCTGGGAAAAATCTGGACGGAGCAGAACAGCTGGGAGGACCCGGCCCGCTTGGCTGCGCTGGCCGCGCGCTTACGGCCCGAGGACGTGGCTCGGGCGACGCGGCAGGTGCCCGCGCCGCTGCGGGCCGTGGCCCAGCGAGCGCTCCGGGTGGCCCCGGCCGAGCGCTATGCATCGGCGGCCGAGCTGCGCGACGAACTGCGCGCATACCTGGCCAGCGCGGGCCACGGCTACGGGCCTGAGCAACTGATGGCGGAAGTGCGCAAGCTGAGGGTCAAGCCACGCGGCGACCGCAACCCGGTGGACTCGAGCGAGGAGTCGCTTTCCCCCGAGTTCCGAAGGATGAGCGCTGCCACCTCTTGAAGCTGAGGGCAGCGCTCCTGCCACCTGCGCCTTCCCGAGCAGGCGCACTCCTCTGGAACCGGGCTTCACGGAGTCTATGGTGCTGGCGTCACTTCTCCACTGGGCTCACTGGCATCGCGCCGGTCAAACCGGCACACCCAGGGGCCCCCTTCCCGGAACTGTCCACACCGGTATCCTTCAGCACACGTGCCAGGCACTTGCGGATCACACGGTTTCTTGCAGGAGAAGTATTCGCAGATAAGCCCCGCTGGACACCCCGGCTGTCCCTGCTTGCCGCAGGGCGTGGAGCACTGCATCCAGATCTCACCCGGGCGATCCTCGCGATGAAGAGTATCGCAGCGCTGGTGGGCGGCACACCCCGTCACCTGGCAATTGGCTCCATGGACCACCGCGCACGCGGACACCTCGTGGCCGAAGCGGACACAGCTCTGGCCCGGAGGGCATGAGTGCCCCTCGCAGGTGGGGAGACACAGAGGCCCAGGCGTGACGTCCGCGCAGAAGAATCCCGCTGGGCAGCGAACGGAGTCTCCCTGTTCGCAGGGACGCCCGCACCAATCAGCTCCACAGAGCAGTCCTGGGCCGCACGCCTGCTCCTGGTCTCTGGGCAGGCTGAGGCATCTCTGTCCTTCCTGGCGAAGTCCAAGCGGGACGCAGGCACGTACCCGCGGGCCATCGCCTCGCGTCAAGAGCAGGTGACAGGTGAAGCCTTCCCGGCACTGCGCATCCGTCAGGCATTCGCTGTCGGTGCAATGCGCCTGGAAGGCTCGTGGATCGGGGAGACATCCCAAGGGGGACTCACACTCCTCGGCCCTGGTGCACGGGCGTTGGTAGGTGGGCAGCCGCTGGCGTTCCTCGGCGGAGAGAATGGGGCTGACGTGCTCCTTTCCTGGCGGGACCGGATGAACCCGCTGCCTCTGCATGACGAGGATGAGCACCAGCGGCGTCAGAAGAAGCAGGCCCGCGAGAACTCCCAGCCATGCCCGCCCTCTCACTCGCTGCATCTCTCGAGGCAGTCCTCTGGGTTCGGGGACTCAGCGCAGAATTGTTCGACATCCTCGAGCGGGCAGTCATCCTCGGAACGAATGCCTTCTATAGCGTCCTTGTGCGCGGCACGGTCGAGCGTGCCTTTACGGCCGAAGGTATGGGGGCACCCCAGGGCACCTCCCATGAGGAGCACCAGAATCCAAGCAGACTTCCAGGAACTTGAGCTGCCTCTTTGAATCGGCCTCATCATGCGGCTCCTCTGAGTTCCAGGGTCCACGCTGTTCTACCACGCTGGAGCCGCTGCCATGCCCTGAGCAAACCCCACTCCAATTGTCCGCTGCACAGAGCGCGTGCTGCGTGCCATGTCACAGTCAGCCCATCTCCCGAATGCGTGCATGACACGGTGCTGCCGGTGGCCGGCGCAAGCTGGGCGCCCTGTCGATCTACTGATGGTCCCAGGCCCCCAGCCTCCCGCCTTGAAGGAGCTTCGTTGCGGCCCCCGGTCACTCGCGGCGTCAAGGACGCGAAAGCCGTGCTCCAGGAAGAAGAGTGCACGGAGGAGATCCGGCGGAAGTACTGCGTGGATCCGGACAACATGGAGCAGTGCCCGGAGGAGTGCGAGTGAAGGGGCGCAGGGCCCTTGGCATTCTGCTGGGGCTGCTGCTGCCTGTGCCCCTGGTGCTGGTCTTCGTCCTCACCACGAACGGCAAGGCCAACTCGGGTGATTCGCCAGACCCGGGCGTGAGCCCCGTGCTCTCGTTCGAGGAGCGGCAGCAGCGGGTGACGTACGAGCGTCGCTGCGAGCGGCGCGAGGACTGTGAGCCCCCGCTCGGGTGCCTGTTCGACCAGAGCATCCTGGCGAGCTACTGCACCGACAGTCAGTGCCTCACGGATGCCCAGTGCCCCGAGGGCTTCACCTGTCAGACCTTGAGCACGTTGGGCGAGGGCCCCCGGGTCCGGCACTGCCTGGCCACGGGAGCGCGGCGCGAGGGTGAAGGCTGCAGAAGTCCCCCGAAAGATCAGCAGGAAGCATGCGGGCCTGGGCTCCTCTGCGGCTCGGGTTGGTGTGGGCGGCCGTGCCGGCTGGATGAGCCCACCAGTTGCCCCGAGGGATTGTTCTGCACGGATGCCAACCCCGGTCTGGCGTGCCAGCCGACATGTGAGGGGCGTGGCTGTCCCGACGGCCAGCAGTGCATCCGGTGGGGCAAAGCCTCCACGTGCGCCGTGGTGCACGGCACCCACTGCCAACAGTCACCCTGCGCTCCAGGCCAGCAGTGCGCGGTGCGTGCGGTGCCCAGAAGGCCGGGCGAGGTGTGGATGGAATGCGCCGCGAGCTGTGACGAGGCACAGGCCTTGTGCCCGGCAGGGCGCATCTGTCTCCTGGGCCGATGCCGTGAGCCCTGCGAGCCCGCGAACCCCGGTGCTTGTGGCACCGGCTTTCGCTGCGGACGCCATGGCCACAGTGAGCCCTGGACCTGCCAGCCTGATGTGTAGCGGCTGACGCGCGGCGCCTACCCCGGCGGCCAGCCCATGTGCCGGCCCGCCATCAGGTGCAGGTGGATGTGGAACACCGTCTGGCCGGCGTCCTCGTTGCAGTTCATCACCAGACGGTAGCCGCGCTCGGCGTGGCCGCGCTCATGCGCCATCTTGGCGGCCGCGGTGTACAGGTACCCCACCGTCTCGCGGTCGTCTGGCGTCAAATCATTCACCGTGGCGATGTGTCGCAGTGGAATGAAGAGCACGTGGGTAGGGGCCTGAGGGTTGATGTCCTCGAAGGCCATGCACACCTCATCCCGATAGATGACCCTGGCAGGAATCTGACCGTCGCGAATCTTGCAGAACAGGCAGTTGGACATGGGCAGGGCTTAGCAACCCTGGGCCCGCCTGGGAACGGCCTCGCGCACCGGAGCGTTGGCTCACGGCAATCGCCAGGAATACCCCGGATCCGCCACGCAGCCGGGCCAGGGCAGCCGCACCAGCACGTGCCCGGCCTCCTCGGCCACCACCTCGCCCCCGCCGCTCATGGAGACGTGGGTAATCACGTAGTTGAAATGGCCCGAGTCCCGGCCCGGCCCGAAGTGCGGATACAGCGGCACGTTGCGGTGGAAGTAGCTGTAGCCTCCCGTCCAGGCGATGTGCACGTGCTCGAGCTTGAGGCCACACACGTCCTCGCGCCGCCCGGCCTGGGTGAGCAGCCGGTTGATGGGGCCCGAGTCGTCATAGGCGCTCGCCTGGGGCTTGATGTCCTCGTACTGCCCCAGCGCTCCGAAGGTGAGGCTCCGCGAGCCCAGCGCCGAGCCCACACCCACCACTATCACCACGCCGGCCAGGGCGACCCGCAGGCGCAAGGCGCTCACCTCCGCCAGCACCACGTTCAGGCCCACCCCGGCCAGCGCGGCGGCCAGGGGGAACATGGGCACCAGGAAGCGCAGTTCCTTGTGCGGCTGCATCGCATGCACCAGGAAGAAGGCGCCCACCATCAGCGCCAGCCCGGTGGCGCGCCGCAGCGCCAGCACTCCCAGCAGCGCCACCACCCCGCTGACGCCGGTCATCCCATCGAAGAGCACGCGGCCGTAGTAGCTGAAGGGCGCGGTGCCCCACAGCGTGCCGCCCTGCTGGCGGACATTGAAGTCCAGGTAGACGATGGCCGAGTGGAACCACTGGCCCCACGTCAGCCGGTCCAACAGCCCGAAGAGCCCGGCCCACACGGTGAGCACCCCCAGCGCCAGGCCCGCCTCGCGCCAGCGCCGCCGCGCCGCGAGCACTCCCAGCAGCCCCACGCAGAACACGGCGCTCTGCAGCCGCAGCAGCACGGCCAGCCCCAGCAGCGAGGCGGCCACCCCCAGGATACGCCGCGATGCGTCGGGCTTGAGCCCCAGCGCCAGGCCCAGCACCACCGGCAGGGCGCTGGCGTTCTCGCTCATGGCGCGCGGAGCGAAGTACAGCGCCATGGAGGCCAGGCTCAGCAGCGCTCCACTGGCGGCCGCCGCCAGCGGCACCGCGCCATAGGCCCGCGCCAGCCGGTAGCTGCCCCAGGCCGTGGCGGTGCCCAGCAAGCCGAAGGCCACCTTGACCAACCCCAGGTAGCCCGGGGGCGAGTCCAGCCCCAGCGCCCGGGCCAGGCCCATCAGCCCCGCCACCAGGGCGGGCAGCGCCCAGTTGCGCGCCCCGGCGATGAACTCCCACGCTACAAGCCCGTAACCAAAGACGAGGCGGTGCGCCGGCTCCAGGCTCTGATAAATCTCGTCCGGCCAGTACAGCCCGTCGTCCGTGAGGGCCTGCCATACCCGGAGTGCGGCTCCCACGGCGAGCGCGATGACCAGCAGCCCCCGGGCGATCAGGCGCTCGGAGGAGGAGGGAGGGGGGCCGTCTTCGGAGGGTTCAGGGGGGGGCTGCACGTCGCGAACATTTCAAACGGTCCGCCGGGTGATATCCACTTCTTCCTGACGATGAGCTCCACGCGCTCCCTACGCATCTCCGCGCTCCTCGAGGACCGCGACTACGATCTCCAGCTCACCCTCGTTGCGGGCGAGCGGGGGCTCAGCCGCATCCTCACCTCTCCGCGAATCCAGAAGCCGGGCCTGGCGCTCA
The DNA here is from genome assembly GCA_035296065.1 of Myxococcaceae bacterium. GTDB lineage: Bacteria > Myxococcota > Myxococcia > Myxococcales > Myxococcaceae > DATHBR01. The sequence goes on along the minus strand of DATHBR010000087.1, from coordinate 210,983 downwards.
CGGGCTTTACCGAGCACCTGCATCCGCACCGCGTGCAGGTGTTCGGCAACACGGAGGTCTCCTACCTGCGCACGCTCTCGGAGGACCGGCAGCACGAGGTGCTCACGCGCCTGTTCAACGAGGAGCTGGCGTGCGTGGTGGTGACCAAGGACCTGGAGCCGCCCCGGGTGCTGGTGGTGGCGTGCGAGGCCTCGGGCCTGGCGCTGATGAAGACGCCGCTGCTGTCCAGCACCTTCATTCAGCAGGTGCAGGGCTTCCTGGAAGAGCAGCTCACGGAGACCAGCAGCCTGCACGGCGTGCTGATGGACGTGTTCGGCGTGGGCATCCTGCTGTTGGGCAAGAGCGGCATCGGCAAGAGTGAGATTGCCCTGGACCTGGTGATGCGCGGGCACCGGCTGGTGGCCGATGACATCGTCGACGTGGCGCGCCGCAAGCCGGGCGCGGTGTACGGCGCGGGCAACCCCGTTATCAAGCACCACATGGAGATCCGCGGCCTGGGCATCATCAACATCAAGGACCTGTTCGGCGTGTCGGCGGTGCGAGAGCAGAAGAAGATCGAGCTCGTCATCGAATTGCACGAATGGGATCCAAACCAGGAGTACGATCGGCTGGGCGTGGAGGACAAGTTCCTGAACATCATCGGGGTGAACGTGCCGCTGTCGGTCGTCCCGGTGCGCCCGGGCCGTAACATGGCCACCATCATCGAGGTGGCCGCGCGCAACCAGCTGCTCAAGCACCAAGGTCATCACTCGGCGCGCGAGTTCGCCGAGAAGCTCAACCGCGCCATCGCCGACGGGGCGACGCGCCGCACCCTGGGAGAAGAGGTCGAGTGAGCGCCCCTGCCAAGCACATCGTGATCATCACCGGCATGTCCGGCTCGGGGAAGTCCACCGCCATCCGGGCCCTGGAGGATGCGGGCTTCTTCTGCATCGACAACCTGCCGGTGCTGCTGTTGCCGAAGCTGACCGAGCTCGCCGGTGGCGGGCAGATCGAGCGCATGGCCCTGGTGGTGGACGTGCGCGAGGGCATCTTCCTCAAGGAGGCGCCGCGGGTGCTGGGCGAGGTGCGCCGCGCGGGGCACCAGCTGGAGGTGCTCTTTTTGGACTCCAGCGACGACAGCCTCATTCGCCGCTTCAGCGAGACGCGCCGCCGCCACCCGCTGGCGCCCTCGGGCACGGTGGCCGATGGCATCACCGCCGAGCGCGAGGCGCTCAGGGACTTGCGCGAGCTGGCCGACCAGGTCATCGACTCGTCGGCGCTCAACGTGCACGACTTGAAGCGCATGGTGCAGGCGCGCTTCAGCCCCGAGCCGGCCACGGGCCCCTCGCTGTCGGTCATGTCCTTTGGCTACCGGCACGGCGTGCCGCCGCAGGCGGACCTGGTGCTGGACGTGCGCTTTCTGCCCAACCCCTACTTCGTGCCGGACCTGAAGGGGCTCACCGGCAAGAACCCGCGGGTGGCCGCGTACGTGCTGGATCGCGAGGAGACGCAGCAGTTCCTGGAGAAGGTGGTGGACCTGTGCCGCTTCCTCTTCCCGCGCTACCAGAAGGAGGGCAAGGCGTACCTCACGGTGGCGCTGGGGTGCACCGGCGGCAAGCACCGCTCGGTGGCCATCGCCGCGGAGCTGACGAGCCGGCTGCAGGAGGAGATTCCGCGCATCCAGCTGTGGGACCGGGACGTCGAGAAGGAGTAGCGCGCCCGCTCAGCGCCGGGCCACGTCCCACCAGCCGAAGTACATGGTCCGCTGCTCGGTCAGGTGCACCCAGCCCGGAGCATGGCTGTAGCTTACCGGCTGCAGCCCCACGCTGGACACCGCCTGGGCCGTCTCCTCGAACGAGGCGAATGACAGCCACACGCCGGGCCCCGCCGTGCGCACCTGCCTGCGCGGCACCTCGTGCCCGTCCAGCCCCGCGCGCCGCTCCAGCACGGTGAAGAGCATGCGCCCCCCGGGCTTCAGCGCCGCGGTGAGGTGCTCCAGCACCTGACGCAGGTCCTCGCAGAAGTCCAGGCACCCGATGACCAGCGCCACGTCGAAGCGCCCCAGCTCCGAGGCAATGGGCTGGTGGTAGCTGTGCACGCGCCAGGTGCCCGAGGGGCGCCCCTGCCGCGCCAGCTCCAGCATCTCCGGAGACAGGTCCAACCCCACCACCTCCACCGACGGCTCCAGCCCGCGCGTGAGCAGGCCCGTGCCGCACCCCACATCCAGCACCCGGCAGCCCGGCTTCACCGTTTCGGCCAGGAAGCGCTCCACCCGGTCCCCGTACCGGTGCAGGCCCGGGAAGAGCACCTCGTACGCCGGAGCGATCTCCCCATACACCTGCCGCACGTGCTCCTCGTTGCTCTCAGGGGGCATGGTGCTCGGCAACCTAATGGGCGGCGGGGTCCGGAACATTTCGGTTCTCTCCAGGAAGACCCGGATTGTCCGCTGGTGGCCACAGGCCGCCGGGCGAGCCAACGCATGAGGTCCCCTCCCGGTACGAAAGGGAAGCTTCCCCCTCTGAAGGACGGGGGCCATACCACTTGAGGGGTATAGGGAGGCGGCAAAGGTGAGCCTACCTATTGCATCGGGTCCCCGGTTCGGTGGACGCTGGGGGGGTCCATGAAGGCCAGCATCGGCCAGCGGGTGTACGTGTCGTTCGGGCTGCTCGTGGTGGCGTTCGCCATCCTGGGTTGGGCACACGTCACCTCGTCCCAGCGGCTGGCGCGCGGAGTGGAGTCGCTGCGCAAGCGCTCCCTCGACGTGTCCATGGTGATGTTCAAGCTGAGGATGATTCATCAGCAGACGACGGTGCTGCTGACCACGGCGGGCAACGGGGGCACCCCCCGGGTGCTCAGCGAGCTGGAGACGCTGGAGGCCAGCTTCGGCAGCTGGCTGACGCTGCTGGGGGACAAGGGCTATCCGCCAGCGCGGCTCAAGGAGGTACGCGAGCGCTTCGCCGAGGAGCTGAAGCTGGGGCGGCAGCTGCTGGCGGCCCCGGCGCAGTCGGAAGAGACACAGCGGCTGGCGGCGCGGTTGCGTGAGCGGACCCAGAAGCTCGACGACGTGCTGGAGGAGCTGGGGCGCAAGGAGGCCGAGGGCGTGCACGCCTCCTTCGAGGCGCTGCAGCTGGACTTCCGGTGGGGGGGGCGCATCTTCGGGGTGGGAGTGGCGGGCTGCATCGCGGTGGCGCTGCTGCTGGCCTACGGGCTGCGGCGCTCGCTGGTGCGCCCGCTGCGCGAGCTGACGCGGGTGACGCGCGACATCAGCCAGAGCGGCGACCTGACGCTGGTGGTGCCCGTCGTGTCCGGGGATGAGGTGGGGCAGCTGGCGGGGGCGTTCCGGGAGATGGTGGAGCGGCTGCGCGCCATCCACCAGGAGCTGCGCGCCTCGAGCGGCACGCTGGCCGAGTCCGCCACGCACATGCGCTACTCGGCCGAGCGGCAGCAGGCGGCGGTGGGCACCCAGTCGCTGGCGCTGCAGCAGACGCGGGTCACCGCGGAGGAGCTGCGGCAGACCTCGGCCATGGCGGCGCAGCGGGCCGCCTCGGTGCTCAAGGTGGTGGAGCGCGCGGACACGCTGGGCCGCGAGGGCGAGGCCTCCATCGCCATGAGCATCGACGGGCTGGCGGAGCTGCAGGCCCAGGTGCGGCAGATCGCCGACCGGGTGCGTGAGCTGGGCGAGAGCACCCAGCAGATCGGCGTCATTACCCGCACGGTGAAGGACCTGGCGGATCAATCCAACGTGCTGGCGCTCAACGCGGCCATCGAGGCGGCGCGCAGCGGCGAGCACGGCAAGGGCTTCGGGGTGGTGGCGCGGGAGATCCGCTCGCTGGCGGACCGGTCCATTCAGGCCACCGTGCGGGTGCGCGAGCTGCTGGACGCGGTGGGCAGCTCCGTCACGGAGACGGTGAACATCACCCAGCAGGGCGCCGAGCGGATGCAGACGGGCCTGGAGCAGGTGCGCGCCACCGGCGAGAGCCTGCGCGAGATCTCCGCCATCATCCACGACAACGCCAGGGCGGTGCGGCAGATCGCCCTGGCGGTGAGCCAACAGGACCAGGGCGTGGTGCTCATCTTCGATGCGATGAACGAGCTGTCCACCATGATGGAGGACACCGAGCGCCAGCTGGAGACCACCAAGAGCGCCGCGGTGGCCCTGGAAGGCGTCTCGCGCCGGCTCACCGACGTCGTCACCCGCTACCAGACCTGAGCACCCCGCTGCTTACGTGTGCGCCCAAACACACGGGGGGTGCCGTAAGTCCGCCTGCTTGCTGGGTAAACGACAGTGCGGCGTGGAAACCGGCCCTCCCGTGCATCACAGCCTCAACCCATGCATCTCTATAAGAGAGGGAGGCCAGTGGCGCGCTCCCCCGTCCGGTGGGCACAGCGCCCTGTGCTGCCGGTGCTGGAATTGTGGGCGTGAACTGAGGCCGGTCTTACCTTTCGAGATAATGGGGTAGGCTGGAGCGGGCTCGCGGAACCTTTCACCGGAGTTGCACGTCGCATCATTCAGGCGTAGGACGGCAAGTACCGGGGGGTGGTGAGGAGTGAACATGGTCGGCCTCGTCGTCGCATCTCACGGGCGTCTGGCAGATGAGCTGGTTGCCACCGCCGAGCAGATTGTAGGCAAGCTGCCTTCGGTAGCGACCTGCAACATCGAGCCGGGCACGTCCGTCGAGGACCTGCGCGTCAAGATGAAGCAGGCCGTGGCCCGGGTGGATTCGGGTGACGGCGTCATCGTCATGGCCGACTTGTTTGGAGGTACGCCCTGTAAGGAGTCGCTGATGATGTGTCAGCGGGGCAACCTCGAGGTGTTGGCGGGCGTGAACCTGCCCATGCTGCTCAAGGCCAACTCCCTGCGCTCCGAGGAGCTGCCCCTGGTGGAGATGGCGCGCATGCTGGCCTCGCACAGCCAGCGCACCATCACCTGCGCGTCAGAGCTGCTGCGCGAGGCCCAGAAGCCCAAGCAGCCCGAGGTTCAGCAGCAGCCGCCGCAGCAAACTTGACGGTAGGCCCCTGTCGGGCGATTCGAGACTGCTGTGATCACCCTGGTCCGCGTCGACAACCGCCTCATTCATGGTCAGGTCGTCGAGGCCTGGCTGCCGCACCTGAAGGTGCAGCGCGTCGTCGTTGCCGATGACGAGGCCGCCTCCAGCCCGCTCATCCGCGCCGCCATGGCGCTGGCGGTGCAGAGCGCCATCGAGGTTCAGATTCAGGCCCTGGCCCAGGTGGACTTCGCGGCCCTGTCCAGGGACGGGGTGCGCACGCTGCTGCTGCTGCGCGACGTGGTGGCGGTGCCCTTCGCCCATGCCCACGGGCTGACGCTGGAGCAGCTGAACCTGGGCAACGTGCACTTCGGCACGGGCCGGCGGCAGGTGTCGCCCTCGGTGTTCCTGGCCGAGGCGGAGCTGCAGGCGCTGCAGGGCCTGTCGGCCAAGGGCGTGCGCGTGGAGGCGCGCGCGGTGCCCGCCGAGAAGGCGCTGGAGTTGAGCGAGCTGGCCGAGCGCTGGGCAAAGGGCGGGTGAACGCGTGAGCGTAGCCTGGACCGAGGTGATGCTCGCGGGCCTCTGGGGTGGCGTGGTGGCACTGGAGCGCAAGGCGTTCCTCCAGGCGATGATCTCCCGGCCGCTGGTGGCGGCCACCGTGATGGGCGCGCTGCTGGGAGACGTGCTCGCCGGGCTCTACATCGGCATGTTGCTGGAGCTGTTCTACCTGGGCACGGCGAACCTGGGCGCCTCGCTGCCGGAGAACGACACGGTGTCGGCCACGGGCACGGCGGCGGCGGCGGCCACCATGGCGCTGGCCACCGGGGGCGGCTCCACCCAGGCGCTGTGGTCCATCGCCGTGCTGCTCTTCATTCCGCTGGGGCGCATGGGGCGGGTGGCGGACCGGATGCTCGAGGGCTACATGGCGCGGCTGGCGCGGGTGGCGCAGGCCTCGGCCGAGGCGGGCAACCTCTCGCGCGCGGTGCGGCAGAACCTGTGGGGCATGTGGCCCCACTTCTTCGTCTACGGCCTGGTGTCCGCCTTCTGCGCGCTGTTGGGCTTCTTCATTGGCGCGTGGGTGGATCGGCTGCCGTTGGACCTGCTGCGTGGGCTGGCGTGGGCGTTTCCGGCCATGGCCTCGGTGGCGGCGGCGCTGGCGGCGCAGGGCAGCCACGCCAAGAAGGCGCCGCTGTACGCGGGCCTGGGCGCGGTGGTGGTGACGCTCACCGTCATCCTCTTCGTGCTGGGGGAGCGCCGGTGAGCCCTCCCGCCCCAGGCACGCTGAGCCGCACGGTGCTGCTGCGCGTCTTCTTGCGCTCGCTCTTCCTGCAGGCGTCGTGGAACCCCAAGGGCATGCAGAACCTGGGGCTGGCCTACTGCCTCTACCCGGCGCTCGAGCAGCTCTACCCGAAAAAGGAGGACCAGGAGGCGGCGGTGCGTCGCCACCTCGTCTTCTTCAACACCCACCCCTACGTGGCCGCGGCCATCGTGGGCGGGGTGCTCAACCACGAGCAGCGCATCGCCCGGGGTGAGGAGACGCCGGACAAGGTGGTGGCCTTCAAGGCCGCGCTCATGGGCCCGCTGGCGGCGCTGGGAGATGGGTTCTTCTGGCTGTCGCTCAAGCCGGCGGTGGGCGCGGTGTGCGCCGCGCTGGTGCCGGTGCTGCACGCCTGGGCGGCGCTGCTGTTCCTGGTGCTCTACAACGGGGTGCACCTGACGTTGCGCGCCCGCTTCTATTGGATGGGGCTGTCCCTGGGTGACAGGCTGGTGGAGGCGGTGGCCCGGGCCAACCTCCCCACCCGGGGGGCCAGGCTGCGCTCGGTGGCGGCGGCGAGCGCCGGGGGGCTGGCCGCCTGGCTGGCGGTGGACCTGGGGCGGACGGCGGGGGGCAGCCATGCGCCCTGGCTGGTGGCCGGATGTCTGGCACTGGGCGTCGTGTCTTACGTGCTCGTTCAACAGCGGGTACCCAACTACATCGTGCTGTACCTTGCCGCGGGGTTGGCGTGCGCGGCGGGAGCATTCCTGTGAGCAGGAGGGGTGGAGCCACACATGGCTAACGTCGCCGAAGGGACGTTCGAGATCATCAACGCACTGGGGCTGCACGCCCGTGCGGCCGCGCAGCTCGTCAAGGTGGCCAATCGCTTCAAGTGCGACACCTCCATCGAGCACGAGGGACAGAATGCCAACGCCAAGTCCATCATGGGCGTGCTGATGTTGGCGGCGGGGCAGGGCTCGAAGGTGAAGCTCACCTGCAAGGGCGAGGACGCGGAGGCGTGCCTGGTGGAGATTGGCAAACTCATCAACGACCGGTTTGGAGAAGCGCAGTAGTGAGCACGCAGGCCAACCCCACCATGAACTTCAAGGGCATCGGCGCCTCTCCGGGCGTCGCGGTGGGCCATGCCTTCATTCTGGATCGCAAGCGGGTGCGCACGCCCAAGCTGCGCCTGGCGGAGGCCGAGGTCGAACCCGAGCGGCTGCGCATGAAGACGGCGCTCGAGATGTCCGACAAGCAGCTGGCGGAGCTCAAGGACCAGATTACGCGCACCGAGGGGCATGACCACGCGCTCATCCTCGAGGCGCACCGGCTGATGGTGCATGACCCGATGCTGGTGGACGAGGTGGACCGGCTCATCGTCGGCGACCGCATCAACGCGGAGTGGGCGGTGCGGCGGGTGGCGCGCAAGCTCAAGCACCTGTTCGACAACATCCCGGACGAGTACTTCCGCGAGCGGCGCTCGGACGTGGACTACGTGGCGGACCGCATCGTCCGCAACCTGATGGGCCAGGCGGTGGACGAGGAGGTGGAGCTGCCGGCCGAGTCCATCGTGATAGGGCACGACATCTCCCCGGCGGACGCGGCGATGATGGCGCGCAGCGGGCGGGTGGCGGGCTTCATCACGGACCTGGGAGGACAGACGAGCCACACGGCCATCGTGGCGCGGGCGCGAGAGACACCAGCGGTGGTGGGCGCGGGCCGGGTGAGCGAGCAGATCTCCCCGGGCGACCTGGTGGCGATGGACGGCACGCGGGGCATCATCCTGGTGAACCCGTCGCCGGAGCAGCTGGCGCTGTTCCGCGAGACGCAGCGGCGCTACCACGAGAGCGAGCAGCTGGCGCTGCGGACCAAGGACCTGCCCGCGGTGAGCGTGGACGGGTTCCGCATCCGGCTCAACGGGAACATGGAGTTCCTGGAGGAGATCCCCTCGCTCCTGGCGCACGGCGCGGAGGGCATTGGCCTGTACCGCACGGAGTTCATGTTCCTGGACCGCAAGACGGTGCCGACGGAGGAGGAACACTACCGGGCGTACAAGCAGGTGCTGGAGGCGATGGGCGGCAAGCCCGTCACCATCCGCACGCTGGACCTGGGCGGCGACAAGGTGCCCAGCAAGGTGAAGCACGAGCGTGAGCCCAACCCGGCGATGGGGTTGAGGGCCATTCGCTACTGCCTGTCGAACCGGGAGCTGTTCCGGGCGCAGCTCCGGGCGCTGCTCAGGGCGAGCGCGCACGGGAACATGAGGGTGATGTTCCCGCTCATCTGCGGCCTGAGCGAGCTGCGCGAGGCGCGCTCGGAGCTGGAGGCGTGCCGCACGGAGCTGAGCCGGGCGGGAGTGCCCATGGGCAAGCGCTTCCCGGTGGGCATCATGGTGGAGACGCCCAGCGCGGCGCTGATCGCGGACCGGCTGGCGCAGGAGGCGGACTTCTTCTCCATCGGCACGAATGACCTGATTCAGTACACGCTGGCGATCGACCGCCAGAACCGCGAGGTGGCGTACCTCTACAAGCCGTTGCACCTCTCGGTGCTGCGCTCGTTGCAGAACATCGTCACCGCGGCCAGGTCCGCGAACATCCCGGTGGCCATGTGCGGCGAGATGGGCGGAGACCCCATCTACGCACTGGTGCTGCTGGCGCTGGGCTTCGACGAGCTGTCGATGACGTCGGGGCAGATTCCGGTGGTGAAGAACATCCTGCGGCGCTCCAACCGGACGGAGGCGATAGAGCTGCTCAAGGCGGCGATGGAGCTGACGACGGCGGAGGAGATCGAGCGCTACATCCGCACGGAGATGGACAAGCGCTTCACCAACGAGGAGCCGTAAGAGGGCCCCTCTCCTCCGGGAGAGGGCCGGGGTCAGCCCTGCGGTTCCGAGGGCTTGCTCTCGGTGGAGATGTCCTGGTCGCTGGGGATGAAGTTGACCTTACGGAAGCGCTCGATGAAGCGCTCCACGGGACGCAGGCCCACGAGCACCAGCAAGGCCAGGCCCGCGGTGATGCCCGCGCCCCAGGCGAACCCCAGCCCCGCCGCCATGCCAATCGAGGCGGTGAGCCACAGGTTGGCCGCCGTGGTGAGCCCGCGCACCGTGGTGCCGTGGCGCAGAATGGCCCCGCCTCCCAGAAAGCCGATACCCACCACCACCTGGCTGGCGATGCGGGTGATGTCCGCCTCGGCGCCCTGGGGAATGCCGCCGCTGAGCGGCAGCGCGGCGTAGATGCTCGACAGGGTGAACAGGCACGAGCCCAGGCACACCAGCAGGTGGGTGCGCAGCCCGGCGCTCTGCCCGCGCAGCTCGCGCTCCAGGCCCAGCAGACTCCCCAGGAGGAAGGCCAGGCCCAGGCGCAGCGCGACGGTGCGGACGTCCATTCGGGACTACTCGCCCAGCTCGATCTTCTCGTCAATGTCCTGATCGTTGAGCTGTGGGTTGGGCAACGCGTCCAGCGTGGCCTGCAGCAGCTTGTACGAAGGGACGACGTAGGGCTCCACCTCGGCCCCGAACTGCTGCACGTACTGCGCGACGCGCTCGCGGAACTTCTCGTCATCCGAGTCCCAGCCGCCCGCGGCCTCGGCGCTCCACACGTCCTCGCCGTCCGCGCAGCGCATCAGCCGCGCCCGCACCGCCACATCCGCGCTGCCCGGGTTCAGCTTCACCTGGGGCGCCAGCAGCAGCACGCCTTCAATTCCCTCGACGCACAGCGCCTTGAGCGCCGCGCCATCCGTGGCCTCGGCGCGGGTGGCGTGCTCCTTCACCAGGAAGTCGCGGTTCTGGTTCACGTACTGGCGCGCGATGAGGCTCCACATGTCACCCACGGCCTGCTTGCCGTCGGGCAGGGGCGCCGTCACCACCACCAGCCGCTTTACGCGCTGCTTGTCCACCTGCTCGTAGTCGGGGCGGGTGAAGCTGTTCTTCACCGTGGCGCAGCCGGCGATCACCGCGAGGCTCAGCACTACCACCAGTCGCTTCGTCATCGTGGTCTCCTTGCCCGGGGGTGTAGGCCAGGTCACCGCGCGCTTGCAACGCCGGATTCAGGCCTCACAATCGCGCCCCCCAAAGGGAGATTTCCGAATGCGCCTCACCTCGCTGCTCGTCGCGTGCCTGTTGTCGTCGCCGGTCCTGGCGGCCACGCCAACCGAAGAGTTCCAGAAGCTGCTCGACGAGCACTGGGCCTGGCACCTGAAGACCAACCCCCTTCAGGCCACCAGCCTGGGCGTGCGCGACTATGACCGCGAGCTGGGAGACCCCTCGCTCGCGGAGGCGGATCGGCAGGCGGCCCAGGCGAAGGCCTTCGTCGCGCGGCTGGACAAGCTGGACACCACCAAGCTGTCCGAGAGCGACCGGCTCAACCACGCCATCCTGCGCAGGGACCTGAGCCGCACGGTGGAGGGCAACCGCTTCGGCCAGCGCACCATGCGCTTCAGCAACCGGGGTGGCTGGCACACCTTCCTGGCCACGCTGCCGGACCAGCTGCCCTTCTATACGAAGAGTGACTACGAGAGTTACCTCGCCCGGCTCGAGGCCTTCCCGGCCTACAACAAGGCCTCCCTCGCGGTGTCGCGCGAGGCGCTCAAGGGTGGCTACGTCCACGCCTGCGAGCCGATGCAGGGCTTCGAGAAGACGATCGCCACGCACATCGTCACCGAGCCGGCGAAGTCGGTGTTCATGCGCCCCTTCAAGACCAAGCCCGCCAGCATCACCGACGCGGACTGGAAGGCGCTGGAGACCCGGGCGCTGGAGCTCGTCAGCACCCAGCTGGTGCCCGCCTACCGCGAGTTTCAGACTTTCTACACCACGCAGTACGCCCCGAAGTGCCGCAAGGCGGTGGGCGCCTCCGCCATGCCGCAGGGCAAGGAGTTCTACGCCTACCGGGTGAAGACGAACACGACGACGGACATGACGCCCGAGCAGATTCACCAGCTGGGCCTGTCCGAGGTGGCGCGCATCCGCGCCGAGATGGACCAGGTCGTCAAGCGCGCCAACTTCCAGGGCGACCGCAAGGCGTACGTCGAGTACCTGCGCACTGATCCGCGCTTCTACGCGAAGACGGGCGAGGAGCTGATGACCGTGGCCGCCTCGCTGGCCAAGCGCATCGACGGAGAGATGCCCAAGCTGTTTGGCCGTCTGCCGCGCCTGCCGTACACGGTGAAGGAGATTCCCCCCGACATCGCCGAGGGCACCACCACGGCCTACTACGAGTCCGGAGCCGCCGAGACGGGCCGCGCCGGCGTCTACCGCGTCAACACCTCCAAGCTGGACCAGCGCCCGCTGTACGAGATGCCCGCGCTCACCGTGCACGAGGCGGTGCCCGGCCACCACCACCAGATTGCCCTCCAGCAGGAGCTGGAGCTGCCGAAGTTCCGCCGGCACGCCGTCTTCTTCACCGCCTTCGTCGAGGGCTGGGGCCTGTACTCCGAGCGCCTGGGCATCGAGATGGGCCTCTACGACACGCCCGAGAAGGACTTCGGCCGCCTGTCCTATGAGATGTGGCGCGCCTGCCGTCTGGTGGTCGACACCGGCATGCACGCCAAGGGCTGGACGCGCGAGCAGGCCATCAACTTCATGCTCGAGAACACCGCGCTCTCTCGCCACAACATCGAGGCGGAGGTGAACCGCTACATCACCTGGCCCGGCCAGGCGCTGGCCTACAAGATCGGCGAGCTCAAAATCCGCGAGCTGCGCACCAAGGCCGAGCGTGAGCTGGGCGACACCTTCGACTTGCGCGCCTTCCACGACGCCGTGCTGGAGAACGGCCCGCTGCCGCTCGATGTGCTCGAGAGCCACGTGAACGCCTGGATCGCCCGCCGGAAGGGGGCCTGAGTCCACTGCGGCACACAAAGGTTTGTGCAGTGTGCAAGCACTCACATTCGCGCCTGAAAACCCAGGGGAGGGGGCTGCATCACCGCAAAACCGGATCAATTTGCCCTCAATGAAACTCGGCAATTACGAACTGATCCGGAAGATTGCTACGGGGGGAATGGCGGAGCTGTTCCTCGCCAAGGCCACGGAGCCGGGGGGCTTCGAGAAGACGCTGGTGCTCAAGCGGATCCTCCCGCACCTGGCCGAGGAGCCCTCGTTCGTGGACATGGTCCTGTCCGAGGCGCGGCTGGCCTCTCGGCTCAGCCACTCCAACATCGCTCAGGTTTTCGATCTGGGGGTGGCGGACGGCACCTGCTACCTGGCCATGGAGTACATCGACGGGCCCAGCCTGCGCGGGCTGGTGCACGCGGCCCGGGCCCAGCGCGAGCCCCTGTCGCCGGTGCTGTGCGCGTGGATGATCTCCGAGGCCTGTGAGGGGCTGGCCTTCGCCCACGACTTCTGTGATCCGGCCACGCGGCAGCCATGGGGCCTGGTGCACCGGGACGTCAGCCTGGACAACATCCTGGTGTCGCGTCAGGGCACGGTGAAGGTGGTGGACTTCGGCATCGCCAGGGCGGCGGACCCGATGCACCCCACGCAGCCCGGCATCATCCGGGGCAAGCTGCCGTACCTGTCGCCCGAGCAGCTGCGCGGCAAGCCGGTGGATCGCCGCGTGGACGTGTACGCGCTGGGCGTCGTCTTCTACGAGCTGCTCACGGGCCACAAGCCCTTCGAGGCGCCGAACGAGCTGGGCATGGCCCACGCCATCCTCTGCGAGGCTCCCGTGCCCGCCGTGCAGCGCCGGCCGGACCTGCCCAAGGCGGTGCAGTGGATCCTCGACCGGGCGCTGGCCAGGGACCGGGAGAAGCGCTACCCGGACTGCCACGCGTTCCAGGCGGACCTGGAGGCCTTCATCCGCGCCACCCGTCAGGCCGTGGGCGCCTCACAGCTGGCCCGGCTCCTCGATCGCGTCATGGGCACGACGCTCGAGTACCTCGCGCCCTCGCCCACGCCGCGCGCGGGGCTCACGGTGCCACGGGCCATGGCCGCCCGGCGGGCCCGGTGCCTGCCGGAGCAGGAGGTGACCGGGCAGTCCCTGCCGGCCGGGCAGTGGACCTCTCCCCACGCCGAGTAGGAAGAGGCCCCCAGGGAGCTCAGGCCGCCTTCGTCTCGGAGCCGGGAGCGCCCGGAGTCGAGCTGTCCGACGGCGGCTGGTTGCGCGCGGCCTTGCGCACGCGCTGGTCATGCAAGAGCTGCATCACCGCGGCCAGCACCGTGAAGGACACCACCAGCGTGGTGATGAGGCCGATGGTGGCCACCAGGCCCATGGACTTCAGGCCGTTGTGGCTGGCGGCCAGCAGCGCCGCGAAGCCCGCCACGGCGGTGAGCGTGGACGAGGCCACCGCCGCGCCCACGCTGCGCAGCGCCACCACCGGTGAGGTGCCTTCCAGGAAGCGGTGCAGCAGGTACAAGCCGTGGCTGACGCCGAAGCCCAGCAGGATGGGCAGGATGATGATGTTCATGAAGTTCAGCCGCAGATCGAACAGCGACATGAACCCCAGCATCATCGCCAGGCCCACCGTGAGCGGGAGCACCGACGCGAGCGCCAGCGGCGCGCTGCGGAAGTCCGCGAAGTGCATGACGAGGATCCACAGCGCCACCAGCAGCACCGTCAGCTTGCCGTCGGCCAGCACGATGCGCGCCAGCCGCGCGTACAGCGGCGCGGCGCCCGCGGCCCGGAACTCCTTGCCCGAGGCCGTCTTGATGAGGCTCGTCTCGTCGGCGAACTGGAGCATCAGCTTGCCGTCCCACAGGTCCACGCTGGGGTAGATGAACGTCAGGTAGCCGTGGTTCTCCGGGCTCGTCGTGGGCAGGTGGCGGAACTGCTTGGCGTAGATTTCGGGCACCCCGTGCACGTCGAAGGGCTTGGCGCCCAGGATCTTCTTGAACAGCGCGGCCTTCTCCTGCATCTCCGGAGGCAGCGCCGTCACGTCGATGTCCTTCAGCTCCTGCTCCCACTCATCGAGGATCTTCCGGTTGGCCGCGGCCACGTCCGGGGGCGGCACGAAGGTGTAGATGCTCACCACCTGGTCGATGGACTTGTACTTGTCCTTGTTCTGGGTGAGCTCCTCGTAGACCTCCTTCGCCTCCTCCAGCGTCTTCGTATAGACGGCCAGGGGGTCGCTGGAGATCTGGAACCGCTCGTTGATCTCGTCCTGCAGGCGCACCGAGGGCTGGCCCTCGGGGATGAGCGCGCGGGTGTTGTAGTTGAAGCGCACGCCGTACTGCAGCCGCTCGAGGAAGCCCATCTCCTTGCCCGACGGCGGCTCCTCGCTGTTCCACGGCACCGCGGCGGCGCACACCAGGGCGACGACGGCGGTGCTCACGCCCAGCCACAGCTTGGGGCGGGGGAAGCGCACCTCCTTGCCCGAGGCGCTGTTGGTGGCCGGAGGCGTCATGGTGCCGATGAGCTTCTTGGGCAGCTCGGGGTTGATGCGGCCCGCCAGCGCCAGCAGCGCGGGGCTCCAGGCGAACAGGGTGAAGCCCAGAATCATGGTGCCGCAGCCGGCCAGGAAGCCGAACTGGCTGAAGCCGCGGAACTCGCTGACCATCAGCACCAGGAACGAGCCGGCCGTCACCACCGCGGACACCAGCGCCGGGCGGCCCGCGTTGATGATCGCGTCGCGGATGGCGATGTCATACGGCTTGCCCGCGCCCAGCTCCAGCCGGGTGCGGAACACGAAGTGGATGCCGAAGTCGATGCCGAACCCCATCAGGATGCCCCCGAGGATGCTCGTCACCATGTTCAGCTCACCGATGGTCACGTAGGTGAAGCCCATGGTGATGATGGTGCCAATCACCATGCCCGACACCACGATGAGCGTGGGCGCCCACTTGCGGAAGAACGCGATGGTGATGAGCAGAATGGCCGCGAAGGCGTAGAAGGCCACGGGGCCCAGCGAATCCTCCATGGCGTACGAGTCATCCACCGCCGTCTTGTACGAGCCGGTGAAGCCGTAGGCGACCGTCTGCTTGTCGCCCATCTTCGCGTAGTCCTCCACCAGGGCCACGGTGGCGCCGTTCTCGCCCGCCTTGTTCGCCTTGGAGTACTCGGCCAGGTCCGCGTTGAGCTTGTCGACGTAGACCTTCGTCTTGCCGATCTCGTTGGTGTCCCACATCGGCTTGATGAGCAAGAGCAACATCTTCCGGTCCTGGGAGATGTAGTAGTCGTCGCGGATGCTCTTCTTGCCGACGCTGGAGTACTTGTTGATCAGATCCTGCAGATCCAACTTCACCGGCTCGGTCTTCTTCAGCTCGATGTAGAAGGGGTTGTTGCGGCGCAGCTGATCCTTCATGTACGCGGAGATGCGGCGCTTGCCCTCGGCCAGGTCCTCCGTCTTGATGAAGAGGACCATGTTCTCCTGCACGAACTCGACGGGCATCTTGTACGTGAGGAAGCGCACGTTCTCGCGGTCCGCCTGCAGCTTGGCGGCCAGATCATCCGAGACGCGCTTGAGCGTGGCCTCGTCATCGCCCCGCAGCGTCAGCATGAGGTAGCCGCTGCCACCCACCATGTCGATGACGCGCTTGACTTCCTTCACCTCGGGCAGCTCTTGCGAGATGAGATCCAGCTGATTGGAGTTGATGCGCAGCTGGAAGGTGCCCCACAGCGCGGCTCCGAGCAGCGCGAGGATGACGAGCAGGACCGCTCCCGGCCTGCGGACCATGAGTCCGGCATAGGCGAGAGCAAAGCGGTTGGGAGGATGGGGCGAAGTGCTCATTGCCGGCGAACCTACCGGCAAATGGCCCTGCCCGGAAGCCGAGCTTGAGTGCCCGGCCGCTCTCCTACCTCATGCGCCGGGCCCGCCTGGTGCGGGCGCGGAGGCGTCATGGGCGGCGGCCGCTTCGTCCTCCGCGGACCCGGCCTCGTCATCCGGGGGGAGCAGGAAGGTGCGAGGCCCGGTGAGCAGGCGGACAGCCAGCACGCGCAGCAGCAGCAGGCCGTCGCTCAGCGAGGCATCCCGCGCGCGCAGGGCCACGGCCAGGGCCAGGGCGAAGGACACGCCGAAGTTGAGCGCGCCAATGGCCAGCACGCCCAGCAGCGCGGCCAGGAAGCCCGGCTGCGCCACCGCCTCGGGCCCCAGGGCGCACCCGGCGAAGGCCAGCGAGCCGAAGGTGAGGGTCACGTGGCGCACGTCCACCGGCACGCCAAAGAAGCTGCCCACGCCCGGCGTCACCACCAGCAGCACGCCCAGCATCACGCTGCCGCCCACTCCGGCCACGTGATGCAGCACGCCCTCGGACAGCCTGCGCGCTCCGGCCTCGCCCAACAGCCGCCGCAGGCCCCGGTGGTGCGCCAGCGCCTCGGGGATGCGCCGGTAGACGAAGAAGTTCTCCAGCCACCCACCCGCCACGCTCGACACCCACAGCAGCACACCGGTAATGGCGGCGAACAGCAGGGTGGCGCTGCGCCACGGGTGAATGGACTCGACGACGGCGGTGGCCTTGGCCGGGGTGAGCAGCGACTGGCCGGTGGCGAGCTGGAAGGCCAGCGCCAGGCCCACCGCGGCGGGCAGCACGCAGCTCAAGTTGCCCAGGGCGGCGGCCAATTGCGAGCGGGTAATGCGGGGGATGAGCTCCAACAACCGCCGCAGCCGTTCCTCGCGAGAGCCGGAGCCCTCGTCGATGGCACCCGCCAGCGTGGCGGCCGTCATGGACGGCTGCTTGGTGGCCAGCGTGAAGCCCAGCGCCTGCATCAGCACGAAGCTGCCCGCGTAGTTGAGCGCCGCGAAGAGCCCCGCGAAGAAGGGCGCCAGCGTCAGGCCCCCCAGGAAGAACTTGAGCGCGGCGGTGAAGGCAGTGAGCAGCCCGCCTCCCGCGGCCGAGTGCACCATGGCGTGGAACTCGGCGCGGGTGGTGGTGATGTAGTGCTCGCCCGAGTGGCCCGCGCGCTCGATGACCTTGCGCGCCAGCAGCCGCAGGTTGGTGCGCGTCAGCTCGCGCACGGAGCGGTCCGCGTACGAGTGGCGCAAGAGCCCCACCACCAGCGCCAGCCCCTCGCGGCACCGGTCCTCGCCCCGGGCGGCGCCCAGCACCCGCGAGATGGCCTCCATCCGGTCCAGCCCCCGGCGCAGGCTCTCCAGCCGGTACACCAGGTCCACGCTCACCCCGGACTGCTCCAGGTGGCTGGTGACCTGGGCCACCACCTGACGGCACTCGGAGAGCGCGGCGCCCAGCTCCCTCAGCGTGTCCGCCGCGGCGTCCCGGGCCAGCACGCCGTCACAGGTGCGGCGCAGGCGCAGGAAGGGCGAGGCGCGGAAGGCCACACCGGTGCTGCGGTCTCTGACGTCCTCGGCCAGCCCCAGCGCCGCCGTCTGGGTGGACAGCAGGGTGAGCGCGTCCACCAGGTTGGCGCGCAGCAGGACCCCCGGGGCTGGCAGCGAGTGTTGCAGCTCGCTCACCAGGGTGAACAGGCGCGCCATGGACGCGGGGGGCAGCGACTCCAACCACGCCACGTCCGAGGGGCCCGGGAACAGGCGCAGCAGCAGCTCCGAGAGGCGCTCGGGGTCCGGCGGGGCGGGCAGCAGGTGGCGCAGCACGCGGTCGGTCAGCTCGGAGAAGAAGCCCTGGCGGCTGGGCAGCCCCACCTGCGCGAAGAGCTTCAGGCCCCGGGCCTCGGCCACGATGGAGGCCACCAGCCTGGCCACCGCCTGCCGCATGGAGGCCTCGCCCTCGAGCACCCGTACCAGCAGCACCAGCCGGCTTGCCGCCACGGACAGCTCGGGCTCCTCGCCGTCGATGAGCCCCTGCGCGGAGCGCGGCTCACGCAGCCAGGCGATGCACTGCTCCACCCAGGTAAAGCGCGCCTCCAACCCATCGGTGGGCAGCGCGTAGAGCAGCCGGTACAAGTCCCTCACCGCCGCGTGGCCCGGAGCGCGCGGGGCGTAGCGCACGCAGAAGGCATCCACCTCGCGCGACGACGGCTCGGCGCGGCCGGGGGGGGGCTGGGAGATGTGAGAGGTGGACATCAGGCCGGGCGCTCCCTTTCCAGGGGCCGGAGCCTACACGGCTCGACGGCCTCCTCCCACAGCAGGCGAAGGAGGCCCGGCGGCACAGCGGGCAAGCAGGCTACTTCAGCTGAACCTTGGCCAGCTCCGCGTTCTTCTCGCGCATGGCCTTCATCAGCGCGTCCCAGCCGCCGTCCTTGAGGATGGGGCGCACCTGGTCATCGCGGATGCCGGTGAGCATCGAGTCGCCCAGCACCACCACGTCCACCACCTTCCAGCCGGCCTTGTCCTTGGCCAGGCTGTACTTGAGCTTCAGCTCCTGCTTCTTCATCGGGTGATCGATGACGATGGTGGAGCCCACCTTCGCCTCCTCGCCCGTCACCTCGGGGTCCTCGTAGGTGATGGAGGCCAGGTTCTTGAAGTTCTCGCGCACCTTGGGGAAGGCAATCTTGGCGAACAGGTTGTGGAACAGCTGCACGAACTCCTTCTTCTGGGGCTCGGTGGCCTTGTCCCACGCGTCACCCAGCAGGAACTTCGCCTGCTGCTCGCCGCCAAAGTGCTTCAGGGCGGCCAGGTCCTTGCCGTAGCGCACGGACTGGACAACGGTCTTCACGGGCTTGGCTACCGCCTCGTTGGGCGCGGCAAAGGCCGGAACGGACAGCACGAGGGCAGCCAGCAGGGGGACGGTGCGGAGGCGAGCGTTCATACGGATCCTTGTTCCTAGAGGAAGCGGCGGCTTCCTGTAGCCCAGGGGAACGGGCCGTGCGCCGGAAAATTCACGGGCTGAAGACCGGGCCTCGCCTGGTCGCCTGGCCCCGGGCGGAGCCGAATTCCCCTGCCTCTTTCAGCGTTTGACTCTCGAAGGACCCCACGTCTAGTGTCCGCGCGCTGTACGTGGTTCCTGCCTGCCCGTTATCATCGAGAAGACATGCCTACCGACTTCCTGTTCACGTCTGAATCCGTTACCGAAGGGCACCCGGACAAGATCGCCGATCAGATCTCCGACGGGGTGCTGGACGCCATCCTCACCAAGGATCCCCAGGGCCGCGTGGCCGTGGAGACCCTGGTCAAGACGGGCCTGGCCATCGTCGCCGGAGAGGTGACGACCAACTGTTACGTGGACATCCCGAAGATCGTCCGCAGCACCATCTGCAAGATTGGCTACACCGATAGCTCCATGGGCTACGACGGCCACACCTGCGGCGTCATGGTGGCCATCGAGGGCCAGAGCCAGGACATCGCCCGCGGCGTGGACAACAAGAAGGAGCAGGGCGCCGGCGACCAGGGAATGATGTTCGGCTATGCCTGCGACGAGACGTCGGAGTTCATGCCGGCGCCCATCCACTACGCGCACGCGCTCACCCGGCGGCTGTCCGAGGTGCGCCGCAAGCAGCACGACTGGATCCGCCCGGACGGCAAGAGCCAGGTCTCGGTGGAGTACAAGGGCGGCCGCCCGGTGCGCATCGACACGGTGGTGGTGTCCACGCAGCACGCCGAGGAGATCTCCAACAAGAAGATCCACGAGGCCATCCGCGAGGACGTCATCGCCAAGGCGCTGCCGGCGAAGCTGATCGACAAGAAGACCAAGTTCTTCATCAACCCCACGGGCCGCTTCGTGGTGGGTGGCCCCATGGGCGACTCGGGCGTGACGGGCCGGAAGATCATCGTCGACACCTACGGCGGCATGGGCCGGCACGGTGGCGGCGCGTTCTCGGGCAAGGACCCGTCCAAGGTGGACCGGTCGGCGGCGTACATGGGCCGCTACATCGCCAAGAACGTGGTGGCCGCGGGGCTGGCCAGCCGCTGCGAGGTGCAGGTGTCCTACGCCATCGGCGTGGCGGACCCCGTGAGCGTGATGGTGGAGACGTTCGGCACGTCGAAGGTGCCCGAGGAGAAGATCGCCCAGGCGGTGCGCCAGGTGTTCGGCCTGCGCCCCCGCGAGATCATCGAGAACCTGGACCTGCTGCGGCCCATCTACCAGAAGACCGCCGCGTACGGGCACTTCGGCCGCTCGGAGAAGGAGTTCACCTGGGAGCGCACCGACAAGAAGGACGCGCTGGTGGACGCCCTGGGTGGTTCGGCCCGCCTGAAGGCCGTGGGCAGCCCGTAAGGCACTGTCACTTCGGCGCCGTTGTGATTTGAATGCGCGCGTGGCCCTGTCCGGGTCACGCGCGTTTTTCTTTTCGCCCCCGGGAGCCTTTCACCATGGCCAAGGTCAGCACCCTCAAGAGGTCCAAGAGCAGCTTCGCCCCCGTGCACTGTGACATCAAGGACCCGTCGCTGGCGGAGAAGGGGCGCGGGCGAATCGAGTGGGCCGGGCGGACGATGCCGGTGCTGCACCAGATTCAGGAGCGCTTCCTCAAGCAGCGGCCGCTCAAGGGCCTGCGCGTCACCGCGTGTCTGCACGTCACCGCCGAGACGGCCAACCTGATGGTGGCGCTCAAGGCGGGTGGGGCGGAGGTATCGCTGTGCGCCTCCAACCCGCTGTCCACCCAGGACGACGTGGCCGCCGCGCTGGTGGCCGACTACGGCATGTCGGTGTTCGCCATCAAGGGCGAGGACAACGACACGTATTACCGGCACATCGATCAGGCGCTGGAGAGCGGGCCGCACATCACCATGGATGACGGCGCGGACGTGGTGGGCGTGCTGCACACCCGGCGCAAGGATCTGCTCAAGGACGTGATTGGTGGCACCGAGGAGACGACCACGGGCGTGCTCCGCCTGCGGTCCATGGCCCGGGACAAGGTGCTGGGCTACCCGATCGTCGGAGTGAACGAGGCGAAGACCAAGCACCTGTTCGACAACCGCTACGGCACGGGCCAGTCGACCATTGACGGCATCATCCGGGCGACGAACCGGCTGCTGGCCGGCAGCGTGTTCGTGGTGGCCGGCTACGGGTGGTGCGGGCGCGGGCTGGCGATGCGCGCCAAGGGCATGGGCGCCGACGTGGTGGTGACGGAGGTGGACCCCACCACGGCGCTCGAGGCGGTGATGGACGGCTTCCGCGTCATGCCGATGGGCGAGGCGGCGAGGATTGGCGACTTCTTCTGCACGGTGACGGGCAACATCGACGTCATCCGCGGCGAGCACTTCGAGAAGATGAAGGATGGCGCCATCGTGTGTAACTCGGGCCACTTCAACGTGGAACTGGACCTGAAGGCGCTCAACAAGCTGTCCAAGCGCCGGGCCTTCCTGCGCGAGTTCGTGGAGGAGTTCACGCTCAAGACGGGCAAGAAGGTCATCGTGCTGGGCGAGGGCCGGCTCATCAACCTGGCCTCGGCCGAGGGGCACCCCTCCAGCGTGATGGACATGTCCTTCGCCAACCAGGCGCTGAGCTCCGAGTGGATGGTGAAGAACCACAAGTCGCTGGAGCAGAAGGTGTACGACGTGCCCGCTCACATCGACGAGGAGATCGCCCGGCTCAAGCTCAAGAGCCTGGGCGTGAAGATCGACGCGCTCACCAAGGAGCAGGCCAAGTACCTGGCGTCCTGGAGTGAGGGGACCTGAGAGACAGAGGGAAAAGGTTGCTGCCCGAGTGAAGAAGCCGCTGGTTTTGGCGGACCTTTCCAGGCCCAGGGCGGAGTCGAACCGCGTCGATGTGTGAGATCGATTACCAGGAGCGTGTAGGGCCTCTTCGGCCGGGCAGCTACTCTCAGGGACGAAAAGGGCCCCGAAATCCTGACGGGGCCTTTTTCACTTGGGAAAAGTCGCCAGCGTAAGCCTCTCCGGGGGCACGGGGAGGTCCGCGGGCTTGAACCCCACCCCGGACACGTAGCGCCAGCCCGTTCCATCGTGGCGGAAGTCCGAGCGCTCCACGAAGGAGCGGTCCTTGCCCTTCTCGAACACCTTGGCGAAGAAGAGCACCTGCGCCACCCCGCGCTCGTCCGGCGCCCGGCGGTCCATCACCACCAGGCCGGGGAACTGGTGGCTCTGCGCGAAGCCGCGGAACTCCCGAATCGTCTCGGCCTCGGGCCGGGCCCGGTCGGCGTGCTCCGGGTGCAGTGTCTTCCAGAGGTAGCCGGCCTCCTTGAGCGCGAAGGCGCTGTAGCGCGAGCGCATGAGCGCCTCGGCGTCCGGCGGCTCGGCCTCGCCGCGGTGGTAGGGGGCACAGCATTGCCGGTAGCGCAGACCGGAGCAGCAGGGGCACGGTGGGGCAGGAGGCATAGGCGGTCGGACATGAGCCTACCGCCATGGCGGGCATGCACACCTGCTGACGTATCCGGGGGTGAACAGGACTGAGGGTGGATATCGCCCTTGCTGGCGGGTGTCGCAGCGCTTACATCCGGGCTCGCCCTTTATGAGTCTCATCGAAGCCATCGTCCTTGGCCTGGTTCAGGGACTCACCGAGTTCCTTCCCATCAGCTCCACCGCGCACCTGCGCATCGTCCCGGAGCTGTTCGGGTGGAAGGATCCGGGCGCCGCGTACTCCGCTGTCATCCAGCTGGGCACCGTGGCCGCCGTGCTCATCTACTTCCGCGCGGACCTGGTGAGGCTCACCGTGGCCTTCTTCCAGGGCCTGGCGCGCCGCCAGCCGTTTGGCACGCTCGAGGCCCGCCTGGCGTGGTTCGTGCTCGTGGGCACCATCCCCATCGGGGTGTGCGGGCTGGCCTTCAAGAAGTACATCGAGACGTCGCTGCGCTCGCTGTACGTCATCTCCGCCAGCCTCATCATCCTGGCCATCATCCTGTTCATCGTGGAGCGGGTGGCCTCGCACCAGCGCACCGTGGCGGACATGCGCTGGAAGGATGCGGTGATCATCGGCGTGTGGCAGGCGGTGGCGCTCATCCCCGGCTCGTCGCGCTCGGGCACCACGCTCACCGGAGCGCTGTCGCTGGGGCTGCGGCGAGAGGATGCCGCCCGGTACTCCTTTCTGCTGTCCATTCCGGCCATCACCCTGGCGGGCGTCTTCGAGCTGAAGCACCTGCTGGAGTCCGAGGCGGAGGGGCGCCCCTCCACGCTGGCACTGGTGGTGGGCACGGTGGTGGCCTTCGGCTCGGGCTGGGCGGCCATCGCGTGGCTGATGCGCTACCTGCGCACGCGCTCGACCATGGTGTTCGTCGTGTACCGCGTGGCGCTGGGCCTGGTGCTCATTGGCCTGCTGCAGGCGGGGGTTCTCCAGCCGCTGTCCGGGGTGGAGAATGTCGATGCGCCGGAGCAGCCGCTGAAGCCTCCGGTGGAGACGCAGGTAACGGACTGACGTGGACTCCTTCTTCGACACCCTGGAGCGTCAGCTCTCCGCGCGCACGCCCCGGCCGCTGAACCTGCCGGGGCTGGTGCTGCGCGAGTCGGCGGTGCTCGTCCCGCTCTTCGAGCGCAACGGCGTGCCGCACGTGCTCTTCACGCGCCGGCCGGCGCACCTGCGCACTCACGCCAACCAGTACTCCTTCCCCGGTGGTGGCCGGGACGCGGAGGACGCCACTCCGCTGCACACCGCGCTGCGCGAGACGGAGGAGGAGCTGGGCATCGAGCGCTCCCGGGTGCGGGTGCTGGGCATGTTGGACGAGGTGCCCACCACGACGTCGTTCCGCATTCAGCCGTTCGTGGGCGTCATCCCCGGAGATGGGCAGTACCGGCCCAGCGCCGAGGAGGTGGCCTTCATCCTCGAGGTGCCGCTCTCGGGACTCTTGGATCCGGCCATCCGCCGCACGGAGAAGCGCACGGTCCGGGACGTGGAGTACGACGTGTACTTCTACACGTACGACTCACACGTCATCTGGGGCGCCACGGCGCGCATCCTCTACGACCTGCTCAACCACGTGAACCTCGGCGCGGCTCAGAACTGCAGGTACACGTAGGGCCGCGCTTCCACCGAGGCCAGGTGACGAATGCCCAGGCCGATCAGCACCAGCACCACCGCTCGGGCCGGCACGGGCATCCGCACGAACACCGAGCCCACCAGATCGTAGACACGCATGGGCATCAGGTGGCCCACCACCGCCACCGCCAACATGCTCCACACCAGCGCGCCCACGTTGGCCAGCCCCGGCATGCCCAGCAGCATACGCTCGTAGAACTCGCCCGCGTGCGCCATGTCCTTCGCCCGGAACACCACGCGCGTGAGCACCACCACCGTGAAGGTGCAGAACGTCGCCACCCCGATGCCCAGCCAGTTCTTCCAGCCCTCGGGCTTTTCGTCCGGCCGCCCGCCGCGGATCCACCACCAGGTGCGCGTTAGCCCCAGCGCCACGCCGTGCACCGCGCCCCAGACGGCGAAGCGCCAGTCCGCCCCGTGCCACAGGCCGCCCAGCACCATCACCGTCATCAGGTTGAAGAGCACCCGCGGCTTCGACGCCCGGTTGCCACCCATCGGGATGTACAGGTAGTCGCGCAGCCAGCTGGACAGGCTCATGTGCCAGCGGTTCCAGAACTCGAACAGGTTCTTCGCCAGGTACGGCCGGTTGAAGTTCTCCGGGAACTGGAAGCCGAACAGCGCCGCCGCGCCAATGGCGATGTCCGAGTACCCCGAGAAGTCCAGGTACAGCTCGAACGTGTACGCCACCGCCGCCACCAGGCACTCGGCCGAGGTGTACGCCGCCGGGTCCGCGAACACCGGATCCACCAGACCGCTGCCCAGCACGTCCGCGATGACCAGCTTCTTCACCAGGCCCACCGCGATGCGGTACAGCGCCATGCCGCCCTGCTCGGGCGTGAGCGTGGGCACGTCACGGAAGCGCTCCAGCAGCGCCGAGGCGCGCACGATGGGCCCGGACACCACGCGCGGGAAGAACAGCAGGTACAGCAGGTGCTCCAGGTAGCTGTACTCCGCGCTCGCCTTGCCGCGGTACACGTCCACCACGTAGCTGATCGCCTGGAAGCACAGGAACGACAGGCCAATGGGCAGCAGCAGCCCGAACGGCTCGTCGCGCACCGTGATGCCCAGCGGGGCCAGCAGGTTGCGCGCCGTCTCGCGCAGCAGCTCCGCGTACTTGAACGTGGCCAGCAGCCCCACGTTGGACACCACGGACGCCGTCACCAGCGCCTTGCGCACTCCCGGGGACTTCCAGCGCGCCAGCCCCTTGACGATGAGGTGGTCCACCGCCGCGCACGCGAAGAACACGAGCACCGGGAACGGCGTCCACACCATGTAGAAGTACAGGCTGGCGATGAGCAGGATGCCCAGCCGCGCCACCTTGTGGCGGTGCACCGCCCAATACAGCGCGAACGTCAGCCCGAGGAAAACGAGGTAGGCAATGCTGGTGGACTGCATGTCAGCCTCCCTCCGAACTGCGCGCCGTGGGCGACTCAGAGGGTGTAGGGGCCTTCACCTGCTCCGCGGGCGCGGCCTTGTAGGACTCGTAGGAGGTGAGCAATTCCTTCACGAAGGAGGCCGCCAGCCGCTCGTAGCCCTCTTGCGTCAGGTGGACGCCGTCGGGGTGGCCCAGCATCGGCTCCGAGCGCTGCCAGCGCAGCATCGAGCGCTCGCCGCCCATGGCCGCCCGGGCGGACCAGTACGCACAGCCCGCCTCGCGCGCCACCGTGGGCAGCGTGGTGAGCACCCGCGCCAGCGCGACGGCTTCCGTCCACCGGCCGCTCGCGTCCTGCTGCAGCCGGTCCGTGGGCCCGATGAGCAGGCACTCCGCGCCGGTGGAGGCGCGCATCCGGGAGATGAGCGCCACGTACTCCTGACGCAGCGCCTGCGGATCGAGGTCCGGCAGGTTCGCTTCGTTGGTGCCGTACCAGTACACCAGCAGCTGCGGCTTGCGCGCGGACAGCTGCTGGTCGAGCGCCGTGGGCTCGTAGCGGCTCAGCGTGAAGGCCGTGCTGCCCGGCAGGCCCGCCGCGTCATAGACGAGGCCCGGCGGCTCGAAGTCCAGCGAGGCGCCCAGCACCGTGATGGGGCCTTCTCCCACGTTGGTCACCTGCAGCGTGTTCGCGGCGCCCTGCACCGGGAAGGAGCGGATGCGCACCGTGGGCGCGGTGACGGGCGTGGCGGCGGGCTCCTCGGCGGGCACGGGCTCGCCGTTCACCTTCACCTCCAGCTTTCCGGCGCCAGGCGAGTCCAGCCAGTACAGGTCCAGCCGGGCGCGCGGAGACTTCGCGGGCGGGCAGCCCTCGCAGAACTGAATGCGCATCGAGGCGCCCGGAGCGCCCACCGCGCGAATGCCGCTCAGGCCCCACACCTCACCGGGCTGGGCCTCCACGCGCTGCGCATCCTGCACCTTCCAGTCGCCCGTCAGCTCGCGCGCCACCTTGGCGTTCGCCAGCCGCGCGGAGGCCTTGCCCGCGGCGATGAAGCCACGGCCCCCGTCTCCCAGGCGCTTGGTGAGCGCCGTGCGCACCGCGTCCGTGAAGGCGTGGGAGGCGGTATGGGACGCGCCCAGCTGGACGATGCCCAGCCGCTCCGCGTCCTTCTTCTCCTCTTCCAGGGCTCGCATCCGCGCGAAGGTGCCCTTGAGCGTCGTCACCCCGTCGATCATCCCCGGCGGATCCTCCGCCAGCAGCAGGGGCTGGTGGGCCTGGGCGTAGGCACGCTGCAGCGCGAAGTCGAACAGGTGGCCCAGCAGGTCCGAGCCCCGGGCCCGTGGGTGCACCAGGTCCTCGTTGAGCAGCCCCGCGGACAGCCACTTGATGGACGAGCCCTCGCCACCCATGGCCGTCAAGGCGTCCCAGTAGGCGCAGCCGGCCTCGAGCGCCACCTCGCGCAGGATGGCGCCCACCTCCGTGGAGCCCCGGCGGGCAATCAGCTCTCCGCCCATGGTGCGCACCGCCGCGTCCAGCGGCGCCATCACCAGACAGGCCGAGTCCGGCACCGCCTCGCGCACCGTCTTCACGAAGTGCTCGGCCGTGGAGCGCACCTCGGCGGGGGTGATGCGGTTGCGAGAGATGTAGAAGGCCTCGTTGCCGCCCACCATCATCACCACCAGCGCGGGCCGGCGGTAGCGCAGCTGCGAGCGGAACGCGCCGCGCTGCGTGCGCATGAAGACTTCGGCCGTGGCGCCCGGCAGGCCCACCGTGTCGTAGACGATGCCCGGCTGCCCGTTCTCCAGCGAGAGGCCGTGCAGCTCCACCTTGCCCAGCGCCTGCAGCGAGAGCGTCTTGGTGCCCTCGGGCAGCGTGAAGCGCGAGAAGGCCACCCCCGAAGGCTCGAAGCGCGTGAGCAGCCGGTGCAGCGGCTTGCCGTCCGCGCTGAACTGCACCGTGCCGCCGTTGGGCTGCGTCAGGAAGAACAGCTCCGCGGTGCGCGCGCCCTCCACCGAGAAGCGCGCCGTCTGCGTGCCCGTGCCCGCCGAGGCGAACGCCACGCCCGTCAGGCCCAGCCGGTCCTTCGGATAGTTGCGGTCGATGATGCGGCTGATCTGCCAGCCCTCGCTGGCCGAGCCCGCGCGCACCGTGCGCCCCGCGCCCGTGGGCCGGTCGATATAGAGCAGCCCCTTGCCGCCCGAGCCGTGCCGCTCCTGGAGCCGCGCGCGGATGACGTCGGTGATGTGGTCCGAGGCGATCAGCGAGTCGCCCAGGTGCACCACGCGCACCGGCGTGCGGCGCTTGTCCTCGCGCAGCTCGTTGAGGGCGGCGAAGAACGGCGCCAGGCCATGCTCCTCACACCCCGCCTGGCTCTTGCGCCGGCAGCCCAGCTCGATGTCCACGTGCTTGGAGCCCATGCGCTCGCGCAGCGCCTCGAACGTCAGCGCCCGGGTGCGCGTCAGGGTGCTCAGGCCCTCCAGGTCCGAGGGCGGCGCGGCGATGCGGGGCGTCTCCTCCTCCGGCTCGGTGGCCTCTTCCTCCGCGGGCAGCGTCTCCTCGGGAGGCAGGCCCGGAGGCGCGGCCGTCATCACATCGTCCACGGGCTGGAACGAGGGGCCCTTGCCCGTCAGCGAGCGCGGTAGAACGAGCTCCGCCACGCGCGGCGCGACAGGGCCCTCGCGGCCCAGGCTGGGGATGGGACGCAACGCCTCCGGCAGGGGAGCCAGGGACAGCCCGAGCGCGAGCACGGCCGTGAAGACGAGCGTCAACCCGGTGGATTTGGCCTTGAAGTTCAACGCCGGGGCATGAGACTGGCTTTTGGCCGCTGGGTCAAAACTCTTCCCTGTGAAGCCCTGGCAGGCGAGCAGGCAGGGAAGGGGGCCTCTTTCTGGCCCAGAGGCGTTATGGTGCGCCGCCCTCCGCGCCGGACCTACTGGCGCCCCCAGGAGTTTTTACACCGCAATGGCCCTCTACCCCGTCATCATGGCCGGAGGCTCCGGCACCCGCTTCTGGCCTCTGTCCCGTCAGGCGCGTCCCAAGCAGTTTCTGCCGTTGGCCTCGAAGAGCCCGCTGATCACCGACACCGCCGCCCGGCTCAAGGGGCTGGCCTCGATGAAGGACACCTTCATCGTCTGTGGCCCCCTGCACGCCCGGAATGCGGCCAAGCTGGTGAAGGGGCTGCCGAAGAAGAACCTGCTGGTGGAGCCGGTGGCGCGCAACACCGCACCGGCCATCGCGCTGGCCACGCTGGCGGTGGCGGCGAGGGATCCAAAGGGGATTCTGGTGGTGCTGCCGTCGGATCACCACGTGGCCAACCCCGCGGGTTTCCGGCAGACGCTGGCCGAGGCGGCGCGGATCGCCGAGGGTGGCCACATCGTCACCCTGGGCATTCAGCCGAACCGGCCCGAGACGGGCTATGGCTACATCCAGCTCGGCGAGCCGCTGCAGGGCGGTGGCCGGAAGGTGAAGGCCTTCAAGGAGAAGCCGGATCTGCGGACGGCGCAGGGGTACGTGTCGTCGGGTGAGTACCTGTGGAACGGCGGCATCTTCGTGTTCCGCGCGGATGTGATGCTGCAGGCGTTCGCCCAGCACATGCCGGAGATGCAGAAGGGGCTGGACGCGCTGCGCACGGCGATGGGCAAGCGCACGTTCCCGGCGGTGCTCAAGAAGGTATTCCCCAAGCTGCCGTCGATCTCCATCGACTACGGAGTGATGGAGAAGGCGGCGAACATCGCGGTGCTGCCCGGGGACTTCGGCTGGTCGGACGTGGGCTCGTTCGCGGCGATCCCCGAGGTGCGCCCGGCG
The DNA here is from genome assembly GCA_035296065.1 of Myxococcaceae bacterium. Lineage (GTDB taxonomy): Bacteria > Myxococcota > Myxococcia > Myxococcales > Myxococcaceae > DATHBR01. Next base: position 181,898 of record DATHBR010000087.1, on the reverse strand, counting down.
GATGAGCGCGGCAACGTCATCTCCGGAGCCGAGGCCGTGGTGGTGGACTGCGACGGCTGCGTGGTGCTGGGCGACAAGCGCCCGCTGGCGGTGGTGGGCATGACGGATGTGGTGGTGGTGGACGCGGGGGATGCGATCCTCGTGGTGCCCAAGGACAAGAGCCAGGACGTGCGCAAGGTGGTCGAGGCCCTCAAGGCCCGCAAGCGTCAGAAGTTCCTGTAGTCCTGGGATGAGCGTCGGGTGCGGCTATTGCGTGGCCGCATCCTTGACCCACCCGGGGACGTGTGGTCCGGTCCTGAGGCCGCGCCATGGCTCGTGGTGCCTGGCAGCAGGACTGGACGATGAACAAGCTGACGAAGCTCTCGATCGAGCAGTTCCGGAACGTGGCGCCGACGACGCTGGAGTTCCGCCCGGGGATCAACGTGCTCCTGGGCAAGAACGCGGCCGGAAAGACGACCCTGCTTCGCCTGCTCTCCTCCGCAGTGGGACAGTCTGAACCGGCGCTCCAGGACGATGTGCTCAGGCTGAGCTACCGTGCCTCGGGAAAGTCGCTTGATTACGAGCACACGATCACAAGGGTTCGCCCGAGTGAGCCAAACCTTCCGCTTGAATCCTTGAGAGAGTTTTCCAGCCTTCAGCAGACCGACCGTTTTCTCCTCGAGAAGCGCGGTGAGGTCACTGCGAAGGTCGAATTGAGCTCGAAGGAGATTGTGCTTGAGTGGGCGGGACGGCAAATGCGTGTGGAATTGGCGGGCAAGGGGGCACCGCTGACGGTCCTGGGCTATTCACTGGGGATGATCCCGGATGAGTCGCTACGGGACTTGGCGGTCACAGTCCTGGGTGCACGACTCCAGACCGTGGGCCGCATGGACGAGAGCCTCGAGCGATTCGGTGCGCTCCTCAAGTACGAAGTAAGGACAGAGAACTGGATGATCCGAGGTAACCTCGCGGAGCTCCCGTTCTCCCTGCGCAAAGCCATACTCTTGGATATCGCGGGCAAGGGATCGTCATCGGTCTTCGAGCCTGAGTTCCTTGGGCGCGTGGCGCGCGTACTTGGGTACGACTCTGCAAGCGCACGATTCGATGTGGAGCACCTCAATCCAACATACGGGCAGCAGTCGGTACGTTTGAGCAACCTCCGTTTCTTCTTCAAGCGGCCCAACGAGGAGATCTCTCATGACCTGCTGAGCTACGGGCAGAAGCGGCTGCTCTCCTTCTTTGCATACGCCGACGCATCATCGGATGTGATCATCGCCGACGAACTCGTGAACGGTCTTCATCACGAATGGATCAAGGCATGTCTTGAGGAGATTGGTGACCGGCAGGCGTTTCTGACCAGCCAGAACCCGTTGCTGCTGGACTTCCTGCGCTTCGACAGTGCCGAAGAGGTTCGCCGCACGTTCATCCTTTGCGAGCGCGCCACGGGTACCTCGGGTGCGCAGCTCATCTGGCGCAACCCCACCGAGGAGGAAGCTGACTCCTTCTTCGCCGCCTACCAGACCGGAATCCAACGCGTCTCGGACATCCTGCTGACCAAGGGATTCTGGTGAATCCTCATGGCGGTTCGTGCTCGTATCCTGGTGCTGACCGAGGACTCTGGTCGTCAGGGACAGCCGACGATCCATAAGCTTCTCAAGGAGGCGCTCAAACTCGTGGTTGAGGGCGTCGACTTGAACCCAGCGCGGGTTCGACTCGAGCCGCTGCCTGAGAACGAGCGTGCGCGTCAGGCGGTCCGTGCTACCCAGTGGAAGGAGCAGCCACCCACGCGGGAGACGATCCTCTTACTCAGCCTGATCGCGGCCCAGGTGATGCAGCCTGAGGGATTCGTCGTCTTTCACTTCGATACCGATCGCGTGTGGAGCGAGCGCGAAGACAGCGAGAACCGCAAGAAGTTCGATGCGATCATCCGAGAGGGTGTGCGGCGCATCCTGCGTGGCGAGGCCCCACTGCCTGTCAGCTCACAGCCTCGTCCCAGGCTGACGGACGAGCAGATCGACGCTGCCCTGGGTCGTCTTCTCGTCCTGTCGCCTTGCTACAGCATCGAGTCCTGGCTCTACCAGGCAACGAGGGAGCTTCTCGCGTACTGCCGGCAGAGGCATGACGTTGAGGAGCACGTGCGGCTCATCGAGTCGTGGGCCGCGAATCGGACGCTCCTCGACGAGGTCTTGCAGCCCAAGAAGGACAATGTGCTGTCCTGCATTGGTGATCGCTACAACGAGGAACTCGCCAAAGCGTTTCCGGCTAAAGAGGTATGGCTCGCTGAACGGTCATTCTTCGAGTCCGTCGAGCGCCTGCGGAAGTGCTCTTCGTTGATCGAAGCGCTCTCCTGACGGGACGAGCGCGCGAAGGATTGACGGTCAGTCCGTGGCGCCCGAGCGCGTTTCCAGGGCCTGCGCGGCGCGGCCGTACGCCGCGCGGGTCCCATCAGGGCCGTTGCGCTCGAAGTCCCTGAACAGGTCGATCCACTCCTGCCGCGTGCGGGTGGTAGCGGCGTGCCCCAGCTTGGGGTCCATCGCCTGGATGAAGAGCCTCAGCGCCGTGTCATCGCCACCACCCGTGGTGTGCAGCAACGCCTCGAGCTCGCCCAGGCTCATGTTGAAGGTGCTCTGCAGCTTTTGTAGCCCCTGCAGGCTGGTGCCGAACGAGTCCGAGAAGATCGAGGGGTAGCTGCTGCCCAGCTTCTGCACCTGGCTCATGCTGAAGCCCAGGCCAAACAGCTTGTTCAGCTGGTCCTTGTCCGCGTTGTACAGCGCCTGAGCAAAGCCGGGGTCCTGCGGGAACGCGCCCGTGAACAGGGCCTCCTTCCGCTGCTCGAACTCCTGCTTCTCCTTTCCGTCTCTGTAGTACTTCACGCCCAGGCCCGCGACGAGCAGCGACGCGCCCAACACCTGCCCGGCCACGGGGAAGCCCTGCACCGCGGCGGCCGCCAGGAAGAGGCTTCCGGCGGACAACAGGCCCGACTCGAGCGCCTGACCGTGGTCCCCCTTCTGGAAGGCGTCGATGGCGATCAGGCCCTCGCCAATCGCGGAGATGGCGTTGCCCACCGGCCCCGCGACCTTGGCGATGCTCTTCAGCGCGCCAAAGCTCTGCGCCTTGGTGAACATCTCCAGGACGAGCGCGGTCCCATCCGCGCCCGTGTTGATCGTGTCGCCAATCGTCTTCACCTGTTTAGCCAGGTCCGCGTTGCTGAAATCGGAGAAGTCCCCGGTGAGGCTCGCGAACCCGAACGCCACCCCAAGCCCGCGCAGCGCCTGGCCCCGCGGCCCCTCCGAGCCGAAGGGAGAGCCCGGCTCGACGGCCCTCAGCTTCTCGTCGAGGCGCAGGCTCACATCGCGCACGGCTTCGGTGCTCATCCCCGGCTTGAACTCACCGAAGAGCTCCACCACCTCGGCCATCTTCTTCTGCTCCAGCCCGAAGACATCCGAGTACTTCACCAGGGCCTTCTTCACCAGGTCGAGGTCCATTCCCCCCTTGGCGCCCTGCATCGCCGCCCAGGCCGCGCCCTTGCCGAGCGCGAGTGCGAACTTGTCGCCCAGGTCCTTGCTGTCCTTGGCCACCTCGCCCAGCTCCGCCAGCAGCGTCTTCTCGCCCTTGCCCTCCTTCATCATCTCTTCGGCGATCCACTGCGCGCCCGCTTCCGTGTTGGCCAGGCCCGCGGCGACGCCCGTGGCGCCCTTGATGCCTTTGTCGGCCTCCTGCCGCACCCGCGGGGGCAGGCTGGGGTCCTCGGAGAGCTGCTCGAGAGCCGACGGCGACTTCAGGTACGACGAGAGCCTGGCCCCCGCCTTCTCCCAGGCGTCGTACTGGGCCGAGTGCTGCTGGCGGTACGTCTCGGCGAGCTTCTGCTGCTGCTCCTGGGTGAGCGCGGGGCCCGCCTCGTGGATCATCTTCTGGAGCTGCGCGTTGAGCTTCTGGACCTCCAGCTCCTTCGCCTGGAAGTCCGCGACGGCGCCGTTCACCTCGTTGATCGCCGCCATCCCCACCTGCTCCGCGCTGGCCGGCTTGCCCGCCGCCGCCAGCTCCTTGGACAGCGCGGCGGCGAACTGCATGCCCCCTTCACCCGAGGCCATCTTCCTGAACGCCCGCTCCTGAGCAGTGCCCGGCTGAGCGGTGATGGAGCCGTCGTCCATCCCCGCCGCGAACGCCTTCGCCGCGCGCTGCGTGGCCTCGGGCCCTGCCGCATGGGAGATGCGCGCCACGCTCTCCAGGGCGGCCGTGAGCTCCGTCTCCTTCTTCCAGTCCATCCGCGGGCTGCGCACCTGCTCGGCCAGCGCCTTGAGGGTGGGCTCGGCCGCGACCAGCAGCTGCTTGCGGTACTCCTCGAAGTCCGGCTCGTTCTTGCGCTCCTCGAGCAGCGTCTCCATCGTCCGCACTCCCGCGGCCGGCCCGCTCTTCTTCTGCTCCTGGGCGATGCGCTGGGAGTCCTCCTCCACCTTAGTCTGCGTGCTGGCGCTCGCGGTGCTCTTCGCGGACACCGCCTCGGTGGTGGTAGTGAGGCTCTCGGCCTTCGTCGTCGTAAAGGTGAAGCCCGCGCCCTTGCCCCCGGTGAGCTGCAGCGAGCTGGCCGAGAAGGACTTCGGCAGCTTCCCAGCCAGCTCGGGCAGCTCGGTGAGCGACTTCTGGCCCGCCGTCGGGTCCAGCGTCACCTTCTTCACCGGCTTGTCCGCCACGAACTCGGACCTGGCCGGCTCAGGGGCCGGAGGGGGAGGGGGAGGGGGAGGCGGAGCAACCGCGACCTTCTTCGCCTCCGTCACCGCCAGCGTGCTCGCCTGCTGCACCTTCGTCGCCGCGCTGCTCTTCGAAAGGGAGTCCATCGGTCGCTCCTAAGAGGGGGCGGCGCGTTTTTGCGTCGCCCGTGCAATTAAGTTATTGCGCGATGGGTGCAGAAAGTTGCGTGAGGCCTTTTTTTCTGTGTGAGAAAAAAGCGCAGAGGTGCGCAACAAGTAGGTCTCAGGCTTCGAGAATCCTCCTGAGTTTCCTCTCAGGCCTCGGAGCCCCGTCCCCCATGAGCTACCAGATCAAGTCCGGCGACACGCTGTCTCGCATCGCTCAGCGCCACAACACCACGGTCGGCGCGCTGATGCAGGCGAACACGCAGATCAAAGACGCCAACATGATCATCGCGGGGAAGTCGCTGAACATCCCCGGCGCGCGCGATGAGTTCGTGGCCGGCGGCAGCAACCCGGCGCAGTCGCCCATGCTGACGGGCGGCGCCCAGGCCCCCGGCGGCGCCCAGGCTCCCACGGCCGCTGGCGGCGCCCGCGGCCCGAGCGGCAGCCCGTTCGACATCGCCATGCAGCACATGGGCAAGAACGCCGCCCAGCTGAAGATGGAGGGCAGCGGCGTGGGCGCGGACATGGAGGACTGGGTCCCCAACAACGTCAACTGCGCCAACTTCGTCTCCGCGTGCCTGGAGCAGGCCGGGATGATCAGCAACGGCCAGCACCACAACGCGGTGATGGGCCTGCAGGCCAACCTGGACAAGGACCCGAACTTCCGCCGCGTCTCGCTGGCTGATGCCAAGCCCGGTGACGTGGTGAGCATGAAGACGCCGGGCGGCCAGCACGTCGTCATGTTCGCGGGCATGAAGGACGGCAAGCCCCAGTTCATCGGCTCCAACAACGTCAACTCGGATGGCTCGCAGCGCGTGTCGCTGACGTCGATGAACTACCCCATCATGTCCATCCACCAGTACCAGGGGTGAACCGCGCGGCGTCACCCATAGCTGCTTGACGCGGCGGGCTCACATCCTCATCCTGCCGCGCCTCATGCCTGTCCTCCGTGGTGCCGTCACCTTCTCCCGCTTCCTCGTCGAGCCCGCCGAGGGAGCTCCCGCGGACCTCAAGCGCTGGCTCACCAAAGCGCTCAAGGCCCGTGCCTTCGTCCCCATCGATCGCCGCTCCGAGGAGGAGCGCGCCTCGGGCTTCGTGGAGCTCGAGAACCACGACTCCACCGAGTTCGCGGTCAGCGGCCTCTTCTATGGAGAGTACGCGCTGTTTGGCTACCGCATCGATCAGATCAAGATCCCCGGCCCGGTGCTGCGCGCCGAGCTGGACAAGTGGGCCGCCGCCTTCGAGAAGGAGAAGGGCCGCCCGCCCAGCCGCGGCGAGAAGGCGGAGAACCGCGCCTCCATCCGCCAGGTGCTGCGCAACCGCGCCGTGCCGGGCACCAAGGTGCATGATCTGAGCTGGAACCTGAAGGCCCAGCAGCTGCAGATCTGGACCGCCTCGCGCAAGGCCGTGGAGGAAGTGGTCACCTCGCTGGAGACGGCGTTCAAGGTGAAGCTCGAGCCGCTGGTGCCCTCGGCCATGGCGGCGCGCACGGGCATCGAGGAGTCCGCCCTGGGACCCACCGCGGAGCTGATCGGCATGGAGCTGCCGGCGGAGGTGAGCCATGGGCAAGCGTGAGCAGGCGCGCGAGGAGGCCGCGTTCATGCGCGGGGATGTCGGCGTGGATGGCGCCGCCACCGAGGAGACCAAGGACACGGCCGAGGTGGAGAAGGACAAGGCGCGCGAGGCGCTGCTGCGCGGCAAAACCTATCTGGGCCGCGAGTTCCTCACCTGGCTGCTGTGGCGCTCGGAGTCCGGCGATCCGGTGACGGCGGTGGAGAAGGCGGGCCTCACGGTGATGTTCCTGGGCCGGGTGGTGCTGCGCGGCGTGCACGGCGATGTGACGGAGCTGATGGCGCGCGGCGCGATGGCGCCGTACTCGGAGCAGGTGCGGCACTCGCTGGACCGGGGGCTGCTGGTGCACCAGGCGCGGCTGCTGCTCACCCATGGCGAGCGCGCCTTCGAGGTGACGCTGGACGCGGAGTTCCTGGACATCCGCGCCGCGAAGCTGCCCGAGCTGATGGGCGAGGATGACGATGCGCGCCTGTCCGAGCGGCTCTACCTGGCCGAGCAGCTGAGCGCCCTGGTGAACGCCCTGGTCGAGGCCTTCATCGCCGTGCGCGCCGGCCGCGGCTGGAACAAGCAGGTGGTGCCCGCCATGAAGCAGTGGATGCGCGGGGACGAGGGCACACCGAAGCAGAATGTGCTCCAGCGCGCCGCCAACGTGCGCAAGCGCTAGCGGCTGTACCACCGAGTGAGCGAGCAGGGGCCTGCCTGTCCTGCTCTCTCACCCGGTACCTCGGGAGATGCAGTTTTTCCGGGTCCGCTTCGGTAAAAACGCGCGTCCTGCTGATCCGTACACCCGCGCTGATCCAGACGCTTCAGGGTGTTGGAGCGTCGGGTAGCGCACGCGTGCCCTGCACGGAGGTTGCACCCAGTTCCCTGCCGCAACGTGGCGGCGAGTTTCGGCCGGGGGGCGTCGATGGGGTGTGTTCGGTGCCAGCAGGAGCATGTGGTGGGCGGCGAGTGTGAGCCCGGGGTGGGTGGGGTGAAGGTGCAGGAACTGGAGTCGTTCATTGGGCAGCGGCACGGGCCGCTGGTTTTCGAGCGCCTGCTGGGCGCTGGCGCCACCGGCTCGGTGTACCTGGCGGTGCACCCGCCCACGGGGACGCACTTCGCGGTGAAGGTGCTGCACTCGCACCTGGCCGCCAACCTCGCGGTGCGCAACCGCTTCTATGTGGAGGCCCAGGTCGCCAGCCGCGTCATCCACCGCAGTGTGGCCCGCGTGCTCGATGCGCGCCGCGGCCCGGGCGAGCTGCCCTGCCTGCTGATGGAGTACGTGGCGGGCGAGCCGCTCTCGTGCATGCCGCTGCCGCTGCCTCCCGCCGAGGCGGTGGAGCTGCTCATCCAGGTGCTCGAGGGCCTGGAGGTGGCGCACGCCCGGGGCATGGTCCACTGTGATCTCAAGCCCGACAACCTCTTCGTGACGAAGGACGCCAGCGGCAAGCGCCGCATGAAGGTGCTCGACTTCGGCATGGCCAGCGTCCTGGCGGCGAGCTTCTCCGAGCAGGAGCTGGCCTCGGGCATCACGCTGGGCTCGCCTCCGTACATGGCGCCCGAGCAGTGGCAGATCACCGCCGCGGATGTCCGCATGGACATCTACGCCATGGGCGTCGTGGGCTACCGGCTGCTCACCGGGCGGCTGCCCTTCCCGCGGGGCCGCATGGGCGAGGTGCTGCAGGGGCAGCAGGAGGCCCTTCCTCAGGCGCCTCACACCCTGGATCAGCGCATTCCGCAGGCCCTGTCCGCGGCGGTGATGCAGGCGATGGCCCGCCGGCCCGAGGATCGCTTCCCGAGCGCGCAGGCGTTCCGCGGGGCCCTGGCGGAGCTTCAGCGGCAGCTGTCCCGGCAGCCGGCGGCCGCGGAGCCGGTGCTGCCTCGCGCGGCGCCCACCAGCCTGCGCATCCGCGTGGGCGGCCTGGGCAGCCCGGAGGCCCGCCCCGTGCGCGCCAGTGACGTGTCGGCCGAGGGGCTCTTCATCGCCTTCGAGGGCCCGCCGCCGCCGCTGGCCGCGCGGCTGCCGATGGAGTTCTGCTTCCAGGCCCAGTCGGTGCTCTGCTCCGGGGACGTGGTGCGCCATGTGTCCCCCGAGGAGGCGCGCACCTGGGGCATCTGCCCGGGCTTCTTCGTCCACTTCGACGAGCCCTCGGACGAGCTGCTGGTGCTGATTGCCCAGGTGCGCACGGGCCCGGCCGAGCCTGCCGCGGACATGGAGCTGGCGCAGCTGCTGTCGCGCACCGCCGCGCTGGGCAGTGATCCGTACGTGCTGCTGGGGCTGCCGCCTTCGGCCAGCTTCGACGAGGTGCGCCAGCGGTCCGAGTCGGCGCTGCGCCGGCTGGAGGGCTTCTGGAAGAAGGCCCTGCCCACGCGCCAGCGCCGGGAGCTGGAGTCGCTGCGCGCCCGCGTGGAGGCCGCCCGGCGCACGCTGGGAGAGCCCCTTGCCCGGGTGGGCTTCGATGCCCTGCGCAACAACGCCCACGGCATTGCCCGTTGCATCGCCACGGGGCTGACGGAGAAGGAAGTGGAGCCGCTGCGCAAGGCCTTCCTCTCGGCGCGGCCTGGCACCGAGGAGCGCGCCCACGCGTTCTTCTCGCAGGGCCGGGTGATGGAGAACCAGAACGCGCTGAAGCTCGCCCTGGACTGCTATTCGCAGGCGCTGGCGCTGGATCCGCTCAACCTCTCCTGGCAGCGCCACTTCTGGGCGCTGCAGCGCCGGCTGCGCCCGGCCACCACGCGGGTGCCCTCGGTGGCCCCGCAGCAGGCGCCGCGCGCCGAGTAGCGCGGCTGTTAGACGCGGTGCGCCGAGCGATGAGGTGAACCCACACTGCCCGTGAGACGGTTACCGTCCGGCTCACGCTTGTGTAGAGTCCGCCGCCCTCTGGTGTTACCCCCTGGCCGCGGGGGGGCGGGGCGAAGGACCTCATCTCATGAATACGCATATTTTCCGCGAGTACGACATCCGTGGCCTGGTCGATAAGGACCTCACCCTCGAGGTGGTAGAGCTGCTGGGCAAGGGCCTGGGCACGATGATTCGCCGCCAGCACGGGCGCTCCATCGTGGTGGGCCGCGACTGCCGCGAGTCCTCCACCCGCTTCCGGGACGCGCTTTCCAAGGGGCTCACCTCCACCGGGCTCAACGTGCTGGACGTGGGCGTGGTGCCCACGCCGCTGACCTACTTCGCCGCCAACACCCTGCCGGTGGATGGCCTGGCGATGATCACCGGCAGCCACAACCCGCCCGAGTACAACGGCTTCAAGATTGGCGCTGGGAAGAGCACCTTCCACGGCCACGAGATTCAGCAGCTGCGCAAGCTCATCGAGGCCCGCGACTTCGAGAAGACCGACAAGCCCGGCACCGTCGAGCCCTTCGACATCATCACCCCGTACAACCACTTCGTCCGGCAGACGGTCAAAGTGGGCCGCAAGGGCATGCGCATCGTCATCGACGCGGGCAACGGCACCGGCGGCGCGGTGGCGGTGCCCCTGTTCCAGGCCATGGGCTTCGACGTGGTGCCCCTGTTCTGCGAGATGGACGCCACGTTCCCCAACCACCACCCGGACCCCACGGTGGTGGAGAACCTCGAGGACCTCATCGAGGCGGTGAAGCGCGAGAAGGCCGAGGTGGGCATCGCCTATGACGGCGACAGCGACCGCATTGGCGTCATCGACGACCAGGGCAACATCCTCTGGGGCGACCAGCTGATGATCCTCTTCAGCCGCTACGTGCTCAAGGAGAGCCCCGGCGCCGCCATCGTCGGCGAGGTGAAGTGCAGCTACACCCTCTATGACGACATCGCCCAGAAGGGCGGCAAGCCCGTCATGTGGAAGGCGGGCCACTCGCTCATCAAGGCGAAGATGAAGGAGACCCACGCCGAGCTGGCCGGAGAGATGAGCGGCCACATCTTCTTCAAGCACCGCTACTTCGGCTTCGACGACGCGGTGTACTCGTCCGCGCGCCTGCTGGAGATCCTCACCCATGAGCCCAAGAAGCTCTCCGGGCTCTTGAGCGACGTGCCGAAGACGTACGCCTCGCCCGAGCTGCGCGTGGACACCCGCGAGGAGAAGAAGTTCGAGCTCGTCAAGCGCGCCACCGAGACGCTGCGCGCCGCCGGCCACAAGATCATCGACGTGGACGGGGTGCGCGTCACCTTCCCGGACGGGTGGGGGCTCATCCGCGCCTCCAACACCCAGCCCATCCTGGTGCTGCGCTTCGAGGCCAGCACCCCCGAGCGGCTCAAGGAGATTCAGCAGCTCATCGAGGGCACCGTCGAGAAGGTCAAGCGCGAGGTAGGCGGCTAGGGCATATATAAGGAAGCAGGGAGAGCACTGATGCCGACGCTGGGAATCGATCTGGGCGGGACCAACGCCCGCGCCGCCGTGGTGGATGAGCATGGGCAGATTCTCGAGTCGGTGAAGCTGCCCCTCACCGAGCGCACCCCCGCCGCCGTCGTCGAAGTCATCGCCCAGGCCGCCGCCGCCGCGCTGAAGGAGGCCAAGGTGGACGTGCGCGGGTGCGGCGTGGGCGCCGCCGGGCAGATTCACCGGGACTCGGGGGTGCTGGCCGTGGCGCCCAACCTGGGCTGGCGCAACGTGCCGCTGGGCGCGCTGCTCACGGAGCGGCTGGGCCGCCCGGTGCGCGTGGTGAATGATCTGGCCGCCGCCGCCTGGGGCGAGCTCAACATGGGCGCCGGGCGCGGCGCGCAGGACGTGTACGTCGTCTTCGTGGGCTCGGGCGTGGGCAGCTGCGTCATCGCCAACAGCCAGCTCATCCGCGGCGCTGGCGGCGTGGCCGGAGAGCTGGGCCACACCAAGGTCATCCCCGGTGGCCGGCGCTGTGGCTGCGGGGAGTTGGGCTGCCTGGAGGCCTACGCGGGCGGGCACAACCTCATCGCCCTGGCGCGCGAGGCGATGGCCGCGGGCCGCTCACCCGGGCTCACCGAGCTGACGAAGGGAAACCCGGCGCTCATCACCCCGCTGACGCTGGAGCAGGCGTCCGACGCGGGAGATGCCGCGGCCAAGGAGATTCATGACCGGGCCGGGCAGATGCTCGGCATCGCGGTGGCCAACATGGTGACGGTGCTCAACCCCGCGCGGCTCATCCTGGGCGGCGGCGTGTTGATGAACTGCCCGGACCTGCGCCGCTTCGTGGAGGAGGGGGTGCGCGCGTGCGCGTCCAACTCCTCGCGCGAGCACCTGAGCATCAACATGGCGGAGCTCGGCGACGACAGCGGGCTGATTGGCGCGGCGCTGCTGGTCTGAGCCAGGCCCCGCTCCGGCGCGCTGAAGGCACGCCGGAGCGAAGGCGGTACTTCACAGCGGGATTACAGCGTGGGGTAGCCGACCACGTTGCCGCAGTAGGCGCTGGAGCCGCAGGTGGTGCCCTTGCTGGTGTACCAGGCCGACTTGCGGGTGCCGTACTGGCGGTTGTCCGCGTGCACGTGCGGGCCCGTGGCGGTGCCCGTGCCGCCCACCAGACCCAGCGAGCAGCCGTCGCACGTCTTCGAGCCGGAGCTGGTGTTGGCGTAGATGTGCAGCTGGCGGAAGTCCCAGCCGTTGCCGCCGGTGACGACGTAGTAGTTACCCGCGCCGCCGTTGCAGTCCGAGCCGTAGCACGCCGCCGCACAGCCGCCGTAGTACCGGTAGTAGAAGCTGCCAGAGAGCATCGCGCGGTGGTTCCACTCGCCGCACGAGGCGTTGCCCATGTCCAGCGCCGTGTGGCTGCTGCCAGAGCAGTTGTAGTACGTCGTCGAGTTCACGTTCGCGCTGGTCTCGCAGATGGGACCCTTCGCGGTGGCCGCGGCCACGGAGCCGGCCCAGCCAACGGCCGCCATCGCTACCACGGTAAACAGCACAGACTTCATCTTCATACAGCCTCCTTGGGGGGGGACTACGACTTCACTTGCGCAGCCGCTGCTTCTCGCGCAGCAGCAGGTTCCACTCCTGAAGGTTGAGCCTCATCGCGCTCAGCCACGCGTCGATCTCCGGATCCATGGCGGGGTCCACTCCGCGCAGCGACTCGAGCACCGGCCGGGCGCTGGACTGCCCCAGCCGGGCCAGCCCCTCGAGCGCCGCCTTGCGCACGCTGGGGTCCTTGTCGCCGCGGTACAGCTCCAGCAGCGAGCTCCGGGCGCCCACCGCCTCGGGGGCCGGCACGCCGCCCAGCGCCCGGGCCGCCGCCGTGCGCAGGCCCGGATCCTCCGAGCGCAGCTGCTGGGTGAGCTTCGCCACCGCCTCGGGGCCCACCTGCTCCATGGACACTTCGTTCAACAGCTTCGCCGCCAGCGCCGGATCCTCCGAGGCCGCCGCCACCGACACCGCCGTCTCGGACACCGTCTTGTCGTGGCCGTAGTAGACCTTGGCGTTCTCCTCCACCAGGTTGTCCACCACCGCCTGGCGCACCTCGGGCGACGCGTCCCGCGCCAGCTGCTCGTAGGTGATGACGTTGCCGTTCTTCGCCATGAACTCCACCGACGGCGTGCCGCGCAGCGCCTTGAGCGCCGCCGCGCGCAGGCCGGGGTCCGAGTCCTGGCTGGCCCGCGACAGCAGCGCCTGCACCAGCTCGGGCGACTCGGCGTTGCTCGCCTTGGTGGCCAGCGCCGCGCCCACCACCTCGAGCACCGCTGGGTCCCGCTCCTGCGAGACGGCCGCCCGCAGCGCGTCCGGAGGCATGGCGACTGCCGCCTCCTTCAGCCGGGCGCGCAGGTACTTGCGGTAGGCCGGCGAGCCCGACTTCAGCCCCGCCCGCACATCCTCCAGCATGCCCTCCATGGTGCAGGCGGTGCGCCGCAGGGGCGTCTCGCCCTCGGCCAGCGCCACAGTGGACAGCAGCCCCACGGCCAGCAGCCCCAGGCGCAGCGGCTTCATGCTTCCAGAGAACAGAACCTTCGCGTCGCGCGGGCTCATCAGTGCGGCGCTCCTTCTTCCATCAGGCAGTCGTGGTGCTCTTTCTTGCCGAGCCACACGCGGGCGAAGTCCACCGTGCCCGCCGCGTACAGCTCCTTGAACTCGTCGTAGTCCTGCTGCAGCCGCGGCTCCTTCACCGCGAACTGCCGCAGCACCGGCAGCGCGTCCGCGCCCGCCGCGCGCACCGCGAAGCGCATCATCGCCCAGCGCACGCACAGGTCCTGCTCCGTCTCGAACGCCGCCTTGTACGCCTCGAGCGCCTTCTGCGGCTCCTCGGTGACGGCCATCCGGAAGGCGGCCATCTCGCGCACGTCCCGCTCCCGGTCCTTCCGCAGCACCTCGCTCAGCTTGTCGATGGAGGCCCCGTCCAGGATGGGGTTGGAGTAGCTGGGCATCTCGAGGGCCAGCAGCCGCACCGCCATGTCCTCGGACTTGCCGCCAATGTCCAGCAGCTCCTTCCAGTAGGGCGAGTACGTGCCCGTGCGCTCGAAGTCCTCCTTCATCACCCGGCCCATGGTGCGCGTGGCCACCCAGGCCACCGAGTCCACCGTCTCGTCCATGGCGATGGCCTTGAGCCGCTGAATCGCCGCGGGGGACAGCTTGCGCTGCGTCTCCAGCGTGTCCAGCGCCGCGGCGCGGTTGAGCAGCGGCGAGCCCTTGTCCTCGCCCATCTTCAGCAGCTGCTCGGCCACCGCCGGGTTGTGCACGGCCTCCGTCGCCTTGATGGCCTCCATGTACACGCCCAGGTGCGGCTGCGAGGCGTCCTTCGCCCACTCGAGCACCTGCAGCGCCTTGCCCGCGTCACTGCCCACCAGCTCCGTGAGCCGATCCTGCAGGTAGGTGGCCAGGTGGCGATCCTTGGCCGCCACCGCCTCGGCCAGCGCCGCGCGGAACGTGTCCAGCGAGGCGGACTGATCAAACGCCAGCGTCCCCTCCCAGCACCCGGGCATGGGGATCTGCTCCCGGGGCGGCTGCTTCTGCTGGGGGGCCGCGGTCTCTCCCGCGGTGCCGTTGGGGCCCTTGCCCCGCGCCGTCGCGCCCGCGGCCGCCGAGGCCCCGGTGCCCGCCGCGCCAGCAGCGCCATCGGTGGAAGAAGGAGCGCCGCGCCACAGCAGCACGGCACTGGCCGCGACGATCAGCACGAAGCCCGCGATCGCCGCTTTGGGGAGAGGTCGGGAAGACATGTCGAGCAGAACCCGCCTTCGGGTCAAACAGGGAAATTGTGGGAACCCCGAATAAAAGAAAAACCCAAAGGGTGCAACAGCTTTCTCGTTAAGCGAGAAAAGCCCCTGGCGACGCGGGGGTTAATGTCTTGCGGTGCCCAATGTGTGACGACAGGATGCCCGCCGTTTCCCTACAACTGTCACCACTCACTGAAGGAGGGACGGGTGGATCCTCGTTCTTCGATGACTCGGATTGGCGCCACTGCGGCGCTGGCGGGACTGCTGCTCCTGGCTTCGGCGTGCAAGCGTGAAAACAAGGACGCGGCGCCCGGCGCGGCGACGGGAGAGAAGAAGGCCGAGGCGCTGAAGATCGCCCTGCTGCTGCCCGAGTCGAAGACGGCGCGCTACGAGTCGCATGACCGGCCGCACTTCGAGCGCAAGGTGAAGGAGCTGTGCGCCGAGTGCGAAGTCATCTACAGCAACGCGGACCAGGACGCGGCCAAGCAGCAGAACCAGGCCGAGGCGGCGCTGACCAACGGGGCCAGGGTGCTGGTGCTGGATCCGGTGGACTCGGCCTCGGCGGCGGCCATGGTGGCGCGGGCCAAGCAGTCCAAGGTGCCCGTCATCAGCTACGACCGGCTCATCACCGGGGCGGACGTGGACTACTACATCTCGTTCGACAACCAGAAGGTGGGCCAGCTGCAGGGCCAGGCGCTGGTGGACAAGCTGAAGGCGGACGGGAAGACGAGCGGGACGATTGTCATGATCAACGGCTCGCCCACGGACAACAACGCGCGTTTGTTCAAGGCGGGCGCGCACAGCGTCATCGACAGCAGCGGCTTCACGGTGGGCGCCGAGTACGACACGCCGGACTGGAGCCCGGACCGGGCGCAGCAGCAGATGGAGCAGGCCATTACCTCCATCGGCAAGGACAAGATCATCGGCGTGTACGCGGCCAATGACGGCACGGCGGGCGGCGCCATCTCGGCGATGAAGGCCAACGGCCTCAAGCCGCTGCCGCCGGTGACGGGGCAGGACGCGGAGCTGGCGGGCATCCAGCGCGTGCTGGCTGGCGAGCAGTACATGACGGTGTACAAGGCCATCAAGCCGGAGGCCGAGATGGCCGCCGAGCTGGCGGTGGCGCTCGCCAAGGGCCAGCCGGCGCCCGCGGGCCGGGTGAACGCCAAGGTGAACAACGGGCAGAAGGACGTGCCCTCCATCCTGCTGGCGCCGGTGGCGGTGACGAAGGACAATGTGAAGAGCACCGTGGTGGCGGACGGCTTCTGGAAGGCCTCCGAGCTGTGCGCGGGTGAGTACAAGGACGCCTGCTCCGCGGCGCAGATTCAGTAGCCCCGGGAGGTGTCCATGGCCGCGACGCCGTTGCTCGCACTCCAAGGCGTTTCCAAGCGCTTTGGCGCCGTTCAGGCGCTCACCGCGGTGGACTTCGAGGTCCACCCCGGCGAAGTGGTGGCCCTGGTGGGTGACAACGGCGCGGGCAAGTCCACGCTGATCAAGATCATCTCAGGCATCATCCCCATCGACGGGGGCCAGGTGCTCTTCGAGGGCCGGCCGGTGTCGCTCAACGGGCCGCAGGCCGCGTCCTCGCTGGGCATCGCCACCGTGTACCAGGACCTGGCGCTCTGCGATAACCTGGACGTGGTGGGCAACCTGTTCCTGGGCCGCGAGCAGCGCGGCGGGGGCGTGGGCAAGCTCGTCGGGTGGATGGACGAGACGGCCATGGAGCAGCAGGCCAGCGCGCTGCTGCAGCGGCTGAGCGTGAGCATCCCCAGCGTGCGCACGCAGGTGGCGTCGCTGTCGGGCGGGCAGCGGCAGTCCATCGCGGTGGCCCGGGCGATGATGGGCGCGCCGAAGATGGTGCTGCTCGACGAGCCCACCGCGGCGCTCGGCGTGGCGCAGACGCGGCAGGTGTTGGACCTCATCCGGCGGCTGCGTGAGCAGGGGCTGGGCGTGGTCGTCATCAGCCACAACCTGCTGGACGTGTTCTCGGTGGCCGACCGCATCATCGTGATGCGGCTGGGCAAGCGGGTGGCGACCTTTGACGTGAAGACGGCGAAGGAAGTCGAAGTCGTCTCCGCCATCACGGGGGTGAACAAGACCGAGGTCGTCCAGACGCTGAAGAAGGAGGAGCCATGAGCGCCCCCGCGGGTGCCCCGGTGGATCCCCGCCTCATTCAGGACGTTCCCGGGCTGAAGGGAGCCTGGGCGGGCTTCCGCCGCCGCGTGTCCCAGGGCGAGCTGGGCAGCCTGCCCGTCATCGTCGGCCTGAGCGTCATCTGGCTGCTCTTCTACGCGGCCAACGAGCGCTTCCTGTCGGCGGTGAACCTCACCAACCTCATGCTGCAGATCGCCGCCATGGGGACGATCTCCTCGGGCATCGTGCTGGTGCTGCTGCTGGGGGAGATTGACTTGTCGGCGGGCGCGGTGAGCGGCCTGTCCGCCTCGGTGATGACCATTCTCAACGTGAAGATGGGGTGGGCCCCGGTGCCCGCTATCCTCGCGGGGCTGGCCACCGGCGCGGGCATTGGCCTGTTCCACGGCCTGTGGATTACGCGGCTGCGGGTGCCTTCGTTCGTGGTGACGCTGGCGGGGCTGCTGGGCTGGCAGGGCGCGCTGCTGTTCGTGCTGGGCGGCACCGGCACGGTGAACCTCAATGACAGGCTCATCACCGGGCTGACGGGCACGTTCTTCGGACCGGAGATCGCCTGGCCCATGGCGGTGCTGATCATCCTGGCCTACGTGGGCACGGTGCTGCTGGAGCGGTGGCGGCGGGGGGCGGCGGGGCTGCCGCAGCAGAACCCGCGCTCCACGGTGACGCGGGTGGTGGTCATCTCGGGCGCGCTGCTGGCGGCCGTCGCCGTCTTCACGCAGGACCGGGGGCTGCCGCTGGCGGCGCTCATCTTCGCGGGCTTCGTGCTGCTGCTGGAGCTGGTCATCACCCAGACGCGCTTCGGGCGCCACGTGTTCGCGGTGGGCGGCAACGCGGAGGCGGCGCGGCGCGCGGGCATCCGCGTGAACGGCGTTCGCGTGGCCATCTTCACGCTGGGCTCCACCATGGCGGCGGCGGGAGGCATCCTCGCCTCGTCGCGCCTGCTGGCGGTCAACCAGTCCTCGGGCAGCGGAGACGTGCTGCTCAACGCCATCGCGGCGGCGGTGATTGGCGGCACCAGCCTCTTCGGTGGCCGGGGCTCGGCCTGGTCGGCGCTGCTGGGAGCGCTCGTCATCGGCTCCATCTCCAACGGCATGGACCTGCTGGCGCTGTCCTCCTCGGTGAAGTTCATGGTCACCGGCGGGGTGCTGCTGGTGGCGGCCTCCATCGACGCGCTCTCGCGCCGGGGACGCCAGGCTGCGGGCAGGGCATGAGGTGGCTGCATCGGGGCGGCTACTCCGCTCCTAAGAGGGATACATGACGGCAGTACAGCCCATTCGGGTCGGTATCATCGGCACGGGCTTCGCGCGCTCCACGCAGGTGCCCGCGTTTCAGGCCTGCCCAGGCGTCGAAGTGGTGTCCATCGCCAGCGCTCACCCCGAGCGCGCGGAGGCGCTGGCGAAGGAGCGAGGCATTGCCCACATCGCCCGGGACTGGCGCCAGGTGGTGAACAACCCCCAGGTGGATCTGGTCAGCATCGTCACCCCGCCGCACCTGCACCACGAGATGGCGCTGGCGGCGGTGCACGCCAACAAGGCGGTGCTGTGCGAGAAGCCCACGGCGATGGATGCCGCGCAGGCGGAGATCATGTACCTGGCGGCCGAGCAGCGGGGCGTGCTGGCGCTGCTGGACCACCAGCTGCGCTTCCTGGACTCGCGGCAGCGGATGCGCGAGCTCATCCAGGAAGGGGCGATCGGGACGATTCACCACGCTCGGGTGTGCTACCGCAGCGCCAGCCGTTCGGGCCAGGAGCGCCCGTGGGACTGGTGGTCGGACGTGGCCCGGGGCGGAGGACTGCTGGGCGCGATGGGCTCGCACGCGGTGGACGCGCTGCGCTTCGTGCTGGGGCGCGAACCCACGGAGGTGCTCGGGGTGCTGGCCACCCACGTGGGCACGCGGCCGGACGAGGCGAGCGGAGAGCACCGGGTCGTCACCTCGGATGACGAGGTGCAGGCGCTGCTGAAGTTCGGCGGCGAGGTGACGGCGGCGGTGAGCCTGTCGGTGGTGGAGCCGGGCCAGCCGCTACACGTGGTGGAGGTGTTCGGCTCGCGGGGAGGGCTGCGCGTGGAGGGCCTGGAGCTCCACCGCGCCGAGGTGGGCGCCAGGGTGTGGGAGCCTGTTCCGCTGCCGCTGCCCGCGCCTCTTCCGGCGGGAATGCGGGACAGCGAGTGGACGCACGGCTTCATGCGCTACGCCCGCGCCATCACCGACGCGCTGCGCTCGGGAGCCAAGCGGCTGCCGGGGGCGGCCACGTTCGAGGAGGGCTGGCTCAACCAGCGCGTGCTGGACGCCATCCGCCGCTCGCACACCGAGCACCGCTGGGTGTCGCTGTCTTCCTCCTGATAGCGGCTCATCGCTGGCCCGCGCGGGTGTCTCGCGCGGCCGCGTCCGGCAGCCGCGTGTCCTCGGCCGCGTAGACGACCTTGCACTTGTCCAGCTTCACGCCGCACACCCGGTCCAGGTCGCTCCGGGTGTCGCAGCCGTAGCGGTCGGTGCAGGTGTCCGGCAGGAAAGCCCAGACGAACTGGAGCACTGTGCTCTCGCGGCCCTGGGGCAGCGCGGCGAGGAAGTGCTCCTGGTGCGTCTCGAAGACACGGGCCAGGTGCAGCGTGTCGCCCTCGAGCCGCACGTGGCGCTTGTCTCCGACGAAGCGGCGGGCCGCGTCGTTGAGCTGCGCATCGAGCAGGTCGGGATCAAAGGGCACCTCGTCCAGCAGCGGCCCCCCGCGCGTGCCCCGGAAGAGCGCCAGGTGGATGCGCGGATCCGCGAACTCGCGCAGGAGCACGCGGTGCTCCAGCGCCCACAGCGTCAGCCGCCGCCCGCCCACGGGCCACGAGCGGCTCCAGAAGAAGCTGCCCAGCCACCGCTGCTCCACGGTTTCCAGGTAGGGGTACTCGTCCACCACCGACTGCAGCACCAGCGCGTGGTAGGCGTTGAGCCAGTAGGCCAGCGCGTCCTCGGCCCGGGGAAAGACGTCCGGCCGCGAGCGGGGCGAGTAGGTGGCCAGCGAGCGGACGAAGGCGTCCAGCTCCTGGCGCTCGCGCCCCATGGCGGAGAAGTCCACGTCTCCGTCCTTCTTCACGTGCCGCAGCACCCGCGTGTAGCCGGTGTAGCTGAACGGTGCCGCCGCGTCGGGCACGAAGGCCGGCAGCAGCCCGTTCACATGGAACACGCCGCCAATGGCCAGCACGGCGGGCAGCACGAAGGCGCCCACCATGAGCAACCTCCGGCGGCGGCGGCGCGGTGGAGCCGGGGTGTCCACGGTCGCGCGGCTCAGATGCAGCACTGGAGGTACTGCTCGTGCACCCAGCCCTGCAGGTGCTCGTGCCCGTTGACGGGCTGGAGCACGTCCACATGGCACCAGACGCCCTGCCTGGAGAGCACGGCCATCTTCGTTCCCTGCGGCAGCGGGCTGCCCGGCACCGTGGGCGCATCCAGGGCCGCGGCGCTGTGGAGCCTCAGCGTGCTCATGGCCTGGTAGATGGCCGGCGGGCGCTCGGGCGTGTGGCCCACCAACTGGGCCCGGAGCTCCTGGAGCGGAAAGAGCGGGCCCGGGTCCGTCTTGCGCCCCGGGGCGATGTCCTCATGGCCGATGACGTCCTTGAGCTTGTACGTCTGCACGAGCAGCGCGGCCAGCTCGCGCACGGCCTCGAGCTGCTTCTCGCCATAGGCGTGCCACCCGGCCTTCTCCGTCTCGTTCTTGTGGGTGGCCTCCCGCACCTCGGAGTCGGGGATCTCCTTGCCCGTCCAGTCCACCCACTTCGAGCCCTTGCGCGTCAGCTTCCCCGCGTTGTCCAGCTCGATGCCCAGCGAGAGGTGGTTGAGCCCGTCGTGCCCGTCCCAGTGGCTCTTGCCCGCGTGCCAGGCCTCCTGGTTGAAGGGCACCAGCTGGGTGATGGTGCCATCGCGCGCGATGACGACATGGGCCGAGGCCTTGGCGTCGGGGTTCGTCAGCCAGTTGATGGCCACCTGGGCGCTGTGCGAGGCCGTGAAGTGAATCACCAGGTACTGGGGGGTGATGGCGCCGCCCTGGTTCGGCGTCTTGGCGAAGGCGCACGGCTTGTCGTCATCCATGCACAGCAGGTGATTGATGATCTTCATGGCGCCGCCGAGCATACCAGGCCGGGGCCACGGCCGGATTTCAAGGGCTCGGCGCTGGGGCCGGGGCCGGCGCGGGGGCCTGCGCTGGAGCGACGGACTCCGGAGGCGGCTCGGTGGGTGAGAAGGCTCCCACCGCCTTGAGCAGCCGCAGCGCGGCGAGCGAGGCCTGGAGCCGCTCGGCCACATCGCCCACCTCGGCCGCCGTCAGCGCCGTGTTCACGTCCGCCACCTCGAGGTAGGTGGCCACGCCCGCGCGGAAGCTGATGTCCATGAGCCGCTGGGACTCACGCGCCAGCTCCAGCGCCTCGTGGGCCTTCTCGCGGTTGGCGATGGCGCTCTCCAGCTCCAGCTGCGAGCTGGCCACCTCCTCGCGCACGCGGGCCTCGGCCAGCTGCCGCTGCGCCTCGGCCTCCGCCACCCTCGCGGACTGCTCGCGCAGCGTGGCCTCGCGCAGGCCACCGTCCCAGAGGGTCCACGAGGCCCCCAGGGTGATGGCCCAGCTGGTGGCCTCGCCGGTGAAGCCTCCGGCGTTGCTCACGCGGAACGCACCGGACAGCCCCAGCGTGGGCAGGTACGCGTACCAGGCGCTCTTGCGCTGCGTCTCCGCCAGCTCCTCGCCCACCCGGGCGGCGGCCACGTCCGGCCGCTCCTCGAGCGCCTTGTCCGCCAGCTCCGCGCTGGGCTGGGGCGCCTGGGGCTCGGGCGGCGGGGCCAGCTCGAAGTTCGCGTCGCGCTGCAGCAGCGTGGCCAGCGCCAGCTTCGCCGCGGCCAGCGCGTTGCGCGAGCGCAGCATGTCCTGCTCGGCGCGCGTGCGGTCCAGCTTGGCGCGCAGCAGCGCCACCCGCGTCACCGTGCCCGCGTCGAAGCGCGCCTGGGTGTCCTTCTCCCGCGCCTGGTTCAGCTCCAGCAGCCGCGCCTGGGCCCGCAGCGCCTCCTGCTGCGCGGCGGCGCCGTAGTACGCCTGCGCGACGATGAAGAGCACCTCGCGCCGCTGCGCCTCGGTGCTCAGCCGCGCCAGCTCCTGGGCCTGGGAGGCGGCTTTGATGGCGGCCCACAGCTGGGGGACGATGATGGCCTGGCGCACCTCGAGCTGCCCGCTGATGGCGTTGTACGGCTGGATGACGACGTCCAGCGGGGGCCCCAGGGGCACGACGGCCAGGTTGGTGGGGGCTCCGTCGCCGGCGCCCGGCTCGCTGGTGGGCGCGCCCACGTCGCGGATGGCCGTCTGCGCCGGCAGCGTGAAGCGGGCCTCGTCCGAGTTGCGCGTGTACGCCGCCGACGCCGTGACGGTGGGCAGGTACCCCGCCCACGCCTTGCTCGAGGCTTGCTCGGCTTGCTCCAGCCGGGCCCTCGCCACCTTCAGGTCCAGGTTCTTCCGCTGAGCCTCGGCCAGCGCCTCATCCAGCGTAAGCACCGGCGCCGCGGTCGTCACCGTGAGCGCCAGCGCCAGAAGCGACACCATATGTCCTCCGTGGGCCCGCGAAGGCGCGGGCCCCATTCCGGGCTGCTTGGAACACACCCGGCCCCACCCAGGCCAGCGTTTCGGTCCACTCCTGGACGATCGGCAAGCTTGTAGGCCTCAACATTTGAGGATGTCAATTGTCCATGTGTCACGAGAGAATTACGATGAGGCCATGAGCGGGACGCATGGGGAGCACAGGGAGTTGAAGACGCGGGGCGTCGAGGCCCGGGCACGGCAAGGCGGCGAGGGCGCCGCGGCAGCCCGGCCCGAGGAGGCGCTGGCGCGCGAGGCCTGGGCGCCGCTGTTCGAGCTCATTCAGGACATGATGCGTCATTTCCCGGCGATGGCGGCCGAGTTCGAGCTGTCCCCGGTGCAGGCGCACGTGCTGCGGATGCTGGGCCATGGGGCGCAGCCGATGAGCGTGCTGGCCGGCTACCTGTCGTGTGATGCCTCGAACGTGACGGGGCTGGTGGACCGGCTCGAGAGCCGCGGCTTGGTGGAGCGCCGCAACGCCGAGCATGACCGGCGGGTGAAGATGCTGGGGCTGACGGAGGCGGGGGTGGAGCTGCGCCGGCGGTTGATGGCGCGCATGGCGGAGCCGCCCGCGGCCATCACCGCGCTGTCCGCGGCGGAATTGCGCTCGCTGAGGGATGTGATGCTGCGCGCGGTGGAGAAGCTGGAGACCCAGCGTGCCCCGCTTGCGCCTCAGGCGCGGGGCGAGCGCGAGGGCTAGTCCAGCAGGAAGGTGTACGAGTACTTCATCTCCGTGCTCACCGGCTCGCCGCCCTTGATGGCCGGCTTGAAGCGGAAGCGGCGGATGGCGTCCCGGGCTGCCTCATCCAGCCCGTAGCCCGGGCCCGAGACGATCTTCGCGGACACCACCTTGCCGTCGGGATCGATGGTGATGGACAGCGTCACCGTGCCCTCGATGCCCGCGCGCCGGGCCTCCTCGGGGTAGGGAACCTTCACCTCCGAGGCCACCTGCGGCTCACGGTCCACCTGGTAGATGGGCGTGTACTTGGGCGCGGAGTACTGCTTGACCTCCGCCGGGTTCACCGCGCGCTCGGCCACCTTGCCGTAGGTGGTGTTGCCCACCGGGGCCGCGAAGCCGCCCGCGGCGGTGGTGGAGGACATGGAGATGCCCACCACCAGCGGCACCGGCTTGGGCGGCTGCTCGGGCGGCGGCTCGTTGGGAGGTGGCGGGGCCTGCTCGGGCGGCGGCGGAGGCGGCTTCTCGGCCACGGCGATCTTCACCGGCGGAGGCTTCACCTTGGGCGGAGGAGGCTTGGGCTTGGGCTCCTCCTTGGGCGGCTCGGGCGGCGGAGGCGGAGGTGGCTTCTGCACCTCGATCATCACCAGCTCCACGGGCTTCTGAACGGTGGTGGTGGGCCGGTCCTTCATCCAGCTGAGCGCCAGCAGCCCCACCCCGTGCAGCGCCAGCGAGGCGAGCACGAACACCACCACCCACCGCTGGGAGCGGTCGGGAAGGGGCATGTCATCGAGGACCTGCTGGCTCATGGCGGGGTGCCTGTGTCCTTACGGTGCCGCGGGGCTGGCCGCGGGCGTGGGCGCCGCGTCCTTCTGGATGTTGAGGGCGAACTTGGCGATGCCCTGGCCCTTCACCACGTCGATGAGCCGCATCACCCGCCCGTATGGCAGGCTCTGGTCCGCGCTGATGATGGCGCGCGTGTCCTTGTCCTTGGCCACCGCCTCGGACACCTTGCGCTGCAGCTCGTCCTCGGGCACCTCGGCGCCGTCGAAGAACAGCTTGCCGTCCTTGTCGATGACGACATTGACCAGGCCCTGCACCGTTTCACCGCCGTTGGCGGCGCGGGGCAGGTCCACCTCCACCGTCTCGCGGACGATGAAGTTCGCCGTCACCATGAAGATGATGAGCAGCACCAGCACGATGTCCACCAGCGGGGTGACGTTGATGCCGGTGATCTCGTCGTCGTCGTCGTTGGCTCCACCAGCCATGGGTTACTTCCCCTCTCCGGCCATGGAGGCCTTACGTCCTTCGGAGCGCAGGCTGCCCACCAGGGCGTAGCCCAGCGCGTTGGTGCGGCTGGTGAGCGTCTTGAGCTGGCGGTTGAAGACGTTGAAGGCGACCACCGCGGGGATGGCCACCGCCAGGCCCACCGCCGTGGCCACCAGCGCCTCGGAGATGCCCGCCATCACCGTCTGCTGGATGGCGGCGCCCTTCACGTTGGAGGCGCCCAGGTCGTTGAAGGCCTTGATGATGCCGAGCACCGTGCCGAACAGCCCGATGAAGGGGGCGTTGTTGCCCAGGGTGCCGAGGAAGGACAGGTAGCGCTCGTACTGAGGACGCTCGCGGGCGACGGTGGAGGCGATCACCTGCTCCACGGTGTCTGCGCCCTGCGCGGTGGAGGCCAGGCCCTCGCGGATGACGGCGGCCTCCATGCCCTTCTTGCCCTCGATGGCCGAGCGCACGGCCTCGAACTCACCGCGGGCCAGCCGCACGGCGAGGGACTCGGAGTCGGAGAGCCGGTGGGTGGAGAAGTACACGGCGCGCTCGAGCATCAGCGCCAGCGAGAGCACCGAGAGGATGACCAGCAGCCAGAGCACCCACTCGGCGCTGGTGAGCGTCACGCCGAGCAGCTTGCGGCTCAGCCACCCGAGGTTCTCGGGCTGAGCGATCTGGGCGAGGATGAAAAAGGACGTCATGGAGGCCTGAGGTGGAGAGGGACTGACGGTTCAGTAACGGGCCAACGGCCCCAAAGGCTTATACGAAGCGCCGCACTCATTCTTCTCTGGGGACAAAAAGTCAAATGAATCGGCAGGTTGGCACTCAACCCAGCAAGGGCGCGAGCCGCTCGCCGAGCGTACGTGTAGGCATGGGCCGCCCTTTCCCGGGGGTGATCATAGGTGCGATGTAGGTTGTGAAAGCCACGCCGGGTGACCGACACTCGGGGTTACGCATGGCCGTCAGTGAGGAACGCCGGTTTCAGGCTCTCGTGCTCGCGCCCGTGCGGCGTGTGCAGCGGCGTCTCAACGCGGTGGCCTGGGCCGAGGCTGGCATCGTCCCGGTGTGGGCCGCCGCCACCGTATGCATCGTTGCCCGCCTGTTGCTGAGGGACGTGGCGCTGTGGCTCGTCCCCGTCTTCCTGGTGGCCGCTGGCGTCTGGTGGGGGCTGCGCGCCCGCGCGCGCGGCATCTCGCTCGAGCAGGCGGCGGTGATCGCCGATCGCTCCGCCAATGCCGGCGGGCTGCTGCTCACCCGCCTGGAGCGCCCGGTCGGAGACTGGGAGCTGGCCGTCAACCAGCTCGCCCGCGACGTGAAGCCCCCCCAGGTGCGCTGGCGCAAGCCCGTGGGCTCCCTGCTCGGGGCGGTGCTGTTCCTCGCCGCGGGCTTCCTGCTGCCGCTGCCGGCGCGAAGCGCTCACCCCCTCAACGCCGCCGCCGCCGCGAAGGTGGCCGCCGTGCAGGCCAAGGCCGAGGCGCTCGCCAAGGAAGAGCCGCTGGGCGTTCCCATGGAGGAGGAACTGCGCCGGCTGGCCGAAGAGGTGGCCGAGGGCCGCTTCGACGCCGCCGACTGGGAGGCCGCTGACGGGCTGGAGAAGCGCCTGTCCGAGCGCGCCGCCGAGGCCGCCGCCGAGCTGGCCGGAGCAGCCGAGGCCGCCCGTGAGTTGGAAGAGGAGATGGGGGCCTCGGGAGGCATGGAGAATGTCACCCGCGAGCGCGAGGCCCTGGAGCAGGCGCTCATGGCGCTGGGCGAGGGAGGCAAGTCCCTGGGCGAGGCCGGTGAGACGGGCGCCGAGCAAAGCGCCGAGAACGGGCAGGGCGAGCAGGGCGAGCAGGGCCAGCAAGGCTCCCAGGGGCAACAGGGCTCCCAGGGGCAGCAAGGCCAGCAGGGGCAGCAGGGCCAGCAGGGTTCGAAGACGGCCAAGGGCATGGCGGGAGGCAACCTCGATCAGGTCTCCGAGCTGCGGCGCACGCTGGAGCGGCGGCAGCAGCAGCTCGAGGATCGCTTCGGCCAGAACAGTGGCCAGCGCCAGGCGCGCAACCGGCAGGGCTCGGGACAGCGGGGCCAGGGCAAAGGCCAGGGCCAGGGCCAGGGCCAGGGCGAAGAACAGGGCGAGGGAGAGGGGCAGGGCCAGGGCCAGGGCCACGCGAGCCGGGGCGTCAAGGAGGGCGAGGGGGCCGGAGTAGGGCGGGGCGGCGAGACGCGGCCGCTGATGTTCGGCGGCGAGGCCGAGATGGATCCCGAGCGCCTGAAGTTTCAGCCGCTGCCCGATGGCCAGGGCGGCGAGGCCGAAGAGCTGTGGGGACTGAAGGCCGCGGATCCGGAGCGCCAGGAGGGCACCGCGTTGCCCTCTCCGGTCCGGGGCTCGGGGGTGCAGGGAGACGCGACGCCGGGACACTCCGCCTCGCCCCTGCTGCCTCGCAACCGCGACCTGGTGAAGCGGTATTTTGGTGAGTGAGTGAAAGCGAGGAACGCACGTGTCTGAGCTTCTGAGCCCCGCCGAGGTGCAGGGGGTGGCGGAGGTCGCCGCCCAGCTGAAGAAGGGCCTCAACCAGGTGATGCTCGACCAGGAGACGGTTGTCGAGCAGGTGGTGGTGTCGGTGCTCGCCCGTGGCCACGTGCTGCTCGAGGGCCTGCCGGGCCTGGGCAAGACGGAGCTGTGCAAGGCGCTCGCGCGGCTCTTGGCGCTGCCCTTCCGCCGCATCCAGTTCACCCCGGACCTGTTGCCCGGTGACATCACCGGCACCTACGTGCTGGAGGGCGAGGGCCGCCGCGAGTTCACCTTCCGCGAGGGGCCCCTGTTCGCCAGCGTGGTGCTGGCCGATGAGATCAACCGCTCCAGCCCCAAGACGCAGTCCGCGCTGCTCGAGGCCATGCAGGAGCGCAGCGTCACCGTGCTGGGCCAGACGCGCCCTCTGCCGGATCCGTTCTTCGTGCTCGCCACGCAGAACCCCATCGAGCTGGAGGGCACCTACCCGCTGCCCGAGGCGCAGCTGGACCGCTTCCTCTTCCGCGTGCAGGTGCCTCCCGTGGGCGCCAAGACGCTGAGCACCCTGCTCACCACCCGCGTGCGCGGCGCGCCTCCCGCCCTGCCGCCCGTGTTAGACCTGGACGCGCTCAAGCGCCTCTTCAGCGCCGTGGACCGCGTGCACCTGCCCGGGCCCGTGGCGGACTTCATCGGCCGGCTGGTGGAGTCCACGGATCCGCGTCAGCCTCACGCGCCGGACGCCGTGCGCCGCTTCGTGCGCTATGGGGCCTCGCCTCGCGCCGCGCTGGGCCTGGCCGCCGCGGGACGGGCGCTGGCGCTGCTGCGCGGCAAGCCGAACGTGGGCTTCGACGAGGTGGTGGCCTGCGCCCCCGCCGTGCTCAACCACCGGCTGGTGCTCGCGTACGAGGCCTCGCTCGAGAAGGTGGTGACCACCGACGTCATCCGCGCCCTGCTGCAGGCCGTGCCCGAGGTGCCCCGTGCGTAAGGCCGCGCTGGGGGCGCTGCTGCTGGCCGCGCTGCTCGTGGCTCGCCCCGCGCTCGCGAGCTTGCCTCCGCCTCCGCCTTCCGCGCCTGTCGCCGTCCAGGTGCCCGCCCCGGCTCCCGCGGTGGCTCCTGCCGCCACGGAGCCCGAGCAGCCCACCGAGGAGGCCACCGGCGAGGAGCTGCCCGCCGAGCAGGAGCCGCTCCCCGAGGAGGAGGCCCTGCCCGAGGAGGAGCTGGCGGTCGAAGAGGAGCAGGTGCAGGACCTGGGGCCCGGCGGGTATGCGGACTCCACGGGCAGCCTGGAGAACCTGGAGACGACGGACGGGCTGCGCGTGACGGTGCGCGATCGCACCCTGAGCGCGGCGCGGGGGTACACGCCGCTGGAGATCATCCTCCACAACACGGACGCCACGCCGCGTCCGGTCAAAATCAGCTTCCGGGGCTATGGCTCGGGGGCCGCCATCACCTCGCGCACGGTGGAACTCGCTCCGCGCCAACGGCTCGCCACGTACCTGCTGGTGCCCGCGGCGGTGCGGTCCGGCTCGTTCACCGTGGAGAGCCCCAACCTGCGCTCACGCAATTCGAACGTATATATGGATGACAGCAACGCTGTCTCCGCGCTGGTGCTGGGGACCTCCAAGGCGTTCGAGGCCAGCACGGGCATCCCCCGCTCGGATGACAACCGGCCTCCCCAGGTGCAGACCCGCTTCCTCTCCGCCCAGGATGCGCCGCGCGAGGTGGGGGCTTACGTCGGGTACACCGCGGTGATGGTGACCGAGGACGCGACCTCCGTGCCCTCGGATGTCTGGGCCGCGCTGGATGCGTATGCCTCCCTGGGAGGCTCACTCATCCTCGTCCGTCCACCGCGAGACGTAAGCCAGCGCCTGCCGCTGCTGTCCAAGCAACCGGATACCACGCAGTGGAGCCCGTACGGCTTTGGCCGGGTGCTGCTGTGCCAGAGCGTGGCGGCCTGTGGCGCGCAGCTGACGGGGATGAGCGAGCGGAGCCATCCGCCGCTGCACGCGGTGGGCTCGCCGCCGCGGTGGGAGGGCAGCCGCATGGCGCTGCGCGGGGGAGAGTCTCCGCTGCTGCCCAACGCCATGGCCCCGGTGGGGCGCTTCCTCGTGCTCATCTTCCTGTTCACGCTGGTGGTGGGGCCCGGAGGCCTGGTGCTGGCGCGGCGCAAGGGCCCCGCGGCGCTGCTGATTGGCGTGCCGTCGGTGGCGCTGCTCACCTGCCTGATCATCGTGGCCGACTCGGTGCTGGGCGATGGCTTCGTCACCCACTCCTCGCGCTACAGCTACACCTTCCTGGATCGCCCCAGGGATCGCGCCATCACCTCGGCGGTGGCGGGCTTCTACGCCAACCTGTCCTCCCAGAAGGTGGAGATGCCCGCGTACGGGGTGCTGCTGGCTCCCAACGAGCTGGAGGACTGGGAGGTGGACGTGGACTGGACGAGCGGCGGCATGGTGGCCGACGGCTTCCTGCCGGCGCGCACCTACGCGGAGTGGGCGGAGCTGGCGGTGGTGCCCACGCGGGCGCGCCTGGTGGTGCGCCGCGAGGGCGGCGAGGTGCGGGTACAGAACGCGCTGGGGGCGCCGCTGCACGAGGGCTACTTCGAGCTGGGCAACAGGCGGTACATCGTGCCCGAGCTCGCCGATGGCGCCGAGGGGCTTGCCCAGGAGGCGCCGCAGGCCCTGCGCCTCGCCGCC
Organism: Myxococcaceae bacterium; assembly: GCA_035296065.1. Classification (GTDB taxonomy): domain Bacteria; phylum Myxococcota; class Myxococcia; order Myxococcales; family Myxococcaceae; genus DATHBR01. The sequence goes on along the minus strand of DATHBR010000087.1, from coordinate 152,547 downwards.
ACGGAGAGCCTGCTGGTGCTTCCCGTGGGCATGAGGCGGCGCACCCAGGAACTGGAGGACTTCACCCAGCCGCTGCGCGAGCAGGAGTTCGTGGCGCGGCTGGGAGGCCATGGCTTCGCTCCGCTGTCTTCGATGAAGGTGCAGCTGCACGAGGGGGTGCACTTCGTGCGCGGCCAGGTGGACGGACCATGAGCCTGCTCCAGGTGAAGGCGCTTCGGCGCGACTACGGCGCGCTGCGCGCGGTGGACAACGTGACGTTCGAGCTGGATGCGGGCACGGTGCTGGGCTTCATCGGGCCCAACGGCGCGGGCAAGAGCACCACCATGCGCATCATCGCCACGCTGGACACGCCCACCTCGGGCGAGGTGCTGCTGGACGGCAAGTCGCTGGTGGACGCGCCGGATGCGGCCCGGCCGCTGATCGGCTACATGCCGGACCGCTATGGCACCTATGACGACGTCACCGTCTGGGAGTTCCTGGACTTCTTCGCCCGGGCCTATGGGCTCAAGGGCGCGGCACGCACCAGGCGCGTCGAGTCGGTGATGGAGTTCGCGGGCCTGCACCCGCTCAAGGACAAGCTCACCAGCGCGCTGTCCAAGGGCATGAAGCAGCGCGTGGCGCTGGGGCGCACGCTGCTGCATGATCCGAAGCTGCTCATCCTGGACGAGCCGGCGGACGGGCTGGATCCGCGCGCGCGCATCGAGCTGCGCGAGCTGCTGCGGGCCCTGGCGGACCAGGGCAAGGCGGTGCTCATCTCCAGCCACATCCTCACGGAGCTGGCGGAGATCTGCGACACGTGCGCCATCATCGAGCAGGGCAAGCTGCTGGCCACGGGCAAGGTGGCGGACCTGCTGGCGCAGAGCCACTCGGAGGACGCCACGGAGCTGACGCTGCGGCTGGCCGCGGGGGCTCAGGCCCAGGCGGCCTACGAGCGCGCCGAGCGGCTGCTGCTGGAGCAGCCCTATGTGGCGGACGTGGTACGCGAGCCGGGCGCCATCCGGGTGCGGCTGAAGCTGGAGCAGGGCACCTCGCGCGAGCAGGTGGATGAGGCGGCGGCGCGGCTGCTCACGGCGTTGGTGAGCACGGGCCTGCCGGTGTGCTCCTTCAGCCACCGGGAGCTGAACCTCGAGGATGCCTTCATGACGGTGACGAAGGGGAGGGTGGCGTGAGCACCCCCGTGCAACCACAGGTCCGCGCGCCGCTGAGCGAGCGGCTGGGAGACCGCATCAACCCGCTGGTGGTGAAGGAGATCCGCCAGGGGCTGCGCACGCGCGTCTTCTGGGTGTGCTTCGGGCTGATGCTGCTGGCGTGCCTGCTGCTGTCGCTGATGGCGTACGCGGACGTGCGCGATGGCGGCTACGCGCCCCGGGGACAGACGTACTTCTTCACCTACTTCGTGTGCCTGGGGCTGGTGCACTTCTTCGTCATCCCCTACAGCGCGTACCGCTCGCTGGCGCGCGAGCGCGAGGACGAGACGTGGGTGCTGCTGGCGCTCACGGGCCTGGGGCCCCGGCGCATCCTTCGCGGCAAGGTGACGAGCTTTCTGGCGCAGGCGGCGCTGTACGCCTCGGCGGTGGGGCCCTTCCTGCTGTTCAGCTACTACCTCAACGGCATCGATCTGCCGACCATCCTGCTGGTGCTGGCGCTGGGCGCGGCGTGGGTGGTGTTCCTCACGGTGCTGGGGGTGTGCGCGGCGACGCTGGCGGACGGGCGGCTGGGGCGGGCCTTCGTGCACTTCGTGGTGCTGGGCGTGCTGGCCTCGGGAGTGATGCAGGGGCTGGGCGGGGCGTTCGCCATCGCCGAGGGCGGCTCGCGGCTGATGCGCGATGACGCGTTCCCCTACGTCATCTGCATCGCGCTGTGGCTGATGCTCGGCTACGGGTGGCTGCTGTTCGAGACGGCCGCCTCGCGGCTGGCGCTCATCACCGAGGACTACTCACGCGGGCCGCGCCGGGCGCTGGCCCTGCAGATGGTGGTGAGCGCGGTGATCGTCACGGTCATCTGGCTGGTGCAGGACCGGGAGCGGACCGTGGGGGCGGTGGCGGGCGTGGCGGGCGCGCTGCACCTGACGCTGGTGGGGGTGTTCCTCATGTCCGACGTGGATGGGCAGGCGCGGGCGCTGCGCGCGGGGACGAAGCCCTGGAGCCTGCTGCGGCCCGGCGCGGTGCGGGGCTTCCGGCTCGTGGTGCTGCTCATGGTGGCGTGGGCGGCGTTCTGCGTCGCGCTGCAGCTCGGCTCGGTGGACGACCGGGACACCTGGAGATCGATGATCTACGTCACCATCGCGGCGGCGGCCTACCCCATCCTCTACTTCGCGGTGGCGCTGCTGGTGGCCCGGATGCCGGACTCGGACCGGCTGGCCTCGCCGGTGGCGGTGCGCATCCTGTTCATCTCGCTGGTGGGCCTGGCCAGCGTGCTGTCCCCGCTGCTGGCCCTGCTGGTGGACGCCTCGGTGGATGACGGGCTCATCAACATGCTCAACCCCATCGTGGGCACGGTGAACTTCGGCGCGCAGGACTACGGGATGGACGGGGTGAACCAGCCGAAGATGCCGGTGGGCAGCCTCATCTTCATTAGCCTGGTGGCGCTGATCGCGGCCTTCGCGGCGGACCGGGCCCTGGTGGATCGCGAGAGGCGGATCCACGCCTCGTGAGCGCCGGAGCGGACGAGAGCGAGGTGGCGCGGCTGGCACCGGGGCTCGCCCTGGCGCTGCCGCGGGTGCCACACCGGGGACAGGTGGGCGAGGTGCGAGCCACCTCGGCGGGCTCCTCGATGGAGCTGCACGACTTCCGGATGTACCAGCCGGGAGATGACCTGCGGCAGGTGGACTGGAACGCGGTGGCGCGCACCGGCGAGATGATTCTGCGCGTGCGGCAGGACGAGGTGTCCCCGCGGCTGGAGGTGGTGGTGGACGCCTCGCGCTCGGTGGCGCTCAGCCCGGCGAAGGAGGCGCGGGCGCGGGAGCTGGCGCTGCTGGCCGTGGAGGTGGGGGCCCAGCAGGGGCTGACCCCCACGCTGCTCACCACCAGCACGCGCCCGGAGCGGGCGCAGGGGCCGGTGTGCCGCTCGGCGCTGCGGGCCGCCGCCTTCGATGCGAGGGATGATCTGGCCGCGGCGCTGGGGCGCATCCCGCCGCTGCGCCCGTGTGGCCTGCGCGTGGTGGTGAGCGACTTCCTCTTCGAGGCGGAGCTGTCCTCGCTGGTGGCGCGGCTGGCGCGCGGGGCCTCGGCGCTCTTCCTGGTGCAGGTGCTGGACGCGGAGGACCTGGAGCCCTCGGGCGGAGAGGGGGCGCGGCTGGTGGACTCCGAGAGCGGCGCGGCGCTGGAGGAGTTGCTCACCGACGACGTGCTGGCCGTGTACGCCCGGCGCTTCGCGGAGCACCAGCGCTCACTGCGCTCGGCGGCGGCGCGGGCCCGGGCCACGCTGATGACGGCGGCGGCGCCGGATGGGCTGGCGGCGCTGGTGCGCGGGCCGCTGCGGCCGCTGTTCCTCTCGGGAGGCGGGGCATGAGCTTCGGCTTCCCGTGGGGACTGCTGGCGCTGGGCGCGCTGGCGCCGCTGGTGGCGGCGTACTTCCTGCGGCGGCGGCAGAAGCCCGTCACCGTGAGCGCGCTGTTTCTGTGGCGCACGCCGCGCCCGCGTGCCGAGGCGGGCCCGCGCTTCGAGCGCTTCACCCGCGAGGCCTCGCTGCTGCTGGAGGCGCTGGCGGTGATCGCCGCGGCCCTGTTCCTGGCGGACGTGCGCTTCAGCGTAGACGCCCGGGCAAGCCACGTGGTGCTGGTGGTGGACGGCAGCCTCTCGCTCTCGGCGAGGGGGCCGGGCGGGGTGACGGTGCTGGAGCGGGCGCGCCGCGAGGCCGCCAGGCGGGTGGAGGGGGAGCGGGCCAACCGGGTGACGGTACTGGCCAGCGGGCCTTCGCCGCGCGTGCTGGCGGGGCCGGAGGCGGAGCCCTCGCGAGCGCTGGCGGCGCTGGAGTCCTTCCAGGCGCTGGGCGCGGACCACGACGCGACGGCCACGCTGCTGTGGGCGCAGGAGCTGGCGGGGCCAGGGCGGCGGGTGCACTTCTTCACGGACGTGATGCCGGCGGAAGGGCAGGTGGTGCCTCCGGCGGTGCGGTGGACGGCGCTGGGAGCGACGCGGGAGAACGTGGGGCTCGTTTCAGCCCAGCGGCGGGACGAGGGCACCACGGCCACGGTGACGCTGCGGGTGGCGCGCTTCGGCGGGCCGGGCACGGTGGAGGTGTGGATGCGCGCGCAGCCAGGCGCGGGAGCGAAGGAGGGCACGGAGCAGCGCGAGCAGGTGCAGCTGCCCGAGGAGGGCGCGGCGACGGTGCGCTTCACGTTCCAGAACGCGGGAGACGTGGAGGTGTCGCTGCCCGCGGACGCGCTGCCCGAGGATGGCCAGGCCCGGCTGGTGCCGTCGGCGGTGCGTCCGGTGCGGGTGGCACTGGCCGAGGGGTTGGATGCGCAGGCCCGCCAGGCGCTGGAGCGCTTCCTGGCGGTGGCGCCGGAGGTGGAGACGGGCGCGGGCGAGGGCACACTGCTCATCGGGCCCCGGGGCACGGATGCCTGGGTGACGGTGGGCGCGGGCGGCACGCTGAAAACGTTCCTGGGGCCCTTCTTCTCGGAGAAGGGCCACCCGCTGCTGGACGACGTGCAGCTGGGAGGCGTGCGGTGGACGGGAGGAGACAGCCCGCCAGGCCGGGCGCTGATCACCGCGGGAGACGTGGTGCTGGTGTCCGAGGAGAGCGGGCGGGTGCACCTCAACCTGGAGCTATCACGCTCGAACCTGCAGCGCACGCCCGCGTGGCCGGTGCTCTTGGGCAACATGCTGCGCGAGGCACGGCGCGCGAGAGAAGGCTTCCCTCGAAGGCAGCTCACGCTGGGCGAGCCGCTGCCGGTGGTGACGCAGCCAGGGGCGCGCTACACGCTGGAGGGACCGCTGGGAGAGAAGCCGGTGTTCGGAGCCGGGGCGCTCACGCTGGCGGCACCGCTGGTGCCAGGCCGCTACACGCTGGAGCGGGATGGCGAGCCGGTGGACGTAACGGAGGTGCTGGCGCTGGACGCACGCGAGTCGGACCTGCGCGGGCGCGGCAGCGGCGAGCGGGAAGCACAGTCTGAAGAGACGGACGAGGGCAGCACCGGTTCCCCAGGCCGCGCGCGCTGGCCGCTGCTGGTGCTGCTGGGCGCACTGCTGGCGGACTTCTACGTAACGCGGCGCAAGTAAGGGAAACAAATGAGCCGATCACCGGGTGACAGGGGCAACAGCGCGCCATTGAGTCCACAAAAGGCGGTCGAGGCAATGGCCGGCCTGGTGTACGGCATCCGCCACCGTCTCAATAACCCCCTCAGTTATCTCCGCCCCCTCGTCGACCTTGCCAAGCATGACCTGGAGGGGCTCCTACAGGAATTGGGGAAGGGAAGCGCGGATCCCGCCAGGTTGGAAAGCGTGATGCGGGAAGTGGTGGAGGCGCTCTCCGACGGTCAGCTGGCCGTCAAGCGCCTCACCCAGATCATGGCCGACCTGGCCTGTTTCCCCCGCTTTGATGCGCCGTTCGGAACTCTGGCGGACGTGAAGCGGGCAATCGAATCAGGGCTCGGCACTGACCCAGGGTTTCTGCGCATGAAGGCGCAATTGATCAAGCAACTGGAAGACGTGCCACCGGTACGGGGCAGCCAGCAGCATGTCGATTATGTGTTCCACAGCCTGCTCTCCATTGTCGCGGGTGCCATCCCCGAGGGAGCGCCGGTCGAGAGCCGTTTGGAGGTACGCCTGCGTCAGGAGGGGCAGTGGGTGGTGGCGGAGATCGAAGCCACGCTCGTGGGCCCGCCTCAATTCCCTGTGTACTCCTCCTGGTTCAGCGTGGAGTGGGACTTCTGCCACGCCATCATCGTCGTTTTCGGAGGAGAACTCCGGCAGGATGAATCCTGCTTCCGTGTCCGGCTGCCCGTGGCCTGATGCAGGGAAACTGAACGCCTGAGCCGGTGATCCCCGTGGCGCCTGCTAGTGTGATCCTCCGATCAGGGTCGTCCGCCTGCTGATCAGTGAGGCGCGGGCGGAATTTGCGGCTGCGCCGGACCGGATCGAGCTTTCAGACGTCGGCCCACCGCCTCCGGAGCCGATTTTTCGGCCTCCGGAGCGACTTTCGACACCGAGCGCCGGAGCTGCTCCAGGCGCTGTCTGATCACCCACCCGGGCCGTTACAGGAGGTCACTCATGGCCCGTCCCATGTGGAAGGGGTCGGTCAATTTTGGTCTCGTGAACGTGCCGGTGCGCATGTACCGCGCCGTGTCCGAGCGCGACGTGCACTTTCACCTGCTCCACGGCAAGGACAAGTCGCGCATCCGTGAGAAGCGCTTCTGCGAGGCCGAGGGCGTCGAGGTGCCCTACGACGAGATCATCAAGGGCTTCGAGATCAGCAAGGGCACCTACGTCACCATCACCCAGGAAGAGCTCAAGGCGCTGGCCCCCAAGGGCACCTACGCCATCGACGTGGAGGACTTCGTCCCGACCGACGAGATCCACCCGCTCTTCTTCAACGCGCACTATCACCTGGTGCCCGAGACGAACGCGGCGCGCGCCTACGCGCTGCTCTCCGAGGCGCTGGGCACCTCGGGCCGGGTAGGCGTCGGCCGCGTGGTGCTGCGCACCCGCCAGCACACGTGCGCCGTGCGTCCCAACGGCCCCGGGCTGATGCTCTCGCTGCTGCACAGCGTGGATGAAGTCATTCCCCTGGAGCAGATCGACGGCATGCCCTCTCACATGCCCCGGGTGAACGCCCGCGAGCTGGCCACGGCCGAGCAGCTCATCGACTCGCTCAGCGCTCCGTTCGATCCCGACAAGTACCGGGACGTCTACCGCGAGCAGCTCGAGGACGTACTGCGCCAGAAAGCTGGAGGCATGGAGATCCGTGCCTCACCCACTGCGGAACCCGAATACAGCGCTCCGGAGAACCTCATGGAAGTGTTGAAGAAGAGCCTCGCCGCCGCGAAGAAGGACCGGGATGCCGAGGCGCCGGCCCGTACCTCGGCGAGCCGCACCGCCCATCGCACCACGGGCTCGCGCCGGGTCCGCAGCCCGGTCGCCGCCCGCACCGCCAAGCGCCGCAAGACGCGCAGCTAGAAAACGCGACAGGCGGGTATGCCACTGCCCACCCGTGAGGTAGGATGCTCACGGGAGGCACGTGAATGCCCGTGCGGCACGACGCCATGCCAGAGCGGGACCCGGCCTCACTGCCCGCGGGAGCGCGGGTGGGGCCGTGGCGCGTGGTGAGCTGGCGGGGGCGTGGCAGCTACGGGGTCGTCTACCGTGCCGTGCGAGAGGGGCGTGAGGAGGCGGGGGCCGTGGCGCTCAAGCTGGCGCTGCGGCCGGACGATCCCCGCTTCGAGCGTGAGGCGAAGCTGCTGGCCCGCATCCGTCACCCGGGTGTCCCCCGCTTGCTCGGCCAGGGAACCTGGCGCACCGCTTCGGGCGCCGCGCACCCGTATCTCGCGATGGAGTGGGTGCAGGGCCTTCCGCTCTATGACTGGGCCTCCATGCGCAACCCCTCCTCGCGCCAGGTGCTCCGGATGCTGGCGCAGGCGGCCCGGGTGCTCGAGGCCGTTCATGGCGCCAGGAGCGTTCACCGGGACATCAAAGGAGGCAACGTCCTGGTGAGGCCCGGAGATGGCCGGGTCTTCCTGACGGACTTCGGCTCGGGGCACTACGCGGAGGCCGCCCCGCTCACGCAGCACGTGCTGCCGCCGGGCACGCCTGCATACCGCAGCCCCGAGGCGTGGCGATTCCTCGCGCGCTTTCGACATGACCCTTCCGCGCGCTACACCGCCACGCCCGCGGATGATCTCTTCGCGCTCGGAGTGACCGCATACCGGCTCGTGACGGACGAGTACCCACCGGCCACGGATCCAGCGGAGGGCGTCTCGGGCGTGTGGAGCCTGGACAGCGTGGGCCCCACACCTCCCGCGGTGCTCAATGGCCAGGTGGAGTTGCAGCTCAGCGCGCTCATCATGAAGATGCTGTCCGTGCGTCCCGAGGAGCGAGGAACCGCTGGAGCGCTGGCGGCACGGCTGGAGCAGACCGCACAGCGCGGGGGCCCGGAGGCAGACCGCCCGCTCTTCGCCGTGGAGGAGCAGACGGCCTCCTCAGCCCATTCCCGGGACGCATCGATCGCGGAGTTACTCGAGCGCAGCCGACGGCGGCGTGACCCGCAGGTGCTACGGCAATCGGCCCGGTACGATGACGCCGAGAGGGCCGAGCTCCGGCGCCTGGAAGCGGAAGACCTCGCGCGTTCCAGGGCTCGCACCGAGCGTGATCCTTCCCGGACTCCCACGCGTCTGTGGCGCTACTCGGGCATCGCCGCCGCCGTGGGCCTGATGATGATGGCCGAGCTCGGGCCCGTGGGCCTGATGCAGGCTGTCGAGGCCCTCGCCGTTGAAGGTACGGATGGGAGGACAATCGGCCTGGGCGATGAAGCCAGGCCCTCGGCGGTGCAAAAGGCCGAGCCCACCTCGCATGACAAGGGTATCCGGCTGGACATGCCTCCGAAGCCATTCGACCGGCAGCACCGGCCACCGTGCAGGAAAGGCGAGGTCGAGATTCGCGGAGGGTGCTGGTTCAAAGCTGAGGCACGGGCTCCAGACTGTCCAAGACAGACCTACGAGTGGAACGGGGGCTGCTATTCCCCCATTATGGTTACGCCTTCACCCGCCACCTCTGACCCGCAGTAGGCCCAGGAGCGCTTCGCACCCGAGCAGTAGTACAGTGGGCGCCACTCCTCGATGAGCTTCTCTCTTCCGCAGGCGCTGGTGCTGCTCATTCCGCTCGGGCTCTTCCTCTGGAAGCGCGGGGCGCGTCCCGGTCCGCCCATGCCTCTGCGGTGGGTGCTGCTGGTGCTCGCCGTGGGCGCGCTCGCCGGGCCCGAGCTGCTGCTGCGCCACGCGGGCAGTGACATCGTGGTGGTGGTGGATCGCTCGCGCTCCATGCCCCAGGACGCCGACCGCATCACCCTGGAGCTGATCAAGCTGCTGGAAGCCCAGCGGCGGCCCGGTGACAGGCTGGGCGTCATCTCCTTCGGCCGCGAGGCCCGCGTCGAGCAGCCGCTGAGCGACGCGGGAACCTTCGGAGGCTTCTCCCGGCCCGTGGATGTGGATGCCTCGGACCTGGCAGCGGCGCTGGATGCGGCGGGCGCGCTCATCCCCGCCGAGCGCACCGGCCGGGTGCTCGTTGTTTCGGACGGGCGGGCCACGGGCGCGGATGCGCGCGGAGCGGCCCGGCGGCTGGCGGCCCGGGGCATCGCCGTGGACTTCCGCCACGTGGCGCGCGACGAGGTACCGTTGGACCTCGCGGTCGTCTCGCTGGATGTGCCCTCGGTGGTGGCGGCGCGCGAGCCGTTCCAGTTCTCCGGGGTGGTGGTGGCCTCGGGTGCCGTCGTCGGCACGGTGCGCCTGGAGCGCAACGGCCAGGTGCTGCTCAAGGGGCCCTTCGAGTTCCGCCCTGGCCCCAACGTGCTGCCGTTCCGGGACCTGGTGGAGAAAGAGGGGCTGGCCAGCTACCGCCTCGTCATCGAAGCGCCCGGAGATGGCGTAGTGGAAAACGACGAGGGCCGCGCGGTGCTGCGCGTGGAGGGCCCACCGCGCGTGCTGCTGCTCACCCGGCAACCGAAGGGCACGCTGGCGCAGACGCTGGATGCCGCCGGAATGCGGCTGGAGGTGCGCGAGCCCTTCCCGCTCTCGTTGAATGAGCTGGATGGCGTGGCCTCGGTGGTGCTGGAGAACGTGGACGCCAACTCGCTGAGCGAGCCTGGGCTCAACGCGCTGGCGGCCTACGTGGAGCAGGCCGGCGGCGGGCTGGTGATGACGGGCGGCATGGACAGCTTCGGCCAGGGAGGCTACCGGCGCTCGGTGCTGGAGCCGGTGCTGCCCGTGTCACTGGAGCTGCGCGAGGAGCAGCGGCGCACCTCGCTGGCGCTGAGCGTGCTGATGGACTGCAGCTGCTCCATGGGCGTCACCGTGCCGGACGGGCGCACGAAGATGGAGGTGGCGGCCGAGGGCGTGGTGGGCGCGCTCACGCTGCTCAATGATCGCGACGAGGCCTCCGTGCACATGGTGGACACGGAGACGCATGAAGTCTTCCCCATGAGCCCGGTGAGCGAAGGGCTGCCGATGGACAAGGTGGCGCGCGGCTTTAGCGGCGGCGGCGGCATCTACGTGGGCGAGGCGCTGCGCACGGGCAGGAAGCAGATCCTCGGCAGCGACAAGGCGACGCGGCACGTGCTGCTCTTCTCGGACGCGGCGGACTCGGAGGAGCCGGACGACTACAAGGCGACCATCTCGGCGCTGCGCCAGGAGAACGTGACGGTGTCCGTGATTGGGCTGGGCACGCCCAAGGACGTGGACGCCAAGCTGTTGCAGGAGGTGGCCTCGCTGGGCGGTGGGCGCATCTACTTCGCCGAGGACGCGATGAGCCTGCCGCGCATCTTCAGCCAGGAGACCATCACCATCGCCCGTGCGGCCTTCGTGGACGTGTCTACCTCGCTGGAGCCGGCGCCGGACCTGCCGCTGCTGGGGAAGCTGCCGTTGCAGGGGCTGCCGCAGGTGGGAGGCTACAACCTGACGTACCTCAAGCCGCGCGCGAGCGTGGCGGTGCGCACGCTGGACGAGAACGCGGCGCCGCTGCTGGCGCTGTGGCCGCGAGGAGCCGGGCGCGCGGTGGCCTTCATGGGCGAGGTGGAGGGCAAGTTCTCCGGAGAGCTGACCCGGTGGGGCGGACTGCGCGCGACGCTGGAGGGCATGGTGCGCTGGTCGATGGCGGGCGGGGGAGAGCAGGGCGAGGCGGTGGCGCGAGCGGAGCGGCGGGGCAACCTGCTCAGGGTGACGCTGGACCTGGCACCTGGAGAGCCGATGCCCACGGCGCTGCCCACGCTGGTGGTGCTGCCGGGAGATGGAAGCTCGCAGCCGGTGGAAGTGCCGATGCGCTGGGAGGACGAGGACCGGCTGGCGGCGGAGTACACGTTGCCGGGGCGCGGGACATGGCACCCGGTGGTGAGGCTGGGCACGCGGGCGCTGCGCGCGCCTCCGGTGGCGCTGCCGTACGCGCCCGAGTTCGAGCCCGGAAGTCCGAAGGAGGGACTCGCGGTGCTGCACGGAGTAGCGGGGGTGGGCGGAGGCGTGGAGCGGCTCTCGATGGCGGGCCTTTTCGCGGAAGCCCCGGTGTCCGAGGGCCGGGTGCAGCTGGCACCGTGGCTGGTGGGGTTCGCGGTGCTGGTGCTGCTGGCCGAGGTGGTGGTGCGGCGCTTCTTCTCCACGCCGCGGCTGCGCAAGCCCGCGGTGGCTCCAGCGGCTCGTCCCATTGAGGCTACGGCGGGAGTGGTCTCCTCCGCCACGGCAAGCGCTGCTACGCCGCGCCAGGGTTCACCGCAGGCGCCAGCCGCTGCTGCCACGTCCGAGCCACAGGAGCCGCCCGCCCCCGAGAAGCCCTCGGGCGGAGTGGATTCCGCGCTCGAGGCCGCGCGGGCCCGTTCGCGGAAGCGCCTGGGGCGCTGAGCAGCCACCCGCTTTCGTGTGGAATAGGCGTGAAGTACGAGGAGCTGCGGCGCGAGGAGCGGGGCCCGGGCCGGCAGGGCGGGCAACAGAACAACAGGCCTTGAGGCCCGTGCGCCGCCGCCCGCCGTGCCTTTTCTACCGAGCCGGGATCAGCTGCCCGACGAGGGGGGAATGCACACCTTCGCGGTGCCCGTCTCGACGCGGGTGATGTTCGAGGAGCAGTTGGACTCGTTCTCCACCGTGCGGTTCTTGTTGCACTCCGCCTTGTCCTCGCAGGTGCGGAAGCAGTAGTTCGTCTGGCCCTGTGTCACGCAGATGGACTTCTCCGGACAGTCCGCGTTCGCCGTGCAGGCCGAGGCGCCACAGTAGCCGCCCTTGAACTGAGTCATACAGGTGAGCGCCGCGTTCTCGCACTGCGAGGTCGACGTGCACTCCGCGCCAATGAGCGCGTCATCCGCGTCGCTACCGCAGCCCACCGCCACCGCCACCAGCACCATCGCCATCCACTTCCACGCTGACTTCATGTGACCTCCGTTGTTGTGCGCGGGCAGCCTAGACTGGCCACCGCGCATCGCCCAAATCCGCCAGGTCCAAGCCCACCGTCCGGAGCAAGGCGTCACGCCGCTCACGAGGGATGGCTCGTCCGCGCGTCCTCCTCCCGAAGCGACAGGGGCGCTTGCCCAGTGGGCAGGTCCATCACGAAGGTGGCGCCCGCTCCCGGCTGGCTCTCCACGTGGATCATGCCTCCATGGGCCTCGGCGATCCGCGTCAGTTCTCGCTGGAGATGGCCGGAGGCGCGTACGTCGCCCGGGGATCCACCTGCTCCGCGTAGGGGCCCTGCCAGGTGTCCGCGAAGAAACGCTCCAGCGCGAGGGCAAAGGCGGGGCCCTCGATGATCAGCCCCACGTTGCGCGTGTCCGTGAAGTAGTCGCGCTCCCAGTTGCTGGTGCCCAGCCAGGCGGCCTCGCCATCCACCACCATGTACTTGGCGTGCACCACCCGCGCGAAGGGGATGAAGCCGCTGGAGGCCCGGGGAATGGTGACCAGCTTCACCGTCAGCCCCGGCGGAGCGTGCAGGGCCTGAAGGCTCTCGATGGTGCCCTTGCGCTTGCCCCAGTCGGCCAGCATCAGCTCCACCTTCACGCCTCGCGCGCTGGCGCGCTTCAGCGCCTGCTCCAGCTCCAGGAACTCGCTGCCATCCCGCGCCCGGGGCCGGTAGGTGAGCAGCTGCACACGCACCGTGCGCTTCGCCCCGTCAATGAGCCCCACCAGCCGGGGCAGGTCCCACGTGGCCGGCTCGGGCAGGAAGCCCTTGGGGCTGAACACGGGCGTCACCCGCACCGGCTCGGTGCCGAAGCGCGCGGGGAAGGGGCCCACCGCCTGCGCTCCAGCGCCCGCCGCCGGAGCGGGGGCCCCCGCCGCCAGCGCCCAGTCCAGTTCGAAGACGGCGCCCAGCGCCCGCACCACCCCGGGCACCCGCACCCGCAGGCCCAGCTCCTGAATGTGCTCGAGCGCCCGCCAGTCGAAGTTCTGGCTCCCCAGGAAGGCCTCGCGCCCGTCCACCAGGAAGTACTTGGCGTGCATGACGCCGTTGCCGACGATCTTCCTGGTATCGATGCGGCGCAGCTCGATGCCGCGCTGGGCCGCCAGCCGCTCCAGCGTCTCCGGGTACTGCGCGTAGAACTTCTCCTCGGCGAGCACCCGGACGCGCACCCCTCGTCGCGCCGCCGCCTCGATGGCCTGGATGACGGGCTCCAGCCGGCTGCCCGGCGCGTTGCTCACGTAGAACTGGGCCACGTCCAGCGTGCGCGTGGCCCCGTTGATCATCTCCGGCCACACCTGCCAGGCATCCGGGATGTCCGGGTGGTCCATGGCCGTCTCCACCGGGCTGCTCTCCACGAGCACCAGCTCTGGCTCGGCGGAGACGGAAGAGGACACCGGGCCCGGCGTGGCGCACGCGAGCCCAGCGGACAACATCAGCAACAAGGAGCGCAGGAACATGGCCGCGCACCCTACGCCATGCGGTGGCCCGCGGCATGGCCTCTCCCTCGGGAAGAGGGAGAGGGGGCTACGGCCGCGCTCAGGTCAGCACGTTCAGCGCGCGGCGGTAGTAGGCCTCGCGGTCGGCCAGCCCGTTGTAGCCACCGTTGATGCGGCGGGTGACTTCGCGGAAGTTGCCCGCGTCCGCGTAGGTGTTCAGGTTGCGGCTGTTCCAGAACCACGCCGCCGTGCGGAAGCCCACGTCCACCTCCGCGGCGCGCTTCGGGTTGTTCTCCAGGTCGATGCCCAGCGCCTTGCCCGCCGCGCGGTAGTTGCTGCGGCCCGTCAGCTGGATGGGGCCACGGCCCTTGAAGCGCTTGCCGTCACCCGGCTGGGTATTGCCCAGGTCCCTGCGGCCCTCGTAGGCCGCGCCCGAGGCGATCTCCTCGAAGTAGCGGAACTGGGCGCTCTCGTGCGCCAGCTGCGCCACGAAGGCAGCCTGGCGCTTCGGGGTGGTGATGTTCGCCTCGGCCATCGCCTTGTTCAGGTGCGGCAGCGTCTCCCGCGCCCGCGCGTCCGACAGGTTCGGCATGATCGTCTTGAGCTGGCTCAGCGACAGCCCGCCCTTGGTGGGGCCCGGCCCCGGCGTGGGAGCCACCGGCCCCGCGCCGCCCACCTTCGCGCCCATCTTCTGCATCGCCGCGCGCGTCAGCGGACCGTAGTAGCCCGTGGCCGGCACGTCGTGCTTGGCCTGGAACTCCTTGAGCGCCGACTGGGTGCGCGGGCCGAACACGCCCGGGCCCGTGCGCATCTCCGCCGCCGTCATGTGGCCCAGCTTCACCAGCGCGCCCTGCAGCTGCTTCACCGCCGCGCCCGAGTCCCCCTTCTCCAGGTCTCCCGCCGGCAGCGTCACGCCCTTGAGCGAGGTGCCGCCGCGCACCGGAGCCGCCTCGGGAGGCTTGCTCGGGGCCGCGGGGCCCGCCGCGCCCGTGCCCGGACGCGCCCGCCCGCCCGAGAACGTCACCAACTCGGCCGTGGTGTTGTACTTGCCGCCCACCAGCTGGCTGCCCTGCTGGCGCAGGGTGATCTGCTTCCCGGTGGCCGGATCATTCGCGTAGTACACCGGCTTGCCGCCCTCGCGGCCGCGGCCGGTGAGGGTGATCCAGTGGTCGGTGCCGTTGGCCCCGCCGTTGCTGCCGGGCTTGTGGTTCACGCCGATGACGACAGGGCGGCCCACGTCCAGCTGCTTGTTGATGGTGTTGAAGTTCCACGCCGACTTCGCCGCGCCCATGCCCGCCATCTGAGCCGCCTTGCCCCAGATGAGCGCGTTGCCCGAGTAGCCGCCGTTGCGGTCCAGGTGCTGGTCCAGCTCGCCCGGGTTGATCACCTTGCCGGAGATCTTGCTGATGGCCATCGCCGTGGCCGTCATCGCGCAGCCGGCCGCCGCCAGGCTCGAGCTGCTGCCCAGCCGCCGCCCGCCCCACTGCGAGTCGCCCTGGCGGTACATGGGCGTGCCATCGCGCGAGGTGCTGAAGCGCCGCCCGTCATCATCGCGCACCGGGCCCGCCGCGCGGCCCGCCGCCGGAGCCGGAGCCGGAGCCGCCGGAGCCGCCGGACGCCCCGCCGGACGCCCCGCAGGACGATCGAAGCCGTCCGAGTGCGTCTTGCCCGGGATGGCCAGCTTCTGCCCGGCCAGGATGCGGTTGGGGTTATTGATGCCGTTGGTCTGCGCCAGCTTGGAGACCGTGGTGTTGAAGCGCTGGGCGATGGCACTCAGGGTGTCGCCGCTGCGCACGGAGTAGGTATGGGACATGAGGATTCTCTCCACTTGAGAATGACTTGCCCCCTTTCTCGGTTGATTCGAGAATCAAGTTGCGTGATCCGGTAAAAATTCCCGAAACATTTTGACGCGTATGGCTGGGGCGTCAGTTCGCCTTGAACTGGGCCAGCCCGTCGTAAGTCTTCTCGCCGGCGGTGGAGGGGATGGTGTCCTCCAGCGTCTGCCCGTCCGAGGCGGTGATGCGCACCTTCACCGGGCCGGTGCCCATGCCCGCGGGCTCGGTGAAGTAGTTGGAGTCCGGGTCGCGCCGGGTGTTCACCCAGGCGCCATTCTTCTGGTACTCGAACTTCGTCACCGGAAGCCGGTGGTTGAGCACCTGGATGGCGGACCACCACTGGTTGCTGCCCTGCTTTACCCGGTAGCGCACCGGGCCCGTCACCGGGCAGCTCACCAGCCGCCACTGCGTCTGGACCCGGCCGTCAATCATGTTGGCGATCTTCGCGAAAGCCTCGCGGCTCAGGTCCAGGTGCCCGGTGTTGCACTCGGGGCAGCTGTCCACGATGCGCACCACCACGCTGCCCTTGGGGCCGTCAATCTCCGCGCACGAGCCGCACACCGCGGTGCCCGCGAACTGCGGCGCGTTCATCGCCGCGATGTCCATGTCCTGGGGGCTCTTGTCGAAGCCGCAGTGCCCCGCGCCCGTCGCGTCATAGAAGGTGGCGATGCCCGCCTGGAACTCGCCCAGGGCGATGATCTCCCCGGCCACCTCTTCCGGAGACGGCGTGGAGGAGCAGCCAGCCAGGCCCAGCAGGCAGCTCACGGCAATCAGAGGCAGGCGCAACGGGGAGGAGGTTCGCATCCTCCGGATTCTACCAGCGTCAGTATTCCTTGCTCCAGATGAGGTCCAGGCCTCCGGAGCGTGCGTCTCCGTAGTTGGCCTCCAGGCTCCACTGCGGGCTGAACTCGTACTCGAAACGTACCGCGTTGGTGTTCTCTCGGTTCTGCCCCGAGGGCCCCGCGCCCACCTGACCCGTGTAGCCCACGTAGATCTTGTCCGTCAGGTAGGTGCCCACCTCGAGCTTGGTGCCCTCCAGGCCGCCTTCACCCGCCTCGATGGAGAACACGTCCAGCGGCAGCTCCGCCGCGATCGCCTTGCGCGCCTGCGTGGCCACCAGCGAGCCCACCACCGAGGCCGCCTGCGAGCCCGTCATCGACGCGCCCGAGTTGCGCTCCAGCGTGCTGCGGCCGGTGGCCAGCAGCGTGTAGATCTCCGTCTCCGACATGGGCGGCTCGCTGGTGGGCTCGATGGTGAACTCCTTGCCCTGGCCGCGGACGTGGACGAACACCGTGACGCCCTCGCGCTCGTTCTTGTGCTCGGCGGTGATGTTCAGGTACGGCGCCAGCGGCGGGCCGGTGAACGTCACCTTACTGTCCTTCTGCACGTCGAAGCGCCGGCCCATGGCCACCACCCGGCTGCCGCGCTGGACGATGACTTCGCCCGACAGGAACAGCTCGTCGGTGTACGAGACTTCGAAGCCCGGAGACATGCCCAGCTCGATGTTCACGTCGGAGCTGCGCACCCACAGGTTGCGGGGCGCGTTGATCAGGATCCGGTAGGTGCGGACGACCTCCTCCTCCTCCTCCTCCTGCGTCAGCTCCTCCTCGGTGAGCTGCGGAGCGCCCGCGCCGCCGGTGCCGCTGGCCCCAGGCCCCTGCGCCCTCACGTCGCCCGGAGAGGTGACGCCTCCCTGGGGATCCTTGATGGCGGGGCTCTGCGTGGCCGGGCCGCCCTGGGGGCCCTGGTCCTGGGTGGCGACCGCCTGCGCGGGCGCGTTCTTGGGAGGATCCGTGCGCTTGCGGCGCCGCTTCTCGATCGGCACGCCCTTGCGCACCAGCACCACGTCTCCGGGGCGCTCCAGCACCTGCAGATCCTTGCGCTGCACCTCGGGCAGGATGATGTGCGCCTCGGGGATGCTGAGGTTGCGGATGTTCACCGTCTCGGTGTTCATGCTGCCCTCGAGCGTGGTGCGCAGCGAGGCCACCGCGACGAGCTGATCATCCGAGATGATGGGGAACTCCTTCAGGTTGCCCTCGCCCGTGAGCTCGTAGTTGCCCCCGCGCGCCAGCTTGGCCTCCGCCTTGAAGGTCAGCTCGCCGTTGCCGGCACGGGCGAACAGCTCGCGCACCTGGATGCGCTCCTGGGTGACGTCCAGGTTGACGCGGATGTCCCGGTACTCGCCAAAGCCCATCAGCCCCAGCCGGCCGTCCTTCCAGTTCACCGTGCCCTTGAGCGTGGGCGCGCTGGCGGTGCCGGCCACGCGCGCGTCCGCCTCGAGCACGCCGCCCAGGCTGCGCACCATCTCGTGCGCTCCGGACAGGAAGCCCATGTCGAAGCGCCGCGCCACCAGCGTCACGTCCAGCGGCATCTGCGTGGTGTCCAGCCCCGCCTGCACCGCGGGCAGGGACAGGTCCAACGGGACGCCGGCCTTCACGAGCAGCGTGCCACCCGCGGGCGCGGTGATGAGCGCGTCCAGCTTCGACTGCGCCTCGGCGTACGTGTAGTGCACGCGCGCCTGGCCCAGCGCGAGCTTGCCCACGCCCAGGTTCTGCAGGCCCGCGGTCAGGTCCACCTGCGGGGTGGCCGGAGTGCCGCGCGCGGCGAACTCCAGCGAGAGCGAGCCCTGCAGCCCGCGGTCCTTCAGCGCGGGATCGGCGCTGGCCAGCCCCGGCAGCTGCTGGAGCGGGGTGGGGTGAAGGCGGCCGCGCAGCTCGAAGGGCACCCAGCCGATGACGTCCGGGTCCTGCATGGCGCCCAGGGGCGCCTTCAGCGTGGCGCTCAGCTCCGCCAGCGGCACGGTGCTCTCACCCCGGCGCTGCAGCGCGGTGAGGTCCATGCGGATGTCGTCCTTGTCTCCCACCACCGTGAGGTGCCCGTCCAGCGCGGGCAGGCCGTTGACGGTGGCGCCCCGGGCGAGCACGTCCAGCTTGCCCTCGGGCACCAGCACCGTGCCGGACATGAGCAACTCCAGCGACACGGTGCCCTCGGGCTTCTGCAGCCCGGCGGGGCCCGCCAGCGCCAGCAGCGGCACCTCGCTCACCCGCGCCTCCAGGTTCACCGGGGCGCGCATCACCTCGTCGGCCGTGGGAGGCTTCGCCATCAGCCGCCCCAGCGTGAAGGGCGTCTGCAGCGCCACGAAGGCCTGCGAGCCCAGCCCCTGCAAGTCGATGCGCGCATCCAGCGTGCCGTCCTTCGCGTCCGAGGCGGCGGTCAGCGTGAAGGACAGCGGCTCCATGGCGACCGCGGGCGGCTTGGCGTCATAGCGCAGCCCCTCGCCGCGCAGCGTGAAGCTCAGGCGCGGCTCCCTCGCGGGCCCCGTCACCTCCAGCGTGCCGGACAGCTCGCCGGTGACGGGCTGGGTGTTGCCCACCATCTTCCGCGCCTCTTCGATGTTGAGGCGGGCCAGGTTCACCTTGAGGTTGAGCTCATCGCCTCGCCGCCGCAGCAGGCCCTGCACGGGCACGCTGAAGTCCGCGGTGACGCGGGCGGCCGGCACGTCCGCCGAGAGCGTGCCCGTGGCGCGGTCCTTCAGGTAGGTGCCGTTGAGGCTCACGTCCAGGTCCGAGTACTCCTGGAAGCGGCCATCCACGAGGGTGATGGACAGCTCGGCGTCCGGGCGGGGCAGGCGGCCCCGGGCGCTCACCCGGGCCGAGAGCGCGCCGCCCAGCTTCAGCTCCTCGGGCACCACCGCCTTGGGCAGCCGCGTCAGGTCCAGCGCGCCCAGCTCCACCAGGCCGTTGATGTGCTCGCCCTGCTTCTCCACCGCGAGGGCCAGGCTCTGTCCGTCAGAGGCGAGCCGCAGCGCGGGCTTTATCTCCACGCGGCCGCCGCCAAAGCCCACGTGCGTGGGGCCCTGCAGCGTCCAGGTGGCCTCGGGGTACGCCAGCGTCAGCGCGCTCACCGCCAGGCCCTGCTGGTCCTCGTCCACGGTGCCGGTCAGCCCCAGGCTCACCGTCAGGTCTCCGGCCGCCTTGAGGGTGGCCTCCAGCGCCCGGTTCTTCGTGGCGATGGTGGCCGAGAGGTTCTGCAGCGTCCGCTCCCCCGTGCGCAGCTCGTCCACCACCAGCGAGGCGTCCACCGTGAGGGGCTTGGTGACATCCGGCAGCGCGGCCTTCAGGTTGAGCCCCTGAATGAGGGTGTCTCCGTAGCCCAGCGAGGCGAAGCTGCCCGACAGCTCCACGCCCGGGGTGCGCAGCGGCCCCTCCACCTGGAAGTCCAGCGCGCCCGCGCCGGACAGCGGCATGGCCGGGCCGGGGCCCAGCTTGCCCAGCGTCTGCGCCAGCACCGCGAGGTTGGCCGCGCTCAGGCTGCCCTTCACCTGAATCTTGTCCACGGTGCCCTGGCCGCTGGCGTCCAGCGAGGCGCCCGGCACCAGCACCCGCAGGCGCGACAGCTGGTAGCGGCCGTCCTTGGCGCTGGCGCGCAGCTCCACCGGCCCCAGCGGCTGCTCCTTGAACTTCGACGGAGAGATGTTGAGCTCCACCGAGCCGTCGAGCGTCTCCAGGCTGGTGCCTCCGCCGCGCGCGTCCATGCTGGCGACAATCGAGGTGACGGGGCCGTTCTCCACCAGCTCCGACAGGTTGATGTCGCGCGCCCTCAGGCTGATGCCATCGGTGCGCAGGGTGGCGATGTTGAACGAGCCATCCAGATCCACCGTGGCCTTGCCGGCGCGCACGTCCATGCTCGTGCGGGCCACGTCTGCCTGCTTCTGGGCGTTGCCCTCCACCACCACGGGCACCAGCAGCGGGTAGGTCGGCAAGAAGGCGCGCGCGGTGTCCGGCTCGAGCGACAGGCGCTTGAGCTCCAGCCACGCCTCATTCACTCCGCGCATGCCGCCACGGCCCGTCACCTCGAGCCCGGCCACCGTGAGCGACACGTCCGAGGACAGGTCCTCCTCTTCCCCCTGGCCCCGGAGCGTCAGCTTCACCGGGCCGCTGAGGGGCTGAGACAGGCCGCCCGTGCTGTCCAGCCGCACGGTGAAGGCCTTCTTGGCCGCGCCATAGCTGGCCGAGCCCGTGGCATCCAGGTCCTCCAGCCGCACGTGCCGGTCCTCGCCCCCGGCCTGGGCCTCGCTCTTGAAATCGACGTACCCGTCCTGCAGCCGGAAGTCCTTCAGGGTGAGCCGCAGCTTGCCCCGGGGCTGCTCGGGCTCCTCGGGCTTGGGCTGCCGGGGCTCCAGCGCGCGCGAGAGGTTCAGCCCCCGCTCGTCCTGCACCAGGTACAGGCGCGGGCGCTCCAGGCGCGCGGAGTTCAGCTCCACGTGCTGCGTGGCCAGCGGCATGAGCGACAGGCGCGCGTCCACCAGCGCCACCTCGGCCACCAGCTCACCCTCGGGTGTGTACAGCTTCACATCTCTCAGCGTGAGCCCCGAGAGGCTCAGGTCCACCGAGCCGGCCTCCAGCTTGCCGGACAGCTGCTCGTTGGCGATCGCCACCGCCTTGCCGCGCAGCCACTCCTCGCCCGCGGGCGCGGTGAGGTACAGCAGCGCTCCGGCCACCACCAGGACGACCAGGCCCAACAGGCCCAGCACGCCCCAGACGGCGCGCCGCGTGTAGCGCCTCCAGCGCGGGTGGCCGCGAGGGCTTACGGGGGGAGTAGGCGGGGTAGGGGGCGGTGCTTCCGTCAAAACGCTTCTCCAATGGACAGCTGGATGGTGCAGAGCCCCTCGGGGGCTCCGGCATACTCGGTCTTCTTGCTCCCGATGCCGAAACAGGTTCCGGCGTCAGGATAGGTGTACCCAGTGCCGCTCACGAGCAAGGGGCCCCCCACATTCAGCCGTCGGGCAATGTCCAGTCGAATGGGTCCCACCACGGTGAGGTAGCGCAGCCCCAGGCCCACCGCGTGGTAGAGCTGTGATTGGAGTATTTCTGTCCCCACCTCCAGCCGATCCCGGCCCACGTACCCGGTGTCCCAGAAGCTCGCTACCACCAGACTCTCGGTGAGCCGGTAGCGTACCTCCAGTGTGGTCTCGATGAGGCTGTTGCCGCCAATTGGCACGGTGATGGGAGGCCCCTGCACGGGCTCCGTGGTGGGATCATCGTCGTGGTCCTCGGGCTCCGGGAATACGGCGATCTGTGGCGACAGGCGCCGGCTGTTGAAGCCGCGCATGGATGAGCCGCCGCCCGAGAAGAAGCGGGTGACGATGGAGCTCTGTGCCCGGCCCGTCTCCCGGTTGAGGTAGGGGATGAGCGTGCCCAGGCGCAGCTTGCCCGCCACGGTGAGCCGCTGATCCAGGCCGAACGAGCGGTAGTAGCGCACGTCCGGCAGCAGGCGGATGTACCTGAAGTCTCCGAACAGCGGCCCGCCGCCTCCCTGCACCGAGAGCGCCGCGTAGTACCCGCTGCGCGGGTTCGTCTTGTCGTCGCGCCGGTCCCACTCGACGGTGGTCTCCAGGTAGCTCAGCTCGATGCCGCAGCCGGTGTCCCCCTCGGTCTGCTCGCGGCAGCCCAGGGTGATGGGCGGCACGCGCTCGGTGCCGCCCACCGTGCCGGACAGCGAGTACACCTCCAGGTTGTACGCGGGGAACACGGACAGGTCCGGGTGCGGCTGCCAGATGACACCGGTGCGCAGCCGCCCGCCGATGAACGAGTAGGCATCCTCCAGGCCCTTCTCCGCCGACACCGAGGACTGCAGGCGCAGGTCCCGGAAGAGGAAGCGCGGCTGCTCGAACTCGGTGGTGGCGTCGAAGATGACGCCGCTCTTGCCAGTGCCCTGGCTGGACAGGCTGGAGTACAGCGAGGGCAAGAACGCGTAGCCCACGCGCCCGCGCACCGTGAGCCGGCGCAGCCCGCCAAAGATGTTGCGGTTGGTCCACTCGGCCAGCACGCGGCCTTCCTGGCGGTTGGCCTCCACGCCCAGGCCCGCGCCCAGGCGGATGGAGCGCAGCGGCGCCTCGCGCACGTCCACCACCACCGGCACCGTGCCGCCCTCCTGGTCCGGCTCGCCCCGGTTCACCTTCACCGCGCCGAACACGCCCATGGCGAACACGCGCGCCTGGGCCTCGGCCAGCGCCGACTCGCTGTACCAGTCCCCCTTGCGGATGGCGCCCTGCGCCTGCTCGATGATGCGCTTGGTGCTCACCTGCGGGTTGTAGTCGGTGGCCACGAAGATGACGCCGAACTTGTAGCGCGGCCGCGTCTGCACCTGCAGCTTCACCGCCGCCTTGTTCGTGTCCACGTCCACCTGCACCTCGCCGCCCACCTCCGCCTGCGCGTAGCCCAACTCGCGCAGCCGCCCCTGGATGAGGTCCTTCACCCCCGCCCAGTCCTCCTCGCGGAACACCTCGCCCACCGTCAGCGGCAGGTCCGCCCTGGCCCGGCGCTGGTGGTCCTGCGGCAGCCCCTCCAGCCCCGTCACCTCCACCGAGCCGATGGTGGTGGGCTTGCCCTCGGTCACCTCCACCTCCAGCGCCACCTCCTCCTGGCCCTGGGGCTTCACCTGATCCGAGACGACCTTGGCCTGGTAGTAGCCCTCCGCCTGGTAGTAGCGCTCGATGCGCCGCAGATCCGCCTGCCACGCGTTGGGGTCGAAGTACGAGGGCCCCTTGTCGAACGGCCACAGGGGCTCCCACCATGGCGTCTCGGTGGTGAGGATCTTCGCCTTGATATCCCCCTCGTCGAGCTGATCCACGCCCTTGAGCTCGAGATCATCCACCGCGCGCGAGTCAGGGCGGGGTTTGGCGCTGGCGCACGCGCAGGCGAGCGCCAGCACCAGCAGGGGAGCAACCAGTCGATGTCTGAAGAGGGCCACGTCCACGGGACGTGTTCATAATCACTCGCCCCGCGGTTGACCCGTTCCGGGAAGAGAGATCAGCGCCCACTGTCACGTTTCCACGCCCCCCGGGGTGGGGAAGGACGGGTGTCGGACATTCGCCCGCATCAGGCGTGCAAGCCGGGCCGCGCTGGGCCAGAGTGGGGCCATATGACATGGCGAATCTCTGGGCTGCTTGGCGCGGCCCTGGCGGTGCTGCTCTCCTGCGGGCCGAGCGATGCCGAGGCGATGAAGCTCAAGGAAGGCAGCGGCCTCAGCGACATTGGCGAGTGCCCGCTGCTGCTGTGTAATCAGAGCCTCTTCTGCGGCGAGCTGCTCTTCGAGTACGGCCGCTCGCCCCCGCTGTGTATGCCCATCGACATCTGCGACCGCATGGAGTGCCTGCGGCAGGGCCGTGTCTGCGTGCTCTTCGAGGGGCTGCCAGCGCAGGTGCGCTGCGTGGAGCCCGACTAGCCTAGCGGCGCGCGGAGGCGGTGAGCCAGGCGACCTTCTCGGCCGCCGTGCGCGTCTGCTCCTCCTCGAGCAGCCGGTCCACGTTCTGGGTGATGCGGTAGGCCCAGTTGCTGTCGCTCATGGTGCCCGGCAGGTTGATGCGGTCGCGGGTGCCCAGGATGTCCTGCCACGGCAGCACACACAGGTTGCTCTTGGAGTTGAGCGCCGCGGCCAGCATCGCGCGGTGCACCTCGGGGGTGAACTCCTTGGTGGGGCTGACGCCCTGGAACTCGGGCCACGCCTTGGCCATGCCCGCCCGCTCCTGCTCGGTGGTGGTGTCCCACCACTCCGCCATGGGCTCGGTGTCGTGCGTGCCCGTGGTGGCCAGCGAGATGGCGGGGAACTCGTGCGGGTTGCGGTAGACGGCGTCGTCGCGCTCCCAGCGCATCACCCGGTAGCCGGGCAGCCCCAGCCGGGCCAGGATTTCCCGCACCCACGGCGGGATGACGCCCAGGTCCTCGGCGATGATGCCGGCGTTCTGCGACAGCAGCCGGAAGTGCTGCTCGCCGTGGCGCTTGTGCGTCGCCTCGTCCGGAGGAATGAAGCGCCCGGTGGGCGTCTGCTCGTCGCGGATCCACTGGCGGAAGTAGCCCACCGCGTGGTCCACCCGGCGCAAGTCGTAGTAGCTGGCCGCCTTGGCCGCGCGCGCCTTGAGCCAGCGGTAGTCCTCTTTCTCCATCGCCGCGAAGTCGAAGTAGGGCAGGCCCCAGTCCTGGCCCGTGGCGGAGAAGTCATCGGGCGGCACGCCCAGGCGCGCGTCCCGGCGCAGGATGTCCGGGTGCGCCCAGGTGTCCGCGCTGTCCTGGCCGATGATGAAGGGCTCGTCACCGCACAGCAGAATGCCGCGCGCCTTGGCCTGCTCGCGCGCCTGGTTCCACTGCTGCTCGGCCACCCACTGCAGCCACGCGTGGTAGCGCACCCGGCGCTCGTGCCGCGCGCCCTCGGCCTTGAGCGCCTCGGGCTCGCGCGTGCGCAGCGGCTCGGGCCACTCCCACCACGGCCGGCGCTGCTGAGCCTCGGAGATGGCGGTGAACAGCGCGTAGCTCTCCAGCCACTCGCCCTGCGCCTCGCGCCACTGCTCGAACTGCCGGGCCCGCGGCGTCTGCGCCTTCCACTCGTGCTGCTCGAAGTGGGTGAAGCTGCGCTCGAACGCCGCCTCCTTCAGCGGGAACACCAGATCGTACCGAACGCGGTGCGCCGCGCGGGCCTCGGCCAACTGGCGCTTCTGCTCGTCCGTCAGCGCCCCCTCGCCACCGGTGGCCTGGAACTCCGGCACCTGGTGCAGATCGATGAAGAGCGGGTTGAGGCCAAACGCCGAGCGCGTGGCGTACGGGCTGGGGTCCCCTGGCGCGGTGGGCAGCAGCGGCAGCACCATCAGCATCTTCTGGCGCGCGGTGTTCATCCACCGGTACAGGTCATCCATGGCACCGAAGTCGCCAATGCCGAAGTCGGTGCGCGAGCGGAAGGAGAAGACAGGGAGCAGGAGACCGGAGAGCCGGCCAGTTGGGAGCATGGGCGCAATCTGCCTCAGGCGATGGCCTGTGTGAACCTTTCAACGCATCCAGGCGCTTGAATGCCCGTCTGCAAGGAGGAGCCAGACAGTGGGCCCAGTTGTACTCACGGACAATTCCCCCCGCACACCTTTGCGCCTGCCTGACTCTTTCTATGCGCGCCCCGCGCTGACCGTTGCCCGCGAGCTGCTCGGCACCCTGCTGGTGCTCGAGGAGGGGGGCCGCAAGCGCGTGGGCCGCATCGTCGAGACCGAGGCCTATGTGGGGGAGCATGACCTGGCCTGCCACGCCGCCAAGGGGCTCACCCCGCGCACCGAGGTGCTCTTCGGGCCGCCCGGCCGCGCCTACGTCTACCTCATCTACGGCATGTACCACTGCTTCAACGTTGTAACGGAGGCGCCCGGGGTGGCCGCCGCCGTGCTGGTGCGCGCGGTGGAGCCCGTCCAGGGTTTGCCCAGTGACTGTCGCACGGACGGGCCTGGCCGCTTATGCCGCGCCTTCGGGATTACCCTGGCCCATAACCGTTTGGACCTCCAATCGTCACCTCTCTATGTCGCCGCGGGGGAGCCGGTGCCCGAGGCGCAGGTGGCGCGGGGGCCGCGCATCGGCGTGGACTACGCGGGAGAGTGGGCTGCTCAACCGTTGCGTCTCTGGGTGAAGGAAAATCGCCATGTCAGCCGGGTTGCCGCCCGGCGCAAGCGCCGTCAGCCTTGACGGCGGCCAGTCTGGCTGGAAGGTTGCAGAGAAATGTCTGACGAGGCCGTCCCACAGCAAGAAGACCCGCAGCTGCTGACGCGCGCGCAGGCGGGAGAGATCGCCGCGTTCGAGGCGCTGGTGGACGCGCACCGGGACAAGGTGTTCGGCCTGGCGCTGCGCATGACGCGCTCGGAGGCGGACGCGGCCGAGATTACCCAGGACACCTTCCTGTCCGCCTACCAGCACCTGGGGGATTTCCGGGGGGATGCGGCCTTTGGCTCGTGGGTGCACCGCATCGCGGCAAACCACGCGCTGATGCGGCTGCGCCACCGCCGGGTGGTGCAGGCGGCCGAGGAGGAGCTCAAGGGGCCCGAGTTCACCGAACGGGGCTCGCTGGCCGACTACCCCCAGCAGGACTGGAGCCGGGACGCCGAGGAGAAGGCCCTGGATGCCGAACTGGGGCAGGCTATCCAGCAGGCAACGGACCGGCTGCCCGAGGGGTACCGGGAAGTCTTTCTCTTGAAAGACGTTGAGGGGCTCAGTTACGAACAGATCGCGGAGCTGACGGGGGACTCCGTACCCGCCATCAAGAGCCGGCTGCACCGGGCCCGGCTTGCGCTTCGGGAAGCCATCGACGCGTTTTACAATCGGGATAACCGTGTCGAGTGAAACCCTCCGGCGCCCCGGGCATCTTCTGAGCAGCAACCGGTTCGAGTCAGGCCGCGGTCGAGGTTCGGATGTATAACTGTAAAGACTCCATAAACCTCCTGATGGACTACCTCGACGGCGACATGGCGCCCGAGGAGGCGCAGCATCTGCGCGAGCACCTGCGAGGGTGCGCCCCTTGCGTGGACTTCCTGCGCACCTACCGGGCCACTCCGGGGCTGTGCAAGAAGGCCATGGCCCAGCGCATGCCCCAGGAGGTCGCGGACAAGCTGACCGAATACCTCCGTACGAAGATCAAGTCCGCCTCGTGAACCTGAAGCAACTCTCGCTGCCGGAGCTGGAGCAGGCGCTGGCGCAGCTGGCGCCCACCCCTACCGCTATACGTAAGGTGTTCGCCGCCGTGTTCGCCCATGGGGCCACCACGGTGGAAGAGGTGTGTCAGGCGCCCCAGGTCCCCAAGCGGGTAGCCGAGCACCTGCGCGCCCACGCCCAGCTGCCCCGCCTGGAGGTGGTGGAGCGGCGAAAGGCCGACGACGGCTTCGTGAAGTACCTCTTCGCCTCGCCCCTGGGGGGCCGGGTGGAGGCGGTGCGCATCCCCATCTTCGACGAGAAGTACATCATCTGCGTGTCCAGCCAGGTGGGCTGCGCGCTGGCGTGCGACTTCTGCATGACGGGGAAGCTGGGGTTTCAGCGCAACCTGAAGACGTGGGAGATTCTGGATCAGGTGCTCCAGGTGCGCGCCGAGGCGGACCGGCCGGTGCGCGGCGTCGTCTTCATGGGCATGGGCGAGCCGCTGCTCAACTACGCGGAGACGATTCGCGCGGCGCAGATCCTGTCCAACCCGGCGGGGTTCGCCATCTCGGGCACGTCCATTACGTTCTCCACCGCGGGCATGGTGCCGCAGATTCGCCGCTACACGCGCGAGGGGCACCCGTACCGGCTGGCCTTCTCGGTGACGAGCGCCATCGCGGAGAAGCGCCTGAAGGTGCTGCCCATCGAGAAGGCGCACCCGCTGCCGGAGCTGGTGGAGGCCATTCGCGAGTACACGCAGGTGCGGCGCGAGCGGGCGATGATCGCCTACGTGGCCATTTCAGGGTTCAACCTGGGGCTCGAGGACGCGCTGGCGCTGAAGCACACGTTCGAGGGCATCCCCATCAAGGTGGACCTCATCGACGTGACGGACCCGACGGGCAAGTACCTGCCGCCGACGGAGGCGGAGCTCAAGGCGTTCAGGGACCACCTGCAGGTGCTCAAGTCGCCCATCGCCCGGCGCTACTCGGGCGGCAAGGACATTGGCGCGGCGTGCGGCACGCTGGAGGCCAGCCAGTACGGCGGCACGCTGATGCCCACCCCCGAGGCCAGCCCCGCGTCCGCCTCACGCACCCGGTAGCGCGAGGAAGGCGCGCAGCGAGGCCATCACCCGCGCCAGCTCCTGCTCGAACCCGGGGATGGCCTGGGCCACGGTGGGCTCGTCCTGGCGCCGCGAGGCGGCCTCGAGCACCTGGGCCTGCTCCTCCAGCCGCTCGGCGCCCACGTTGGCGGCCAGACTCTTCAAGGTGTGCGTGGCATGCAGGGTGCCGCCCCAGTCTCCCGCGGCCCGCGCCGTGCGCAGCTGCTCCAGGTACACCAGCGCGTCGGCGAGCAACATCTCCACCACCATGCGGTACAGGCCGGTGTCTCCGTCCAGCCGCTGCAGCGCCTTCTGCATGTTCACGGGCTGGGGAGCCAGCGTCCCCGCCGCGGCCGGGTGGGTGCCCGAGGGCGGACGTGGCCCCGCCTCGTCGCGCGGGGGCTGCGGCAGCCAGCGGCCCAGCGTCTGATAGAGCTGCTGGAGGTTGATGGGCTTGCTCAGGTGCTCGTTCATGCCCGCCTCGAGGCTGCGCTCGCGGTCTCCCCGCAGGGCATTGGCCGTCATGGCGATGATGGGCAGCTGAGCGAAGCCGGGCAGGGCGCGGATGCGGCGGGTGGTCTCATAGCCGTCCATGACGGGCATCTGGCAGTCCATCAGGATGGCGTCATAGGTGCTCTGGGCCAGCCGCTCGAGCGCCTCGCCCCCGTGGGCGGCCACGTCCACCTGGAGGCCCACCCGCCGCAGCATGTGCAGGGCCACCTCCTGATTGATGCGGTTGTCCTCGACCAGCAGGATGCGCCGGCCCCGCAGGTGGCGAGGGGGAGACTGAGCGCTGCTCTCGGAGTCCGGCTCGGCGGTGGCGCGCCGGACCAGGGGCAGCTCGAACCAGAAGGTGCTGCCCTGGCCCGGCACGCTGTGCACCCCGATGGTGCCGCCCATCAGCTCCACCAGCCGCTTGCTGATGGCCAGGCCCAGGCCGGTGCCGCCGTACTTGCGCGTCACCGAGCTGTCCGTCTGGAAGAAGGACTGGAACAGCCGCGGCAGCTGCTCCGGCGCGATGCCAATGCCCGTGTCCCGCACGGAGAAGCGGCACCGCACGGCGCCCTTCATCTCGGAGAGCTGCTCCACCCGGACGGCGACTTCGCCCGTGTGGGTGAACTTCAGCGCGTTGCTGATCAGGTTCTGCAGCACCTGGCGCAGCCGCAGCGGATCTCCCGACAGGCCGGGCGGCAGCGTGGGCGCCACGTCGAAGCGCAGCCTCAGCCGCTTGTCCTGGGCCGTGCTGGCGAACACGTCCGCCAGCCCCGCCACCAGCTCCGGCACCGACATGGGCACGCTCTCCAGCTCCAGCTTGCCCGCTTCGATCTTCGAGAAGTCCAGGATGTCGTTGATGATGCCCAGCAGCGACTGGGCCGAGCGGCTCGCCTTGGCGATGAAGTCCCGCCGCTCCTCGAAGGACCCGGTCTCCAGCGCCAGCTGCGTCATGCCGATGATGGCGTTCATCGGCGTGCGGATCTCATGGCTCATGTTGGCCAGGAACTCGCCCTTGGAGCGGTTGGCCTGCTCGGCCAGCTCCTTCGCCTGGCGCAGCTCCTCCTCCGAGCGCCGCCGCGCGTGCAGGTTGTCCAGGAACGCGTTGAACCAGCCCACCATCTCGCCAATGTCGTCCTGGGTGCGCGGGGGCGGCAGCGGGCGCACCTGGTCCAGCCGGTCCTGCTGAATGTTGCGGAAGCCCTCCGAGATGGCCCGGATGGGCACCACCACCTTTCGCGAGTAGGCCACCGCCACCGCGCCAATCCCTGCGAAGCAGGCCAGCAGCACCGCCAGGCCCGCCCGGCCAATGCTCGCCATGGGCGCGGTGAGGCTCTCCTGGGGCAGGATGCTCACCACCTGCCAGCCCAGCTCGGGCAGGTGCAGGTGGCTCAGCAGCACGTCCTCGTCACCCAGCCGCATCGCCACCGTGCGGCGCTGCTCGCTCAGCAGCTGCCGGAACTCGGCCAGCACCGGCTGGCCAATCAGCGCCTTGTCGGGGTGGAAGAGCAGCCGCCCCTGGTTGTCCACCACCATCAGGTAGCCGCCCGGGCCCACCTCCAGCTGCCTGAAGCGCTCGTGCAGGTACTCGGTCGAGTATTGGATGACGACGATGCCCACCACCTCGAGCTCCAGCTGATCTGGCCGCACGCGGCGGATCGGCTTGGTGGCCACCAGCACCTTGCGATGGGCGGACGCCGCGTTGATGTTGTCCTCCACGCCGTGCCAGACGATGGACTGGCGGGACTTCATCGTGGCCGTGTAGAGCCGGGCGCTCACGTCCGCGCGCACCGTGGAGTGGTCCAGCGTGTCTCCCATGTGGAAGTGCCGGCCCTGAGGGGTGACCAGATCGATGGACACCAGCCCCTTGAGGCTGCTGAACCCGCTGAGGATGTAGCCCAGCCGCGCCTTGGTGGACAGCTCCGCGTAGCTGTCACGGGCCCTCGCGATGGCCAGCTCGTTGCCAATCTCGTCCACGCTGGCGATGTTGTTGGCCAGGCCCGCCACCTGCTCCGCCTGCAGCATCAGGTACTCGCGCTGGTTGTCCAGCAGGCGGGTGTTGTAGTCGCTGGCCTGGGCGACGAGGGCGCTGCGCGTCAGGTCATACGAGGTGACGCCAAAGACGAGCAGCGGCGCCACGCTCACCGCCAGCAGATAGCCCGTCAGCTTGAGGGTGATGGAGGATCGAATGGGCACGCTGCCGCCAGCTCCGGGCTACTTCAGGCTCTCGGCCGTCACCAGCCGCGTGTCCACCAGCAGCACCTCGGGCAGCTGCTCGCCCTTGAGCGCCCGAATGGCGGAGCGCACGCCCTGGTAACCCTGCTCGGCGGCCTGTTGGTCCACCGTCACCGCCATCGTCCCGGCCTTGACGGCCTCCCGGGCCTCGTCCAGCGCGTCATACGAGGCCACCTTCACCCCCTGCTTGCCGGACTCCTGCAGGTACTTGAGCGCTCCCAGCGCCATCATGTCGTTGGCGCAGAACAGCAGGCCGATGTCGGGGTGGGCGGTGAACAGCTTGCGCGTCACCTCATACCCCTCGTCGATCTTCCAGTTGGCCGACTCCATGGCGACGATGCTCACCAGGGGGTTCTCCTTGAAGGCCCGCTCGGCGCCGTTCTTGCGCTGGCGCGCGTTGTCCGCGCTGCGGATGCCCTCGAGGATGGCCGCCTTCGTGGGCTTGTGGACCTGCTGGGCGATGAAGCGCGCCGACGCGTAGGCCGCCTTCTCGTTGTCCACGCTGATGAAGGGCACCCGGCTCATGCCGTGCTTCTGCAAGGCCTCGGCGTCCAGCCGGTTGTCGATGTTGACGATCTGAATGCCCGCCTCCTGCGCGCTCTTGAGCACCGGCACCAGCCGCAGCGAGTCCCCGGGAGCGATGACGATGGCGTCCACCCTCATGCGGATCAGCTCCTCGACGATCTGCACCTGCTGCTCGATGGACGTCTCCTGCGAGGCCGTCTTCACCAGCAGCTCCGCGCCCAGCTCCTGCTGCGCCCGGCGCGCCCCCTTCTCCATCTCGATGAAGAAGGGGTTGGTGAGCGTCTTCATCACCAGGGCCACCTTCCTGGCCGCCACGGCCTCGGCCTGCTTGCTCTCCGTGGGAGCCGGGGCGGGGGTGACCACGCCGGACACCTGGGGCTTTCCAGAGTCGCTGCACGCAAGCGCTCCCCAGCAACACGCCAGGGCTAACAGCAGCCGCACGATGGACACAGGGGGGGCTCCAGGAGCGTACTCGCGGGTAGATGTTTCTGTGTTACTACAATTCTACAATTCTACAGGCTGAAGCACGGCTCCCTGGAATGACTCACAAGGTTCTGCTCCATGAGTGAAGAGGCTGCTCCCTCCAAGCCCGGCGCGGGTGGTGCCGCCGCCGGCTCGCGGCGTGTGTTGATCGCCGACGATGATGCGGGGAGCCGGAAGATCGCCGCGGCCCTGCTGTCTCCGCTGGGGCACCAGCTGCGGCTGGTCACCACAGGGGAGGAGGCGCTGGCGGCGGTGGCCGAGCAGGTGCCGGACCTGGTGCTCCTGGACGTGATGATGCCGGGGATGGATGGGTTCGAGGTGTGCCGGCGCCTGCGGGAGCGGCTGCTGGGAGACCATGTGCCCGTGGTGCTCGTCACCGCGCTGGACGGGCAGCAGGACATCCTCCGGGGGCTGGAGGTGGGGGCGGACGACTTCCTGCACAAGCCGGTGCACGGCGCCGAGCTGCGGGCCCGGGTGTCCAACCTGCTGAAAGTACGCGCCTATCACCAGCTGGTGGCCTCGCAGCGAGACAGCGCGCTGGCCACGGTGGACTCGCTGCGGCAGCAGGTGCTGCACGCGGACCGGCTGGCCACGCTGGGCACGTTCGCCGCGGGGGTGAGCCACGAGCTGAGGAACATCTCCCAGGTGCTGCACGGCCTGCTGGACTCGGCGCCCCTGGCCAGCGGCAACGAGCCGCGGGCCATGGACTCGGGTGAGCGGGAGATGCTGGGCCACGTGGCCAGCCACATCACCGAGCTGGCGAAGACCATTCTGCGCATGGCCCGCCCGGCGGAGGCGCCAGGGCTGGAGGCGGACCTGGGCAAGACGCTGCAGGAGGTGCGCGACATGATGCGCCTGACGGGGCGCTGCCGGCACGCCCGGGTGACCCTGGTGCTACCCACCGGGTCCTGCGTCATCCGCGCCAACCCGGTGCACGCCCAGCAGGTGTTCCTCAACCTGCTGAGCAATGCGGCGGACGCGGTGGAGGACGTGCGGGGCCCCGAAATCGAAGCGGGGGTGCGCGCCGGGCCCGACGGGCACGTTGAGGCGTGGGTGAAGGACAACGGTCCGGGCATGTCCCGGGCGGTGCTGGCCCGCATCTTCGAGCCCTTCTTCACCACCAAGCCGGCGGGGCATGGCACGGGGCTGGGCCTGTCCGTCGTCAAGCAGCTGGTCGAGTCCTGGGGGGGCCAGCTGCAGGTGCACACCCAGCCCGGGCAGGGCACGCGGGTGGAGTTTCACGTGCCCGCGGCGGGTGTCAGCCCGGGCGCCTGAAGCCGTAGACCCACGCCGCGGCGGCGGCCAGCGAGGGCAGCACCACGGAGAGCGTGAGGGTGATGAAGATGGCGTCATTGGCCGGCTGGCCGATGAGGTCCACGCCCGACACGCGCAGCCAGGCCTTCACACAGGTGACGGCCCAGTTGGCGAAGTTGGCGATGATGACGGCCCAGGCCAGGCGCTGCTGGCCCACGGGGCCATAGCGCAGCATGGGCAGCGTCCACGCCACGCCCAGCAGGAAGAAAGTGCCCATCAGCGCGTTGAGGTGGGCGGCCAGGGCCATGTGGGGATCGGCCGGCACCTTGCCCGTCATCGCCGAGGAGACGTAGCCACCGGTGAGCAGGCCCACCAGCATGAGCCAGGCGGCCGCGTGCGCCATCAGGCGCGCGGCGGGCAGGGGCGCGGGGGCGGTGGCGGGCGTCGGCGTGGAGGTGGCTTCAGGAGACTGAGGTGGGACGAGGTGGGGGGCGGGAGTCATGGCGGTGTCCTGCATCTTACGGCGTTATGTACCGGGGAGCCGAACCGGGTTGCGCCGCCCGCCTGCTCGGACCACTTGGGGAACGGTGCTTCCGAGCCAGGTGCTTAGTAAGGAGGGCTACAGGCTCGCGGAGGAGAAGGCGCGGATGGTGGAGTCCATTGACAGCTTCATCATGACGCTGGGCATGGCGGGGCTGCTCGTGCTGGGGCTGGCCGCGATGCTCGAGTACGTGATTCCGCCCTTTCCGGGAGACACCATCACCCTGCTGGGTGGGGTGTACGCGGCGCGGGGAGATCACCCGTGGCCGCTGGTGTTCCTGGTGGTGACGGCGGGCAGCGTGGCGGGGGCGGCCATCAACTACGGGTTTGGCCGGTGGCTGGCGCGGCGCTTCGAGGCCAACCCGCATGCGAGCTACCTGGGCTTCACGCACGCGAAGCTGGAGGCGGTGCAGGCGCGGATGCGGCGAAGTGGGCCGTGGCTGCTGCTGGTCAACCGCTTCCTGCCGGGTATCCGCGGCGTCATCTTCATCGCCGCGGGGGCCGCGCACATTCCGCGCCGCAACGCGCTGCTGCTGGGCGCGGTGTCCGCCATGGCGCACAACGGGCTGGTGCTGACCATTGGCCACGCGGTGGGCGGCAACCTCGAGCAGCTTGGGACGCTGATGGCCCAGTACCAGCAGGCCGTGTTGGGACTGGTCCTCATCGGCCTGCTGGCGGTGGCGATCCGGGCGCTGGCCCGGAAGCGGACTCCCGCCGCCTGAGTGAGCTTTCCAAACCCCTGCGCTTCAGCCCCTTCAGGCCACCGCCCGAAGCTGGTTAAGTCGGGGCATGCTCCGCACTCGGCCCTGGCAACTGTTCCTCGTGGCGCTCGTGCTCGCTGGCGCCTGCCGGTGTGATGACCCGGGACTCGACAACGCGCGTGGGGACTTCCGCCCTCTGGAGACGGAGGTGGACTTCGGCCGGGTGCTGGAGGGCGCCGAGTCCCGCCGCACCGTGACGCTGGTGGGCACGGGGCGCGCGTCGGTGACGGTGACGGTGACGGCCAACGCTCCCTTCTCCGTGACGCGGGACTCGGTGGTGGTGCCCGGTGGCGGCACCACGACGGTGGAGGTGGTGTTCACCGCGGGAGACGGTCCAGCCGAAGGCACGTTGGAGCTCACCGCTGGCAGTCGCGCGGAGAGCGTGGTGCTCCGAGGCCTGGGCGTGCGCCCCCTGGCCTGTGTGCCCTCGGCTCAGTGCCTGGAGTCCCGCTTCGAGCTGGAGCCCGGAGTGTGCCGGGAGAGGCCCGTGCCGGATGGGACGAGCTGTGTGCCCTCCAGCCTGTGCCAGGAACAGGGGCGCTGCCAGGCGGGCGTGTGCGTGGGCACTCCGCGCTCGTGTGACGACGACAACCCCTGCACGGTGGACTCCTGCTCCATCACCGAGGGCTGTGTGACGACGCAGGTGGCGTGCCCGCAGCCCACCAACCCGTGCAAGGTGGGCGTCTGCCGGCCCGACCGCGGCTGCGGTGAGGAGAACGCCGCCAACTTCACGCTCTGCGGCCCCTTCTCCTGCAAGGAGGCCTTCGCGTGCCTCTCTGGGAGCTGCCGCTCCGTGTCGCCAGATGGCTTTCCGTGCTCGCCCGCCACGCCCTGCCAGGACGAGGGCCGCTGCGGCGGGGGAGAGTGCCAGCGCCCGGACGCGGGGGACCTGGTGCCCGAGTTCTCTCAGGCGCTGGGCGGCGCTCCGGTGGCGGAGCCGGGAGGGCCGGTGCTGCTCGCTCACGGCGGCGCGCTCTACGCGTCTGTGTGCGGCGGTGGCGATGACGCGGGCTGCCGCCTCGTCTCCTTCACGGAGAATGGCCTGCTGCGCTTCGAGTCGCCGTACACCGATGGAGGCGCGCGCACGCTGCTGACAGTGTCGGATGCGGGGGTGCTGATGCTCGAACCCGAGGCACTGGAGAGCTACGCGCTGGCCAACCCGGGCGCACGGCTGTGGCAAGTCCCGCTGCGGGAGCAGGCGGCGCCGGGCCCGGACTTTCAGCCCTCGACGGGGGCAGGGCGCGTGGCGCTCACGGCTCAGGGAGAGGTGGTGTCGCTCATCGCCTGGCAGGCCCTTGCGGACGCGGGTGGAGCGGACGCAGGGGGAGTGGCCGATGGTGGCGTGGACGCCGGCTCGTTCGAGGTGCCCTCGACGTTGGT
Organism: Myxococcaceae bacterium; assembly: GCA_035296065.1. Lineage (GTDB taxonomy): Bacteria > Myxococcota > Myxococcia > Myxococcales > Myxococcaceae > DATHBR01. Next base: position 116,995 of record DATHBR010000087.1, on the reverse strand, counting down.
GGTCCTCTCACCGGACGGAGGCGTCCGCCGCATCGGCCCGGTGCAGGGCTTCAACGAGCCCGGAGCGCGCGTGGCGCTCGATGAGCAGGGCCAGGTGTTCCTGGGCGCTCCGGGCGCAGAGCGCATCGCCCGCGCCGAGCCAGAGGAGGATGCGGGCCCGGGCTTCCTCACCGTTCCCGTGGTGAGCATGGCGCGAGACGGGGGCGGCTCCCTGGCGGTGGGGGCGGGGCGGCTCTTCTCGGGGACGCGGCACTTCGCCAGCGCGGATGGCGGAGCCCTGCTGCCGGATGGGGGAGCGCTGGCCCACGTGGACTGGGACGGAGGCACTCAGTACCGGCTGCCGCTGGACGAGCCGGTGCTGCTGCAGGGCGAGGTGGGTTATGCCTTCGCCCGCTCGTGCCCGGATGCGGGCGCACCCTGCGCGCCAGAGGCGGAGCGGCTGGTGCTGCGAGCGCTGGATGCCCGCACGGGCCGCACAGGCTGGGAGGTGCCCGTGCTGCCCGTGGATGCGCCCGGCACGCTCCACGAGGCCGCGCTGGTGAGCGGCGGAGCGGTGGGCACGCTCACGGACGTCGTCACCGACGCAGGCTTCCAGGCGCACGTGCAGCTCTTCTTCGCGGGAGAGCGGCAGCTGGTGTGCCCGCTACCCGGCAGGCCGCGCATCGCCGGCGCGGCGCACGTGGGCCGCACCCTCTATGTGCTGCTGGAGCGGGAGGGGGCGTGGCTGCTGGAGGCGTATGACTTGGGGCCGCTGGGCACCGCCGAGACGCGCGGCTGGCCGCAGCGCCACGGCATCTCGGGGACCCGGCGCGCCAGGCCCTGAGCTACTCCGCCCCGTCCGAGTCGATCCACAGGTCCTCGTAGCGCACCTGTGGCGGCGTCATGTGCAGCCGCAGGCCCTGCACCAGCGGCGCGGCCACCGCGCAGATGCGGTCGTGGTACAGCGGAATGAGCGGGCAGTCCTGCGCGAAGATCTTCTCGGCGCGCTTGTAGAGCTGCTGGCGCAGCTCGGGATCAATCGACACCCGCGCCTCGGCCGTCAGCTTGTCCAGCTCGGGGTTGCTGTAGCCCAGCGGGTAGATGGTCTGCGCGCTCGAGTTCAGCAGGAAGTAGAGGAAGTTGTCCGGGTCCGGGTAGTCGGCGATCCACAGCGTGCGGAAGGCGGGAATCTTCCCCTCGCGCAGCCGCGAGGTGTACTCCTGCGGCGGCAGCTCCATGTGGCGCAGCTCCAGCAGCCCCGCCTCGATGAGGGGCCGGAAGAGCACCGTGTCCTCGGCGGAGGTGTCCCGGCCCGCGGCGCAGTACAGCGTCAGGGGCACGGTGCGCACGCCCGCCTCGCGCAGCAGCTGCTCGGCCTTGGCCACGTCCGGTCCACCGATGGGGCTGGGCTCCATGTCCTGGAGCAGCTCGGGCGGGGTGAGGCTGCGCGCGATGCGCGCGCCCGGGTGGAACTGCTCCACCAGGCCGGCGATGTCCAACCCCGCGCGGATGGCCTGCCGCACCCGCACGTCGTCATAGAGCGCCTCGCGCAGGTTCAGCCCCACGAAGGCGGTGGACGGCGTGGCGCTGGCGATGACCTGCAGGTCCTCCATGCCCGGGGCCTGGGCCTGCTGGGTATAGAGGAAGGAGGCGACATGCACCTTGCCGGCCTTGAGGTGCTCGAGCGCCTCCTGCCGCGAGTCCAGCAGCTGGAACTCGAGCGTGTCCACCAGCGGCTGCCCCGAGCGGTAGTAGTGGGGATTGCGCTCCATGAGGATGCGGTCCGCCTCGAAGCCCATCAGCCGGTAGGGGCCGGTGCCCAGCAGCCGCCCGTTCATGTCCAGCCGGGCAATGGCGGTGGGCGTCAGCGCCAGCAGGTGGAGGAAGAAGGCCTTGGGCTCCTTGAGCCGGATCTCCACCGTCCCCTCGTCGATGACGCGGATGCCGCTCACCTCGCGCATGCCGCCGGCGGTGTACTCGGCCGCGCCTTCGATGTCCTCCAGCAGGGTGCGGTCCGGCGAGCGCACCGCGGGGTTGAGCAGCCGCTCGAAGTGGCGCTTCACGTCATACGCCGTCAGCGCCACCCCGTCGTGGAAGGTGACGCCGCGGCGCAGGTGGAAGCGGAAGATGCGGGCCGAGGGGTCCGTCTCCCAGGTGTTGGCCAGGTCCGGCGCCAGCACCCCGTCCTCCAGCCGCAGCAGTCCGGTGAAGACGCAGGCGCACAGCTCCGACAGCTGGTTCTCCACGCTGAACAGCGGGTCCAACGTCTGCCGGGTGCGCAGCGCCGCCGACTGGTGAATGCCCACGCGAAGCTGCCCGCCCGCGCGGGGCTTGGGCAGCCGGAAGCGGAACACCTCCGCCTCCAGGTTCACCGCCTCGTGGCCGAGCTGATCCACGGTGCGGCTCAGCTCATCGCCGCTGCGGATGACGCGCCGGGCATCCTCGCGCACGCGGGACACCTCCACCCGGATGTTCTCCTCGCCCTCGGTGAGCACCGTGTGCGCCTTGCGGATGTCCTCGATGGCGGAGGCCAGGCGCATCACCGCCTCGGACAGGTTGCGGCCAATGCGCGCCTGCCCATCCACCTTCTCCGAGGCATCCCTGGCCAGGCGCGCCATCTCCCGCGTCTGCCGCACCAGCTCGCGCGCCTGGCCCGCCTGCTCGATGGCGGCCCGCGTCACGTCATCCACCTGGTGCGCCACCCGCTTGCTGGCCTCCACCACCGTGCTGCCCTGGCCCTCCAGGCGCTTGGTCTCCTCGACGGTGGCCTCCACGGCCGCGAAGCTGCGCAGGGTGATGTTGCGAATCTCCACCAGCGCTCCGGCCGCCTTGTCTCCCAGCGCCACGCCCGCGGTGGCCTGCTCGCGCCCCTCCTTCACCAGGGCCACGGCGGTGCCCACCGCCTCGCGCACGCTGGTGACGATGGAGCCAATCTCCCGCGTGGAGCGCGCGGTGCGCTCGGCCAGCCCGCGAATCTCGTTGGCCACCACGCCAAAGGGCCGCCCGTGCTCACCCGCCTGCGCGGCGATGATGGCGGCGTTGAGCGCCAAGAGGTTCGTCTGGTCGGCGATCTCCTGGATGACGTCCACGATGCGGCCGATCTGCGTGGAGCGCTCGCCCAGCAGATCCACCAGCTCGGCGGCCTTGCGCACCGTCTCTTCCACCCGGTACATGCCCTTGACGCTGTCCTGCACCAGCGCCTCGCCGCGCTGCGCGGTGGCCGTCACCGCCTGGGCCAGCTGGTTCGTCTCGCTGGCGCGGCGGCGCACCGCGTCGATGCCGGTGCCCACCGTGGACACGAAGCTCTCGGCCTCGCCGGCGAAGCGCGCCAGCTCGTCACCCGCCATGGCGATGTGGCTCAGCCGCTCGCTCATCGCCTGCACCAGCTCGCTGGTGTGGTGCGAGAACTCATCCAGGATGGACAGCGCGTGGCCCACCTGCTGCAGCCGCTCGGACATCTCCAGCAGCGCGCTCGTCGTCTCCTGGGCGAAGGTGTCCATCTGCGCCACCCGGCCGCCCGCGCCGTGCAGGCTCATGCCCATGTTGGTGACCGAGTCCAGCGAGCGGTCCACCGCGGTGCCCTGCCGCCGCGCCGCCTCCAGCAGCATGCGCGACTGCTCGGCCACCGCGTTGCTGGTGCGGTGCATGTTCACCGTCACCCGCTGCACCTGGGAGATGGCCCGGCGCAGCGAGGAGATGAGCCGCCGCACGTCATCCCTGCCCTCGAACTGCAGGTTCGAGGTGATGGCCAGGTCTCCCTCGGCCAGCCGGGTGATGACGCGGCGGCGGGCCTGGCTGCGCCGCGCGGCCCAGCGGAACCAGGTGAGCCAGCCACCCAGCAGGTACAGCGCCGGGGTGACACACAGCAGGATGAGCCACTCGCCCGTCGTGAGGGGCTCTCCCCGCGCCAGGCGCTGCAGCCCGCCAACGACGATTGCGGTGAAGAGTCCCCCGACGAGGCCGAACCCGAAGAGGTACCGTTTGGCTCCCATGCGCAGCCGCGAAGCTAACCTGCCTTTCCCCGCCGAGCCTAAAATCCTTGCGCCTCCGCGTCGATGGAGGCCCTGGCTTGGGGCCCTCCTGCTGGGCCTACCCATCACGTCCACCAGCTGGGCAGGGGGAGGGTCCGCCACGCCCCAGGTGCGGGAGGACGCGGCACGTTATGTCTTTACCTGGCGTGGAATTCCGGTGGGGCAGGTGACGCTGAGCCGCACGGCGGGCCAATTCACCTATGGCTCAATTCACCTTCACACCCGCGAGGGGCATGTGGGGGCGCGCACGCGCGAAGTCACCCTGCCGGTGGATGCGCAGGGCCGGGTGGAGGGCTCCCAGAGCGTGCCGCAGGCGCTGTGGCTGTGGCGGGGCCCGCCGCGGCCCGGCTGTGTGACGGGGCGCGAGGAGCTGACGGGGCGCGAGGGCGCGCACTGTGTCACCTCGGTGCGGGGGGGGCAGGTGGAGGGGACGATGCTGGGGGCCGCCTTCCGGGCGCGGTATGACGAGGCGGGGCGGCTGCAGGTGCTGGAGGTGGGCCAGTCCCGCTTCACGGTGGCGGCGCCCGGAGAGCGGCTGCGCGCGCCGCCCGAGCTCTTCGCCGAGGGCATCGCGGTGGAGGGGGCACGGGGAGCGCTGGCCTTCTCGCCACCGTGGCCGGTGCCCGCGCGGCTCGAGGGGATGACGCCCTGGGAGATTGGCGCGGCCAGGGCCCTGGCCAGGCGGGTGCACGCGGCCTTTCCGGAGAAGCGGCCGGCAGAGGCGGACTGGCGCGAGGGCGCAGCGGGAGAGGCGGGAGGGTGCCTGGCGCACGCGCTGCGCTTCGCCTCGGAGGCGGCGGCGCTGGGCCAGAAGGTGGCGCTGGTGCACGGGCTGCTGGTGGTGGACGGCGGCCCGGCGCGGCCTCATGCGTGGGTGCGGGTGGCGCTGGCGGACGGAGGCACGCTGGAGCTGGATCCCACCTCGCTGGAGGCGGTGCTGCCCCAGACGCACCTGCCCCTGGCGCTGGTGGACCCGAAGGGCAGCGCGCACGAGGCGGGCGAGCGCTGGGTGGAGCTGCTCAAGGGCTCGCGGCGGGTGGTGCGCCGCCCCTGAGCCTGGGCTACTCGAAGGGGATGATGGACAGCCGGGACCCGGTGGGCGCGCCGAGCAGCTCCTTGGCGCGGGCGGGCAGGTAGATGATCTGATCATCCATGCGCACCTGGGTGCGCACGGCGCGGAAGCGGTTGCGGCCCGAGTCGCGCTCGTAGGCCACGAGCACGTCGTCCCCCTCCTGCTCCAGGTCGTCGTCGGCCAGCTTCACCGTGCGGTAGCGGCGCACCAGGGTGATGTCGCCGACGTTGGCCTCGAAGTGGGGCCCACCGTCGAACGGATCGATGCGCTCCACGTACCGGAAGCCAATGCGCTCGAGCATGCGCTGCACGCCGCGCGTCTGCGGGCCCACCTCGCCCAGCACCTTCTGCACCCGCGAGGGGAAGAGCGAGGCGTAGATGTCCGAGGCGGGGAACAGCTCCTTGATGAACTCCTTGTTCTGCCGGCTGAGGCGGTCGGCCTCCTGGTACGACAGGCCGGTGAACTTCCGGCCGCACGCCTCCCACAGCAGGCTGCGCCCATCGGGTAGCAGCGGCGGCAGCAGCTCGGCCAGCACCCGGGGGCGGAACAGGCGCCGGTGCATGGCGATGAAGAGGAAGCGCACGAAGGACAGCTGCTTGCCCGGCTTGTCCGCGGTGGCGCGGTAGGGCGGGTCCACCACCAGGCCGCCAATCTCCGTGGGGCCCTCGTAGTGGTAGGCGATGGAGAGCACCTTGTGCCGGAAGTGCGCGTCGATGGAGGCCGAGTAGTGCTCGCGCTCGCTCACCTCGTAATAAATGTGCGGGGCCTCGTAGGTGCCGTGCTGGGCGATGATCATCGAGGTGCCGATGAGCGTCTGGTTGCGCGGATCCTCGAGCACGAAGAGGTACTCGCGCTCCAGGGGGTTCTTCACCTTGCCGGCGAAGCTGCGCACCGACTTGTCGATCATCGCCGTCAGCGTCTCCTCGTTGTTGGGGAGGTTGACGGTGTTGAGCACCGCGGCCACGCGTTTGAGGCCGGGCAGATCGCTCTTCTGTACGTCGCGCAGGACAAGCATGGGGGTACCCGGGGGGCCCGCCTCACCGGGAGGGCGCCGCGAAGGGGTGGGGACCATACACCAGGGGTGCCCACAGTCAGCCCCTTGTGTGCTCGCCCACCTTGGCGCCATGCGTCATACCCGGGGCGCCTCCCCGCCAGGCCGCGGGGCCTGACGAAACACAGACACGAATGAAACATGGCTCGAACCTACCGAGCCCTGGTCCGCCCGCCCGCTCTGGTGGCAAGGGGACGGGAAGAGGGGGCGATAACAACAAAACATGTTTTTTCGCTAAGGTGCGCCGTCCGTTGGCGGACAAAATTCAGCGAGGGCACCTCCCTTGAGAAGCATCACCGTGTGGCTTGCGATGTGGCTGGTGTCGAGTCCGGCGCTGGCGGCTGTCGTCTGGCGCGGGGACTTCGAGACGGGCAACCGGTCGCAGTACAGCGGGGCGCAGGTGGTGAGCGCGGACCGGCTGCAGGTGGTGAGCTCGCCGGTGGCCGAGGGCCGCTACGCGCTGAAGGCCACGGTGATTCAGGGGGATGATCCGATCAACTCCAGCGGCAACCGCAACGAGCTGCTCTACATGAGCAACGAGACGGCGGGCGCGGAGTACTACTACCGCTGGAAGGTGATGTTCGCGCCGGACTTCCCCAGCGTGCGCACCTGGCAGCTGTTCACGCAGTGGCACCATGACGGGTGCTGCGGCTCGCCGCCGGTGGAGTTCTTCGTGAACGGCGAGGAGATGCGGCTGCGGCTGACCGCCAGCGTCACGCCCTGGACGGCGCCGCTGGTGCGCGGGGTGTGGCACGAGTTCATCTTCCACGTGAAGTGGTCGCCGGACCCGGCCGTGGGCTTCGTGGAGCTGTGGCACAACCGGGAGAAGGTGGTGCCCCGGCGCAACCTCGCGACGATGTACGCGGGCACGAAGAACTACTTGAAGCTGGGGCTGTACCGGAACGAGACCATCTCCCAGACGGGCGTCGTCTACCACGACGGTTTCATCATGGCGACGCAGCTGGAGGACGTGCTGCCCCCGCCGCCGCCTCCTCCGCCGCCTCCTCCTCCCGCTCCCGCGCCGGATGCGGGAACGCCCGCGCCTACGCCGGATGCTGGCACGCCCGGGCCTGGGCCCACGCCGGATGCCGGGACACCTGCGCCCGCGCCAGCTCCGGGAGAGAGCTCGCCGCCCACGGGGCCCACCGCGCCAGCGCCGGGAGAGTCCACTCCGCCAGGCAACGTGCCGGGAGGCACTCCGGGAACGGTGGAGCCCGTGCCCGAGGTCGTCGACTCAGATGCGCCCCCGGCCTTCGGCTGCTCCGCCGCGGGCAGCCCGTTCGCCGTCCTGGCGCTGCTGGGGTTGCTCGGAGCGCTGAGCTCGCGCCGCCGCCGCTGAGTCGGCTGCGCGCGTTAGAGCCGCGAGTACGGAGTGGCGTCATGTCAGCCGATGGCGCCTCTCAGAACGGGTTTTTACCCTCGTACAGCACCTCGTGCTGCCCCAGCTTGATACGTTGGCGGGTGATGTACTCGGCGATTCCCCAGCCGTGCTCCTCCAGCAGAATCCCCGGATCCAGCCGGAGCACGAAGACATGGGTGCCTCGGCCCTCGTGCGTGGACGCGCCGATGAAGAGCACGTTGCCCACTTCAGAGGGGGCAAGCGCCTCCCGGGTGAAGTAGACCACGAACTTGTCGCTCACTCGCAGCACGCCCGAGTCCTTGATCGCCTTGTAGCCAGCCTCGCTCGTGTAGTGCAGAAACACCTGTGCATCCGTCGCGATCAGGTTCCGGATATCCGCGCCAACCATCAATTTGACGTTGAGGCCGTGGCGGTCATCGACACGAGGCCTCGCGCCTCCGGCCAAGCACGGTACGGGGCAGGTATCGGTTGGGCTGTACCCCCAAGGGGGTAGGCGTCGCGCGAGGTAGAGCGTGACCCCTCCAAGGACGTGGAGTCAGCCCGGGCCGTAGACCACGCGCAGCTCAGCGGCCATCTCACGCAGCCGGGAGCGCAGCGCCTTGGGAGCGAGCACCTCGACCGCGCGGCTCAGGGTGCACAGCTGAGACAGGGCAATGCTCTCCCGCTCGAAGTCGAGCGTCACCTGCTTCGTCCCATCGCGCGCGGGCCGGGCCTCGGCCATGCGAGCCTGATCCGTCGCGGAGCGGATGGGCCGCAGCGCCTCTTCGCCCTCCGGAGTGATGCGCAGCGTCACTTCGTACTGAGCGCGGCGCTCGGCGAACCGCGCGCACCACTCCTTCCAGAAGGCGGCCAGCTCGAACCGCGCGGGGCGCTCGAACGTCGCGCTCAGCAGCCGGGCGCCTTCGATGCGTGCTCCGCGGAAGGTGCTGGGGCCCCGCTCGGTGCCGGCGACCAGGTACCAGCGGTCGGCCTTGATGACGAGCCCGTACGGCTCCACGTCGCGCCGGGTGCGGCACCCGTCGAAGTCGCGATAGGCCAGCCGGACGCGGCGGTTCTGCCACACGGCATCACGCAGCACGGACAGGTGCGGCACGCTCTCGCGCCCGGAGGAGAACCAGGGGGAGGGGTCCACATGGAGCCGCTGGCGTGCGTACTCGATGACGGACTGCTGAAGTGAAGGCAGCGAGGCCGCGAGCTTCACCAGCCCACTGCGCAGCGGAGCCGACAGGCCCAGGTCCTCGAGCGCGCCCGGGGCGCCCACGGCGGCCAGCGCATGAACCTCCGTCCGGGTGAGCCCGGTGAGCTGCGTGCGCCAGCCTTCCATGAGCGATACGCCACCGCCCGGGCCGCGAGTGGCAACCACCGGCACGCCAGAGCCCGAGAGCGCATCCAGGTCGCGGTAGACGGTGCGTTCGGACACCTGCAGTCGCCGTGAGAGCTCGCCAGCCGTCCAGTGTGGCCGGCTCTGCAACAGCATGATGAGACTGACGAGTCGATCCGCGCGCATGACGTCTGGAGCCTGGCCCGACAATCCTGACACAAGCTGTCAGGTATAGGCAGGTACGGTGCTGGAAACGTTCGGCCCAGGAGGAGAGCCATGAAGCCACTGGAAGGACAGGTCGCACTGGTAGCAGGAGCCACACGGGGAGCAGGGCGCGCCATCGCGATGATGCTGGGAGAGGCGGGCGCCACGGTGTACTGCACCGGGCGCAGCGTCCGGGGACGTCCCGCGACGGGCACGCGTCCCGAGACGATCGAGGAGACGGCGGAGCTGGTGGACAAGCGGGGAGGCCGTGGCATCGCGGTGCGGGTGGACCACACGGTCGGGTCTGAGGTGGCGGCGCTGTGCGAGCAGCTGAAGCGCGAGCAGGGCCGGCTGGACGTGCTGGTCAACGATGTCTGGGGAGGAGACGCGCTGACCGAGTTCGGCCAGCCCTTCTGGAAGCTCGCGCCGGACAAGGGCCGGCTGATGCTGGAGCGCGGCATCTTCTCGCACATCCTCACCAGCCGCTACGCGGTGCCGCTCATGCTCGAGCGGGACCGGGGGCTCATCGTCGAGATCACCGACGGAGACAGCTTCGGCTACCGGGGCAACCTCTATTACGATCTGGTGAAGCTCTCGGTCATCCGGCTGGCGTTCGCGATGTCCCGGGAGCTGAAGCGCCATCCGAAGCTGACGGCGCTGGCGGTGACGCCGGGCTTCCTGCGCTCCGAGGAGATGCTCGAGCTCTTCGGTGTCACGGAGGCCAACTGGCGCGATGGAGCAGCCAGGGAACCGCACTTCATCGCCTCGGAGACGCCGTTCTACGTGGGCCGCGCGGTGGCCGCGCTGGCGGCGGACCCGAACGTGGCCTCCAAGGCTGGCCGCGTCTTCAGCTCCTGGCAGCTTGCCAGGGAGTACGGCTTCAAGGACGAGGATGGGCGGCAGCCCGACTGGGGCCGCTACTTCCAGGAGACCTTCGGCCGGCCCTACGCCGTGGCGGACGAGGCCGCGTACGCCTCGTGGAACGACGGGCTGACGGAGATCTCCTACCCCGACTGGCCGAAGGAGTAGGGGCTCTCAGGTGAAGGGCCGGAAGTGCTTGTCCTGGGACGGCCTCGTGGTGTGGCCCTTGCGCTCGCCGATGGGCGCCAGCGCTGGCTGGGGAGCGCGCGGCGGCACCACCGGGTGACGCGCCAGCGCGCCCTGGTGGAGCGCGGGCTGTTGGGGCTGCTGGCCGCGGGTGCGCGCCACCTGGAACACGGACATGACCTGGGTGAAGGCCTCGGCCTGAGAGGCGAGCTCCTCCGCGGTGGAGGCCAGCTCCTCGGAGGAGCTGGCGTTGCGCTGAGTCACGTCGTTGACCTGGTGCACCGCGCTGTTGATCAGCCCCATGCTCCGGCGCTGCTCTCCGGAGGAGGCCGCCAGCTCCTGGATCAGCTCATGGGTCCGCTGGATGGAAGGCACCAGTGACTGAAGTGCCTTTCCGGAGCGCTCCGCCAGCGCGACGCTGGAGGTGGCCAGGGCGTTGATCTCCCGGGCGGCGGTCTGACTGCGCTCGGCCAGCTTGCGCACCTCGGTGGCCACCACCGCGAAGCCGCGCCCGTGCTCCCCGGCCCGCGCCGACTCGATGGCGGCGTTGAGCGCCAGCAGGTTGGTGCGGTAGGCGATCTCGTCGATGACGGCGATCTGCCGGGTGATGGTCTCCATCGCCTCGACGGTGGCCCGCACGGCGGTGCCCCCCTCCTCGGCCTCCCGCACGCTCGTCTCCGCCATGTGCGCCACCCGCGTGCTGCTCTCGGCGCTGCGCGTGAGGGTGGCGGACATCTGCTCGAGGGTAGAGGCGGTCTCCTCCACCGAGGCGGCCTGCTCGCTGGTGCCCTGCGCCAGGCTCTGCGCCGTGGCGGACACCTGCTCGGAGGCCGAGGAGAGCGAGCGGGCCCCCTCCAGCACCTCTTCGATCATCCGGGACAGGCGCTCGGACATGTCGCTCATGGCGTTGAGCAGCAGGCCCGCCTCGTCCCTCCGGGTGCTCTGCACGCGCGCCGTCAGGTCTCCGCGAGAGATGCGCTCGGTGAACGAGACGGCCTCGGCCAGGGGCTGGATGATGCCGCGCACGATGAAGAAGCCCAGCAGCACCCCCAGCAGCACCCCGGCCGCGATGAGCAATACGGTGCTGTCGCGCGTCCACGTGTAGCGGCCGGCTGCCTTCTCGTACTCCTGCTTCGCCACCTGGAGCTGGAGCGTTCCCAGCTCGTCCAGCAGGCCGGTGACCGGATCAATGGAGACGTACAGCTCGCGGGTGGTGAACTCCGCCAGCTGTCCGGCATCCTCCCGGTGGAGAATGTCTCTCAGCCGCTCCACGGCCACATCCGCGCCGCGCATCCGCGGCGTGAGCTGCTCCACCAGCCGCACCTCCTGCTCGACGAGGTAGGTGGTGAGGTAGCTCTGCCAGGTCTGGGCAATGCCACGCTGGGCCTCTTCTACACGCTGCCGGCCCTGGGCCCAGCTCAAGCTGCCGCCGCGGACCTTGTGCGCGGTGTCCACGATGTTGACCGCGTACATGTCCGAGATGAGCTTGATGTCGCGCAGCGGTACGACGCGATCCTTGTAGACGGTCTCCAGCCCCTGCTGGATGAGCGCCATGTTCCGCAGTCCCAGCGCACCCACGGACATCAGGAGCACGGAGAACAGGCCCACCAGGAACATCAACCTGGTGCCAATCTGGAGATTGCTCAGCATTGAAACACTTCCCCCGATGGAGGGACCTGGTCGGTCGCGTCTCCACCCAGGGGCAATGCTACGACGATTCCGCCGGGTCTGTGACTCCTGGGCCGCGACATGTCGCGCGCCACGGAGGCAGTGAGCGTCAAGCTGCCCGGAAGATCATCCCCGGCACTATGCCCGGAAGATCATCCCCCTGGCGCTGCTCATGCGGCTCAGGCCGGAGCGATGCGCACTTCCGGCTTGCGCCCCAGGCTCAGCACGCCGGTGGCCAGCCCCGCCAGCGCCACCAGCGCCAGGCCCACGGTGCCGGTCATGTCCCACTGGGTGATGGGCATTCCGCGCAGGGCCTGAGTGGCGAGCACCACCGTCACTCCGGCGTAGGCCACGCCCACGGCGCGAATCAGCGCCAGGCGCTGCGCCTCGGAGCGGCCGCGGCGGCGCGCCAGCAGCACGGCGAGGAAGGGCAGCACCTGCATCCCGTGCAGCCCCAGGAAGTGCGCCGGCCGCATGTCTCCCGCGGTGGTGCTCCAGCCCACCAGGGGCAGGCCCGGGCCTCCGTCCTTGGCGCCGAAGGTATGCGAGCCGTTCTCCAGCACCGTCTCACCGGCCTTCATGGAGGCCAGCTGCGCGGGCCGGGGCGTCGTCATGAAGAAGCCCAGCCCCGCCCCCAGCACTCCCACCAGCAGCCCCACGCGCAGCGACGAGGCCAGGGGACGATCCTCCAGCCGGGTGCGTACCAGCACCACGCCCACCACCATCATCGTCACCCACAGCACCACGATGGCCATGCCCATGGAGGCGAAGATGGCCTGATCGAACGGCGTGGCGACGTTGAAGTGGCTGCGCACGCCGCGCGCCGCCTGCAGGGTGATGGCCACCATCTCCACCGCGCCGCACGCGCTGAGCACGGCGCCCACGGCGCGCACGAACCGGGCACGGTGCGACAGGAAGGACAGGAAGTAGAGGACGGTGGCGTTGTAGATGGCCAGCGAGACGTAGAACTTGGTGGGCTTGAGCCACAGGGGCTCGCCCACCAGCTGGCGGGGATCGAACACCAGGCCGGCGGTGGTGAACAGGGCGCCCAGCGTCATCACCACGGTGCTCACGGTGAGCAGCGGCGAGAGGGCCCAGGCCCGATTCCACAGCGTGCGCATGGAAGGAAGAGAGGTCGACATGGCAAAGCTCCAGGGCAAGGCGGTAAGGGAAGGTCAGAGCGCGGCGGCGGGCAGCGGAGCCACGGCGGGACGGAAGCGGCGAGAGATCAGCCGGACGCCGGTGTAGAGCAGGTACCCCACGGGCCCGAGCATGAAGGTGAAGATCAGGCACGGCACCACGGCCAGGTGCGCAATGCCGCGCTGCTGCGAGTCCGCCAGCACCACCCGGCCCACCAGGAAATCGAACGCCAGGTAGTGGATCCACGCCGCCAGCAGCATTCCCGGGCGCTGCAGCGCGGCGCCGATGCTCGCCAGGCTGCCGAACTCCGTGAGCAGGCCGGGCAGGTGGGGCGCCACCAGCACCAGGTACAGCACGCCGATGCCCAGCGGCAGCACGTCGCTCTCCACCAGCCAGCGGGTGAAGCGGCTGCGAGGCGCCAGCAGCATGGACAGCCAGCCCACCAGCACCGGCACGTTCAGGACCTTCAGGATCAGCTCTTCGTTCATCGCGGACCTCGGCGGACACGGGGGCCGAAACCCCCTCGACGCTCCGTATGTAGACGTTGTAAACAAAAGAGTTTCCGCTGTCAACATGGAAGTTTCCGCCGTCTACATGCCTGGGCCTCGACACGCTGGAGGGGCGCCACTAGGGTGCCCGCCCTGCCATGAGCGAAGAGCACAAGGGGCCCGTGCCCCATCTGGAGGCGGAGGACTTCCGGCAACTGGGGCACCGCATGGTGGACTGGATCGCCGACTACTGGGGGCGGGTGGAGTCCTTCCCCGTGCGCTCCCAGGTGGCACCGGGCGCGGTAGCCGCTCGGCTGCCGGAGCACCCACCGGAGGAGGGGCTGGGCGGGCGAGAGGGCTGGGAGGCCGTCTTCCAGGATCTGGAGTCCGTGGTGCTGCCCGGCATCACCCACTGGCAGTCGCCATCGTTCTTCGCGTACTTCCCGGCCAACGCGTCGGGCCCGGCGGTGCTGGGTGAGCTGCTGTCCGCGGGCCTGGGCGTGCAGGGAATGCTCTGGTCCACCAGCCCCGCCGCCACGGAGCTGGAGACGCGGGTGCTGGACTGGCTGGCGGAGCTGATGGGGCTGCCGGAGCCGTTCCGTTCCACCTCGGGCACCGGAGGCGGCGTCATTCAAGGCACCGCCAGCGAGGCCACGCTGGTGGCCATGGTGGCGGCGCGGGCCCGCGTGCGGCGCAAGCGCCCGGGCGAGGCGCCCCTGGTGGCCTACGCTTCCACGCAGGCGCACTCCTCGGTGCTCAAGGCGGCCATGCTGTGCGGGGTGGCGCGCGACGCGAGCGACACGGTGCACGTGCGCATGCTGGAGACGGACGCCACCTACGCGCTGCGCCCCGAGGCGCTGGAGCGGGCCATCACCGAGGATCTGGCGGCGGGGCGTCAGCCCTTCTTCGTCTGCGCCACGCTGGGCACCACCTCCTCGGGCGCGGTGGATCCGCTGGGGCCGCTGGGCGAAGTGCTGGCGCGCACGGGGCTCACGGCCATGGGCGGCTGGCTGCATGTAGACGCGGCGTGGGCGGGCGCGGCGCTCATCTGCCCCGAGCACCGGGGCCTGAACTCGGGGCTCGAGGGGGCGGACTCGTTTGCCTTCAACCCGCACAAGTGGCTGCTGACGAACTTCGACTGTGACGCGTTCTACACGCGCGAGCGGGGCGCGCTCCTGGACGCGCTGAGCGTGACGCCCGAGTACCTGCGCAACGCCGCCAGCGCGAGCGGCGCTGTCATCGACTACCGGGACTGGCAGGTGCCGCTGGGCCGCCGCTTTCGGGCGCTGAAGCTGTGGTTCGTGCTGCGGCACTACGGCGCCAGCGGCCTGCGGGCCTACATCCGCGAGCACGTGCGGCTGGCCGGGCTCTTCGAGGGCTGGGTGAAGGAGGACGCGCGCTTCGAGCTGGCGGCCCCGCGCTCCCTGAGCCTGGTGTGCTTTCGCCTGGCGCCGCGCCCGGGTGAGGCACCCGAGGCCACGGACGCGCGCAACCGGGCGCTGCTGGAGCAGCTCAACGCCACGGGCGGCGTGTTCCTCACGCACACGGTGCTGCCGGGGGTGGGGGGCTCGCCCGCGCGGTACGTGCTGCGCATGGCGATTGGCGCCACGCACACGCAGGAGCGGCACGTGCGCGCGTGCTGGGAGGCGCTCCAGCGGCTCGCCGTGCTCTGACGGGCCGCGAGCGCCTCGGGGTGAGACGGCCGCTAGTCCACCGTCTCGAGCTGAATGCGGTTGTTGCCCATCGAGAAGGTGCTCGAGGCGAAGGAGGCGATGGACAGGATGGCCAGCTGCTTCATCATCTCCATCTTCTGCGTGTCGGCGGCCTGCTGCAGCTCGCCGTTGAACTCCGAGGTGGGCTTGGGAGCGCCAGCGGCCGGAGCCGGAGCCTGAGCCGCGGGCTGCGGCGCGGCCTGCTGGTACGGGGCGCCCACGCCGCCCGTGCTGCCGGGGTTGTTGATGGAGATGGCCGCCGAGATGACGTTGCCGCCGGTGAGCTGCCCCGCGGCGCCGGCCTTCGGAGCCCCGGCGCCCTGAAGCAGCGAGCCGAAGCTGGTGCGGGCCGTCGACGACGCGTTGTTGGTGGACGACAGGGACGTCATCCGCGGGCCGCTCAGGCTGTTGATGTTCATGGCTTCTCCAGAGAAGGACCCGGCCAGGATCAGAACTCGGGCTCCTTCTGCATTATCGGTCAGGAAGGGCCGAAGTTGCGACCCTCTTTTCCCCTGTGTTTACAGGGGTTTGGGCAGAGGGCGTGGGTGCGATAGGCTGCCGCGCCATGGTCGCTTCCCCTTCGGCCCGGTGCCGGACCCACTCTTCGACCCTCGCTGGCTGGTTCTGCGAGGGGTGCAACTCCTCGCTGTGCCCCCGGTGCGTGGCGGAGGAGAGCTTTTCGATCACCCGCGTGGAGACGTGCTGCCGCTGTGGCGAGCGGGCCGTGCCGCTGAGGCTGCACCGCTCGCACCGCTCGTATGCGAGCCGGCTGATGGACTCGTGGCGGTTCCTGGCGAAGGGCTCGACGTGGGTGTCCATCGTCGCGCTGGGGGTGTTCAGCGCCGCGGTGCTGTGGATCGGCGGAGGCCTGGGCGCGCTGGTGGTGACGGGCGCGCTGTGGGCCTATCTGTTCTACGCCTTCATCTGCGCGGCGCGGGGGGCGGAGCTGGACGTGCCGGACTTCTCCTCCGTCTCGGACATCACCACGCCGCTGGTGCGAGGGGTGATCGGCAGCCTCTACATCTGGGTGCCCGCGCTGCTCTACGTGGTGTACTCGCGGGGGGTAGGAGACGAGGCGTTCACGACGCTGTTCAGCGATCCCATCTTCTACCTGATCCTGGGCTGGGGCCTGTTCTACGGGCCCATCGCCTTCATGGTGGCGGCGACGAACACCTCGTTCCTGACGCTGCTCAACCCGGTGGCGATGGTGAACTGGGCCATCAAGCTGGGCACGGACTACCTGCTGGCGCTGGTGGCCATGGGAGTGTGCCTGGTGGTGGACGTCCTGCTGGGAAGCCTCGGCAACATGCTGGCCGAGACGGGCGTGCCGTTGGTCTCCGGGGTCGTGCCGCAGGTGCTCTCGCTGGTGATGCCGTTCCTGATGGCGCACCTGTTGGGCCTGCTGCTGTACGTGCGGGGCGACAAGGTGGGCTACGGCATGGACGAGGACTACTACGAGCGGGTGCTGCCGGACGCGAAGCCCGAGGGCCAGGTGCCCACGCGCAACCGGGGCAAGGTCAGCGCGCAGGCGTCCACGGGGCCCGTGGCCCAGGTGGCGGAGCCTGTGTCCGAAGCGCCCGAGGCGGCCAGTGGAGCGGTGACGGCGGCGGCGGACGGCTTGAAGCGGGTGGCGGAGGCCATCACGGCCAGGGACGTGGCCGGAGCGCTGGAGGGGTACCGGGGGCTGGTCTCCTCGCAGCTGTCGGGCCTGCCGGCGGACCAGCACCTGTTCGTGGCGCGAGCGGCGGCCGGTGGAGGCGACTTCCCGCTGGCGGCGAAGGCGTTCGAGACGGCGGCGGACGTGGCGCCCAACGCGCCCACGGCGCCGCAGGCGCTGGTGCTGCTCGCGCGGCTGTGCGGCGAGCGGATGCAGGATCCGACGCGTGCGGCGAGCGTCTACCGCTACATCGTGCACCGGTATCCCAACACGGACGCGGCGCGCTTCGCGGCGCAGCGCCTGCCGCCCAGTGCCTGAGGCTGGAAGATGGACTCGAACGCGAAGGTCGCGCTCGTAGCGAAGACAGCCCCGCGCGCGTGGCGGCGCTTGATTAGTATGAGGTGATGGACGACGACGACCAGGCCCCACCGTACTGGACGCTCATCTCGGTGCTGTTCAGCACGCAGCCGCTGACGCCCTCGCTGGCGATGACACTGCACCAGACGGCATATGAGATGTACCAGCGCGGAGACGCGGTGGGGCACGTGGCGGGAGATCTGCTCTCGGGCAAGGTGCGCAACATGGGCAAGGACGTGCACCTGGGCGGCATCACCGGTCCGGCCTTCGAGGCGGAGATCGACACGGAGCGGGGCTCCGGGGTGGTGCGTTTCCTGCTGACGCGCCAGGGACTGGAGCTGATGCAGGCCCGGCCGCCGCAGCCCAGAGCCAAGCCGCCCATGCTGAACTGAGACGCTGCTCCCTGCTCCCAGGGCAGGCAGGCAAGAAGCCCCTCGCTGTCCGTGGCCGGTCCATCCGCACCTTTGAGGGAAGACACCCTCGAGAGGAGCGGACGCAATGGACCCGAAGGAGTGGAAAGAGCGCAGCATGGGCATCCCCCTGGATCCGGCGAAGCAGAAGGATCCCGATGAGGATGGCGACCGGGTGCCGGCGGAGGGGCGCAGCGAGGAGCTGAACGACGTCACCGGGCAGCATGGCGGTCAGCGCACGGAGGTGGGCGTGCCCTACGACGGCTCGGGAGACGTGCAGCGGGGCCAGCGCGACGAGATTCAAGAGGGCGGGAGTCCCAAGAAGCGCTGAGCTGTGCCGCTTAAGTGGTACAGCCCTGCCTGCCTGCTTTCCATACGGTCCCCTGGCGCGTCCGTCTCGGACGTGCGCGCACAGGGAGATAAGCCATGACCATGTGGAAGCGCCTCGGCGCGTGCTTGCTGGGAGGACTGCTGGCGGCGTGCGGCTCGGACGGAGGACCCGGACAGGATGGGACGCCCGGGCAGAACGGAAAGAACTCGCTGGTGCGAGTCGTGGCCGAGCCACCTGGCGCCAACTGCCAGCACGGTGGCACGGCGGTGAACTCCGGGCTCGACGCGAACGGCAACGGAGCGCTGGAAGACAGCGAGGTCACGAGCACCGCCTACACCTGCAACGGCACCAGCGGCAGCTCCGGTGGTAATGGAGCCCAGGTGCTGGTGCGGCTGGAGCCAGAGCCCGCGGGTACGAACTGCGCGCAGGGCGGAACCCAGGTGAACAGCGGCGTGGACACCAGCGGCAACGGCACGCTGGAGGCCGCGGAGGTGACGAGCACCGCCTACGTCTGCAACGGCGCCAACGGCACGCAGGGCAGCGCGGGCGCGCCAGGAACGAAGTCCCTGGTGCGGTTGGATCCGGAGCCTGCTGGCGCCCGCTGCGCCCAGGGCGGCACGGCGGTGCACAGCGGGCTCGATGCCAACGGCAACAACACCCTGGACACCGCCGAGGTTACGCAGACCCAGTATGTCTGCTCGGGTCCGTCGGGCCATCCGACCGGCTGGGCTGTCTCCGCGCCCGCGGGGGCTACGGGCTACTCACCTGTTGGAATCTGGCTCCCGTCCGGCCGTAAAGCGAGCCTCTTCAAGGTCAATGCCTCCTCGCGGCTGAAGATCACCGTCTCGGATAACTTTGGCGCGGGCATCGGCGCGAATGGGAACTCCGGGCATTACGCGGTGCGAATGAGCGGTAACGGAGTCTCCTATACGTGCAGCGTGGTGCAGTACAACTGGAACGCCAGTGGGTGGACGAATGAGTACCACTTGCCATTGGCAACGGTCTGCATCACGGATCCACTACCTGTGGGACTGTACGAGTTCGAGACGTGGTTCTACGCGCATGGCACGGCCTCGTATGTGGGCACGGTCTCGCCTCCACCGGCTCTGTTCGTGGAGGAGATGCCGACGACGCCCACGTATAACTTCTCGACGCAGGGAGGGGGCTTTGGCAACTCGACCGGCACCTACCAGAGGGCGTCGGGTAGGACGGTGACTTATGCCAAGCAATCCGCCGGTACCCTGCTCAAGGTGACTCTCGCCGACACATTCCGGGGCTCCTACAACCAGAATGGAGGCTGGGGTACGGTGATGGTGCGGATGAATGGAAACGACACCAACTGCTCTACCGGAAAGCATGACACTCAAGGCACAGGCAGCAACTTCCACACCCCGTTCGTCATGACCTGCATTCTGCCGGCAGTCGCAGTCGGCTCCCATACATTCTCGGTCTGGATCCGCTCGGGAACTGGCTCGGAGGCCTACCTGGGCTGGGAGCGGGCTCCGTTGCTGTTGATCGAGGAAGTCAGCAGCCAGAACCTCACCTACAGCAATGGTAGCACCGTGAGCGGCGAGCTCAGCGGAGACTGGTCGGGAGTGGCAGCGCGGCAGATCCAGCACAACGTCAGCGCCGCCGGAAAGACGCTTCGCGTAACCTATTCGGATACGTTCCGCGCAGCCGGTGGCTGCAATGGCCGCTATGGCTACTACCAACTGTACGTAGACAACCAGCCCACGGGCTGTACCAACGGTCAATATGTATATAACTCAGGCGCCAATCAGGATCACCACCACCCCATTAATCAGATCTGCCTGGTGAAGAACCTGTCGCCCGGGCCTCATACCTTCTCCATCTGGTCCTCGACCCGGCACGCGTGGGACGGCACGGCCTGCGGCTCCAACCACTTCGGCTGGAACCGGGGCCAGAACCTGCTGATGGTGGAAGAGCTGCCCTGAGCCGCTGAAAACACAGAGGCCGCGAGCCCCGGGGACACAGCCCTGGGACACGCGGCCTCGGTGAGCACGGGCTCAGGCCCGCTTAGAACTGGTGAGCCTCGGTGGACTCATGGAGGGCCAGCGTGCTCGAGCTGCCGCCGGAGATGACCTCGGCCACCTGGTCGAAGTAGCCGGTGCCCACCTCGCGCTGGTGGCGCGTGGCGGTGTAGCCGTCCTTCTCCGCCGCGAACTCGCGCTGCTGCAACTGCGAGTACGCCGCCATGCCGCCGTCCTTGTACTGCCGCGCCAGGTCGTACATCGCGAAGTTCAGCGCGTGGAAGCCCGCCAGCGTGACGAACTGGAACTTGTAGCCCATGGCGCCCAGCTCGCGCTGGAACTTGGCGATCGTCGCGTCGTCCAGGTTCTTCTTCCAGTTGAACGACGGCGAGCAGTTGTAGGCCAGCAGCTTGCCCGGGAACTTCGCGTGGATGCCCTCGGCGAACTCCTTGGCCTGCTTGAGGTCCGGGGTGCTCGTCTCGCACCAGATGACGTCCGCGTACGGCGCGTACGCCAGGCCGCGCGCGATGGCGCACTGCAGCCCGCCCTTGAGCCGGTAGAAGCCCTCGGCCGTGCGCCCGCCCTGCTTGTCGATGAAGGTGTGATCGTACTCGTCCGCGTCGCTCATCAGCAGCTTGGCGCTGTCCGCGTCCGTGCGGGCCACCAGGATCGTCGGCACCCCCATCACGTCCGCCGCCAGGCGCGCCGCCGTCAGCGTGCGGATGAAGTTGTTGGTGGGCACCAGCACCTTGCCGCCCATGTGGCCGCACTTCTTCTCGCTGGCCAGCTGATCCTCGAAGTGCACGCCCGCGGCGCCCGCCTCGATCATCGACTTCATCAGCTCGAAGGCGTTGAGCGGCCCGCCGAAGCCCGCCTCGGCGTCGGCGATGATGGGCGCGAACCAGTACTTGTCGTTGCGGCCCTCGGCGTGATCGATCTGGTCCGCCCGGCGCAGCGCCGAGTTGATGCGGCGCACCACGGTGGGCACGCTGTCCACCGGGTAGAGGCTCTGGTCCGGGTACATCTGCCCGGCGCTGTTGGCGTCCGCCGCCACCTGCCAGCCCGAGAGGTAGATGGCCTTCAGGCCCGCGCGCACCATCTGCACCGCCTGGTTGCCGGTGAGCGCGCCCAGCGCGTTGATGAAGTCCTCGGTGTGCAGCAGCTCCCACAGGCGCTTGGAGCCCATCTCCGCCAGCGTGTAGCTGATGCGGATGGAGCCCCGGAGCTTCTCCACGTCCTTCTGCGTGTAGTTGCGGACGACGCCCTCGAAGCGCTGGGCATGGAGCTTCGCGTGAGGGGAATTATCGGAGTCAGTAACAGTAGCGTCGTACATACGCGTGCTCCTCTCAGAGTGAATTCAAGACTGCGGGTTCAATGCTTCGTAGGCAGGAAGGGTGAGGAAGTCCTCGAAGGTGGGCGCGGTGGACAGCCGCTCGAAGAGCTCGCGCGCCCGGGCGAAGTTCTCGGCGCCGTAGCGGTGCGCCGAGCCGTCCTTCTCCAGGTGGGCCAGCTCCTCGGCGTACACCTGGCCGAACAGCTCCCGCGTCACGTGCCGCCCGTCCTCCAGCGTGGCGCCGTGGTGGATCCACTGCCACACCTGGGCGCGTGAAATCTCCGCGGTGGCCGCGTCCTCCATGAGGTTGTAGAGCGGCACGCAGCCCAGGCCGCCCATCCACGCGGCCATGTACTGCACGCCCACGCGGATGTTGTGGCGCAGGCCCTCCTCGGTGCGGGTGCCACGGGGCACGCGCAACAGCTCCGCCTGGCCCACGCTCACGTCCTCGCGCAGGTTGTGCAGCTGGTTGGGGCCCTTCATGTGCGAGTCGAACACCTCGCGCGCCAGGGGCACCAGCCCGGGGTGCGCCACCCAGGTGCCGTCATGGCCGTTGGTCACCTCGCGCAGCTTGTCCTCGCGCACCTTGGCCATCACCGCGTCATTGGCGGCCTCATCGCCCTTGATGGGGATGAAGGCGGCCATGCCGCCCATGGCGTGCACGCCGCGGCGGTGACACGTCTGGATGAGCAGCCGCGAGTAGGCGTCCAGGAACGCCTTGTTCATCGTCACCTGCCCGCGGTCGGGCAGCAGCACGGCGGGGTCCGCCTGCAGCTTCTTGATGAAGCTGAAGATGTAGTCCCAGCGGCCGCAGTTGAGCCCCGCCGAGTGCTCGCGCAGCTCGTAGAGGATCTCGTGCATCTCGAAGGCCGCCGGCAGCGTCTCGATGAGCACCGTGGCCTTGATGGTGCCCGAGGGCAGCCCCAGCTCCTGCTGAGCCAGCAGGAACACGTCGTTCCACAGCCGGGCCTCCAGGTGGCTCTCCATCTTGGGCAGATAGAAGTAGGGCCCGGTGCCGCGAGACAGCTGCTCCTTCGCGTTGTGGAAGAAGAACAGGCCGAAGTCGAAGAGCGAGCCGGACACGGGCTTGCCGTCCACCTCGAGGTGGCGCTCGGGCAGGTGCCAGCCGCGCGGACGGACGAAGAGCACCGCGGGCTTGGGGCCCAGGGCGTAGTGCTTGCCGGTGTCCGCGTCGTACTCGATGGTGCCGCGCACCGCGTCCAGCAGGTTCAGCTGGCCGCGCACCACGTTGTCCCAGGTGGGGCTGTTGGCGTCCTCGAAGTCCGCCATGAAGACGTTGGCGCCCGAGTTCAGGGCGTTGATGATCATCTTCCGCTCCACCGGGCCGGTGATCTCCACGCGCCGATCCAGCAGGTCCTTCGGCAGCGGAGCCACCTTCCAGTCGCCCTCCCGGATGGCCTTCGTCTCGGGGAGGAACTGAGGCCGCTCGCCGCTCATGAAGGCGGCCTGGCGCTCCTGGCGGTGAGCCAGCAAGGCCTCTCGTCGTGCACCGAACGTCCGGGCCAGCTTCACCACGAACTGCACGGCCTCGGGGGTGAGCACCCGAGCGAAGTCCGGAGTCCAGGCGCCGCGCAGCGTCACGCCCGGGCCGAAGGCGGGCGGCATCGGAGAGGACACGGGTTCACGCATAGAAATCCTTGTGACTTAGTGCGTTGTAAAAGGGTGTAGCTGATTAGAAATGCGCTCTCTCCGAGCTAGAGGGAAGCACTTGTGAAGAAAAGCCTGCCTGCTTGTAAGGCCGTCAACATCAGGGACTATAAATTTGTAAATGACCCGACTCCGAAAGTCGTGTGGCCAGCGTGAAGAGGGCTGGACGCAATGGGGCGCGGCCGTCCGCGTAGGTAGGGATGAGGCCCTGGGTTTCCAAGGGGTTGGTACGAAAGGACGACGGATCATGGACATCCCCAAGCGGTGTGTGGCGTGCGCGATGGACCTGCGGGACGAGGCGACCAGGTGCCCGCATTGCAAGGTGTGGCAGCCGGGCGCGGGCCCGATGCACCGGGGAGGCGAGGGGCGTGCGTTGCTGGGCGTGTGCCTGGCGCTGGGCCGGCAGTTCGGCCTGGATGCGGCGCTGGTGCGCGTGGCGTTCGTGATTGCCCTGGCGGTGTCGGGCGGCACGGCGTTGATGGTGTACCTGCTGCTGTGGGGCTTCACGCCGCCGTCGGTGATGGGCAAGGCGCCGCTTCAGCGGGTGGTGGACTGGGTGACGCGGGTGACGGACTCGGGCTCGGACGAGCCGCGGGTGGAACGGCGCGTCTGAGTCGAGCCCTCCATGCGAGCGGTTCCTGCCTCAATGAGTAGGCGAGGCCCTTGAAGACGTGATGGGTAGGGAGCATGCTTATGCGCATGCGCTCACGTCCTCTACGGAAGTCCACCGAGCCCTACGGCGAGCTGGGTTCCTTCGTGTCGAACCTGGTGACGGAGATCCTCGATGGCGAGCTGGTGACGCACTGCCGGCCGCGCATGGGGCAGGCGTTCGCGGCCTCCGTGCTGCTGGGGAGCCTGGGGGGCCCGTTCATGAGGGGCAAGGGAGGGCCTGGGGGCTGGGTGCTGCTCAGCGAGCCGGAGCTGCACCTGGGTGGGGAGGCCATCGTGCCGGACCTGGCGGGTTGGCGCCGCGAGCGGATGCCGGAGCTGCCCGACGTGACGGTGATGACGGTGGCGCCGGACTGGGTGTGCGAGGTGATGGCGCCCGAGACGGAGGCGATGGACCGCGGCAGCAAGATGCTGTCGTACGCGCGCGAGCAGGTGGAGCACGTGTGGCTGGTGAACCCGGCCGAGCGCACGCTGGAGGTCTATTCTCTCGAGGAGGACGAGTGCTGGTCCCTGCTGGCGGTGCACGAGGACTCCGCCATTGTACGGGCCGAGCCGTTCCAGGCGCTCAAACTGGAGCTGGGCCCGCTCTGGCGGAGATGACGCCGCGGAGAGGATGTCAGAGGTAGGGCCCAGTTTGCGCGCATGGCAAAAGACGACGAGTACAAGCGTGAAGTGACTTACGAGGACCTCGAGGACATCCCGCCGCTGCAGGTGGGGGAGATCCTCGAGGGCGAGCTCGTGGTGAGCCCGCGCCCCGCCTCGCCGCATGCGCGCGCGGCGCTGCGGTTGGGCATGTGGCTGGCGCCGATGGAGTCCGAGCCAGGCGTGCCTGGCGGGTGGCTCTTCCTCATGGAGCCGGAACTGCACCTCTCGGGCGAAGCGCTGGTGCCGGACCTGGCCGGCTGGCGCCGGGAGCGGATGCCGGTAATGCCCCATGTGCCAGCCTTCGAGCTGGCTCCCGACTGGGTGTGCGAGGTCGTCTCGCCGTCAACGCAGGGCATCGACCGTGGCCGGAAGATGGCGTCGTACGCTCGGGAGCAGGTGGGACACCTATGGCTGCTGAACCCGCTGGAGCAGAACCTCGAAGTGTTCCG
This sequence comes from Myxococcaceae bacterium, assembly GCA_035296065.1. Taxonomy (GTDB): domain Bacteria; phylum Myxococcota; class Myxococcia; order Myxococcales; family Myxococcaceae; genus DATHBR01. Next base: position 92,412 of record DATHBR010000087.1, on the reverse strand, counting down.
CAGAGACGGCGAGCGCTGGAGGCTGGTGGAGGCGCGGACAGGCTCGGGCACCGTCCGCGCGGAGCCTTTCGAGGCGCACGAGCTCTCGCTCGGCGCTCTCTGGGTGCGGTGATGCGTCTCAGGTGCCGGGGAACCAGCGCCGGTACTCCGCGAGCAGACGGGCCTGGTAGCCGGCGGCCTCGGGCGAGCCCTCTTCGGGAGCCCAGGGCGCGAAGGTCTTGTCATTGGCGGGCGCGTACGGCCCTGTCTTCACCTCATAGATGACCGTGTCAGGCGCGAGCGCCACGAGTCCGTGGAAGACACCGGGGATGAGGTCCACCCCGAAGTGCTCGCCGCCAGCCTCCAGCGTGAGGCAGTCCTTCACGCGGCCGTCCTCCTCGAAGGTGAAGAAGGCCAGCTTGCCGCGCAGCAGCACCCATGCCTCCGCCTTCGGCGGGTCCAGGTGCCGGTGCGGCCGCACGTAGCTGTCCGGCTGGATGATGTTGAGCATCCGGTGCAGCGGATCGGCATCGTTCTTGTGAAAGGGCTGGATGATGCGCCGGCGCGGGCTGACACGGGAGGCCTCGGTGACGCTCTGGACCAGCTCGCGCGAGAGGACGACGAGCTCGCCCGGCGGAGCGGACAGGGCGCGGGGAAAGGAAGAACTCATGGCCGTGAGCGGAGCATACGCGCGTGCTCGCCGCCACCGTTCCGCTCCCCGGCTCACGGCAGCTTCGGGCGGATGACACGCGGCGCATCGGGGTTGATGTCGAGCAGACGCACCGTGTCTCCCTCGCGCACGGAGCCTCCGCGCAGCACCCGTGCGAGCTGTCCCCGTCGGCCCCAGCTCTCCTTGAGCAGCCCGGGGCGCAGCGCATCCAGCTTCCAGCAGGGCACACACGGCTCGGTCAGCTCCACCACCACCGTGTCCCCGAGCGCCAGGCGCTGCCCCGGAGGCAGCGTGTCCAGCGGCAGCCCCGCTACGCCAATGTTCTCCTTGAGCGCCCCTACCTCCACGCCCAGCGCCTCACGCGAGGCCTCATCCAGCAGCAGCACCTGCCGCTTGTGGCCGAGCGCGCGCTGCGAGTGCCTATCCCCCTCGAAGCCGCGCCCCTCGAGGGCCAGCGCCTCCGGGACGCGCCGCATGGGCGTGCCCCGGGCCTGAGCAAGCAGCAGCGCGCGGATGGTTCCGGTGGCAGGGTTCACGGCTGGACGGTAACCGGCCCACAGCGGCGGTGCACGGCGGCCTCCGCCCGGCCTTTCGTGCTACGGGCGGGCAGAGGAGGCTCTCCCGTGAGCACGAAGAACGTTCGTATCGAGAAGGACACCTTCGGCCCCATCGAGGTGCCGGCCGACCACCTCTGGGGCGCGCAGACGCAGCGCAGCCGTCAGAACTTCGCCATCTCCACCGAGCGGATGCCCCCGGCGCTCATTCGCGCGCTGGTGCTGGTGAAGAAGGCCGCCGCCCTGGTGAACCAGGAGAACGGCACCCTGGCCAGGGAGAAGGCCGAGGCCATCGCCAAGGCGGCCGACGAGGTGCTCGCGGGCCAGCACGACGAGGAGTTCCCGCTGCTGGTATGGCAGACGGGCAGCGGCACGCAGACGAACATGAACTGCAACGAGGTGCTGGCCAACCGCGCCTCGGAGCTGCTGGGCGGCGAGCGCGGCGAGGCGCGCAAGGTGCACCCCAATGACGACGTGAACAAGGGGCAGAGCTCCAACGACGTGTTCCCCACGGCGATGAGCGTGGCGGCGGTGGAGGCGGTGGTGCGCCACGTGCTGCCCGAGCTCCAGGCGCTGCGCGACGCGCTGGCGAAGAAGTCCGAGGCCTTCAAGGACGTGGTGAAGATCGGCCGCACGCACCTGCAGGACGCCACGCCGCTGACGCTGGGCCAGGAGTTCAGCGGTTACGTGGCGCAGTTGGAACACGCGCGGGTGCACCTCGAGCGCACGCTGCCGCACCTGTACGAGCTGGCGCTGGGAGGCACCGCGGTGGGCACGGGGCTCAACGCGCCCAAAGGCTACGCCGAGCGGGTGGCGCAGGAGATCGCCCGGTTGACGGGGCACCCGTTCGTCACCGCGCCCAACAAGTTCGAGGCGCTTGCGGCCAATGACGCGCTGGTGCAGGCGCACGGGGCGCTCAAGGGCCTGGCGGGGGCGCTGTTCAAGATCGCCAATGACATCCGGTGGCTGGCGTCCGGGCCCCGCTCGGGGATTGGCGAAATCACCCTGCCCGAGAACGAGCCGGGCAGCTCCATCATGCCGGGCAAGGTGAACCCCACGCAGTCCGAGGCGCTCACCATGCTGTGCGCTCAGGTGATGGGCAATGACGTGGCCATCAGCCTGGGAGGCGCCTCGGGCAACTTCGAGCTGAACGTCTTCAAGCCGCTCATCATCCACAACTTCCTGCAGAGCTGCCGGCTGCTGGGCGATGGCATGAGGAGCTTCCGGACCAACGCCGTGGTGGGCATCGAGCCGAACCTGGCGCGGCTGAAGGAGAACCTGGAGCGCTCGCTGATGCTGGTGACGGCGCTCAACCCGCACATCGGCTACGACAACGCGGCGAAGATCGCCAAGACGGCGCACAAGGAAGGCAAGACGCTCAAGGAGGTAGCAGTCGAGCTCGGCCTGCTGACGGCCGAGCAGTTCGACCAGTGGGTGCGCCCGGAGAAGATGATCGGCAACCTGTAGCCGCCCCGGTGGCGCTATCGTGCGGGCCATGTCCGCCACGCCCGAAGTGCCACCGCTCGCCCCGGCCGCCGAGGCCGCCGGGGCTCCAATACCGCTTGTCGCCCTGGATCCGCGGGAGCGTGAATTTCAGGCGGCGCGGGCGGCCTTCCTGTCTCCCGAGCGCTCGGAGTCCAGCGGCGCGCTGCTGCTGGTGACGATGGCGCTGTTCGCCCTGTCGATGATGCAGGGGGAGAACACCTGGAGGGACATCGCGCTGCTGGTGGGGGTGGTGCTGTTCCACGAGCTGGGGCACTGGGTGGGGATGCGCCTGTTCGGCTTCCAGGACGTGAAGATGTTCTTCATCCCGTTCCTGGGCGCGGCCGTGTCCGGACGCAACACCGGCGCGGTGGCGTGGAAGGAGGCCCTGGTGCTGCTCATGGGGCCAATGCCGGGCCTGGTGCTGGGCTTCGTGCTGCTCATGAAGACAGCCTTCGCACCGTCGCAGCTCCTGTCCAGCGTGGGCCTGCTCCTGGTAAGCCTCAACGCGTTCAACCTGTTGCCGCTGACGCCGCTGGACGGGGGCAAGCTGTTTCAGCTGCTCATCTTCAGCCGCAACCGGTACCTGGAGATCCTCTTCACCGCCTTCGCGGGGCTGGCACTGCTGGGCATGGCGCTGATGGCGGGCACGTGGGTGCTGGGCATCGTGGCGGGGCTGGTGCTGCTCTCCATTCCGCGGCAGCGCAAGGTGCTCAACGCCGCCTACTCGCTGCGAGCCTCGGATCCAGAAGCAGTCCAGGAGCCCGCGGCCCTGGGCGAGCCCTCGCTGCGCTCGTTGTACACGGCGGCGGCGGAGCTGGTGCCGCCTCAAACCAAGGAGGATGTGGCCCTGTCGCACCGGGTGCGCGCGATGAGGGATGTGCACCACCGCGTCCGGCTGCGTCCTCCCTCGGTGCTGGCGAGCCTGGGCCTGTTCGCCCTCTGGGGCGTGGGCGTGGTGTTCACCGTGGCGGCGCTGTTCCTCATCACCCTCTAGCTGCACCGGGGCCGGGGCTACATCCTCCGGGCCGCTGCCGCCGCCAGAGCACCAGGGCGAGCAGGCGTCCATGGGCTCCCGGGCAGGGGCCAATCGTAACCCAGCGTACGCTCTGGCAAGAACGGGCGAGCGTGCGGGCCGGGCAACGATTAGGGTAGGGGAGCCATGAACGTTCCCTTTGTCATCGAGACCACGCACCGCGGCGAGCGGGCGTATGACCTCTACAGCCGGCTGCTGAAGGACCGGATCATCATGCTGGGCACGCCCATCAATGACGATGTGGCCAACGTCATCATCGCCCAGATGCTGTTCCTCGAGTCAGAGGACCCGGACAAGGGCATCAACATCTACATCAACTCGCCGGGCGGCTCGGTGACCGCGGGCCTGGGCATCTATGACACGATGCAGTACGTCAAGTGCCCGGTATCCACCATCTGCGTGGGCCAGGCGGCGTCCATGGGAGCGCTGCTGCTGCTGGCGGGCACCAAGGGCAAGCGCTACGCGCTGCCCAACGCGCGCATCATGATTCACCAGCCGCTGGGTGGCGCGCAGGGCCAGGCGACGGACATCGACATCCAGGCGAAGGAGATTTTGCGCCTGCGCTCCTACATCAACGGCCTCATCGTGAAGCACACGGGCCACAACGTGGAGCGCGTGGAGAAGGACACCGAGCGCGACTACTTCATGAGCGCCGAGGATGCGCGCCAGTACGGCATCCTCGACGAGGTGGTGGTGAAGCAGGGCGTGCCGCTGCCCAGCAAGACCTGATCGCCCCTGGCCCCCATGGAGGGACTTCCGGAACGTCAGCCGGTGAGGCTACGCTCCGCGTCGTTCGCCATGAGGGACCACGGGAATGGCTGATCAGCTGACGTACCTGGAGCTTTCGGAAGACGGCGGTAGCTCGCACAAGTTCTACGAGGTGAAGGTGGAGGGCAAGAAGCTCTCCATCCGCTACGGCCGCATCGGTGACGACGGCCAGCTCAAGGTCACCGACTTCCCCAGCCCGGACAAGGCACGCGCCGAGGCGCAGAAGAAGATCGCCGAGAAGACCAAGAAGGGCTACGCCCCCGCGGTGATTGGCATGCGCAAGAAGCGCTCCGTCACCCGCCGCGAAGTCACCAGCGGCACCTCCACCGCCACCCAGGCCCCCATCCTCTGGAAGTTCGCCACCGGCGACCGGGCCTTCGGCGTCTTCGTGGATGACGCGCGCGCCTGGGTGGGCAACGAGAGCGGCCACATCTACTCGCTCAACCACGACGGCAAGGTGCTCAGCCAGTTCCGCCTGCCCGAGGGCGTGAAGTGCATCGTCGCCGATGACCGCTGGCTCTACGCCGGGTGCGATGACGGCAACGTGTATGACTTGACGGGCAAGGTGCCGCGCAAGGCCTACGCCATCGCCGAGGACGTGGACCTTGTCTGGCTGGACATCAAGGACGCGGTGCTGGGCGTGTCCGACGCCAGCGGCAAGCTCACCGCCATCAACCACGAGGACGAGTCCCAATGGACGCGCCAGAGCCAGGGCTCGCACGCGTGGATGGTGCGCTGTGACGAGGTGGGCATGTACCACGGTCACGCCAAGGGCGTGACGATGTACGACTGGGAGGACGGCCGGGAGATCTGGTCCAAGCCCACCAAGGGCCACGTCATGTTCGGCTGGCAGGAGGAGTCCTCCGTCTACGCCTGCACCAAAGAGGGCTACGTGCACCGCTTCACCAAGAAGGGCGTCGAGGGCCCGGTGATGAAGTGCGATGCGGCGGTGTTCTCGTGCGCCGCGGTGGAGGACGGCAAGTACGTCTTCGCCGGCGACAACATGTCCAGCGTGTACTGCTTCAACGACAAGGGCGAGCGGCTGTGGAAGCTGTCCACCGGCTGTGGCTCGGCGTTCTCGATGCAGTTCTTCAAGGACCGGCTCTACATCGTCACCACGGACGGCTCGCTGGCGTGCGTGGACGCAAGCGAGGCGGCCATTCAGGCGGCTCAGAAGGGCACCGTGCCGAAGATGGTCAACGTCAAGGCGCCCAAGCCGATGGCGGCGGCTCAAGTCGGCACAGTGGAGACGACTCGCAGCGCCGGCTCGGGCGTCATCGTCGAGTGCTACGAGGACGGCGGCCAGGTGCGCGTGCGCGTGGTGTCCGACGGCTACAAGAAGAACTGGCACGTGCAGTTCCCCAAGGACATCCGCGAGGCGGGCGCCCGCTACGTGGTGGAGGGCGTGCGCGAGTCGGCGCGCGGGGACTTCTACCGGGCGTACGGGGACATCAAGAAGCTGGTGAACTGACGTGAAGCTCCTCGAGCAGGTGACCCTGCTCTTCCAGGAAGGGAAGAGCGACAAGGTGTACGAGGTGGACCTGCTCGAGGTGGGAGCGGGCCAGTACGTCGTCAACTTCCGCTATGGCCGGCGCGGCGCCTCGTTGAAGGACGGCACCAGGACGCCCACGCCCGTGTCCATGGCGGAGGCGCGGCGTGCGTTCGACAAGCTGGTCGAGTCCAAGCTGGAGACCGGCTATGTGCGCGCGGGCCACCCGTCCACCGGGCTGCCTCCGGCGCCGCCCCGTGCCGCCCCGGCGGCCCCCGCGGGCCCGGCGGCTCCGGCTGCCTCGGCCGTGGCCGCGGCACCATCGGGTCCGCCTCCCGGGGCTTCCGCCCGTGAGCGCTTCCTGCTCGATCAGCTCACGAAGGAGGCCGGCACCCGCCGCTGGTTCCGCACCACCGAGGTGCGCGCCCAGCCCCGGCCCCTGGAGCGTGTCATCTGGCGCGTGGGCGAGCTGCGCCTGCGCGCCGCCGAGCCCATTCTGCTGCCCATGCTGGAGAAGGCCACCCCGCTGCGCGCCTACTGCATCGCCGCGGCGCTCGGGCGGCTGGGCTCGCACCAGTCCGTGTCCACGCTGGGGCGGCTCTATGGAGACCCGGCCACGCCGGACATGGTGCGCCGCATCGCCACCGAGGCGCTGCTGCAGCTGTCCGACGAGGCCACGCGCGACGAGTTCCGCGGCGACCTGATGGGCAAGCTGCCCCCGCCGCTGAGGGACGCGGCGCAGGCGCGCAACGCGGAGGCGTTCGGCAAGGCGCTGGATGCGCACCTGGCCGCGGGTGGCAAGGATCCGTACGCGGTGCTGGAGACGATGTACCTGGTGGACTCGGAGGCGGTGCGCCCCTCGCTGCTGCGCGTGCTGCGCACGGCTCCGTTCCAGAAGGGCGCGGTGAAGGCGCTGCGCCACGTCTTCAAGATGGCCGAGTACCGACGGGATGGCGAGGTGTTCGGCCTGATTGCCTGGCGGTACGAGAAGGAGCGCGCCTCGAGCAAGGGCAAGAAGGAAGGCTTCTCCAAGGCCACGCGCATGTACCTGCGGCGCCGCGTGTGGCGCACGCTGCGCAGGATAGGGGAGCTGGAGGACCTGGACTTCGTGAAGATGGCGGTGGGGGTGCTGCTGCCCTTCACCGACGCGGACGCGGTGGAGCCGCGCACGGTGTCGGTGGGCTACGGCCGCAACCGCCAGGAGCACTACTTCGAGGCGTTTCACCCGTACTGGGCCTTCAACCACCTGCTGCATAGCCCGGGGACGGGCAGCCGCTATGTGGCGGATGAGCACCGGCTCGAGTTCTTCGCCCGCACACCCGCGCGCCCAGATGGAGCCGGGCAGGGGCGCGAGGAGAGCTTCCCCCAGCTGTGGGAGCGCGTGCCGCAGGGGCTGATGCACCTGGTGGACGAGAGCCGCTGCGCGCCCGTGCATCGCTTCGCGGCCCGTGCGCTGCGGGCCCTGCCGGGTTTCCTGGCGCAGCTGGACACCGAGGCGGTGGCGATGCTGCTCGAGCGGCCCTATGCGGCCACCGCGCAGCTGGGCCTGGAGCTGGCCATGGCGCGGGTAGATGCCCATGGGCAGCCCCGCGCGCTGATCCTGGCCGCGGCCCACTCTCCTTATGAGCCCGCGCGCCGCCAGGCCTACCGGTGGCTGGAGGGGCTGCGCCCGGTGTTGCTGGAGGATCTGGCCTTCCTGTCCGCGCTGGCCATCTCGCCTCAGACGGAGACGCGCCAGTACGTGGCCAACCTGCTGCGCGGCTCCGTGCTGCCGGAGGCGGTGGCGGAGGCGTTCATCCGGCAGCTGCTCGTGGCGGCCCGGAAGCTGGGCCCGAACGATGGCCCGCTGGCGGCGGATGTGAAGCAGCTGGTGCTCGCCGCGCTGGGGCCCATGGCACGGCCCCCGGGCTCGGAAGTCCTCAGGGAGCTGCTGGCCCACCCGCTGGTGGAGCTGCAGGAGCTGGGCGGCGAGCTGCTGCTGCGCAGGGACCTGCGCGCCGAGCCAGTGCCTCCCGAGGTGCTGGGGCAGTTGCTCCAGTCCTCCGGCGCCTCGCTGCGCGGCCTGGGCCTGCGGCTGTTGGGGAAGATGCCGGACGAGGCCTTCCGGGGCCACGAGGCGGTGATGGGCCGGCTGGCCTCCAGTGCTCACCCGGATGTGCGCCTGGGCATCCGTCCGCTGCTGGCGCGCCTGGTGGCGCTGGACGCCGCGGCCGGAGTGCGCGTGGTGGAGCTGCTGGTGGACGGGCTGCTGCGCCGGCGGCTGCCCGAGGGCGTGCCGGAGCACGTAGCCGCCATGCTCACGGCTGAGCTGGGCATCGCGTTCCGGGCCCTGTCCGAGGAGAGCCTGTGGCGCCTGCTGGACTCGGCGGACACCGCCGCGCAGGGCCTGGGCCTGGAGCTGCTGGAGCGGCGCGCCACCAGCCTGACGGTGGACGTGCCGCGCGCGGTGAAGCTGGCGGGCCACGAGCTGCTCAAGGTGCGTGAGTGGGGCTGGCGCTGGCTGGAGGCCCACGTGCCCCAGGTGCGCGACGAGCTGGCCACCGCGGTGCAGCTGCTGGACACGCGCTGGGAGGACGCGCGCGCGTTCGGCTTCCGCTACTTCCGCGAGCGCTTCGCTGCCGGGGACTTCACCCTGGAGGTGCTCGTGTCCGTGGCCGACAGCGTGCGCACGGACGTGCAGACGTTCGGCCGCGAGCTGCTGGCGCGCTCCTTCCGCGAGGAGGAGGGCCCACAGCTGCTGCTGCGCCTGTCCGAGCACCCCGCGCTGCCGGTGCAGCTGTTCGCCACGCACTACCTGGAGCGCTTCGCCAGCGGCAAGCCGGAGCTGGTGGAGAAGCTGGTGCCGTACTTCGTCCGCGTGCTCAGCCAGGTGAACAAGGGGCGCGCCGCCCGCGGCCGCGTGCTCCAGTTCCTGCGCGCCGAGGGCCGGCGCAACGAGGCCGCCGGCCGCCACGCCATGGATGTGCTGCACCGGCTGTCAGCGACGATTGCCATAGAGAACCGCGCCGCGGCGCTCGAGGCGATGCTCGCCATTGGTAAAGCGCAGCCCGCCGTCCCACTGCCCGTGCGCTTGAAGCCGGTGGAGGTCCGCCGTGGAGTTTGAGTACGCCTACCGGGGTAGCACCGCCGTCGAGCACCGGGGCGACCGCACCGAGCTGTCCTTCTCTCCGGACACCAGGCGCACGCCCACGTATTTCTCGGGCGAGCTGCGGCAGAACGTGGCCTTCCGCGAGGCCATCTCCGCGCTGCACCACGTGGTGGTGTCGGACCTGCGCTTCAAGCCCAAGGACAAGACGGCCTACAAGGCCTGGGCGGCCCAGCAGGAGGACAGGGACATCGAGGAGATTGCCGCCCAGCGAAAGGACGTGGCTCAGCGGCTCAAGACGCTGCGCGACGAGCTGTCGGAGCTGGAGCGCCAGAGCGTCACCCGCATGCGCCCCTTCATGCAGGCGCGGCAGCGCTACTTCAACTACCTCTACGAGAAGAACCGCGACCTCTGGTTCGTGTTCGATCCGGTCATCACCGTGCACCCGGACGAGGCCTTCTTCGAGTGCTTCAGCCAGGACGAGTCCAGCTACGGCCGGCTGGGCGCCAGCTACGAGGTGTTCCAGAACGTGGGGGAATTCTCCTGCGGCACCACCAACGTGGACTACTCCTCGGTGCTGTACGACGAGTTCCAGAAGATCCGCTCGTACAAGAAGACGCGCTTCGAGGTGGACCCCACGGGCTTCACCACGCAGACGGGCACGGACGCGGCCTACAAAGAGGTGAAGATCGATTTGCCGGACTCGTGGGTGCGCGGGTTTCTGCAGGTGAACTCGGCCATGAGCCTGCAGGCCACGCGCGTGGACCTGCACCCGATGGACGTGCACAACTTCCTCTTCGTCCTGCGCCGCCAGAAGGAGAAGAAGGGCCCGCGCTCGATGCGCTACCGGCTCACCCCGGGGCAGCCGGTGAAGGTGATTTTCGAGCCGTGGAACCTGGAGGTGACGTGCCCGCGCTCCATCTTCCAGGGCGAGGGCACGCACGACATCCGCGTATGGGGCCGGCGGCGGTTGCTCATCCTCGAGCGGCTCATTGCCGTAGCGCGGCGCTTCACGGTGCACCTGCTGGGCAGCGGCATGCCGTCCTTCTACGTGGCGGACCTGGGCGACCTGTCCTTCACCCTGGGCCTGTCCGGGTGGACGGCGAACGACTGGTCCACCGCGGGAAACTTCGACCTGATGGCGCCGCGCACCGAGGTGGACGAGTTCACCCGGCGCCGGGTGTTCGATGCGCTGAAGGAGACGTGGCGCGAGACGCCGGAGGCGTTGGCCGCGCGCCTGGGCATGGACCGGGCCACGGTGCTGGGCGCGCTGGGCGCGTACACCCAGGCGGGCCGCGCCATCTGGGACTTGAACAAGAACGTGTACCGGGCGCGGGAGCTGAGCCGCGAGCCGCTGCCCATGGAGAAGCTGCGCTTCTCCAACGAGCGCGAGGAGAAGGCCACGCGCTTCCTGGAGGCGCGGGCGGTGGTGGCGCAGGGCAAGCCTTCGAACGTGGACGGCTCGCTGGAGCTGCGCGGCACGGTGAAGGACGGCGGCAAGGTGCACACGCCGGCTTTGCGGCTCGACGGAGACCAGCGTATGGTTTTCGGCGAGTGCACCTGCAACTTCTTCCAGCAGAACAAGTTGTTCAAGGGGCCGTGTGAGCACCTGCTCGCGCTGCGGCTCCAGCACTCGAAGTCGTATCGGACATGAGAGGAGGGAGGGTTCGCGCACGCGGCGGTCAGAGGGCAGTACCTTGCAACCTGGGCGGTGTTTCGCCGTCCTTGCCTGATGGCCTGTGATGCATCACTGGCCCGCTCTTGACTGTGCCGTACATCCCTACCACGGGGGTATGTCGGTGTGGATTCCGTAAATCCATACCCCCCGTGGTAGGGCGTACGGCTTGAGTCGAGACGAGCCAGTCCTGAGAGCAGTACGAAGGTGCTCTCGGACCGCCGCGTGGACGGACCCTCTCCTCTCTTCGTGAGAGCGTCATGGCCCAACCACCTCCTCGCAACCGGCAGGACCTGTACGATCGCATTCAGCAGAGCTCCCGGGAGGAGGTCATCCTCGAGGAGATGGTGCGGCTGGGGTTCTGGCCGGCGCGCACGGGCACGCCGGGGGATCCGCGCGACGAGGTGCACCGGCGCGACGAGCTGCGCAAGCAGATCCGCGCGCTGACGGGCGAGCAGAGCCGGCTGGGCAACCTGGAGCGGCTGCGGCGGGAGCTGCGCAAGAAGCGCCTGGCGGAGAGCAAGCGCAAGCAGCAGGAGACGAAGGATCGGCGCGAGCGCGAGCGGGTGGCGCGCGCCGAGGCGTGGAAGGCGCGCAAGGCGAAGGAGATTCTGTTCCTCGGGCAAGGGGTGTCCGGAGGGCTGAACCACCGCACGCCGGACGCGGCGAGGCTGGAGCGCCAGGGGCTGCCGAAGCTGGAGACGCCGGAGGTGCTGGCGCAGGCGCTGGGGCTCACCGTGGGGCAGCTGCGCGGGCTGTGCTACGCGCGCACGGTGTACACGCGGACCAACTACGTGCGCTTCGCGCTGCCGAAGAAGACGGGCGGGGTGCGAGTCATCTCCGCGCCGCTGCCGAGGCTGAAGGCGGCGCAGCACTGGGTGCTCCACAACGTGCTGGAGAAGCTGCCGGTGCACGAGGTGGCGCATGGGTTTCGCGCCGGGCGCTCCATCGTCAGCAACGCCCGGCCGCACGTGGGCGCGGCGGTGGTGGTGAACATGGACCTGAAGGAGTTCTTCCCCTCGGTGATGTACCCGCGGGTGAAGGGCTTCTTCGCGAAGCTGGGCTACAGCGAGGCGACGGCCACGGCGCTGGCGCTGCTGTGCACCGAGCCGGACGTGGACGAGGTGGAACTGGACGGGCAGCGCTACTTCGTGGCGCAGGGGGCCCGGCGGCTGCCGCAGGGCGCGCCCACCTCTCCGACGCTGACGAACCTGTTGTGCCGGCGGCTGGACCGGCGGCTGCAGGGCGCCGCGCGCAAGCTGGGCTTCACGTACACGCGCTACGCGGATGACCTGACGTTCTCCGCGCCCAGGGCGGGCGGCAACGCGGACGTGGGCAAGCTCTTGCGGCTGGTGCGCCTGGTGGTGACGAAGGAGGGCTTTGCTCCGCACCCGGACAAGACGCGGGTGCTGCGGCGCGGCCGGCAGCAGGAGGTGACGGGGGTTGTCGTCAACGACAAGCCCGGCGTGGACCGCGAGACGCTGCGGCGCTTCCGGGCCCTGCTGCACCAGGTGGAGAAGAGCGGGCCCGAGGGCAAGCAGTGGAACGGCTCCACGGACGTCATCGCCTCGGCGGTGGGCTTCGCCAACTACCTGGCGATGGTGGACCCCGCCAAGGGCAAGGCCTTCCAGCAGAAGGCCCGCGCGCTGGAGCAGAAGTACGGGCGGAAGACGCCCCAGGTGCGCTGGAGCAAGAAGGTGGAGCCTCCGAAGCCCGAGGCAGCCGCCACGCCCCCTCCCGCGGCCGGGGAAGCCCCCAAGCCTCCTGAGCCCTCGGGGCCGGGTGAGCCTCCCAAGAAGAAGTGGTGGAAGCTCTATTGATTCCGCGGCGCCCGGGCGCCATCCCTATGTCACCCTGCTGCTCACTCATTGCCTGGTGGGAGCCACGCCGCCCGTCACCCGCTTCATCAGGCGGCCCGCCGCCAGCGTCTCACCCGGCTGCACTCCATTGATGAGCACCAGCTCCGCCATGGGAATGGTGGATGGGTAGCGCGACTGGAACTGCTCCAGCGTCATCGCCTGGTCCAGCGTCACCAGCTCCAGCTTCGCCGGCTGCACGGCCAGCGCCGCCGCGTCCGTCAGCTCGCGGAAGCTGGTGAAGGTGGCGCGGAACGCCGGATCATACCGCGGCAGCTGGGCGGCCACCGTGTAGCCCACCAGCTGCAGCGTGCCGCCGCGCCATGGGACGAAAGCCGTTAGCCCGCGGATGGCGCCCTGCTCCGTCTGCGCCTCGAAGTAGCGCGCGTTGGAGGGCAGCCCCGCTCCCGGCACCTCCAGCGGCAGCACGCCCTGCTGCGCGAAGAACTGCTGCATGGCCTGCTCCGGCGAGAGGCCGCCGCCCACCGTGCCCAGCCCCACCAGCGCGTCCTGCTGCGGGCTCACCCCAAGCACCGCCTGCGTCTGGTTCGCCGTCTTCCAGCCCTGGGGGAAGTCCAGCTGAAAGCGCAGGTCCGGGTGCAGGAACTGGGTGCCGCGGAAGAAGCCCTGGCGCGGGTTCTCCCCGTACGTCATGCCCTGGAGCATCCGCAGGTACTCGACCTGCGCCACCTTCGCGGTCCCCTGCGGCGTGCCCAGCTGGCCCAGGCGCTCGCGCGTGCGCTCCAGCCGGTCCTCCGGGTGAGGGTGGGTGGAGAGCCACGTGGGCAATTTGCCTGCGCCGGCGGCCTCGCCCACCTTGCCCAGGGTGGTGAACACGTCGTTCATCTCCCGCGCGTCGTAGCCCTGGTCCACCATGTAGCGGAAGCCCAGGTCATCGGCCTGGTACTCCGCGTCGCGCCCGTACTTGAGGAACAGCAGCTGCAGCCCCGCGGACGCCAGCTGGCCGTACTTGGCCAGGTCCGGCTCGATGATGGCGCCCACGCCCAGGCCCAGCTGCGCCAGCTGCGCCTTGGAGATCATCTTCACCGAGTGCTTGGCGGTGATGTGGCCAATCTCATGGCCAATCACGGCGGCCAGCTCCGCCTCGGAGTTGAGGTGCGCCATCAGCCCGCGCGTGACGAAGACGGGGCCGCCCGGCAGCGCGAAGGCATTCACCGTCGGGTCATCCACCACCTGGAAGGTCCACGGCAGCTCGGGCCGCTCCGAGCGCTGGGCCATGGGCGCGCCGATGTTGGACACGTACTGCTGAAGCTGGGGGTTGGCCACCAGGCCGATGGACTGCTGCACGTCCTTGGCCGCCTGCTGGCCGATGGCGACCTCATCCCCCTTGGAGACGAGCGACAGCTCTCGCTTGCCGGTGACGGGGTTTCGCGCGCACGCGCACAGCGCCAGGAGCAGGGCCAACCACGGAAGTCGACAGTTCATATGCCCTCTGGATAGGGAGCCTCCCCCGGGGCTGGCCACTCTGGCCGTGCGCGTCACGTCACTGGCGGACAGAGGAGCGCGCATCTGTCCTCGAGGTCCGTTAGCTTCTGCCCGTCCGGGTCCGCCTGAGTGGGCCCGTGCGGGAGGCCGTCGCACATGGAGAACCTCGACACGCGGCTGGAGCGTTTGGAGCGTGGGTACCGGCGGATGCAGACGGTGACCATCGCCTCGCTGGTGCTGGCGGCCGTGGCGGCGGGCGCGGCGCTGCTGAAGGGCACCGGGCCGGCGGGCACGCTCGTCACCTCCCGGCTGACGCTCACGGATGCGGAGGGCAACCCGCGCGCCACCCTGGCCACTGCGGCGGATGGAGACACGGGGCTGGTGCTCAACGACGGGGCGGGCCGTCCCCGGGCGCTGCTGGGCGTTTCGAAGGACGGCTCTCCCAGGCTGCGCTTCTCCACGGCCGAGGGCAGCACGCTGGCGGAGCTCACCGTGTACTCGGACGAGGCGCCGCGGCTGTCCTTCTCGAAGAACGGCGGCACGGAGTTCTTCTCCGTGGGCATGTTCCCGGATGGCTCGTCGCGGCTGGAGCTGTTGGATGAGGACGGCCGGCCGCGCGCCATCCTCAACGCGGATGAGCACGGCTCTCCGGGGCTGCTGCTGGTGGATCGGCTGGGCCAGCCCCGCGCCACGCTGAGGGTGTCTCCCTCCAACAGCGCCAGCCTGGTGCTGGAGGGCCTGGACGGAGAGGTGTTCCGCGCGCCCTCCAGCGTGCAGTAGCAGCCCGCTACGGAGACGGGTGGCCCAGGCCGATGGGCGCGGCCAGGCACGTATCCGGAATGCCGAAGGCCCGCACCAGCGCCACCGCGTCCGGCCGCACCTCGGTGCACAGCCGCAGCACCTCCTCGCGGATGGCCTTGGCCTTCGAGCTCTCGAAGTGGTCGTTCTCCAGGAACCAGCCGCTGGCGTCCCACAGGCAGCCCAGCCCGTACAAGTCACTGAGCTTGCTGAGCACCGCCTTCACCTCCGGGTCCTTCACCGCCTCCACGCCCGCGATGAACTGCTCGAGCACCACGCGCTCCACGTGCGCGTGCGCCAGCGCCAGCAGGTGGTCCTGGCACTGGTTGAAGGCCTGGAACGAGTCCACCCCCGCGCCCATGCGCTTGCGCAGCCGCGCCGCCACCGAGGCCAGCAGGTCCGACTCGCGGAAGCACAGCGCTCGCAGCTGGAAGTCCCCGTTGCGCAGGTGCTCGCTGCCCGTGCGCCGCACCTGGAAGGGGTTGCGGTCCGTGATGGCTC
The DNA here is from genome assembly GCA_035296065.1 of Myxococcaceae bacterium. Taxonomy (GTDB): domain Bacteria; phylum Myxococcota; class Myxococcia; order Myxococcales; family Myxococcaceae; genus DATHBR01. Next base: position 77,073 of record DATHBR010000087.1, on the reverse strand, counting down.
CCGAGGCCCGGTCCATGATGAGCTTCATCACCGTGAAGACGCGGTCATCCTCGAACTGCTGCCGGTAGCCGGTGAGCAGGCTCTTGGCCACCAGCTGCATCAGCACCGTGTTGTCTCCCTCGAAGGTGGTGAACACGTCCGTGTCCGCCTTCAGCGAGGCGATGCGGTTGGCCACCAGGTAGCCCTGGCCGCCGCACGCCTCGCGCGCCGTCTGCAGCGTGCGCGTGGTGTGCCAGGTGGCGTATGCCTTGAGGCCCGCGGCCAGCGCCTCCACCTCCATCGCGTCCTCTTCCGTGCGCCCCACGTAGCGCTTCACCAGGTGCTTGAGCGCGAAGTCCAGCCCGTACGTGGCCGCCAGCGGCCGCAGCAGCCGCAGCTGGTGCGTCTGGTAGTCCAGCAGCCGCACCTCGGGCGCTCCCGCCGGGCCGAACTGCCGCCGCTCGTCCCCGTAGGAGATGGCGATGGCGAGCCCGCTCTTGCTCGCGCTCAGCCCCGCGCACGCCACGCTCACCCGGCCCGCCACCAGCGTGCCCAGCATGGTGAAGAAGCGCTTCGAGGCGCTGGTGATGGTGCTGGTGTACTCGCCCTCCTCGGTCACCTGCGCGAACCGGTCCAACAGGTTCTCCCGGGGCACCCGCACCTGGTCGAACCACAGCCGCCCGTTGTCCACCCCGTTGAGCCCCAGCTTCAGCCCGCAGTCCTCCACCCGCACCCCCGGCAGCAGCTTGCCCTGCCCATCCCTCAGCGGCACCAGCAGCGCGTGCACGCCGTGGCGCTCGCCGTTCACCTCCAGCTGCGTGAACACCGTGGCCAGGCGCGCGTGCAGCGCCGCGTTGCCAATCCACTCCTTGCGAGCCGCCTCCGAGGGCGTGTGCACCACGAACTCCTCGCGCTCCGCGTCGTAGCGGGCCACCGTCTCCACGTCCCGCACGTTGGAGCCGTGGCCCAGCTCGCTCATCGCGAAGCAGCCGGGCAGCTCCAGCGAAGTCACCTTCGGCAGCACCTCGCGGTGGTGCCGCTCCGTGCCCAGGAAGTACACGCTGCCGCCGAACAGCCCGAAGTGCACCCCCACCTTCACCACCAGGCTCAGGTCGAAGAAGGCCAGCGTCTCGAAGGCCGCGATGAACGCGCCCAGGTCCACCTTCGAGAGGTCCTCCGGGTAGGCCAGCTTGCCCAGCCCACGGTCCGACAGCTGCTTCAGCCAGGTGAACACCTGGGCCCGGTAGGCCGCCGTGTCCCGCTCGTCCACGTAGCGGAACGAGGGCTCGCTCAGCCACGCGCGCACCCGGGCGCGCTCGGCGGTGTAGGTGCGCTCCAGCACCGAGCGCAGCGTGTCCGAGCTGAACGAGGACACCGAGGCCGGCTCCCCGCGGCGGGACTGAGGCGTGGACAGCAGGCTGCGCACCGCCTCGCTGCCCGACACGCCCAGCGCGCTCTCCATCGGCGCCAGGGCGCGCGTCAGCTCCGGCATGGGTGCGGGCAGCCCGTCCTTGCCGCTGAGCACCTCGGCCAACTGCGCGCCCAGCTCCGCCAGGCTCTGCTGGCCGCTGTGGCTCAGGCGCTCGGTGGTGCGGCGGATGTGCTCGCGCACCTGCGCCAGGGCGCTGGGCGTGGGCGGGTTGAGCGGATCCAACCACCGGGCCAGCACCGCGCTGGAGCGCAGGTCCAACCACGGCTGGGCGCGGGCCGCGGCGCCCATGGCGTGGACCTCCTGCGGCGTCAGCTCGCCGTCCGTCCACGCCACGTAGAGCATGGGCACCAGCGGCGCCAGCCGGGGCAGGGACAGCAGCTCCTGAGCGGAAGGGTCCTGCGCTTCATCAATCGACATGGAAGGCTCTCCAGCGAGCAGGCAGTCAGGCACACTTCGCCATGATGCGAACCCCGGGGCAATGACGGCTTGCACCGTCGTAGGCCAACAGGTGGGAGTTTGGCGCAGACTGCCCGGTGCGTGACGCATCCTTAGTTTGGCTCACAGGGGGGGGGAGGAATGGGGATGGAGGGGGAAGAGCTTGTCGATGATGTGCTGCCGCAACCTGGCGCACATGGGTGGGATGAAGAGGAAGGGCAGCGCCATGAGATGAAGGGGCCGTTTCACCTGCCCCCGGGTCCGGACGCCTTCTCCTTCGTGCTGTTCCAGTCCACTGGCGTGCACCTGAAGCCGGGGCACCGGGTGGAGTTGCTGGAGAACAGTAAGGTGTTCGACCGGATGCTGGAGGACATCCGCCAGGCGAAGCAGAGCGTCCATGTCCTCGTCTACATCTGGCGGCCCTGCGGGGTGTCGGATCGGCTCATCGAGGCGCTGCGCGAGCGCAGGAGCGCGGGGGTGCGCTGCCGCGTGGTGGTGGACCCGGTGGGCAGCGAGGAGGTGAGCGGCAACAAGGACTTCGACCAGCAGGTGGAGCGCAAGCTCACCGAGTGCGGAGTGGAGGTGCACTACTACCGGCCGCTGGCGGGCAAGGTGCTGGGGCGGCTGTTGGGCCGCAACCACCAGAAGCTCGTCATCGTGGACGGGCGCATCGGGTACACGGGCGGCTTCGGCATCTGGAAGGTGTGGGAGGGCGATGGCCTGCAGCCGGAGAATTGGCGCGACATGCACATCCGCGTCGAGGGCGGCCAGTCCGTGGGCCAGATGCAGCTGGCCTTCTCGCGCGCATGGCAGGAGTCCGGGGGCAGCCTGCTGCACCCCAGTGACTTGCCGGGGGAGTGTGAGAGTGGACCGGTGCGCGCGGGCTTCGTCGCCAGCGTGGGCAAGCTGGGCATGACGGACGCCGAGCGGATGGTGCGCCTGGTGATCGCCGCGGCGCGCGAGCGCCTGTGGATCGCCAACGCGTACTTCACTCCGCCCAAGTCCATCATGGAGCAGCTGGTGCACAAGGCGCACGAGGGCGTGGACGTGAGGATCCTGGCCCCGGGGCCCATCCATGATGTGCCGCTCATCCGCGCCTCGCAGCGCGCCACGTACGAGGAGCTGCTCGAGGCGGGCGTGCGCATCTGGGAGTACCAGGCGTCGATGATGCACGCCAAGACGATGCTGGTGGATGACTGGCTCACGATGGTGGGCTCCACCAACATGGACGCGCTGTCGCTCAACAAGCTGGGCGAGGGCTCGATGGTGCTGGCGGACAAGGAGTTCAACGGCAAGCTGGAGCGCTGCTGGATGAAGGACCTGGAGCACTCGCGGGAGATCAGCCTGGACACAGGCGGGCTGACCAACCCGTGGCGGCGCCTGGCACGGCGGGCCACGCAGCTGATGGGCCAGGACCGGTAGGGGGCGCTAGCGCGGGTGCTGCACGTCCACCTGGCGGCACATGGAGAGCACGGGGCAGGCCGAGCACATGGGCCGCGCGCCCGTGCACACGTGCTTGCCGAAGGGCACCAGCAGCCGGTTGAGCTCCACCCAGTAGGGGCGGGGCAGGCAGGCCTCCAGCGCCGCCAGCGTCAGCTCGGGGGTGCGCGCCCGCACGTAGCCCCAGCGGTTGGTGATGCGGTGCACGTGGATGTCCACGCTGATGGCCTGGTGCCCGCACGCGATGCCCAGCGCGAGGTGTGCGCACTTGGGACCCACGCCCTTGAAGGACTGGAGCACCTGGGCATCACACGGCAACTGCCCGTTGAACTCCTGCACCGTGCGCACGGCGATGGCGTGGATCTGCCTCGCCTTCGGCTCGTGAAACTGGACCGGGTGGATGATGGCGTCGATCTGCTCGGGGGTGAGCTGGCTCAGGGCCTCTGGAGTGTTCGCGCGCTTGAGCAGCGCCAGCGACGTGGGCAGGCTCACCTCGTCGCGCGTGCGGATGGAGAGGATGCACGCCACGAGCTGCTCGAAGAGCGTGTCGTGCCCCTGGGCCGCCAGGGCGAACATCGCCGCGTCCGCGAACTGCCGCACCGTGCCGCGGATGCGGCGGAGCACTTCCTCGATCTCGAAAGGCTGCTTGCCCAGGCTCATCGACCCACTCTAATGGGTAGGGAGAAACGCGGGCAACCTCATGAGTAGGGTGCTGGACAGTCGTCCGGCCGGTGAACTCCCCGAGGAATCACCGGCCGGCGTTCAAGAGCTGCGCAGGTGCTCGGCTACTTGTCGCCCTGGTTCTTCGAGGCGTGCTTGTTGGGACCGCCGTGGGTTCCGAAGTCACCCAGGCCGCGCTTCTGTGGGTACACCTCGCCATCGTCCCGGCGCTCGCGGCCCTGACCCGAGACGTCGCCCGAGTCCACCTTCGTGTCCTGCCTCTCCGTGTCCTCATCCGCGAGCCGCTTCTCGCGATCCTGGTCCTGCTGCTTGGCCATGTGACACCTCCTACGCCTCAAGATGAGGACGAAGGTTCCAAGCGGCTGGGCTGGGCTGTGGATAGGCCGGCTGACCGGTACGCGGGCAGGCTCGCTGGCCTCGCTTCATGCGCAGGAAGAAAGTTCGCGAGCCGGTTCGTCCATTCCGGCGCCCATTTTCATTCCCTTTTCGTAACCACCGGAAGGAGAGGGCATGGGAGGGCGGGGCGAGAGGCGCTGGGGATGGAAGGGCGTGTTGGCTTTCGGGCTGTGGGTGCTTGCCGCGTGTGGGGCGCCTGCCGCGGTACAAGAGGAGGTGTCCAGTCCTGGCCACGCGGAGGGCACTCCGCCGGAAGACACTGGGAGCCCCAGGCCTCCGCCGCCCCCTCCGGACCTGTGCAAGCCGCAGACGTGCGCGAGCCAGCGCGCCACCTGCGGCACCGTGTACGATGGCTGCGGCAAGACACTGCAGTGCGGCACCTGTGGCCTCATTGGCCAGACGTGTGGCGGCGGCGGCCCGCCCAACGAGTGCGGCACTCCGGACTACGGCACCGAGACCGCGTGCTCGAAGGATGGGGTGTGCTTCCTCAACCCCCGGCCGGTGTCCCATGACTTCAAGGACGTGTGGGGCCGCTCGGTGGATGATTTCTGGGTGGTGGGCAACGCGGGCTACATCGCCCACGGCGGGCCGGGCGGACTGACGGTGCTGCCCAGCGAGACGGAGCTGTCGGGCGTGTGGGGCAGCGCGGCCGAGGAGGTGTGGGCGGTGGGCGCGGAGATCCTCCACTTCAACGGGCGCAAGTGGAGCCCCGTCCTGCGCGCCGAGCGTTTCCTGCTCGACGTCTATGGTACGGGCGCCGACAACGTCTGGGCGGTGGGCGAGGCGGGCGTCGTCTACGCGAAGCGTGGCGCCACCTGGGAGCGTCAGTACATCGGGACGACGGCGGACCTCTATGGCGTCTGGGCACACGGCCGCGTGGTGTGGGCGGTGGGCACCGGCTCCACCATCCGCGTGAAGGATGCGAGGGACTGGTACACGCTCACGCCTCCGGCGCCCGGGCTCACCTTCACCGGAGTCTGGGGCACCGGGCCCGAGGACGTGTGGGTGACCAGCGAGCGGAGCGGTGAGGCGCTGTTCCACTGGAACGGCCGCGCGTGGTCCTCGGTGCGCCTGCCGTTCTCGGCCCTGTATGGCATCTCCGGCAAGTCCTCCTCGGACATCCTCGTCGTGGGCGAGGAGGGCGCCGCGCATTATGACGGTGGCGCGTGGAAGGTCACGGTGAGCAGCGCTCCGTCACGCCTGCTGGGCGCGTGGCAGGCGCCGGACGGCAAGGTGGTGGTGGGCTCCGCGGGCCGCGTGCAGCGGGCGGCTCAGGGCGGTTCATGGCGTGCGATGGATCAGGGCTCCCGCGCGGACTTCGTCTCGGTGTCAGCTTCGGGGACGGACCGCTGGTGGCTGGGCGATGGGAGTAACGTCTGGGTGGGCCCCGACGTCGCGGGCCCCGTCAGCGGGCCTTCCCATGCGTTCGCGGGGCAGGCCCCGGGGCGCCTGTGGGCCGCGGGAGACTTCGGCCGGGTGAACCTCTACACCTGGGACACGCACGGGGGTGGAACGAACTTCTTCTACCTGCCGCAGAACTTCCACTTCCGCGGCGTGTACCCGCTGACGGGCATGCTGGCGTGGGTGGTGGGAGTCGACTCGGCGACGGGCAAGAGCCTCATCGTCCAGCTGGATGGCCATACCTCGTGGACTCAGTATCCTCTGGAGGCCCCTGGCGCGATCAACGCCGTTCACGGCACCGCGGCGGATGACGTGTGGGCCGTGGGTGACGGCGTCATCGCCCACTGGGACGGGCAGGCCTGGATCGAGATGCGCGACCCGCGGATGCCCCACTTCCGCGCGGTTCAGGCCCGGCAGCGAAACCGCGCCTGGGCGATGAGCGCCAAGGAGCTCTGGCGCTGGGATGGCCTGACGTGGGAGCCCATGCGCGTGTCCGGGTTGGAGAACAGGCAGTTGCACGCGCTGTTCCTCAACCCGGAGTACCACCTGTACCTGGCGGGAGATAACGGGCTGCTGTGGGTCTTCGACACCGTGCTCGAAACCTGGGACCACCTCGAGACGGGCACGCGCAAGAGCCTGCGCGCGCTCTCGGGAGACTCGCGCACGCTCGTCGTCGCCGGGGATGATGGCACGCTGCTGAAGTACAACGTCCGGTAAGGCGGTGGGCGTGGCTTGCGCCCACCGCGCCAGGCTCAGCCCCGCATCCAGCGGCCGTGGTAGAAGCGCGTGTAGAACTTCGCCCCGGTGCTGTCCTTCACGTCGAACTGGCCGTCGCCGTTGCCGCGCGAGTCGCCCGCGTCGTTGGCCCTGCAAGAGACGCAGCGCATCTTGTTGGGCCATACCGTGTTACCGCCGTAGGGCTGGCCGTTGTACGTCTTCGACTCGCCGTAGGCCACGCGCGCGTGCACGTGCTCGTCCCACGGGCCGCCCGTCTTGCCCGCGTAGCCGATGATGGTGTTCATGCCCACGCTGGAGCCCGGCCCGATGCCCGCCGCGATGCTCGTCAGGTGCGCCATGATGGCCCGGTAGCCGTTGTTGCGCACCACCACGTAGTTGCCCAGCGTGTAGTAGCCCTCGGCGTCCTGGTAGTCCCAGCCGGCCCACTCCACCGTGCCGGTGATGGCCGGGTACACGTTGGCGTTCTTATGCGCCGGCCAGTCGTTGGCGTAGAACTGGTTGAGCAGGTACGGCTCGCACTTGCGCACGTGGTAGTTCTGGCCCCACCAGCTGCCGTAGTTGCCGCTCATCGCGCTCCAACCCGGGTCTCCCGGCCGCAGGTTGTAGTACGTGCCCGAGTAGGTGGTGGTGTAGCCGCTGTAGAACTTGTTCGTGTAGTCCCACACCGTCTGCCAGAACATGCCGCTGGGCTGGCCGAACTCGCACGCCTGGGTGGTGATTTCCGCCGGCGCGGCCAGCTCCTCCGGCTCGCCGCCCTCGAGCGCCGTGAGCAGCGAGCGCTCGCGCTGGGCCTGGCGGTTGAGCTCCATCTGCTCGGGGGGAGGCTCCGCGTACCGGGCCTGCTCCACGGGCATCAGGTCCAGGGACTGGATGGTGCGCTGGGGCGCCTCGAAGCGCAGGCTGGCCAGCAGCGCATGCGAGCGCGCATTCAGCCCGGGCGCCTCCGTCCACAGGCCGATGCGGTACACCCGATCGCCGTCCGCCACGTACACCAGCGTGTACGGATCCGTGCCCGGCAGTCCGCTCACCGCCACGCCCTTGAGCCCCTGGCCTACCAGCACCTCGGAGCGCACGAGCGGAAACTCCGAGTACTTGCTCATCAAGTCCTTCACCAGCGCTTCGATTTCGCCCGGCTGCGCCTGGTAGGCCAGCGCCACGCGGGCCACCGGTGAGCGCTCATGCCCGCCCATGCTGGGGCCGCTGGGATCGAACATCGCGAAGCCGTAGGTGTTGAACAGCACCGGATCCTGCTGCACGCGCCAGTCGCCCGGCACGGTGACGGAGATGCCCGCCACCTCGTCGCGCACCAGCTGCGTGTGCGTCTCTTCCACCACGGGGGGCTGCGCCTCATGGCCAGCGGGGAGCTCCGCCGCGGACTCGACTCCACAAGCAGCCGCCATGGCGGCACAGGACAGCAGGGAAACGATGCGCCTCATTGCCAACCTCGTTTTTCTTGGAAAACAGGAATATAGCGGCAATTTCTTTCTCGATAAAGTCGAATTCTTAGAAAAAGCTAAAAAATCTGTTCAGTAGTGGTTTCTGCGCCTTGCTGACGTTTCAGTGCGGGCTCAAACATGGCTCTGGGGGTTGCGCCCTACGTATGGTTTCGAGCACTTGCAGTCACAGATTTTAAGTGACGGTATAAAGTTATTTTTGGGCTCAAAGTGTCATGTTAGCAGCTTATTGTGGATTTGCAGGGCTCACCCCCGGGCCCTGTCTCCACGAGGGGGAGTACGAGCAATGTTGAACATGACATTCAGAGCGCAGTGGTTGGCGCTGGTGGCGCTGATCAGTGTCGGGTGCAGCCAGACCCGCGAAGAGTCGGCGGAGATGTCGGGTGACTCGCGCGCCATCGCGAGCGCCGCCGAGAGCTGTGCCAGCCCGCGCCGGCCGCGCCTTGTAACGGACCGTGAGGACTACACGACTGGGCTGCCGGTAAAGCTGACCGGCAAGGGCCTGAACTGTGGCGAGGCGTACAGCCTCGTCATCACCCGTCCCGATGGGACGACGAACACGCAGGCGCTGACCGCCGATGGCACGGGCGCGGTCAGCGGCGTGTTCATCTTCGACAGCCAGCTGGGCAACTACGAGGCGGAGCTGCTCAACGGCAGCGGCACGGTGGTGGCGCACACGCACTTCCACGGCTCGCACTACCGCTACGGCCACCTGACCTGGCGCCTGGTGGGCCCGCGCACCGCGGAGTTCTCGCTGGTCAACGCGTTCCGCCGCGACTACCCGGGCAGCGGCCCGGACGGGCGCGTCGTCACCGGCGACACCTTCACCGAGAACATTGGCAACACGGCGCTGTGCTTCGGCGACGGCGCGTGCACCACCACGGTGACGTACGAGGTCATCAGCTACGACATCGCGCAGAGCTGGGTGATTGGCCGCGCCATCAGCAACGGCGGCACGCAGACGCTGCCGGGCACGGGCATCTCCGTGGCGGAGAGCGAGCCCAATGACACGCTGGCCACCGCGGACCGGATGGACCTGGGCGACGATTACCTCAGCACCGTCTCCAGCCCGGGCGAGGGCGACTACGTGGCCTTCACGCTCAGCCAGCGCGTGCGCCTGAGCATCCGCACGGTGCTCAACGGCCTGTCGGACTCGTACCTGTACCTGTACAACAGCTCCGGCACGCTGCTGGCCTCGGACGATGACGGCGGCGGAGGCACCGCTTCGTACATCGGCACCACGCTGGAAGCGGGCACCTACTACATCCGCGCGGCGGCCTTCGGCCAGGCCACTGGCCGGCAGACGGTGCAGCTGCGCCAGGTGGCCAACATGCCTCCGGGCCCCATCACCCACACCTATACGGGTAACGGGCCGTACATGGCCAACATCAGCAGCTGCTGCCGCATCACCAACCTGAGCAATCCGAACGAGGACTACATCGTGCAGTCGCTGGTGCGGTTCAACGTGGCCAACAGCTCGCCGGTCAGCGGCCTGCCCCCCATCGTCAACGCGCCGATCGACACCGCCTTCACCTTCCAGGTGCCCGCGGTGGACGCGGACGGTGACGCGCTGTCGTTCCGCCTGGCGACGCCCGCCGAGAGCGGCATCATCAACCCCGTGGCGGGCCTGACGGTGAGCAGCACGGGCCTGGTGTCATGGAACACGACGGGCACGGTGCTCGACAGCGTGTACACGACGCAGATCATCATCGAGGAGCGCCGCAACGGGGTGCTCATCGGCTCGTCGGCGGTGGACTTCATCCTGCGCATCGTGGACACGCTGGGCTTCCCGCCGGTGTGCGTGCTGCCCACGGAGACGAACTACACGGTGAACGCGGGCCAGCCGGTGCAGTTCACCATTGGCACCGAAGACATGGACTCGGCGGACTCGCTGACGCTGAACACGGGCGGCGTGCCGGCGGGCGCGACGCTGACGCCGGGCCTGCCGCTGCAGGGCGCGCCGGGCATCAGCACCACGTTCAACTGGACGCCGCCGGTGTCGGTGGCGGGCAGCTCGTTCGTGGTCGCCTTCACGGTGACGGACGCTTCGGGCCAGGCGGATCAGTGCTCGGTGAACATCACCGTGCGTTCGCAGCCGGTGAACCGCGCTCCGGTGGTCAACGCGGGCCCGGACCAGAGCGTGTCCGAGGGTGACACCGTCACGCTGGCCGGCAGCGCCAGCGATCCGGAGAACCACGCGGTGAGCTACAGCTGGCAGGTGGTGAGCGGCACGGGGCCGGCCATCACCCTGTCCGACGCGACGTCGGCCACGCCCAGCTTCGCCACGAGCGATGACGGCGTGTACACGCTGCGCCTCACGGTGACGGACAGCCAGGGTGCCAGCGCCTCCGACACGGTCGTCGTCACGGTGGGCAACGTTTCGCCCACGGTGAGCGCGACGGGCGGCAGCATCGACGAGGGCCAGACGTTCAGCAGCACCGGCTCGCTCGTGGATCCGGGCGCGGACACCTGGACGGCGACGGTGGACTACGGCGACGGCTCGGGCGTGCAGCCCCTGGCGCTCAATGGCAAGGCGTTCGCGCTGAGCCACCCGTACGCGGACAACGGCTCGTTCACGGTGACCCTCACCGTGACGGACGACAACGGCGGCGTGGGCACCACCACCGTGACGGTGGAGGTGGGCAACGTGGCTCCGGTGGTGAGCGCCACCGGCGGCACGGTGGACGTGAACACGCTGTTCTCCTCGCCGGGCTCGTTCGTGGATCCGGGCGCGGACACCTGGACGGCGACGGTGGACTACGGCGACGGCTCGGGCGTGCAGCAACTGCCGCTCAACGGCAAGTCCTTCGTCCTGGCCCACACGTACACCGCGGTGGGCACCTACTCGGTGAGCATCGCGGTGATGGATGACGACGGCGCGATTGGCTACGCCACGGTGCAGGTGGTCGTCACCTCTACCTCCGGCGAGTGCATCGAGGTGGACCTGAACGACTACAACGTGTTCGTGCTCGAGGACTACAACCTGGGCTCGGACGTGCTGGGCAAGGTGGCGGCCGGTGGCAACATCACCATGAGCAACTTCTCGGTGGGCGTGGGCCTGGCGGAGACCGACACGGCCAACGTGCTGGTGTCCGGCGGGGACATGAACCTGGCCAACGGCGCGGTGTGGGGTGACGCGGTGTACGGCGGAGCGTTCAACGCGGACACGTCGGTGACGTTCCCGCGCGGGGCGGCCTCGCAGGGCACGCCGATCGACTTCACGGCGAAGGGCGCGGAGCTGCGCGCGCTGTCCTCGCGGCTCAACGGCCTGGCGGCCAACGGCACCACCACGGTGGAGGCCTGGGGCGGCGTGTTCTTCACGGGCACGGACCCGGCGGTGAACGTGTTCCAGGTGAGCGCCAGCGATCTGGCCAGCGCGTGGACGCTGTTCATCAACGCTCCGGCGGGCTCGCTGGTGATCATCAACGTGTCGGGCCCCACGGGCTCGCTGCGCGGTGGCCACGTGTTCAGCGGCGGGATTGACCAGCGCGGTGTGCTGTTCAACTTCGCCACTGCCACGAGCTTCACGGCCGAGGGTTACGGCCTGTGGGGCACGCTGCTGGCGCCCAACGCGGACGTGACGTTCAACAACGGCAGCTTCGATGGCGGCATCTACGCCAAGTCGCTGACTGGCAACGCCGAGGGTCACATCAACCCGCTGGACGGCCGCAGCATCTGCCAGTAGTTCAGCCGGCAGGCAGTTGACGAGGCGCGGGAGGCTCAGGCTTCCCGCGCCTCACTTTTTTCTCACTGCTCCAGCGGGGCCTGGCTCAGCTCCAGCGTGTAGAAGCGGTCGCAGCCAAAGTGGCCCGTGCTCCCCATGGACTTCGGGATGCGCTCAAAGCCCATGCGCTGGTAGAGCTTCTGGGCCCCGTCCATGCCGGTGAGCGTCTCCAGGTAGCACAGCCGGTAGCCCGCCTCCTTCGCGAAGGCCAGGCAGCGCCGCAGCAGCTTCTCGCCCAGCCCCTGCCCGCGCGCCTCCGGAAGGAAGTACATCTTCTGAAGCTCGCACACGCTGGGGTCTCCTCCGGCCAGCGGGGCGATGCCTCCTCCTCCGAAGAGCCGCCCGTGCCGCTCCAGCACGAAGTAGCGGTAGCCGGGCCGCGAGAAGTTCGCCGTCATCCGGTCCACCTCGGGATCGTGGATGGCGAAGCCAGGCCCACTGGCGCCAAACTCGGGCATCACCGTGCGGATGATCGAGGCCACGGCCGGGTCATCCTTGGGTTCGATAGGACGCAGAATCCACTCATTGCTCATGGCGGGCCACGGTTCCACAGCCGCCACGGCTTGACCAGCAGCGCGTTTCGTATACACCCGCCCTCGAACCCCTCAGGAGTCCTCGCACATGGCCAACAAGGTCAAGGCAGTCCTCATCGGTGGCACGGGCTACGGCGGCGCGGAGATCCTCCGCCGGCTCCTCTTCCACCCCAACGTGGACGTGGTGCGCATCACCTCGGTGGACAACATCGGCAAGAAGGTGGGCGACGTTCACCTCAACCTGGCCAACCTCACGGACCTCACCTTCCAGCAGATGGCTCCCGCCGAGGCCGTGGCCGGCGCGGACGTCGTCTTCCTGGCCATGCCCCACAAGACCACCTCGCAGGTGGTGATGGAGATCCTCGGCTCGGGCGTGCGCATCGTGGACCTGTCCGGTGACTTCCGGCTGAGGGATCCGGCCGCGTACAACAAGTACTACGGCGTCACCCACCCGGCGCCCCAGCACCTCACGGATGGCACCTTCGTCTACGGCATGCCGGAGCTGAACCGCGAGGCCATTAGCAAGGCGCGCTACATCGCCAGCCCCGGGTGCTTCGCCACCACCATCGCGCTGGGCGTCATGCCCCTGGCCAGGGGCGGCAAGCTGCGCGGCGCCATCCACACCGTGGCGGCCACGGGCTCGTCGGGCAGCGGCGCCAACCCGCAGATCACCACCCACCACCCGCTGCGCGCCAGCAACCTGCGCACCTATAAGCCCCTGGAGCACCAGCACGTCCCGGAGATCCTCCAGTCGCTGCGCAACGCGGGCGCCTCGCAGGATCTGTCGCTGGAGTTCGTGCCCGTCTCCGCGCCGCTGCCGCGCGGCATCTTCTCCACGACCTTCGTGGACGTGCCCGCCTCCACCACGCAGGAGGAGCTGGAGAAGCTGTGGAAGGACGCCTACGGCAAGGAGCCGTTCATCCGCGTCGTGGGTGGCGGCCGGCAGCCCGAGGTGGTGGGCGTGGCCGGCAGCAACTACGTGGAGGTGGGCTACTCGCTGGGCCCCGTCACCGGGGACACCCGCCGCGTGGTGTGCTTCTCCGCGCTGGACAACCTGGTCAAGGGCGGCGCGGGGCAGGCCATCCAGAGCTTCAACGTGATGATGGGCTTCGACGAGCGCACCACGCTGGTCGAGCCGGGGCTGTGGCCGTGAGTGGGCTGAGCGCGTTCAAGGGCCGGTGGTTCGTGGTGAAGATCGGCGGCGAGCTGGCCGCCGACAAGCCGAAGCTGGCCGCCAGCGTGGGCGCCGCCGTGCGCGCGTTCCTGGACGCCGGTGTCCGGGTGGCCGTCATCCACGGCGGCGGGCCCCAGGCCACCGAGCTGACGCAGAAGCTCGGGCTGGTGCCGCGCATGGTGGGCGGGCGCCGGTTCACCGATGAGGCCACGCTCGAGGTGATGAAGATGACGCTGGCGGGCCAGGTCTCCGTGGACGTGGCCGCCGCGTTCCGCATCGCGGGGGTGCCCGCGCTGTGCACCACGGGTGTTTCGGCCGGCCTGGTGGATGCGCGCAAGCGGCCCGCCAAGGTGATTACGGGCGCGGGGCCGGACCCGATCGACCTGGGCCTGGTGGGCGACGTGACGGACGTGAACACCGCGCTGTTCGAGCGGCTGTCCGACGCGGGCCTCGTCCCGGTGCTCGGCTCGCTGTCGGGAGACGCGCAGGGCGGGGTGTTCAACATCAACGCGGACACCGTGGCCACCCGCGTGGCCGCCAGGCTCAAGGCCGCCAAGCTGTTCCTGGTGTCCAACGTGCCCGGGGTGCTGGCGAACAAGGATGATCCGTCCACCCGGCTGCCCACGCTGACTCCCGCCGAGGCCCGGGCGAAGATCGGCTCCGGGGTGATTCAGGGCGGGATGATTCCCAAGGTGGAGGAGAGCCTCGCCATGCTGGAGGAGGGCATCGAGGCGATTCACATCGTGGGAATCTCTCCCGCGAACGCGCTGCAGGGCGAGGCGGAGCGGGCGGGCAGCTTCGGCACCGCGTTCCTGCGCGGCTAGCCGCCGCTGTGCAGGGGGGTGCACACGGGCATTGCGCACCGCGTCGCGCCGGTGCCACCTGGAGGGCTGGGGCGTAGGCCAAGTGCCTGTGTTTCCGTGCCATTTGGGCTGGCACGGGTGTTGTTAGAGGATAGGGGCATGTATTGCCCCCAATGCCGTCAGGAGCGCCTCGGCGGTAGCCAGTGCATCCTCTGTGGAAGTGAGATGACAGCGCGGGCCCGCGAGGCGCTGGAGGCGGAGCTCGAGCACGTCCACTTCATCCTCGATGAGGTGAAGCGCTGGAAGGCCTCGGAGGTTCCCACCGAGGCTCGCCGGTACATCATCGACCGGTATGAGCGGCAGAGCCGGGTGATCCTCTCCGTGCTGTCGGAGGGCTCCGCGCCGGTGGCGGCCGTGCAGGAGCCGGTGGTGGCCGAGCCGGTGGCTTTCGTGGAGGTTGCCGCGGCTCCGGTGGTTCCCGTGGAGGCGCCCGCGCCTTACTTCGAGGAGCCCGCTGCCGCCGTGCAGGACTCCGTGGAAGAGGAGCCCACGGAGGATCGGGAGCCTCAGCCCGTGGCTCTCCCGCAGGGAGAGGCGCTGTTGCCTCCGGTTACCACCGAGCCCCTCTTCGACGTGCCTGAGCCTCCGCGGAGCATCGCCGCTCGCATCGTCGAGGAGACCTCGACCTGGGACCGCATCTGGCGGCCCTTCCTTTACGAGAGCATCGGCTGGTTCGTCGGTGCCTTCCTCATCCTCGCCGGCACCCTGTACTTCGTCTTCGAGAGCTGGGCGGGGATGACGTCCCTCTCGCGCTCGCTCGTCGTCTTCGGGATGACCGCCTTCTACTCGGTGGGCTTCTCCGCCTGGGGTGGCTTCCTGGCCCGGCGCCCCGCGCTTCAGAACTCCGGGCGCATCCTTGGACTGATTGGCTCGGCCGTAGCGCCGCTCGCGGGCCTGGCGCTGGGGCCCATGGGTGGACTGCTTCCGCTGGGTGAAGAGCTGGGGCTCGAGGGGGTTCAGCCCGTGCTCCTCGTGCCGCTGCTGCTCGGCTGGTCCGTTCTGGCCGCCGTGATGGTGCGCCGCCCCGCCGAGGCACTCGACGCCACTTCCCGGCCCTTCATCCAGGCGGGCGTCGTCGCGGCCACGCTGATGATGGGCCTGGCTCCTCTCGCGGCGGGCCTTGGTGCTCCCGCGCTGTGGCTCAATGCGCTTCCCTGTGCGCTGTTCTTCCTCCTCTCGCGCAAGGCCACTCCAGAGCCCCGGCAGGGGGCCGCGCTCGCCTTCGTGCTGGTCGCGCCGCTGTTCCTGATTGCGCTGTTCGGCATCCGGCTGCACCTGGCGCTCGTGGCCGCGGAAGTGCCGGTGCTGCCTGGCGCGTATGCCCCGTTCATCTCCTTCCTCCTCGCCACGTGTCTGGCCTTCCTTCAGCCCTCGGAGGAAAAGGGCGCGGATCCGCTCTCCGTCACCGTGGCCGCGCTGCAGGTGGGCTGCCTGGCCTTCTCCGTCGGTGCACCTCCGGCCTTCTTCTTCTCCGCCGCCGTGCTCACCTGGACGATGTACCGGCTGTCGCGGCGGGGCCTGCCCAGCGTGCGCTGGCTCTATCCCGCGTACTTCGGCGCGTACCTGGCCTATGGCTCCAGCGCGCAGCTGGTGCCGGGCTTCATCACGGCGCTCATCGAGTCCATCAAGGCCCAGCTGGGCTACCCGCCGTCCACTCCGCTGCCGTTCCAGTTCGGTGCGCTGACCGCGCTGCCCTTCGTCCTCGCGGGGCTGGTGCTGGCGTCCCGGCTGATGGCCCGCGTCGAGCGGAGCGGGGGAGCCCGCGAGTCCGCCATCGCCGAGGTGCTGCTGCGCTCCACCGCGGCGGCGAGCGTCCTCTTCGTGCTGCTGGCGCACGCGGGGCCGGACCACCGCCCCGCGCTCTGGAGCGCCCTGGCGCTGTCCGTGGTGTGCGTCTTCAGTGGCCTGTGGTTCGAGCGGCTGTACCTCACCTTCACCGGTGCGCTCGTGATGCTGGCGCTGCCCTTCGCCGCGAATGCTCTCTATGGCCCGGCGGTGGCCTCGGTGCTGTGTGGCCTGCCGGCGCTGGTGTTCGCGGGGCTCGCCAACCTGTGCTCGCGTCGCACGCGCCTGGTCTTCAGTGGCGCGGTGGGAGTGCTGGCGCTGGCGGGGTTCCTCCTCGGCTTCTTCTCGGGCACCGGCGTGCTGGGCGCGGTGGGCATGGGGCTGGCTGGCGCCTCCGCGCTCCTGGCCGTCTGGGCGCTGGCGGATCCGCGCCTCATCGCGTTGGCGGGCCTCGTCCTGGCCGCCTCCGTGCCCAAGCTGGCCGCCGTGGTGGCGCCCCTGGATCACGGCGCCCTGGAGGCGGTGTCCCCCGCCATGGCCGCCGTGGCGCTGGCCCTCACCGTGCTGGGTGAGCGCGGGGGAAGGCTGCGGCTGCTGGGCTTGCCTGGCATCTTCTATGCCTTCCTGGCGGTGCTCGTGGCCATGGGCGTCGGCACGCCCGCGCTGGGCTTCATCCTGCTGGCCTCCGCCGCGGCGCTGGCCATCACCTCGCACACCTTCACGTGGATCCGTCCGGGCGCGGTCATCGTCGCGGGCCTGGCGCTCCTTCCTCCGTTCAAGGGGTTCTTCGTCCCGTGGGCCTGGATGACGCCGGAGCTGTCCATGGGCCTCATTGTCCTGTGGGCGCTGGGCGCCTCGCTGAGCGCCGTGCGCTGGGGACGCAGCCCCAGCACGCTCACCGCGGGCATCATGGCCCTGCTCATCGCCTGCTGCCCCGCGCTGGTGGCGGGGCGCTTCGAGCCGCCCATGGGCCTGCTGTTGGGCGCGGCGCTCGCGGCGCTGCTCACCGCGCGAGCGCTGCCCGCGTCTCTCAGCGTCGTCGTCGCCGCGGGCTACGCCGCGGTGGGATTCTCCGAGCATCCCGAGGCGATGCTGGGGCTCGCTGTTGCCCTGGGGCTCCTGGCCCTGCTGGAAGACTGGCGCCTGGCGAAGGACACCCTGGCTGGCGGACGGCCCTTCGCCCTGGCCGCCACCGCGTGCTCGGTGCTCGTGCTGACCACGGTGCTGCCCGCCTGGGGGGCGCGCTCCTCGGAGCTGCTGCTGGCCGGGATGGTCTTCGTGCCGTTGCTGTGGCTGCGAGCCACCCGCATGCCGTTCTTCGCCGCCTTCGGAGTGCTGCTCGCCGCCATCAGCGTGTTCGTGGACCGGTCCCCCGTGGCGTACGCTGCGCTGCTGCCGCTGTTCGTGCTGCTGGTGGTTCGCGCCGCGGAGCACCTGCCCGTCGCGCGCTCGCTGCTGCTGGGCCCCACGGCGGAGCCGAAGCTCGTGCACGAGCTCTCCGAGTGGCTGCAGGGCTCGCTCGTCCTGGTGGGCCTGGTGATGCTGGGGAAGGAGGCGGGGGTGCTGCCCCTGAGCGTCCTCGCGGTAACGCTGGCGCTGATGCCGGGACGGCGGCCCTCGCTGCGCCTGGGCATGGCCACGCTGTTTCTGGCCTTCGCTCCCCAGGCGCGGCCGGTGGCCGCGGGCCTGTTGCTGGCGCTGGGCGTGTTCAGCCACCACCGTCCGGTGCTGCTCGCGGCCTTCTTCCGCTGTGATTCGGACACGTGGCTGCGGCCCCTGGTCACCCTGGCCGCGCTCTTCCTCACCGGTGTGTCCGCGGTAGCCGCCCCCACTCCGGGCGCGATCGCCGCGGTGGCCGGAGCGCTGTTCCTGGCGGCGTTCCTGCTCGCCTCGCCGTGGATGATCGCCGGAGCGGTGCTCGCGCTGGCCGCCACCTCGCTCGGGGAGACGGGCACGTACCTCTTCCTGCAGGCACGCCCCGTGGCGGCGCTCACCTTCGCCGGGGTCGCGCTCCTGGCGGCGCTCGTGTCCGCCGTGTGCCAGGTGGGACGGGTGCAGCGGGCGCTCTCCACCGCTGCGGAGAAGGTGCTCCCGAGCCTGGGAGACACCTGGAGTGAGCACTTCTGGGCCGGTGGCGCCCTCACGCTCGGCAGTCTGCTGGCGTACTTCCTGGTCGAGCAGGACATGGGCTCGCTGCCGCTCATCGTGGCGGTGCCGGCGGGGCTGGCGGCGCTGGTGCTGATGGTCTCCCGCGAGGAGTGGATGGGCTATGCCGCCACCGCGCTGCTGGGGGCGGTGCTCATCGCCACGGTGCCTCCCGAGTGGGCGCCCGTGGTGGTCGCAGGCGTGGGCCTGGCCCTGTGCGTGGGCGGCCTGGTGCTGGACTCGCGCTCGTTTCACGTGGGCCGGGCGCTGCACCACGGCGGGTGGATCCTCTCGCTGCTGGCGCTGGGAGGCCTGAGCAGTGTGCGGCACGTGGCCACGCCGCTGAGCTTCGCGCTGGCGACGGGCGCCGCGTGGGCGGTGGTGTACCGGCGCCGCGAGCGGGAGTGGGTGGGTTGGCTCGCCACGCTGGTGGGCGTGCACGTGCTGGTGATGTTCCTGGGCGCGACGTTCTCCACCGGCCGCGGCAAGGAGTTCATCCTGCCGCACCTGGGCGCGGCCACCGCGGTGCTGGCCACCGTGGCGCTCTCCTTCGCGGGGCAGAAGGTGCGCCGTGGGGTGGGGCACCTGTTCGCCGCCCTGGCGCTGCTCGAGGTGCTCTTAAGCCTGATGCTGGTGGAGGGCTCGCGAGGCGCGCTGCGCGAGGCGCTCGTGGCGGGCGTGGGCCTCACCGTGCTGCTGGTGGCGCTGGTGCGCCGCGCGGTCTCCGAGCAGGACGAGCTGTCCGCGTACTTCGCGCAGGCCAGCGTGGCGCTGGGCTACCTGGGCGCGCGGCTGCTGGGCATGGGCGTGGACGGCCTGGGCGGCGCCGACAGCCTCGTGGCGCTCATGGGCGGTGCCTTCTTCTCGGGCCTCTACGTCTTCGTGCAGCGCGAGGGCGCGGAGCTGCCCGCGTTGCGCCGGCCCGCGCTGCTGGGCGCCTTCCTCTTCCCGCTGGCGGGCCTGCTCTCCGCGCCCTGGGACGAGCCGGCTTACGCCGCCGCGCTGCTGGTGGGCCACGCCGCGCACTTCGCCGCGCTCGCGCTGCACCCGTCGCGCCGGGGGCTGGCGTCCCTGGCGTCCGTCGCCGCGTTCAACGCCGCGCTGCTCGTCGTCTGGGGTGGCACCCGCGTGGGCGAGCCTCAGTTCTTCATCATCCCCGCGGGCCTGTCGCTGCTGGTGCTGCTGCGCGTCTTCCGCGACTCGCTGGAGCCAGAGACGGTGGCGCGGCTGCGCGCCGGCGCGGTGACGATCATCTACGTGGCCGGAGCGTGGAAGCCGCTGATGTTCAACGACGCCGGGGGGATGATGCTCTGCGTGCTCGTGTGCATGGTGGGCGTGATGGCGGGCATCGCGCTGCGCATCCGCTCTTACGTGTACCTGGGCACCGCGTTCCTGGTGACGTGCATCGCCGCCAACCTGGTGCGCTTCGGCATGAGGGACCACCGCGCGGGCGCCGCGTTCCTCTCACTGCTGGGGCTCATGGTGGTGGGCTTCATGGTGCTGCTGAGCGCGCACCGCGAGAGGCTGCTGGGCAGGTACGCGCGGGTGCGCTCCCTGCTGTCGACGTGGGAGGGCTGAGGCGCGCGTGAGCGTGGCGGGCGGGGTGTGGGTTTGAAGACCCTGCCCGCTTGGCCGTATGGAGGGGACCATGCGAATCCTCATGCTCCTCGGTGTTCTGTTGCTCGGTCAGGCTTGTGTGGTTGTCCCCGCTCGCGGGCCGGTACGGGTGCCGGCGCCAGCCCCGTCGCGTCCGTCGGAGATGAGCTACGACGAGGCGGTGGGCCTGGGCTACCGGCACTGCCAGTCCCGTGGGTACAACTGCCAGCTGAAGGAGGCTCACCGCACGGGCAATGACGTGTGGAAGGTGAAGTTCGCCGCGTTCGCCTCGGGCGCCAAGGGCCACGTGCACCTCGACTACCACGCGTACACGCGTGAGCTGCTCAAGGTGAACGAGAAGGTGAAGGCCGAGAAGGACGATGACGACGATGATGACGGCCGGGGTCATGGCCGCGGCAAGAAGAAGGGCCACGGCAAGCACGACGACTGAGCCTGGGCTCACGGCCCGAGCGTGAGGATGGCCAGCTCGGGCCGACACAGGAAGCGAAGGTCGAGGACGGAGTTGCCCAGGCCCCGGCTCACGTACAGCTTCGAGCCGCCGCGCTCGTACCATCCCGCTTCGTAGTTCCCCGAGCCCGGAGGCAGCCACAGCGCGCCGACTCCGGGCAGCCGTACCTGGCCTCCATGGGTGTGCCCCGCCAGGGCCAGCGCGCAGCGGCCCGCGGTCTCATCGAAGAGCGCCGGAGAGTGCATCAACGTCACACAGGGCTGGCCGGCCGGAACTCCGCCGAAGCCCTTCGCCACATCCGGCGCTCCCGCCAGCGCATCGTCCAGGCCCACCAGCCACAGGGCGTCGCCCACCCGCAGGCTCTCGTTCATCAGCGAGTGGATGCCCGCCTTGCGGTACAGGCCCTCTTCGTCCTCCATGGGAGCCCACAGCTCCCAGTTGCCGCGCACGGCGTGGACGCCCAGCGGAGCCTGGAGCTTCGAGAGCAGCTGGTAGCGGTCCGCATCCGTGGCTCCCGGAGAAGAGGTGTCTCCGGTGATGACGATCAGATCCGGCTTCTGCTCCTCCAGGAGCTGAAGGAGCTTCTGCTCCCGGCGCCCCCAGCCCCGCAGGTGCAGGTCCGTGAGGTGAGCGACCTTGAGGCTCTGCTTCAACCCCGGCACCTGGACGCGGTGGTGCGTGACTTCGATCCAGTGCGGCTCGATGAAGAAGGCATAGCCCAGGCACACGGTGCCCAGCAGCACCAGCGCCAGCAGGACGCGAACCACAGGGCGACGGGCGCGAGTGGCCGGCATGCTCACGGCGCCTTCTTGAGAGCCTGCAGCGCCGCCTCCGCCTCGTCCTGGCCGCAGTTCTTCGCGCCGAGCAGGTGCTTCTCCCTGGGACGGTTGGCCAACTGCGTGAGCGCGGACACCGCATCGGTGTCTCCCAGCGCCCCAAGCCGCCGTGCCGCCTTGGCGCGCACTCCGCAATCCTCGGAGGCCAGCGCCGCCGTGTACAGCTCCACCAGGTCCAGCCCCTCGGTGTCCTGCGCGGACTCCAGGTAGCGCAGCGCGCCCCACTGCCTGGGCGAGTAGGGGCTCTCGGCCAGCGCCTCGAAGTGCGCGTGCACCCGCTCCCGGGGCAGCGCGGTCAGCAGCTTGCGCAGCTCCCGGTCTGCCTCGTCCCGGCTGAAGTCCTCCGCGAGCTCGTCCAGCACCCGCTTGTCCACGTCCTTGCGAGCCTGCGCGTCCAGCGCCATCAGCACGCCGTACTCCTCGTCGTGCCGGTTCAGGGCATGGAGCGCCGATGCGCGGACCTGCCGCAGCTCGGGCGCCTTGCGGTCCTCCGCGGGCGTCGCGTCGATGCGCTCGAGCGCCTCGGCGGGCTTGCCCTCGGCCAGCAGCCTCAGGGACTGCTGGACCGGGCTCTGGTTTCGCACCCACAGCCCCACGCCGATGACGAGCAGCACGCCCGTGGCCACGCCCAGGGCCTTGAGCTTTCCGGGCCCGGTGGCGAACTTCTGGAGCAGCGCTCTCAGTGAGGGCTTCACCGGCACCAGGGGCCGCTTCTCCGTGGCGGCGCTGCCCAGGTCCCTTCCTCCAAACGGAGGCCCCTCAGCCGCGCGCTTGCTGCGGTAGAGCTGCAGCGGCTCTCCCCGGCCCGGCAGGGGAATGGTGCCGCAGGGCTCGGCCACCACCTCGGCGCGGTTGCGTGCCAGGTTCACCGACTCGGTGAAGGTGACTTCGTCCGCCAGCGCGGCCTGCTCGGTGGCCTTCACCACCTCCATCGGCTCGCCGAGCACGGTGTCGCGGGTGAGCAGCACCTCGCCCGTGTGCAGGCAGATGCGGACGTGCAGCTGGGCCTCATGTGGCAGGCCCTGGTTGTGGCGCCACAGCCGGTCCTGCATCCCCATGCCGCAGAGCACCGCGCCCGTGGGGGACTCGAAGGTTGCGAGCAGCAGGTCCCCACGCTTCTGCACGAGCTTGCCGCTGTACTCGCGCATCAGCGGCAGCAACTGCTGCTCGTACTTCTCCAGCATCCGCAGGTGCTCCTCGTGCGTCTGCCGGCTGGTAAGCTCGGCGAAGCCCTGGATGCTGGTGAGCATGAGCGTGAGGTTCTGTGGCTTGCTCGCGAGCCCTCCGGTGGACACGGGCGTGGGAGGCAGCGGGGGAGCGCCGAAGATCGCCGTGCCACTGCTGGCCGGAGGTGGCAGCGAGGCATGGGACGGCGGCGGCGCTACACCGAAGGCGGCTGTACCGCTGCTCGCCGGAGCGATGAGCTGCGTGGGGCCCCGGGGCTCCTGGCCCGAAGGGCTCGGCGCCGCTTCCGCGCCGAAGACGGCGGTGCCACTGCCCAGCGGCGGCTGATTGCCGGAAGCAGGAGCAGGCGCCCCGCCGAAGACGGCCGTGCCACTGGCGACCGGCGGTGTGGCGGCGGCAGTGAGCCTCCCGGGGGGCGCGATGGCCGCGGGCAGGGGGCCTTCGGCCGCGGTGACAAGGGCCTCCGCCAACGCCTGGGCGCTCTGGAAGCGATTGGCGGGATCCTTCTCCAGAAGCCGCATCACCAGCGCCACCAGGCTGGGGTTGGTGGAGAAGGCGGGCGCGGCGCGGTCCAGCGGCAGCGGCGCGGCGTTGGCGTGCTGCGCGATGAACTGGCGCGGGCTCGGGCCATCGAAGGGCAGCCGTCCCGAGAGGATGCGGTAGGCCAGCACTCCCAGGCAGTACAGATCGCTTCGGGCGTCCACCCGCGCGCCGATGGCCTGCTCCGGCGAGAGGTACTCGGGCGTGCCGAGCACTACGCCCACCTGGCTCACCGCGCTGTCCGCCTCGGGCTCCACCAGCCGCGCGATGCCAAAGTCCAACAGCCGCGCCTGCTCGCCCTTCGGGCTGCGCGTGAGGAACACGTTCTCCGGCTTGATGTCCCGGTGGATGATCCCCTTGTCGTGGATGGCCGCCAGCCCCTCGGCCAGCTGGTGCAGCACCGCGAGCGCTCGGGCGGGGGCCAGGGGGCCGTTATGGAGGGCCTCGTGCAGGCTCACCCCTTCCACCAACTCCATCACCAGGCACGCCGCGTCACCGGACTCGCCAAAGTCGACGATGCGCACCACGGCGGGGTGGTCCACCGCGGACAGCAGGCGGGCCTCGCGCTTGAAGCGCTCGGACATGCCCGGCTGCATGTGCATGTCCTGGTGGAGCACCTTGATGGCGACCTTGCGGCCCAGCGACACCTGCTCACCCAGGTACACCTCTCCCATACCGCCAGAACCCAGTGGGCGGATCACCCGGAAACGACCTTCGAGCACCAGGGAGTCGGGGGACAGGGGCACCGGCGGCCATCTTGGCCGAGAATGATGCACTGCGCATCCGTGAGGAGCGGATGCCTTGCGGCCTGCCCTCCGGCCAGGGGATCGGTAAAAATTTCGAGGGCTTAGCCCTCATGTTACCCTCTGGCCCTTCCGCCGATGGCCACCGAAAGCGACTCTTCCAAGCCCGCGTCCGAAGCGCGTGCCGCAGCCCCTGAGCTCCGGTTGTTGGACCGGCGCGCCTTCGTGGGCTTTCCGCCGCTGCCGCTCACGCCAGGGCTGACCATCGCCGACTTCGCGCTGCAGATTCCGGACGTCTCGTTCCCCTTCAACGTCAGCGCGGGAGCCTCGCGCTACCAGCGCAAGAAGCTGCTGTTCGGCTTCCTGGAGCTGACGCTGGACGCGGAGCTGGTGGCGCGCCAGGTGTCGGAGCTGGCCGGGCGGCTGACGGGGCTCGAGGAGCTGAAGCTGCACTTCCGCCCGGGCTACCTGGAGGGCCAGGGCCGGCTGCAGGGGCCGGAGCGCACCCCGGTTACCTTCAAGGTGGCCTTCGATGGGGATGGCGAGAAGCTGGCCGTCTACATCTATGACGTGCGGCTGTATGGCTTCTCTCCCACGGCCTCGGTGCAGGTGCCGGGCATCGTGTCCGCCGCGGTGGGAGCGCTGGGGCTGCTGCCCGAGCTGGAGACGCACGGTGCCACGGGCTTCACCACCAGCGTGTTGCCGGAGCTGTGCCGGCTGGCGGCGGTGACGCGGGGCTTCAAGATGCCGGAGCTGGACCAGGCGCGCCTGGCGGCCGCCGAGGTGTCCAGCAAGGGCCTGCGCCTGCGCTTCGCCGCGGGGGGGCTGCCGCCGCCGTCGGCTCCGGATGACGAGCTGCTGATGACGCTCGAGGGCGCGCGGGCCTTCGCCGAGGCCGAGGCGCTCATCGCGCAGAACAAGCTGGCCGAGGCGCGCGAGGCGTACCTGCAGGCCGGAGACGCGCAGGAGGCGCACCCCTTCGCCGCCGAGCGGCTGCTGTCGCTGCTCGTCGCGGATGCGCAGGCGCATGACCTGGCGCTGGACGTGGCGGCCACGCTGCTGCGCCGCCGTGACAAGAGCCCGGCCGCCCTCTGGGGTGAAGCGGTGGTGCGCGAGCGCCGGGGCGAGGGAGCCCGCGCCGCCGAGCGCTACCTGGCCCTGAGCGCGCTGTCGCGCCGCACCTCCGAGGACGCCGCCGCTTTCCACGCCGCCGAGGCCGCGGCCCGCTGCTCGCGCGACACCGCGCCTCAAGTGGCGGTGAAGGCGCTCCATGAGCTGCTGGGGCTCAAGCCGGACCACCTGCCCTCGCTCAAGGCCCTGGCGCGCGCCTCGGACCAGGCGAAGGACCGGGCCGGTGCCGTGCGTGCCTACCGCCGCCTGGCCGCGCTGGCCAGGGATCCGGCCGAGGCCGCCGACGCCCACGTGCACCTGGCTCAGCTGTGCGCGCAGACCGAGGACGACATCGCCGGAGCCCGGCTGCACTGCGAGGCCGCGCTGCGGCTGGCGCCGGATCAGCCCGATGCGCTGCTGCTGCTCGGGGAGCTGTGCTTCCGCGGCGGTGAGCACCTGCGCGCCCTCAAGGCGCTGGACCGGTTGCGCGAGGTGGCCCTGGCCCGGCACGAGCTGGACCGCGTGGGGCAGGCGAACCTGCTCGCGGGCCGGGTGTGGGAAGAGGGCCTGCGGCAGCTGGACAACGCGCTTTTGCGCTACCGCGAGGCGGTGACGCTGCTGCCCGGAGAGGCCGAGCCGCTGTTCGCCACCGCGCGGGTGGCCGAGAACCTGGGCAAGGTGCAGGAGGCGCTCGCCGGCTACCAGCAGGCCCTGGAGCTGGCCGGGCCCGCGCCGCGCACGGACGGGGTGCGCAAGGCCGCGCACCAGAGCCACCACGCCATGGCCCGGCTGTGCCGCACCAAGCTGGGAGATCCCGCCCGCGCCCGCGAGCACCTGGAGGCCGCGCTGGCGCTGGAGCCGCGCGACACCGTGGCGCTCGAGGAGCTGATTCCGTACTTCCGCGCCACCGGCCGGGCCCAGGAGCTGGCCGACGCGCTGGAGAAGGCCGCCGCCGTTTACGAGGAGCCCGCCAAGCGCGCCGCGCTGTGGGCCGAGGCCGGAGAGCTGTACCGCGGCCGGCTCCAGGGCCCTGAGAAGGCGGAGCGGCTGCTCACCTCCGCGCTCGAGGCGGACCCGGACAACAAGGCGGCGCTGGAGGCCATGCTGGCCCTGGCCGAGGCGCGGCGCGAGGGTGGCCAGCTCACCCGCTGCCTCTCGGCGCTGGCCCGGCTCACGCTGGAGCCTCGCGAGCGGGCGCAGAAGTACCGCCGCCTCGCGGTGGCCGCCAGGGACCTCACCTTCGATCTCGAGCTGGCCGTGCACGCGCTCCAGGAAGTGCTCAAGGCCGAGCCGGAGGATCTGCCCTCGCTGGGCGAGCTGTGCGCGCTGCAGCGCAAGCGCGCGGACATGGCGGGGCTGGCCACGGCGCTGGAGAACCGCGCGCGGGTGGCCGAGGCGCAGGGCGACAAGCGGCTGGCCTCGGCGGCGCTGCGCGAGCTGGCCGGAGTGCTCGAGGCGCGGCTGGGCCGCATCGGCGAGGCGCTGGTGGCGATGGAGAAGGCGGCCCGCCTGGCTCCGGACCCGGCGGTGCTGCTGGACCTGGCGGACCTGTCGCTGCGCTGCGAGCGGCCGGAGCATGCCCGGCGCGCGCTGGAGGGCCTGCTGTCCTCCCTGCCGCGCACCGCGGCCCCCGAGCGGCTGGCGGACATTCGCGCCCGGCTGGGCCGCGCCTGTGAGCTGCTGGGAGACCGCGAGGGCGCTGTCGCCGCCTACGCCCAGGCCTTCCCGCTGCGCCGGCTGGATGACGCGCTCGCCGCCCGGCTCGAGGCCCTCTACTCCGAGCTGGGCGAGACGCACGAGCTGGCGGAGCTGTGGGGCACCCGCGCTCAGGCGCTCGTCGCCGCGGATCGCTCCGGGGAGGCCGCGCCGCTGTTCCTCAAGAGCGCCCGGCTGCTGCTGGAGCGCGGCGAGAAGCCCGTGGCGCTGCTGCGCCTGTCGGCCGCGCTCGACGCGGACCCGCAGGGCCCCATGGCCGGCGAGGTGCTCGACACCCTGGCCGAGCTGGAGCTGGAGCGCGGCGAGAAGCTCGAGGCCGCCAAGCTGTATGCGCGCAAGGCCGCCCTCGTCTCCGATGTTCGCGCGGGCGCCCGGCTGCTGTATCGCGCCTCGCTGCTCGCTGCCGGCACCAGCCGCGAGGAGTCCTTCCTCGCCGAGGCGCTGGAGCGCGATGCCACCTTTGCCCCCGCCCGCGTGCGCCGTGGAGACCTACGGCTGCCCACGGACCCGAAGGGCGCGCTGGAGGACCTGGAGGCGGTGCTCGCCCTGCCGCCCACGGATCCGGACGCCGCGCGCGAGGAGGAGCTGCTCTCGCTGACCCGGAAGGCCGCCACCGCCGCGGTGCGGGCCGGCCGGGGAGACTCCGCCCGCCGCCTGCTGGCCCAGTACATCGCGCAGGCTCCGGGGGACCTCGACGCTCAGCTGGAGCTGGCGGCCCTGCACCGCAAGGCGGGCGCCCGCGAGGCCCTGGCGGATCTGCTGACCGAGCTGTGGCCGCGCCTCTCGGGCGAGGCGCAGCGCGGCGCCCGTCGCGAGCTGGCGGAGCTGTGCCTGGCGCTGAGCCGTCCCTCCGAGGCGGCCAAGGCCCTGCGCGCCCTGCTGGCCGAGGAGCCGCGGGACTTGTGGGCCGCGCAGGCGCTGCTCTCGCTCTTGCCCTCGCCGGGCACGGGCACGCCGGAGCAGGAGGCCGAGCGCTTCGCCCTGCTGAGCACCCAGATCGCCGCCGCCGATGGCGAGCCCCGCGCCGAGCTGCTCGCCCGCCGTGCCGCGCTCCACCGTGCCGCGGCCCGGCCCGAGGCCGCGCGCGATGACTACGCCGAGGCCGCCCGGCTGGCACGCCGCCCCGCGCCGCTGCTGCTCGCGCTGGCCGAGCTGGCCCGCGAAGCGGCGGACGAGGTGGCCGAGCTGTCCGCCTGGCGCCGCGTGGTGGCCGCCGATACCAGCCTGGGAGAGCGGGCCCGGGAGCGGCTGCTCGTGCTCGCCGCCGCGCTGGTGGACAAGGATGAGCGCTCCGCCGCGCGCGAGGCCCTGCGCGCCGCCGTCGCGCTGGAGCTGCCCCCCGTCGAGCGCTGCGAGGCCTTCTTCGCTCTGGCCACGCTGGCCCGGAGAGATGGGCAGCCCGAGGCCGAGGCCGAGGCGCTCGCGGAGGCCTCGCGTCAGGGCCCCATTCCCCGCCGCGTGGAGGCGCTGCTCGCCCGCGCGACGTTGCTGGAGCAGCACGGCAAGCGCGAGGAGGCCGCGCGCAGCCTGGATGCGGCGCTCTCGCTCTCGCCCCGGCACCCTGGCGCCACCACCGCGCTCCAGCGCGTGCTGCGGGAGCTGGAGGACTGGGCGGGCCTGGCCGCGCTGCTCGCCTCCGAGGCGCCTCACGCTCCGCCCGCCGCCGCCGCCTCGCTCTACGCGGAGCTGGCGACGCTCTACCTCGATCGGCTCAATGAGCCGGGCCCCGCCGAGGCCGCGCTGGGCGAGTCCCTGCGCCTGGCGCCCGGGGACCTGAATGTCCGCCGCCGCCTCGTCTCGCTCGCCGTGAGCCGGGGAGATCTGCTCGGCGCCGCGGGGCTGCTCGAGGCCGCGGCCGACAGCGCCGGGCCTGAGCAGTCCGCGATGTTCCTGAGGGAGGGCGCGGCTCATGCCCGCGCTGCCTCCGATGCGGACCGCGCGCTGCGGCTCGCCCGCCGCGCCCATGCCCTGGTGCCCGCGCAGGGCGAGGATCTGGAAGCCCTCGCCGACCTGCTCTTCCTCCACGGTGACGTGAGGGAGGCGCTGCCGCTGCAGCAGCAACTCGCCACCGGTGCGGACTTCACCCAGAAGCCCGAGCGCGCCGAGGCGACGCTGGTGCGCCTGGGTGAGCTGGCCGAGAAGGCCGCAGACACCCGGAGCGCGATCGCCGCCTGGCGCCGGCTCACCGCGGAGCGGCCGCTCAACGAGCTGGCCGTTCAGCGGCTTGCCGCCCTGCTGGAGAAGGACGAGCCCCGCGCTGCCTTCGAGGTGCTCGTCACCCACGCCCGCGCGCTGCCTGCCTCGGAGGACACGGCCAGGCGCCTGGTGGCCCTGTCTCAGCGGGCGAGGGCCTCGCTGGCGGACGTGGATGTGGCCGCCTCGCTGCTCTCGCGCGCGGCGGAGATGGCCACCGAGCCCCTGCCGCTGCGCCAGTCGCTCGCGGCGCTCTACCGCGAGCAGGGCCGCTCCCAGGACCTGCTCGCCGAGCTGCGCCGGGTGGCCACGCTCAGCGTGCACATGGGCGACGCGGACGCGGCCATCGCGGCCTACACCGAAGCGGCCCGGCTCGCCGAGGACACGGGCCGGATGGAGGAGGCCCTCGAGGGGCTCGCCGCGCTCAGGGAGCTGCTGGTATCTCAGGGCAAGCCCGCCGCGGCCGCCGCGCACGAGCGCCGCCGCGCCGAGCTGCTGCGGGACGTGAAGCTGGACCTGCCCGCGGCCGAGGAGTCCCTGGAGCGCTCGTTCCGGCTGGCCGCGGACCTCGAGACGGCGCAGATGGGCGATGCGCTCGCCACGCGCCGGGATGACGCGGCCGGACAGGCCCGCTGGCTGGAGCGCACGCTGCCGCTGCACGCCGGAGCCCAGGAGCAGGGCGCGGTGCTGCTGCGGCTGGCGCGGCTCCACCTGGGCGTGCTGACGGACACGGCCAGGGCCGAGGGCTTCCTGCGTGAGGCGCTGCGCCGGGACCGGGGCCTGACCGAGGCGGAGAAGCTGCTCGGGGAGCTGCTGGAGCGGGATGGGCGCGTGGCGGAGCTGGCCGCCTGGTACGAGGACAGCGCCGCCGACGAGCCGGATGCGGGGCGCCGCTCGCTGCTGCTGCGGCGCGCGGCCACGCTCTACCGTGAGCGGGCGGGCCGTCCGGAGGCCGCCGCCGCCGCGCTGCTGGCCGCTCGCGCCGCCGCGCCCGATGACCTGGAGCTCACCGCGCAGGCCGCGGACCTGCTCCACGAGGTGGGCCGCGCGGAGGATGCCGCCGAGTTCGACGCCATCCTCCTGGAGGGCGAGCCCTTCCGCGAGCCGACCTTCACGCGCCACCGGGCCTTCCTGGTGGAGACGGGGGACTCCCAGGCGCTGGCGACGCTCATGCTGCGCCGGGCTCAGCGCCAGCCGCCGCGCGAGGCCTCCGAGAGCTACCTCGTCGCGGCCCGGGCCTTCCGGGAGGCGGGTGCTCAGGAGCGCGCGCTGCTGTGCGAGGACCAGGCCTTCGAGCTGGACGCCTCCAACACCGAGGCCTTCGGGCTGCTGCGCCAGCGGCTGACCGGAGACGTGCGCCGGCTGGCGGAGCTGCTCGCCCAGCGCGCGGCCGCCGTGCCGGCTCAGGAGGCCCTGCCGCTGCTGCGCGAGCGCGCCGAGCGGCTGCTGGAGGCTGGAGAGTCCCTGCTGGCCGCCGAGGCCTTCGATGTGTACCTGGCGCAGGCGAGCGATGACGTGGACGCCCTCATCGCGCGCGCCGAGCTGGCCGCGCAGGGGGGCGGCCCGAGCGCCGCGCAGCCGTATGATCGGCGCCTGGTGGCCGTGGCCGAGAAGCTCCCCATCCCGGTCCAGGTGCGCACCTGGCTGCGCCTGGGGCACGCCTCGCTGGGCGCGGGCGCGTACCGGGACGCGGCGGATGCCTTCGAGGCGGTGGTGCAGCTGGATCCCGACGGCGAGCGGGGCAGGGAGGCGCTGTCGCTGCTGTCCGAGGCCTACGCTCGCACGGGCAACACGTCGGGGCTCTACCGCACCTCGCTGCAGCTCGCCCGCAGGGCGGATCCTCCCACGGCGGAGGTGCTCTATCGCCGCGCGGCGGACCTCGTTGGCGATCCGAAGCAGGCCATCGATGCGCTGCTGCCGCTGACGCAGCTGCGGCCCGCCGACAGCGCGATCATCGATCGGGCGGCGGAGGGCCTGCGCGCCCTGAGCCGCCATGACGATCTGATGGAGGTGTTCCAGGCCGGCGCCAACGCGGCGGGAGGCGCGCGCGCGGCGCAACTGCTGCTCGCGGCCGCCAGCGTGGCCGAGGTGGACCTGTCCGCTCCGGAGCGCGCCTGGGCGCTGCAGCAGCAGGCCGCCGAGGCGGACCCCTCCAACGAGGCCGCGCTGCGCAAGCTGGTGGAGGGCCTGCGCCAGCGGGGCGACACCGAGCGGCTGCTAGAGGCGCTGCCCAGGCTGGTGTCCCGCACCGAGGACGAGGACGAGGCCTCGCTGCTGCGGCTGGAGCTCGCCTCGCTCGCGCACACGGCCGGCCACGATGTCGTGGCCCGCGAGGTGCTGGAGCTGGTGGTGGCGCGCGGAGCCCGGGGCGCGGGCTATGCCGATGCCCTGGTGGCCCTGGAGCCGCTGCTGGCGGGGGTGCCCTCGCGCCGCGCCGAGGTACGGGTAGCGCGCGCGGAGCTCGCCGAGGGCCGCGAGAAGACGGAGCTGCTGGTCTCCGCCGCACGGGACTTCGAGGCCGCGGACCGCACCCAGGACGCGCTGAAGGCGGCGAAGGCCGCGGCGTCCGTGTCTCCCGAGGTGCCCACGCTGCGGCTGCTGGCGCGGCTGTACGGCACCGCGAAGGAGCCTGGGCGCGCGGCCAAGGCGCTGCTGCAGGCGGTCCGCGTCGCCACGGCGGAGGAGAAGCCCGCGCTGCTGCTGGAGTCCGCCGACCTGTGGGAGCAGGCGGGTGACAAGGCCGAGGCGCTGGAAGTCACTGAGCGCATCTCGGTCGAGGCCGCCCAGGCGCTGCCGCCCGCGGAGCTGGCCGAGCGCTTCCTGAGGCTCGGAGCCGCCGCTCGCGCCGTGGAGGTGGGCTTCGCTCCCGCGATGGCGGAGGGCAAGCTGACCGACGCGTTGTCCCTGGCCGAGAAGGCGCGGGACGCGGGGCGCGTGCGCGAGGCGCTCTGGGCGCTCGCGGCGGTGCAGGACGCGGAGCCCTCGTATGTGAGCCGGCTGGTGGACGGCCTGCGCGAGGAGAATGATGCGCTCGGGCTGCTGCTGCTGGCGGACGCGCGCTCCAAGCACGACGCCCAGCTGGCGGTGACGCTGCGCGACGAGGTGCTCGACTCGGCGAAGGCGCCCGTGGAGCTGCGCCTGAGCGCGCTCGAGGCGCTGGCCTCCGGTCCGGACTTCGCTGAGCGGCTCACCCGCCTGCTGCCGGCCATGGGGCAGATGCCGGTCGAGCTCGCCGACGCGCTGCTGGTGCATGTCCGGGCGCAGCCCGCGGCTCAGCACCTCGAAGCGCTGAACGTGCTGGCCGAGGCCTGGCCGGGCCGCCGCGCCACCTTCCTGCGCGAGCGCCTGGAGCTGGAGCTGGCCGAGGGCCGCCGCGAGGACGCCGAGCACACCCTGGCCGAGCTCATCGACGGCGAGGACGACAAGGCCACGCGGGTGAGCCTGCGCCTGCGGCGCGGCGAGCTGCTGCTCTCGCTCACCCAGCGGGCCCGGGCGCGCGAGGCCTTCGAGGGCACCCTGGCGGAGGACGCCAGCTGCCTGCCGGCGGTGAGGCACCTGCTGGAGCTATATAAGGAGGCGGAGCACCACGAGGCCTTCGCCGCGCTGGCCGAGCGCCTGGAGCCGCTGGCGGGCGTCGAGGCCCTGGAGCCCTACCGCGAGCGGCTGGCGGACGCCTACGAGAAGCTCTCGCGGCTGGCGGACGCGGCGGCCCAGCTCGCGGCGCTGCCGGAGACGCCGGAGCGGCTGGCCCGGCGCGCCCAGCTGGCGGAAGCGCAGGGCCTCACGGGCGAGGCGCTGCAGCTGCGCGAGCGGCTGACGGAAGAGCCCCAGGCGCTGCAGTCCATCCTCCGGGGCTACCTGGAGGCGCAGCTCATCCCCTTCGCGGCGAAGCTGGCCGAGCGGCTGCTCTCGCGCGAGGCCCTCTCGTCCGAGGCCACGCGGCTGGTGGCCGAGCGGCTCTCGCCCACGCCCGAGGGAGCCCCGCTGGCCTGTCGCCTGTGGCCTCAGCTGTTGAAGCAGCAGCCGCTCGACGTGGACGGGTGGACGCTGTACGCCGAGGCGCTGCGCCTGCTGAGCCGCAACGAGGCCGCCGAGCGCGTGGATGGCATCGCCGCGGCGCTGTCCTCCAGCGAGCTGGCCTCGCCCGCCGCGCACGTCATGCCGCTGCCCGTGCAGGGCTCCTTCCAGCACCCCGCTCCCGCCGCCACCATGGCGGTGACGGCCGAGAGCCTGCCCCGGCTGCACGCGGCGCTTCAGCCCACCCTCAAGGCCCTGGAGGCGGACACGCTGCGCGTGCTGCTGGACCCGGCTGGTGGCGTGGAGGCCTACCTGCTCGGCCCGGGCGAGCTGGTGCTGGGCGCCGGAGCGCTGGCGTGCTTCGGCCCGGTGGAGCTGGGCTACCTCTGCGCCCTGGCGCTGAGCCTGGGCGAGGCGGGCATCCGCCTCTCTCGGCCGGGCCCGGTGCCGGCCCTGGAGCAGGCGGCGGTGGACGCCTTCCGCGCGGTGCCGGCCTCGCTGGCCGCGGGCCGGGTGCTGGCGCGGCTGGACCCGGACGTGCGCGGAGCGGACCCGAGCGACGTGGACGTGGGCGCGGTGCTGTCGGCCAGCCCCATCTTCCGCGCGGTAGCGCTCGCGGCGCTCGAGCTCGTGTAGGCTCCGCGCCGCATGATGCTCAGACGCCTCGCGCTCCTCTCCCTCCCCGCCTTCCTGGTGGCGGTTGCCTGCTTCACCGACCCCGTGTTCCCCGGAGACCAGGTCCTGGGAACCTTCCGCTTCAACGCCACGGTGGATCGCCAGCGCACCAACTGCGACCTGCGCAACCCGGAGTTCGCGGCGCTGGGAGACGCGGGCGTCTTCCGCTTCGAGGGCACCTTCTCGCGCAACGCGGACGAGCGCTCGGGCTTCTTCACCGTGCAGGGCTTCGCGCGGGACGCGGGGTACGAGGGGCAGCGGGCCACGTCCCTGCACCGCGCCTCGGCGCGCCTGGCCAGCTGCGGCACCGGCTGCAACGGCACGGCCATCGAGGAGTCGCTGGACGTCATCCTGCTGAGCGACAGCCAGGACGAGCTGATTGGCCGCCGGTGCTCGGGGCTGGTGGACGGAGGCGTGCCGGAGGACGGAGGCGCGCAGCCGCCGGGCCCCACGCCCAACGGCTATGACGTGCAGCGCGCGTGCGGCACGCTGACGGACTTCTACCTGCCGGGCACGGGCAGCTGCACGTGCACCCAGCCCTGCCGCGCGGTGTACACGGTGGAAGGGACGCGGGTGAACTGATGAAGAGGGCCGTGGTGTTGATCTCGGGAGGGCTGGACTCCACCACCTGCCTGGCCATGGCGAAGGCCGAGGGCTTCGAGCCGGTGTGCCTGGCGGTGGCCTATGGCCAGCGGCACGCGGTGGAGCTGGAGCGGGCACGCAACGTGTCGGCGGTGATGGGCGTGAAGGACTTCCGCATCGTGCCGTTGGATCTGCGCGCCATTGGCGGCTCGGCGCTGACGGCCGACATCGAGGTGCCCAAGGACCGGCCCGAGCAGCAGATGTCGCATGGGATTCCGGTGACGTACGTGCCGGCACGCAACACGCTCTTCCTGGCGCTGGCGCTCGGGCTGGCGGAGGTGGTGGGCGCCCAGGACATCTACATTGGCGTGAACGCGGTGGACTACAGCGGCTATCCGGACTGCCGCCCCGAGTTCATCCGCGCGTTTGAGTCGCTGGCGAACCTGGCGACGAAGGCGGGAGTGGAGGGTGCGCGCTTCAAGGTCCACGCGCCGCTGTCGGGCATGACGAAGGCGCAGATCATCCGCGAGGGCACGCGGCTGGGCGTGGACTACGGGCTGACGCACTCGTGCTACGACCCGGACGAGCGGGGCCGTGCCTGCGGGCGCTGCGACAGCTGCGCGCTACGCAAGAAGGGCTTCCAGGAAGCGGGCGTTCCGGATCCAACGCGCTACACGGAGGGCACCTGAAATGCTGCCTGCGGCGAAACTGGCACTGACGATGTTGCTGACGGCCGGAGAGTCCCCGGTGGTGGATGCCACCGAGCTGATCCCGGACCTCGTGGTGGACATGCGCTATGCGACGGACGACAACTTCCTCAAGCGCAGCGTGTACCCGAAGGACGCGCGCTGCATGCTGCTGAAGGACGCGGCGCAGCGGCTGAAGAAGGCGGCCGACGTGCTGCGGCCCAAGGGCTACCGGCTGAAGGTGTACGACTGTTACCGGCCGCGCGCGGTGCAGTACGAGATGTGGAAGATCATGCCCCAGCCCGGCTACGTGGCGGACCCGAAGTTTGGCTCCAACCACAACCGGGGCGCGGCGGTGGACCTGACGCTGGCGACGCTCGACGGGGGCGAAGTGGAGATGCCCACGAAGTTCGACGACTTCAGCCGCTCCGCGCACCACGGCTTCCCGGGCGGCACCGAGGCCTCGCGCAAGCACCGCGAGATTCTGCTCGTGGCGATGGAGGGCGCGGGCTTCAAGCGCAACAAGATGGAGTGGTGGCACTACGACTTGCCGGGCGCCAGGAAGATGCCCGTGCTGGACGTGCCCTTCACCCCGCAGAAGTAGCGCGGGGGGCCCGGAAAGACGAAGGCCCCAGGTTCATGAGAACCCGGGGCCCGTCCGCCACGCGGCTGACCGCGGGCGCTTACTTCGGGGTGCCCGGAGCGTCCGTGGGCGCCGCGCCGCCGATGTAGCCCGTGAAGGCCAGCTTGTTCGGCGAGCACACGCCCGGCGAGCCCACCTTGTCCGGCGTGGAGCCGTCCGCCAGCGCCTTGGCCACGTCATTGGGCGAAGCGCCGGGGTTGCGCTCCAGGAACAGCGCCACCACGCCCGCCGCGTGCGGCGAGGCCATGGACGTGCCGCTGATCGTCTTCGTGTCCGTGTCGCTGGTGTGCCAGGCGGCGGTGATCTGATGGCCCGGGGCGAAGATGTCCACGCACTCGCCGAAGTTGGAGAACGAGGCGCGCGCATCCGAGTTGGTGGTGGCGCCCACGGTGATGGCCTCGACGGTGCGCGCCGGAGAGCTGCCGCACGCATTGGCGTTGTCATTGCCCGCCGCGAGCACGTACGTGACGCCCGCCGCGATCGACCGGCGCACCGCGTCGTCCATCGCCCGGTCCGCGCCACCGCCCAGGCTCATGTTGGCCACCGCCGGCTTCTGGTGGTTGTTGGTCACCCAGTCCACGCCGGCAATCACTCCGGACGTCGAACCCGAGCCGCTGCAGCTCAGCACGCGCACCGCGTACAGCTTCGAGTTCTTCGCCACGCCGTACGTGTTGCCGCCCACCGTGGCCGCCACGTGCGTGCCGTGGCCGTTGCAGTCGATGCCGTTCTTGCCGTCGTTCATCGCATCGAAGCCCACGCTCGCCCGCCCGCCGAAGTCGCTGTGCGAGGTGCGGATGCCCGTGTCGATGATGTACGCGTTCACGCCCTTGCCCTGGGTCGGGTAGGTGTAGGCCTTGTTCAGCGGCAGGTCGCGCTGGTCGAGGCGGTCCAGGCCCCACGGCGCGTCGGCCTGGGCCTGAATGGCGTTGACCACCTGGTCCTGCTGTACGTACGCCACCTCTTCATCATTGGACAGGGCGCGCGCCTGCTCCTCGGTCATCTTCCCGGCGAAGCCGCGCAGCGCGTACTCGTACGTGACGAACGCGGTGCCGCCGTAGCGCGCCGTGAGGTTCTTCGCCGCCACCGAGGCGCTGATCGGCTGCATGCCCGGAGGCGAGTCCTTCAGCACCACGACGAACTGGCCCTCGATGGGCCGCGCCACCTTGACGAACTTCTCCTGCGAGAGCTGCTGCGCCGTGAGCGTCTCCGCGCTCCGGCACGGCTGGGGGTTGTTCGGATTTCCCGGATCCGGATTCGGATCCTTGGGGCACGCCACCAGCAGGGACACCGCGAGGCCCGACAGGGCCAGCTTCGACGCCAGGGGAAGACGCATGCAGTCGCCTCGATTTGTAGGGATTCCGGTTTTCAGTCTAGAGACGCGTCTGACATCCTCACGCTGAGGATGACCGCTCTGCGGGGTTGGAGGGTTCACCAGTGAACGGAGAGATGAGCGCCCGCCGGGGCGACGAGGTCCGCTGCCCTGCGTGCGCTGGGCTCAAGCCACCCCGGGGGATGTGTCCGCGCTGTGGCTGCGGCGAGGTGCCCGTGGCGTTGTACGGCGTGGCGCGGATGATGGCGCGGGGTGGGGTGGATCGCTTCTCGTTGGCGGAGCGAGTGGCCACGTTGGATGTGGAGCGCACCCGGCTGCTCGAGCGGCAGTACGCCGCGCAGTGGGAGCTGGCCCAGCGGTTCATCGAGGACGTGCGCCGGTGCGAGGCCCACCTGCTGCAGCGGGGCTTCGTGGAGGACGCCGAGGACCTGATGGCCTCGGTGCTGCCCACGGACGCGGAGTTCCTGGCCCAGCAGGTGGGGCCCGCGGAGCGCCCGGAGACGCTCGAGGCGCTCATGAAGGAGACCTCTTCCGGAGAGGTGCGGCGGCTGGCGGCGCTCGGGCTGCTGCATCAGGGGCAGACCTCCTCGCTGGTGCTGAGCCTGGCGCACAGCGCGCTCTCCGAGGACGGAAGGCTCGCGGTGGAAGCGGCACTCGCCCTGACGCGTTGGCGTGTCTACCGGTGGACCCGGCTCAGCCAGGAGGGGCGCAAGCGGGTGGGGGAGCTGGCGCGCAAGGCGATGGCACAGCCGGAGCTGGCGGCTCGCGGAGCGGTGGCGTGGACGCGGGCCTTCATGCGGGCCTCGAGGGACGAGCAGCCCGAGGTGGATGTGCTCTTCAACCTGAACGAGGGGCTGCGCCACCCGGACGCGGAGGTGCGCTTCGAGTGCGCGCTGTGCCTGAAGCACGAAGCGGGGCTCGTGGAGGCGATGGACTCGGCCGACCCGAAGATGGCCGCCGAGGCCCGCCGGACGCTGGCCTCGTTGGGCTCCTCGCGCGTCTTCGCCCGGCTGGCGCGGGAGGGAGACGCCGACTTTGGACGGGACGTGGTGGAGAAGCTGCCCTGGCCGGTGCCTCCCGGAGCGTTGGAGGCCCTGCTCACCGCGTCGGCGCGGGAGCCCGAGCGTTTCGCGGAGCCACTGCAGCGGCTCACCGAGGGCCACCCGTTCGCCGAGTGGTCCGCCGAGGACCAGGCCCGCTGGCTCGACTGGGCCCACGTGGGGCCGAGGGAGCTGTCTGGAGAGCGGGTGCTGCGATTCCTGCACTGGGCCGCGCAGCCGCCCGTGAAGCCGGAGCAGGTGAGGCCCTTCGTGGAGGCCGCCGCCGAGGCGCTCGCGCGGGAGCCCGGAGAGGTGCGCGCCCGGTGCATCGAGGACACATCCTTCTCGCGCTTCCTCGCGCTGGCGGGGCCCTCGGAGGAGCCGCTGCTCCACGAGTGGGCACGTGAGGAGCAATGCGGCCCTCCGCTCGCGAAGGAGCTGATGATCCTCACCTCACGCCTGGGAGACTGGAACGAGCCAACCACTCAGGCGGCGAGGCTGTTGTTGGCGGTATGGGAGGGCCCCGGGCGAGAGCGGCTGCTCGAGCCGCTGCGCCAGGCGGTGCACGGGTGGAGCGGCATCGTGGGGGGCGAGGTGCTGAAGGACGCGGTGTGGCAGCGCTTCCAGCACCACCCGGACGAGCGAGGCGAGCTGCTCTTTGTCTTCGCGCCCTGGCGGCAGACGCTGTGGGAGCGTCACCTGGCGGCCGAGGAGGACGCCGTCGCGCGCTTCGAGTCGTGGTGGCCGATCGATCCCGAGGGCTTCCACCAGCAGGCGAGCCTGCTGATGCAGGAGGCGCCGGTGGAGGAGCTGCCAAGGAGGGTGCGCTGCGTGCTGGCGGCGGCCGAGGACCTCGTCACGAAGAAGCCGTACACGGCGTCGCTGGGAGCGTTCTACGCGGTGTCGGCGCTGGTCAACGCGTTCCGGGATGGCGAGGACTGGCTGCGGCCCGAGGTGGAGCGGTTCCTGGAGTGGTTCCCGGGCTTCGAGCACCGGGTGCTGGTCTCGCCTCCCGAGAAGGAAGAGCGGGCGCCACTGCGGCACTTCCTGGAAGAGCTGCACACCGAGGCCCGGCTGGTCCGTGAGATCCAGGAGGCGGAGCGCGAGCAGGAGGAGCGGGCCCACGAGCAGGAGCTGCGGCTGCAGGCCGAGGAGGCCCAGCGCCTCGAAATGGAGCGCCGTCAGCAGGAGGCCCAGCGCGAGGCGGCGGAGGCCCAGCGGGCGGTGATGGCGGCGCACCACGCGGCCGAGGCCCAACAGGCGGCGGAGGCCGAGGCGCTCATGGCCTCGCTGCGCCCGCGCATCGAGAGCAAGCCGATCGACACCGAACTGCTCTTTCCAGACAAGCGGCTGCGCACGCTGGTGGACTACGTGCGGCTGCTGAAGGTGATGAGCCTCGCCAACCCGCTGAAGGTCATGGCCGCCGCGGGGCTGGATGCCAGCACCTGGGCCGCCGAGGCCTCCGCGTGGGGACAGGCGATGGTGCAGCGCATGGAGCTGGGCATGCGCTTCGGAGAGCTGTTCGCCGCGCCGTGGGAGTGAGCACTGCCTGGGGGAGCGCGTTGCTACTTACAGTTAGCGGTGTACCAATAGCAGCGACCCTTGGTGGGCTCGCAGATGAAGTTGTTAGGACAGGGGCTCGAAGGCGAGCACTGACGGCTCCAGCCGTAGCAATAGAAGGCACCGCCACCGCCTTCGCAGCACAGCGCGTCAGGCGACCCCGTGCAATCCAAGCTGGTGCTGCACGTCGACAGGGCGCTTCGCTCGGGATCCACGACTTCCTCCTGGATCTGAGGCGCATCGACAGGCGGGTTCTCGACGCCGCAGCCCATCAGAAAGATCGCGCACGCGAAGAATGCAGCCACAATAAAAGATTTTGCCGAACTGA
The DNA here is from genome assembly GCA_035296065.1 of Myxococcaceae bacterium. Taxonomy (GTDB): domain Bacteria; phylum Myxococcota; class Myxococcia; order Myxococcales; family Myxococcaceae; genus DATHBR01. Next base: position 37,644 of record DATHBR010000087.1, on the reverse strand, counting down.
ACATTTTTTTCCCCCACGGATGCCAAGTCAATCCCTGGCAATGGCTTGCCAAGTCAATCCTGGCAATCGCTCGCACTTTCGGTGAGCGCCCTTTGTTAGTCAATGGCCTTCATGGATCTTCGGAGGTGGGCGCGCGGGTTCTGGGGAGCACGGGCAGATAACACCCGTCTTCATGATCATAAGCCTCCTCACATGGAGGCCGTCCGGAGAGCACCCACCAGCAGGCCCCATTGATCACCCGTTGTCTGTCGGGAATGCACGGTGGCCTCTTCTGGGCGGGGTCGGGCTTCTTGGGCAGCGGCAGCGCCACCGCGTACTTCAAGATGTCCTCCCGTGGGAACGACTCGGCCGCCGCGAGCACTTCATCCACGCCCCCATCCGCCAGCCCTACTGCCCGTTTGTCCACGCCCCCGTTCTCCTGTTCCTCCTCGGCTTCGGCGGGCACTACGGCGGACTGCTCTCCCACGGTCGGCGAAGGCATGTGCACGATCGCGACGCCGATGCCCGTGAGCGCTCCCACCAGCGCCAGCGGGCGGGCATTGCGACGCAGCGTCCTGCACGCCAGGTACCACCCCGCCGGCTCCGATCTCCGCGAGCTCTCGGTGATCAGGCTCGAGCGCGAGGGCTGAAGCCGTGCGTTCGCCGCGCGTCCCGCGCTCCGGGCTGCCTTCTCCAGAGCCTCCGCCAGCTCGCTCGCGCTGCCCCGTTCCCGAGGATCCTCCCGCAGCATCCGCATGATGAGCGCCTCCAGCTCCGGCGCCACCGGGGCCAGCGCGCTGGGCGGCATCAGCGGGGGAGGCCGGGGCCGCTCTGGCTTGTCACGGCACTCAGGGTCCGTGCCGGGAGGAGGGTAGGTGCCCGTGACGAGGTAATAGGCCGTCACTCCCAGCGCGTACACGTCGTCCTCGGGCGGGTACTGGTAGTGGGCCTTCAGGTCCATCCGGTGCGCGTACCGGTACCGGAGGCACTGCGGGGAGCGGTACGGGTGGGTACCCGGAGGCACCGGCGTGTCCGTGAGCGGCCGGGCGCCCTCGTACGCGCAGCACCCGTAGTCCACCAGCATCGCGTGCCCGTCCCGGGTGACCAGCACGTTGTCTCCCTTCACGTCCCGGTGCGTGCCGTGCGCGTGCGTGGCCTCCAGAGCCCGCGCCACCTGGGCCAGCACCCGCATGGCCTCGCGGGAGTTGATGCCCCGCCGCTGGGCCCAGCTGTAAAGACGCTGGCCCTCCACCCACTGCATGACGACGTACGGGTACCAGCTGCTCCAGCCGCCCTGCCATAGGCCGCGCTCCCTCAGCGCTGGCACGTGCGGGTGCCGGATGCGCGAGAGCAGCTCCGCCTCCCGCTCGAAGCGTGGGTCCCCGGGCTCTCGCGCCAGCTTCAGCGCGAACTCGCCCGCCTCGGGCGCGTCGACCAGGCAGACCCGGTAGACGATGCCGTTGTTGCCGCTGCCGACGCGCGCGAGGACGCGCCAGCGGTCCAGCACCGCGCCGGGCAGGGGTGCATGGACCTCGGAAGGGGGACGCAAGTGCATGGTGGCCTCCTGAGTTGGATGGCCCGCACCCTACCTGCTAAGTGGGATGGCGCCAAATCCCTGCCGAAGAGCGAGGTAGCGCCGCTCCAACATGGTGCGGTCGCAACCCTCCTCGTGTAGAAGCGCCTTCCGGGCACAAGGAGCTGGTTCGAGCATGGGCATCATCGTTCAGAAGTTCGGAGGCACGAGCGTCGGCAGCGGCGAGCGGATGCAGAACGTCGCTGGCATCATCCAGCGGACGCTGGCGAAACAGCCGGTGATCGCCGTCGTCTCGGCCATGAGCGGCACCACCAAGAGCGAGGGTTCCACCAGCCTGCTGATCGCCGCCGCTGATGCCGCGCGCCAGGGCGCCCCGTTCGCCAAGGAGCTCGAGCTGCTCGAGCAGAACCACCTCAAGGCTGTCGATGACAGTGTGAGAGACGCCGGGCTCCGCGAGGAGGCGAGGCAGTTCGTCACCGGCGAGCTCATCCGGCTGAAGAGCTTCCTCGAGGCGATCTCGGTGATCCGCGAGCTGTCTCCGCGCTCGCAGGACAACGTGCTCGCCGTCGGCGAGAAGCTCTCGGCGCGCATCCTCACCGCGGTGCTGAACGACCGCGGCGTGAAGGCCGTCTACACCGACCTGGCGCAGGTCATCCCCGAGCACGAGACGGTGGTGAACCCGGCGTTCTTCCAGCGGCTGCAGGTCCAGCTGGGCGAGCGGTGCCGGCCGCGCGGCGGCGAGGTGCCAGTCGTTACCGGCTTCTTCGGCATGGTGCCCGGTGGCCTGCTGTCCGCGGTGGGCCGCGGCTACACGGATTTCACCACCGCGATGATCGCCGCCGGGCTGGGGCGCCAGCAGGCCGACGAGCTCCAGGTCTGGAAGGAGGTCGACGGCATCTTCACCGCCGATCCGCGCAAGGTGCCGAGCGCCCGCGTGCTCTCGGCCATCTCTCCCGCCGAGGCCGCCGAGTTGACGTACTTCGGCTCCGAGGTGCTGCACCCCTTCACCATGGAGCGCGTCGTCTCGGCGAACGTGCCCATCCGTATCAAGAACAGCTTCCGCCCCGAGGCGGAGGGCACGGTGATCGCGCCCTATGCGAGCGAGCGGGTCGACCAGGTGACGGCGGTGACGGTGAAGCGCGGCATCACCGTCCTGACGATCACGTCCAACCGCATGTACAACGCCCATGGCTTCCTCGCCCGCGTCTTCAACGCGTTCGAGCAGCACGGCGTCATCGTCGACCTCGTCTCGACGAGCGAGGTCAGCGTCTCGTGCACCGTGGAGCGGCTGCCTGAGCCAGAGAAGGTCCGCGTGGCGCTCGAGCAGTTCGGCACCCCCGAGGTGACGCCGGGCCGAGCGATCCTCGCGATGGTGGGCGAGGGGATGAAGTTCGCCAGTGGCACCGCGGGCAAGATGTTCACGACGTTGGGAGCCGCGGGCGTGAACATCGAGATGATCTCCCAGGGCGCCTCGGAGATTAACATCAGCTGCGTGGTGCGGGAGGATCAGGCGGTGGCCGGTCTCAACGCCGTTCACGACGCCTTCCTTGGCAACGGCTGAAAGAGCGTTCGCTCGAATGCAGAACCTCGCCCATGAAATCCGCCTCGCGGTCCGCTCGCTGAGCACGTCGCGAGGCTTCGCGGTGACCTGCATCCTCACGCTGGCGGTCGCGCTGGGGGCCAACGCCGCGATGTTCGCGCTCCTCAAGAGCGTCGTGCTCCGGCCGCTGACCTTCTCCCAGTCCGAGCGCCTCATCGTCGTCGCGCAGACCGTGCCCAGCCTGGGGCTCGAGGACGAGCTGCTCTCGGCGGAGGACCTCCGCGAGCTGCGCGAGCACAGCCGGCTCCTCGAGCACGTGGTGGGTGTCACGCCGTGGGACGCGAACCTCACCGGTGCCGGTGAGCCCGTGCGGGTGCGCGCCTCCGCCGCGAGCGCTGGGCTCTTCACCCTGCTCCAGGCGCCCCTGCTCATGGGAAGGGAGTTCACCGAGCAGGACGCGCGCGAAGGCCACCGCGATGTCGTCGTCATCTCGGAGTCGCTCTGGCGCTCGCGCTTCGCCTCGGACCCGCGCGTCCTGGGAAGCCGGATCCAGCTCAACGGCAGCGGGTGGACCGTCGTGGGCGTGGCCCGTACGGAGGCCAGCTACCCTCTCGCGACGGACGTGTGGCGCCCGCTCGAGGAGCGCCCTGCGCCGGGTACGCCGGTGCGTGACGTCCAGGTCCTCGGCAGGCTGCGCCCTGACAGCTCCGCCGCCGCGGTGGACGCTGAGCTGGGCGCCCTGGCCGAGGCGCTCCGTGCGCGCAGTGCGAACGTGCCGGAGCGCTCGCTGCGCACGGTGCCGCTGAGCGACTGGCACAACGGCCCCGCCAACCGGGTGTGGATGGGCCTGCTCATGGCGGCCGCCGTGGCGCTGCTCCTGGTGGCGTGCGCGAACCTCGCCAACCTCACCCTGGCCCGGCACGCGCGCCGGAGGCATGAGCTGGCCGTTCGCGCGGCGCTGGGCGCCAGCAGGCTGCAACTCGCCCGGCAGCTCCTCTGCGAAGTCCTCCTCCTGACGCTCGCTGGCGCGGCGCTCGGAGTGCTCCTCTCGGGGTGGCTGGTGAACGCCATCGTCGCGGCGCTGCCCGCGGAGGCCCTGCGCACCGTGCCCGGGCTCGCGCGGATCGGCATCGACCGTCACGTGCTGCTCTTCACGCTGGGGGTGTCGGTCGCCGCGTCGTTGGTGATCGGCCTGCTGCCCGCGCTGTGGGCGAGCCGCCCGGGGCTCCTGGAGGCGCTCAAGGCCGAGGGCGGCACGCTCTCGGCGGCGGGCTCCCGGACGCGGTCGGTGCTCGTCGCCGCACAGCTGGCGTTCTCCCTGGCCTTGCTCTCGGCCTCCGTCCTCATCGGGCAGAGCGCGGCCCAGCTGATGCAGCACGGGATGACGGTCCGGCCCGAGGAGGTCATCACCGCCCGGCTGGAGCCATCACCTCTGCGGCTCGAGGGCGCGGCGCGGCGGCCCTACATCGAAGAAGTCCTCGCGAACCTCGAGGCGCGCACGGGCGCCAAGGCCGCGGTCGTGACGTTCACCCCCTTCGAGCGGGGCTGCTGCACGCCTCGCGCCAGCGCCGAGGGCTCACCGATAGAGCCGGCGGAGGCACCGTATGGCCTCGTTCGCTCCGGCACGGGCCCCTTCCTCGACATCCTCGGCCTGCGGCTGCTCGGGGGCAGGGCGCTCGCCGCCACCGATGGCGAGGGCGCGTTGCCCGTCGCGGTCGTCAGCCGGGCCTTCGCCCAGCAGCTCTGGCCGGGGGAGGATGCCCTCGGCAAGCGCTTCCGCCTGGAGGACTCGCCCGAGACGTGGCGCACCGTCGTGGGGGTGATGGCCGACGTCTTTCCCGCCCGGCCCATGAACGAGGTGTACCTGCCGCTCGCGCAGGAGCCGCGCGCCCTGGCGAGCCTGTCCCTCATCGTCCGCTCCGGCGGTCCCTCGTCGGTGGACTCCGTCCGGGCGGCGCTGCGCGAGCTCGACGCCTCCCTGCCGCCCCCCCGCGTGGGAACGCTCGCCGACGCGGAGGCGGAGGTCGGCTCGGGCAGCCGCCTGGTCACCCGGCTCATGGCACTGTATGCGGTGCTGGCCGCGCTGCTCGCCGGCCTGGGCGTGTACGGGGTGAATGCCTTCGCCTCGGCGCAGCGCGCGCGGGAGCTCGGCATCCGCAGCGCGCTGGGCGCACGGCGAAGGGATCTGCTGGCCCTCATGGTGCGCGGCACCAGCGCCACGATCGTCGTGGGCCTCTCCATTGGCCTCGCGCTGGCGTTGGCCATGGCGAAGCTGATGAGCCATCGGCTCGAGGGCGTGGTCGCCCTGGACCTGAGGATGATCGCGGCGGCCGCCGGGTTCCTCGCGCTCGTGGCCTCGCTGGGAAGCCTGCTGCCGGCGCGGCGCGCGAGCGCCGCCGACCCGATGACGGCGCTGCGCAGGCAGTAGCTACCGGGGCGGGCGGCTGGGGCGGCTGAGCACGTAGGTGGCGCCCACCAGCATGAGCGCCCCGGACACCGCCAGCACCGGCCACTTCACCCGCGCCACGAACACCATCAGCCCCAGGCTCACCAGCATCGCGCTGATGGCGCTTGCCTTCACCTTCACCGGCACCACGCCGTGCTCATTCCACGCCTGCAGCCGGGGCCCGAAGCGCGGGTGCGTGTACAGCCAGTGGTGGAACCGGTCCGAGCTGCGCGAGAACGCCCACAGCGCGATCAACAGAAACGGCGTCGTCGGCAGCAGCGGCAGCACCGCCCCCAGCCCGCCCAGCCCCACGCACACGAACCCAATGGCCAGGAAAATGGGCCGCATCCGGCGGTTCGGCTCCTTGCGTTGATCCGGCGCTCTGGGCTCCTGGCTCCCCATAGGAAAGGAATGTTCTCAGAGAATTCAGGCACTTACGAGCCCCAATCTCCCGCCATGCTGAAACGTCGGAGAATGGAAGCAACTGTAGGTATTTTCCCCCGATAACCTCGCTGTGAACGCTCTCAGCCCAAACCGCCCCCTTACTTCCCGCCCCCTGCCCACCGCCAGCTTCCTGGGCGAGGCCCTCCGCTCGAATACCGCCGCCCCCTCGCGCGCCACGGAGCGCCCGGGTGTGCAGCGGGACCTGCCCCGCATGGACGCGTCGATGCTGACGCGGCTGGGCTCGAGCTTCGCTCCCGCGGCGCCTCGCGCCATCCCGGGTGTGGCCGCCGCCCGCGACACGGAGAAGACGGTGCGCACCGGCGCTACCCCCAACCTGCCCATCGCGGACAACGCCCGGGTGGAGTCCACCCTGCGCTTCGAGGACGCGCTGACGCTCAAGGGCGGCTCGCTCAACGTGGACATCCCCCACACCTACCGGGGCGACCTGGTGGTGACGCTCACCAGCCCCTCGGGCAAGAGCGCCAAGCTGCATGACCGCGCGGGCGGCTCGCTGGATGACCTGAAGGCGAAGTTTGATTTGTCGGCCTTCGCGGGCGAGCCCATCCAGGGTGACTGGAAGCTCACCGTCGAGGACACCGCCAACGCGGACACCGGCGTGCTCAAGGCGTGGGACCTGGAGCTGACGGGCACCGCGAAGACGGGCGGCGAGGAGCCGCCTCCCACGGATGATCCGTTCAAGGGCCTGCGTGACGCGGCGCTGCTGGCGGCCATCAAGCAGGCGTCCACCGGCAAGGACGTGGTCAGCTACAACGAGGCGCGCCAGGTCATCTTCGGCGACCTGGACGTGAAGAACGGCAAGGTGAAGTGCGTGTACACCGGCCGGGAGATCGCCGGCGGCAAGATTCCCAATGGCTCGGACATGAACACCGAGCACACGTGGCCGCAGTCCAAGGGCGCCACGGGCGACGCCAAGAGCGACCTGCACCACCTGTTCCCCACCGACAGCAAGGCCAACTCCACGCGCGGCAGCTTCCCGTTCGGCAAGGTGGAGAAGGTGCAGTGGAGCCAGGGCGGTTCCAAGTTCGGCCTGGATGCGCAGGGCCGCAAGGTGTTCGAGCCGCCCGATGAGCACAAGGGCAATGTGGCGCGCGCCCTGTTCTACTTCTCGGCCGAGTACAACAAGCGCATCGCTCCCGAGGAGGAGTCGGTGCTGCGCGAGTGGAACAAGCTGGACAAGGTGGACACCGCCGAGCTGGAGCGCAACCGGAAGATCGCCACCGTTCAGGGCAACCGCAACCAGTTCGTGGAGCACTCCAACCTGGCCGACCGCATCGCGGACTTCTAAGCCCAGCGCGGCTTCAAGCCATGAAGCACCCGGGCCGTCTTCCTCACATGGGGGAGACGGCCCAGGTGTTTGCGGCGAGCCCCTTTACTGGTGCGAGGCGTCGAACTCGGTCATCAACAGCGTGCCGCTGGTGAAGTGCGTGGGCGCGCCGCAGTCGGACGGGTAGAGGTTGCGCGCGCAGGCGGGAACCTCGGTGCCGCCCAGCCGGCGCTGGGAGACACAGCGAGCGCCCTGCGCGTCCCACTCCGCCTCGAGGGCCCAGCTCTCGGTGTCCAGCTGGAGGCCGGCCGCGTCATAGAGGTTGATCAGCATGCCGTCGCGGGTGAAGGAGCGGCCATCCCCGCAGTAGTCGGCGCGCACCATGCGGGTGCAGGCCTGGTGGTGGTTGGCCAGCGACACGGTGGCGCAGCCCTGGGAGGTGCACTGCACCGCCTGCCGCCACGGCGCGTAGCCAAAGCTGGCGCACTTGGCGAGCGCTCCGTTGGAGCAGGCGAAGGTGATCATCCCCGGCTCGGCGATGTGATCACCTCCGCCGGGCACGCCCTGGCGGTAGTCCCAGCGGCCCGAGAGCGCGATGGCGCCCAGCCCCTGCGCGGGGTTCTCGTCGCTGGGGCACAGCGGCTTCCAGCCCCCTTCCGCCCAGTACGACACGGTGTAGAACCAGATGTCTCCCTGGGCGGTGACGGAGTCGAGCCGCACCCGCGCACCCTGGCCCGTGGAGTCCCCCAGCTCGGCGCCCACCAGCGACGCACCACGTAGCACCTGGCCCGTGGCGGTCTCGGTCGCCAGCGCGGAGCCCTCGAGCCACAGCCTGCTCAGCGGCACCGAGTGCAGCTGGGCATTGCTCAGGGCGCGGCCGTTGAGCTCCCGGCCATTGAGGTTGCGGCCATTGAGGCTGATGCCGTTGAGGTTCCGGCCGTTCGCGGAGACGCCATAGGCGCTGATCTCCCCGGAAGCGCTCGGAGCCTGCTCGACAGAAGCAGTGGATTCGGGGGCTTGTGACGGCTCACCGCCACACGCTCCAACGAATGCAGCGAGGACGGCCCAGGACAAGGCTGTGTTCTTCATATGAACTCTCCCTGCGGAGCAGTGTTCACCGCGCGTTAAGTGTGCGGGGATTTACGGTAGGAGATGGTTGCCGGGCGTGGATTGTTGATTTTGAGGAAATGCTCAGAATCCATCATTCCACGAGAGGGCGCCGCTTGACTGTCTGGTAGGTCTCCCCACCTGCGCGGAATTTCAGTGGTCCGGGCGTTGTCGACAGGTGCGGGCGTCTACGTGGAGCCCGTCAGCGGAGACTGGATGGTCACCGTGTCCACCCCGGTGGACTTAGAGGGCCGCCACGTCGCCACGGCGCCTGCAGGGTCCGGACTGGACCTTCGTCACGGTGCTGCCGGAGCGGGTGGTGTCCCAGCCCGCCTTCGGCGCGGCGCGCTACGTGCTGCTGCTGGGGCTGGTGTCGCTGCTGCTGGAGCTGGCCATCATGTTCTGGGTGCTCCGGCAGCAGATCACCCGCCCGCTGCTGGCCTTCACCCAGGCGACGGACAAGGTGGCCGCTGGCGACTTCAACGTCGAGCTGGACAAGTCCCGCGGGGACGAGCTGGGGCAGCTGGCCAGCGCCTTCGGGCTGATGGCGCATGAGGTGCAGAAGCGCGAGGAGGAGCTGCGCAAGGCCAACGAGCGGCTGGAGCAGCGCGAGGAGGAGCGCACACAGGAGCTCAGGAACGTGCACCACCAGCTCATACAGGTGGCCCGGCAAGCAGGTATGGCGGAGGTGGCCACCAATGTTCTGCATAACGTGGGGAACGTGCTCAACGGCGTGTACACCTCGGCGCAGGTGGCCAAGGAGCGGCTGGGTGAGCTGCGCCTGGAGAGCGTGGGCCGCGCGGCCTCGATGCTCGAGGGGCGCAAGGAGGAGCTGGGCCGCTTCTTCTCCGAGGACCAGCGCGGGCGCTCCTTCGTACCCTACCTGAGCCGGCTGGGGCAGAACCTCGTGCACGAGCGTGAGGGCATCCGCTCGCTGCTCGATGACGTGGGCCGGTACACCGAGCACATCGGCGGTACGGCTTCACTACCCGCCCGGAAGGCCATGGCTTTGGGCTGCATTCGTGTGCCCTGGCAGCCCAGGAGCTGGGCGGTTCGCTCACCGTTCACAGCGAAGGGCAGGGTAAAGGGGCTACATTCACCTTGGAGCTGCCGTATAAGCCAGCTCAGGAGGCGTCATGAGCAACCCAGAGAGCAAGCGCCGAGTCCTGGTCATCGACGACTCCGAGTCCATTCACCGGGACTTCCGGCGCGTCCTCTGCCCGGAGCCCATCAAGGGGCGGGACGAGCTGGACCTGCTGGAGGAGGAGCTCTTCGGAGAGGAGCCCTCCCGGAGCTCGATCCCCGGTGCGCTGGAGTTCGAGCTGGATTCGGCCTTTCAGGGCGAGGAGGGGCTGGCCAAGGTGGAGCAGGCCCTGGCGGGAGGAAAGCCCTACGCGGTGACCTTCCTGGACTACCGGATGCCGCCCGGGTGGAATGGCGTGCAGACGCTGAGGCACCTGTGGAAGGTGGATCCGTCGATGCCGGTGGTGTTCTGCTCGGCCTATTCGGACTACTCGTGGGAGGAGCTGCGCCGGGAGTTCGGCGAGCTGCACCGGCTGGTGGAGCTGAAGAAGCCCTTCAATGGCAAGGAGCTGCGGCGGCTGGCGCTCGAGCTGGCCGGGCTGCACGATGGCTCGGCCCCGCACTGAGCCCCGCGCCTGTCCATGGGGGTAGGGGCTCTGGTAATCATCGCGCGACTCCCACGTAGAGAGCGCGCATGACGAGTTCCCTCACCCTGGCCACCAGCGAAGAGCATGAGCTGGCGTTGCTGCTGTCCGGACGGTGCCGCCGCTGCGCGGAGCGGCTCCCGGGCGGCACCGCGCTGCGAGGGCATGCCTGCCCGCGGTGTGGCGAGCCCACGCTGCCCAGCGCCACGGACCGGGCGGTGTTGCATGAGCTGCACGGCTCGGAGTCCGCGGTGCGGCTGTGGCTGGCGGTGGCGGCCGTCACCGCGGGCGCGCTGGTGGCCAGCTGGTTCCCGCTCGTCAACTCGCTGCTGATCATCGGCGCGCTGGTGTGGCTGCGCTTCACGGTGGTGAAGCCGGGCCTGTCGCTGCTCACGCCCCGGCGGCGCATCGTGACGCGGTGGACGCTGCGGCTGGCGGCCGGCTGCTTTCTGGCGCTGTCCATCATCGTGCTGGAACTGCTCACGGTCATCCCCGGGGTTGGCGCGCTGGTGAAGACGGTGGTGAGCGCCTGCGAGGTGGCGGCGGCCGGGGTGCTGACGCGGCGCTACCTCACCTGGCAGATCGGCCGGGAGGGGCGGGGTGAGCCGGTGGCCTTCTGGGAGCTGGCGCTGCTGGGCGTGTGGACGGCGGTGCTGCTGGCGGTGGTGGTGGGCATGGTCGCGGTGGTGCTGTGGGTGCTCGGGCAGCTGGGGCTGCTGGAGACGAAGGTGCTGGGCGCGATGCCGGAGGTGAAGCCGTGATTCCTTTCACGCTGGTCTCCCAGGCCATCGGCTTGAGCAGTGCCTCCGGCACGCGGGCCGGAGTGAGCCTGCTGGCGGTGACGCTCGCCGCGCACCAGGGCTACGTGAGCCTGCCCACCTCGCTTCAGTGGATGGCGCACCCGGGGGCGATGGCCGCCTTCGCCGTGGTGCTGGTGTTCGAGATGATCACCGACCGTGACGAGGACATGCACATGCTGCTGGGGCTGGTGCAGTACGGCCTGAGCGCCTCGAGCGGGGCGATGTCGGTGATGGCCTCGATGAACGTGGCGGCCCCGGCCGTGCCCGAGTGGGCGCTGGGCGCGGGCGGCGCGGGGCTGGCCATCGCCACGCTGGCGCTGCGGCGGCGGGTGCACTCGGAGTTCATGGGCCTGGAGAGCGAGTTCTTCCACCCGCTGCGCTGGCTCAACCGGTTGCAGGAGGGTGGGGTGATTGGCCTGTGCCTGGCCATCTTCTTCGCGCCCGCCTTCGCCGTCGCCGTGGTGGTGTTCATGCTGGCCGCCGGGGTGGTGGCCGCCTGGATGGCGCACCGCATGGAGGCGAGGCTCTACCGCCGGCCCTGCCCCTCGTGCGGCGCGCCCATCCGGGTGGAGGCCTCGCGCTGCGTGCTCTGCCGCACGGAGGTACCGGTGCACAAGCAGCTGGACCTGCGGCTGGGAAACAAGGCCCAGGCCGCCATCCGCGGTGCCATGGGCTCGGTGGTATCCACCGCGGGGCGGCTTGGGCGCTCGGGCGGGGAGACGCCGCCCCCCGGCTGATCAGCGGCTGGTCGTCGGCGCCGGATCCGTCGGCAGGACGAAGGGCGGGTTGCGCAGCGCCTTGACGCAGCTCGTGTCCAGGCCCTGCACCGAGCCGGTGCGGAACATCTCCCGGGCAAGCGAGTCGACACACTCGTTGCCCGCGGTATGCCCACCAGGCGTCACCACGTGAAGGCTGTTCGGCAGGGACTTCTTCGCCTCCTCGGCCCACTGCGGCGGCGTGACGGGATCCAGGTTGCCGGACACCAGCAACACGGGCACCTGCGAGGTGAATGGACGGAAGTAGTCCTCGGGCACCTGCGCTTCAGGCCACTCGGCACACGCCGCCATCTGCCCGCGAACGCGGTGCGCGCCGATGAAGCTCCCCGCCGTCTCCTTCTCCACTTCCTCGGGGCGGATGCGCGCCACGTCCTCGCTGCAGGTGACTGAGAGCAGCAGCCCAAAGCGCAGCGCTTCGCGCAGGCCACGGCTGCTCATGAGGGCCGCCTCGGCGAAGGGCGTGTAGTCGCCCGCCCTGGCCCGCTGCAGCAGCAGGGGGACGTTGCGCCCCCGCTCGGCCGAATAGAGCATCACGCGCAGCCCGTCCGTGAAGGCCGGCTCCGACAGCGACAGCTCCGCCGGAGCCCCGGTGACGGGGTGCTTCACCCGCACGCGCGCGGGCTTCTCCCGAAGGCTCTGGAGGATCGCCGCCAGGTCCTCGCGGGGACGGGGATAGGCCGCGCGGCAAGCCGCTTCCGCCTCGCACTCGGCCACCGTCAGCTCGAACGCCCGCTGGGCCGCGGCCGCGTGGAACAGCGGGCTGCGGTTGGACAGCGGCACCAGGCCGCTCAGGTAGGCGCTGCGCACGTTCTGCCCGTACATGCGCAGGTAGGTGAGCCCCGCCCGGGTTCCATAAGAGCCGCCCTCGAGGTGGATCTTCCCATAGCCCAGCGCCTGGCGGACCTCGTCCAGGTCCTGCATCGAGTTGGGCGTCGTGTACTGGGTGAGGTCGGCCTTCTTCGACAGCTCGTCGCGGCAGGCGCTGTAGCGCGAGCCCTCGAAGAAGATCGGCACGAGATACGCCTGCAGCTCGTCGTCTGAGCCGAGCTGGCAGTCGAGCTTGTGGCCTTCGCCCGTTCCGCGCATATCGACCAGGACGACGTCGTGGTTCTGCCGCTGCCAGGACGTAGCCGCGTACTGCGCGCTCTCCGTCGCTGCCTGGCCAGGCCCGCCCGACAGGAAGAAGACGGGCTCGCCGGGCTGCTGCGAGCGCGCCGGAATGACGATCACCTTCAACGGCAAGGTCCGGCCCTGGCCTGTCCGCCGGTTCTCGGGCACGTGGAACGTGCCGCAGCGCAGGTCCTCCTCCAGGCCGGGCACGCGACAGGGCGCGAGCTCCAACTTCCCCGGGCTGGGGGGAACGGCCGCTGACGACGTCGCGCATCCGCTGAGCAGCACCGAGAGTGTGAGCACCGATGCCCGGGCGATCGATTCGAGACGGCTCTCCGAACTCATTCTTCTGGCCTCTGTCTGGAGTGAAGGCGTGAGCCTTCACTACGAAGGAAGCCCCCGCTCCATTGCGAGGCCCGGAAGCGGTGTAACCGTGAGTGTGAGCCCCGGAGGAGTCGAGCACTCCGGCCTGCTGCGTCTGGAAGAGCACCCGCGTCCGGGCGGAGTCCGACGTCTCACCGAGGTCCGCGCGAGCCACGGTCCACCGGGCCGAGCCGTTGCCCACGGTGGTGCGCACGGCCTTGAGCCGGGTCCAGGACCAGTTCCACCCCGAGCCGGTGTAGCGGTAGAGCGAGCCGTTCTCCAGCAGGTAGTCGGCGCCGAGGCTGCCCACGGCCAGGCCGGTGCCCCGCTGCTCGTCGGTGTCGAGGTACACGCGGTGGAGGCTGGCCGCCTGGGTGTGCTCGAAGGCGTAGTGCACGTGGGCCGCGTCCGAGCGCGTCTGAATGTTGGAGATGGCCGCCAGGGCCGGACTCGCGAACAACAGCACGCTGGTGATCAGCAGAGGGGTGCGCGGCATGAAGGGCCTCCCAGGAGACAGCTGATCAATCTAGGCCCGGTGGCGGGGGGCGCCTAAAAAACGCCCCCGCGCCGGTGCTGCGACATCCTGAGCCAGCCCTGTGAGGAGCTGTGCCGGTGCTACCAGATCTTCACGCGCTTCTCGGGCGGCAGCCAGAGGGCGTCGGTCTCCTTCACGCCGAAGGCCTGGTGGAACTCCGGCATGTTGCGCACCACGCCGTTGACGCGGAACGGGCCCGGCGAGTGCGAGTCCGTCAGCAGCATCATCTTCTTGTAGTCCTCGGTGAACAGCGAGCGCCACACCTGCGCCCAGCCCAGGAAGAAGCGCTGCTCGCCGGTGAAGCTCTCGATGACCGGAGCCGGCTTGCCCTTGAGCGACAGCTGGTAGGCCTTGTACGCCACCGTCAGCCCGCTCAGGTCGCCGATGTTCTCTCCCAGCGTCAGCTTGCCGTTGATCGTCATGTCCCCGATGAACTTGTAGCCGCTGTACTGCTCCACCAGCATCCCGGTGCGCTGCTCGAAGGCCTTCTTGTCCTCGGGCGTCCACCAGTCGCGCAGGTTGCCCTCGCCGTCCGAGCGGCTGCCCTGGTCGTCGTAGCCGTGGCTGATCTCGTGGCCAATCACGCCGCCAATGGCCCCGTAGTTCACCGCGTCATCGGCCTCGGGGTTGAAGAACGGCGGCTGCAGGATGGCGGCCGGGAAGACGATCTCGTTCATCGTCGAGCTGTAGTACGCGTTCACCGTCTGGGGCGTCATGCCCCACTCCTGGCGATCGATGGGCTTGCCCAGCTTGTCCAGGTTGCGCTGGGCCTCGAACGCGTTGGCCCGCTTCACGCTGCCCACCAGGTCCCCGGGGATGATCTCCAGCCTGGAGTAGTCACGCCACTTGTCCGGGTAGCCGATCTTCACGTTGAACTTCGCCAGCTTCTGCTGGGCCTGCGCCTTGGTGGCGGGGCTCATCCACTCCAGCCCCTCGATGCCGTCCTTGAAGGCCGCGCGCAGGTTGTCCACCAGCTGCTGCATGCGCTTCTTCGACTCGGGGCTGAAGTGGCGCTCCACGTAGAGCTTGCCCACCGCCTCGCCCAGCGCGCGCTCCACGGTGGCCACGCCGCGCTTCCAGCGCGGACGGATCTCCTTGGCCCCCTCGATGGTGCGGTTGCGGAACTCGAAGTGCGCCTGCTCGAAGGGCGTGCTCAGCAGGGGCGCGTACGTGTCCAGCACCTTGAAGGCCAGGTACTGCTTGAGCACCGGCAGCGGCGTCTTCTTCATCAGCTCCGCCATCGCCTGGAAGAAGTCCGGCTGGCGGACGATGACGGCTGGCGTGGTGTCGGCGCCCACCGCCTTCAGGAAGCGGCCCCACGAGAAGCCCGGGGTGAGCTTGTCCAGCTCCGCCACCGTCTTGAGATTATAGGTGGCCTCCCGGTCCCGGTTGCGCGTGCGGTCCCAGCTCTTCTCCGCCAGCGCCGTCTCCAGCGCCATGATGGCCCTGGCGGCCGAGGCCGCGTCCTTCTCACCGCCCAGCGTGAGCAGCTTCTCCACGTAGGCCACGTACGCGGCGCGCTTCTCGGGGAAGCCCTGGTCCTGCTTGGAGTAGTACTCGCGGTCCGGCAGACCCAGGCCGTCCTGGTTGGCGTAGACGATGTAGCGCGTGGCCTGCTTGGCGTCCTGGCCCACGAAGATCCCCACCGGCGGCCTCACTCCCGCGCGGATCAGGTGCGCGAAGAGCTCGGGCAGCTCGTCGGTGCTCTTCAGCGCGGCGATGCGCTGCAGATCCTCTCGCACCGGCTCGGCGCCCAGCGACTCGATGCGCTGGGTGTCCATGAAGCTCTGGTAGAGGCTGCCCACCTTGCCCTGCTCACTGTCGGGCTTGGCCGCCTTGTTCGCCGCGGCCTCCTCGATGATGACGCGCAGCGCCGCCTCGCTCTTCTCCGCCAGCTCGATGAAGCTGCCGTAGCGCGCCCGGTCCGACGGCATGACGGTGTTCTTCACCCAGCCGCCGTTGACGTACTGGTAGAAGTCCTGCTGCGGTCGCACGCTGGTGTCGAAGTTTTTCAGCTCCACGCCCAGCTGGTGGGCCCCCGCCGCGGTCGTCTTCTCCGCGCTGGCCGACTCGGCGCTGGGGCTGGTGGCGCAGCTCGTCAAGAGCAGGGCGCTCAACGCGCCCGGTGCCCAGAGGGCACGGACAGAGGATTTGAAGCTCATAAAACTCCGGGGAAAAATGGGGGTAGCGGTGTACCGGACCCGGAGGGCACACGTCCACCGGGGCGGGCGGGCGAACAGCCTATCCCCCTGTGTATTCCTCAGAGTCTGCGCAGCGACGACCAGGGGAAGGGCTTCCAGAAGGGCGTGGCCACCTCGTCGGCCTGAAGCGCAAACCACGGCCCGTCCTTTGCTGACGACAGCAGGTGGAAGTCCTGCGCGGGGATGAAGCCCTGGCCCAGCAGCGCCACCTTCTGCCCCGCCGGGTTCACCGCCACGTCCAGCACCAGCACGGCATGGCCTGGGCTGCCGCCGAGCACGAAGAAGTCTCCGGGGCGCACCTCCTCACGCGAGGGCCGGTTCTTTTCCACCTGCAGTGAGAGGGTGCCCGCGTAGGTGAAGACCAGGTCCAGGTAGGCGCGGAACGAGGCGCGAGAGCTGTCCGCCGCGGCGCTGCGCACCCAGGACACCTTGGAGCCGGCGATGCGGGCCCGGTCCCCCGCCGCGTACTGAGCCCAGGAGGCCAGGTGCCCGCTGGTGAAGCGGTAGCCGATGCGGCCCTTGTGCCCCTGGGCCCAGAGCCACTCGGCGTGCAGCCGGATGATGGAGTCCGCGCACTGCTGCAGGTTGCTCTGGCCCACGTCCAGCTCCGCCACCGCCGCCAGCCGCGAGTCCCCCGCGGAGAGAATCTCTCCGCCCTGGAAGTCGCGCACCGGGGTGCCCGCCGGGCGCAGGGGCAGCCCTCGCAGCCAGGCGCCGAAGGTGCCGGGCTCCAGCTCCATGCGCGTGTAGCCGGAGGGGGGAGGGAAGGCGGCCTCCAGCGGGCGCACGCGGGCGGAGGAGGACAACCAGGGGTAGCGGGCCAGCTCCTCGCGCGTGGGCGCGCGGGGCGTGTCGGAGGCGGGCGCGGGTGTACCCGCGGAGAGCACGGGCAGCAGCAGGCCCAGGGCAAGGTGGCTCAGGCTCATGGTGATTTGGACGCTCCGGGATGGAGAACAGGTCCGCTATGTTCAGGCAATGCATTCTCCGGCACTGCTCCTCCTGTGTCTCCTGGTAGCACTTCCCACCGTAGGCTACGCCCAGGCCGAGCAGCCGCCCGCGCCAGCCTCGGATGCGCCGACCCTGCCGCCCCTGGTGACGGCGCCGGATGAGCCCGAGGCGCCCGAGGAGCCTCCTCCGGGAGAGACCATCTCCCGGGAGCGCACCCTGGGGGAGCTGCGTCCGGACAACTTAGGCCCCCGGCTGCTGCTGGGCCCCGTCGTGGGAAGCGTGGGCACCTCGGGAGGCGTCATCCTGGGGTTCATCCTGGGCGCCATCGTCTCGGGCTGCGCTCCTTTCGATGGAGAGTGCGAGCCGTTCGCGCTCATCGTCCCCGCAATAGGAATGGGGTGGATCGTGGGCTCGGTGAGCGTGTACGCCATGGGCAGCGTGCTCAGCGGCGAGGGCTCCCTGTGGCCCACGATGCTCGGCGGGGCCGCGGGGATGACCACGGGCCTGGCGGCGCTTGCCGCCTCCGGTGGATTGACCTGGTACTCCGTGCCGCTGCTGACCGCGGTGGGGGCCGTCATTGGCTATGAAATCTCCAATGCCTTCGTGCGCGCCGGCAGGCAGGCGCGGCGGGACGAGTTCTCCGGGCTCCAGGTGCTGCCGGTGGTGGGCCGCACCCCCGAGGGCGGAATCCTCGGCGGGCTGGTGGGCCGGTTCTGAACAGCGGTAGCCTTCGCCCATGCCCAACAGCCTGCTGGCCGTTCACGTTCACGTCCACGTCAAGCCGGAGCATGTCGACGCCTTCCGCGAGGCCACCCTGGCCAACGCGCGGCAGAGCGTGAAGGAGCCCGGCATCGCCCGCTTCGACGTGATGCAGGACACCGAGGAGCCCACGCGCTTCGTGCTCGTCGAGGTGTACCGCACCCCCCAGGCCCCCGCCGCGCACAAGGAGACGGCGCACTACCTGACGTGGCGCGACACCGTGGCGCCGATGATGGCCGAGCCCCGCACGAGCCGGAAGTACGTCAACCGCTTCCCTGACGATGCGGGGTGGTGAGGTGAGCGCGCTGGGCTTCGAGTTCGCCACCGCCACGCGGGTGCTCTTCGGCGCGGGCCGGCTGTCCGAGGCGCCCGAGGTGGTGCGCTCGCTGGGGGGCCGCCGGGTGCTCATCGTCACCGGCAAGTCGCCCGGGCGCGCGCAGCCGCTGCGAGAAATGCTGGACCGGCTGGGGCTGGCCACCGTCATCTTCCGGGTGGAGGGCGAGCCCACGCTGGAGGTGGCGCGGGAGGGCACGGCCACGGCCATCGCGGTGGGCTGTGACGTGGTGGTGGCGCTGGGCGGCGGCAGCGTGCTGGACACGGGCAAGGCCATCGCGGCGCTGGCGGCCAACGGGGGAGATCCGCTGGACTACCTGGAGGTGATTGGCAAGGGGCGCCCGCTGACGCAGCCCTCGGTGCCGCTGGTGGCCATTCCCACCACGGCGGGCACCGGCTCGGAGGTGACGCGCAACGCGGTGCTGGGCTCCAAGGAGGAGAAGGTGAAGGCCAGCCTGCGCAGCCCGCTCATGCTGCCGCGTGTGGCGCTGGTGGACCCGGAGCTGCTGGTGGGCACGCCGGGGCCGGTGATTGCCTCCAGCGGGCTGGACGCGCTCTCGCAGCTCATCGAGCCCTACCTCTCGGCGCGGGCCAACCCGCTCACCGACACGCTGGCGCGCGAGGGAATGCGCCGCTCGGCCCGCTCGCTGCGCCGCGCGGTGCTGGAGGACTTCGACGCGCCCGCGCGGGAGGATCTGGCGCTGGCCAGCCTCTTTGGCGGGCTGTGCCTGGCCAACTCGGGGCTGGGCGCGGTGCACGGCTTCGCGGCGCCCGTGGGTGGCATGTACCAGGCGCCGCATGGCGCGGTGTGCGCCGCGCTGCTGGCCGCCACGCTGGAGGTGAACCTGCGCGCGCTGCAGGCCCGCGCCGCCACGCACCCGGCGCTGCCTCGCTTCCAGGAGGTGGCGGTGTTGCTCACCGGCAAGGCCGAGGCGCGGGCGGAGGACGCCATCACCTGGGTGAAGGAGCTGTGCCAGGCGCTCGAGGTTCCCGGCCTGCGCCGCTACGGGCTGACGGAGGCGGAGCTTCCCCAGCTGGTGGACAAGGCCCGGGTGGCCAGCAGCATGAAGGCCAACCCCCTGCCGCTCACGGACGAGGAGCTCACCGAGATCGCCCTGCGCTCGCTGTGAGCGTTGGGCGGCACGCTGGCTGCGGCCCAGTTCTCGTAGACGTTGAAGTTCTTCATCTGCCGCGCGAGGTCCGTGAAGAGCATCAGCGACTCCAATTGCAGGCGGGAAGGGTTACCGGGGGCGGTAGCGGTGCTTGAGCTGCTCCAGGGAGAGGTTGCTCCATTGGGCCAGCAGGTGCACGGCGTCGCGGGCGGAGATGAAGTGCAGGGTGTCTTCGGCGAACACCGAGAGGAACACGCCGCCACAGCCGGGCAGCTTCGCGCCCACCGACTCCAGGTGCTCCACCAGCTTGGGCAGCATCTGCCGGAGCAGGAAGCCGGTCACCTCCGTCTGGGGCAGGATGACCTCGTAGCTGCGCTCCTCCCGCTCGTCGCGGATCCGGGCGATGGCGGAGTTGGCCTCGGCCGCGGGAGCCCGATCGAAGGCCAGGCGCAGGAAGATCTCGGTGTCAGTCATGGACAGGTCCTCTACTCTCCAGGTAGCGGACTCTGGCATGAGGAAGGCGGGGCACGTTAGCGTCCCGGGCACGCGCATGGACGGCAAGCTTCCCACGCCTGGCCTGATGGCCCGCTTCGGCCCGGGCATCCTCGTGGCCGCCACCGGCGTGGGCGCGGGGGACCTGCTCACCGCCAGTCTGGGCGGCTCCGCGGTCGGTGTCTCCATTCTCTGGGCGGCCGTGGTGGGCTCGCTGCTCAAGGGTTTCCTCAACGAAGGCATCGCCCGCTGGCAGCTGGCCACCGGCACCACGCTGGTGGAGGGGTGGGCCCGGCTGGGCCTGGTGCCGCGCCTGCTGTTCGGCATCTACCTGGTGGGGTGGAGCTTCTTCACCGGTGGCGCCCTCATCTCCGCCTGCGGCGCGGCGGGGGATGCGCTGTGGCAACTGGGCGCAGACCCGGACACCTCGCGCAGGGTGTGGGGCGTGCTGCACACGCTGGTGGGGCTGGGGCTGGTGTGGATGGGAGGCTTTCGCCTCTTCGCGCGGCTGATGACGGTGTGCATCGGGCTGATGTTCGTCGCGGTGCTGTACGCGGCGGTGGCGTCCGGCCCGGACTGGGCCGCCGCGGCGCGGGGAGCCGTCATCCCCTCGCTGCCCGAGGGCGGCACGGGCTGGGTGCTGGGGCTGCTGGGCGGCGTGGGCGGCACGGTGACGCTGCTCTCGTATGGCTATTGGATCCGCGAGGGCGGGCGCGAGGGGCCTCAGGGCCTGAGGACGTGCCAGGCGGACCTGGCGGTGAGCTACACGATGACGGCGCTGTTCGGCATGGCCATGGTGCTCATCGGCTCGACGCTGCGGCTGGAGGGCAGCGGCTTGAAGGTGGCCTCGCTGCTGGCGCTGCGGCTGGAGGAGGCCATTGGCCCCGCGGGCCGGTGGCTCTTCCTGTGGGGCTTCTGGGGCGCGGTGTTCTCCAGCCTGCTGGGCGTGTGGCAGGGGGTGCCGTACCTCTTCGCGGACCTGCTGCGCGTGCACCGGGGGCAGGCGCTGGGCGCGGTGGAGCTGCGCGACACGCGGGCCTTCCGCCTCTACCTGGTGGCGCTGGCGCTGGTGCCCGTGCCCATGCTGTGGGTGCCGCTGCAGCGCGCGCAGCTGGCGTACGCCGTGCTCGGCTCGCTCTTCATGCCGCTGCTGGCGCTCACGCTGCTGTGGATGAACAACCGCCGCGAGTGGGTGGGCGGCCTGCGCAATGGCTGGCTCGTCAACCTGGCCCTCGTCGCCACGCTGGTGCTCTTCCTGGTGGTGGGCGCCGAGGAGGCGCTCGAGGCGCTGCGCAAGCTCATGGCTCGCTGAGCACGCAGTGTTGCCAAGCGCACGGACCGAGCGCGTACACATCGAATACATGTGTCGTTGCTACAGCCCGGCCGTGCGTCCCGGGTGCCTTTCCACATCCGGGCTGCAATGTCTGGCATGTGAGCACTGTGAAGACATTGAGCTCGCGGACGTGAGTCCTTCAAGCTGGGGCCGCTGTTTCAAGCATGGCAAGGGGCCATGCACTGTGAGGATGCTCATGCGACTCCATTCGATTCTCTCTTCCTCCGCGGTGCTTGCAGCGTTGGGTCTGGTGATGATGGGGGGCTGCGGAGGCTCCCTCGAGGCCGACGAGGACTCCGGCAACGCCGCGCTTCGTGACGAGGCGCTGAACGCCGCGCCGGGGCGCAACGGCGCGGCCTCGGGCGACGGGAAGCTCACCCTGTGCCACGTGCCGCCGGGCAACCCCGCCAACGCGCATACGATTACCGTAGGAGGCCCCGCCTGGCAGGGCCACCGCAACCACAAGGGCGACTACCTGGGACCGTGCCAGGGCGCGGGAGGGCCGGATGGAGGCACGCCGCCGCCCCCGCCGCCGCCTCCGCCGCCGGATGAGACTCCGGATGGGGGAACGCCTCCGCCCGAGCCGACCTGTGCTCCGGAGGGCGGTACGTGTGGTGGCGCGGTGACGTGCTGCGCGGGGCTGCAGTGCAGTGGAAGCACCTGCGAGCCCATCATCAACTGAAGCCGCGCGCGCTGGGCCTACGAAGCCACGGCGCGGGTGCGGGCCGGTTGCTCATGGAGCGCGGCCTGCACCGCGCCCGGCACCACGGACAGCGCCTCGCGCAGCTCCGTCACCTCGGCGAGCAGCAGCCACTCGTCGGGGAACGCGGCGACGGCCCGGGCCAGCTGCTCCACGCGCTCGGGCTTCACGTCTCGCGACTCGCGCAGCGCACGCGCCTCACGGTAGAGCGCCCCCAGCTCCGGTGACAGCGCCTCGGCCTTGCGCGCCCGCGCGCGGGCCTCGCCATCTCCCTCGGCGAAGGCGTTGAGCTCTCCGAACCACTTGTCCCACGTGCCCGGATCCGCGGGGCCTCCGGCGACCGAGGGCAGGCCCTCGCCCAGGTACAGCTTCGCCACCGAGGGCATCTCCAGCTCGCGCCCGCCCACGCTGGCGCGCAGGTTGAGCACCTCGCCCTCGCCCACCGCGAAGCCGCTCAGGCGCAGGCCGCTGGCTAGCTCCAGCGCGAAGTCACCCCGCTCGGGCAGCGTGCCCGCGCCAAAGGCCACCAGCGCCGCGCCCGTCCACGGCCGGCCCACCGCCTTCTCTCCGCGCGAGAGCAACACCGGGCCCTCCAGGCGCACCAGCGCCGTGTTCAGCCCCGCGCCCACCGGGCTCGCGCCCTCGATGAGCCCCACCACCTTGCCCGTCACCTCGCGCCCGTCCGAGAGCACCAGGTGGTTCACCGAGCGCGCCCGCTCCGCCTCGCGCAGGCCGTAGTCCCCGCCGCGCCGCCACGCCAGCGTGGACTCGAACCCCTCCAGCACCTGGAACAGGTGCTCGAAGTCCCGCGCCACGAACAGCTGCGGCTGCATCTGGGTGATGTCGTACTCGGTGTCGGCGCACACGCTGCTCAGCGGCACCTTCTTCACCGCGGGGGTGAGGCAGTGCTCCGCCTCGCCAATGCTCGACAGCAGCCCGGCGCCGTACAGGCGCGGCTGCTCCAGGGTGCCCACCAGCCCGTACTCGGCCGTCCACCAGTACAGCCGCGAGGCCCGCGTGCTCTCGCTCACGAAGCGGCGGCTGCGCACCGCCGCGTCCAGCCGCGCCTGGGCATGCGTCACCTCTTCCGGCGTGGCGGCCGGATCCTCCTTCACCACGCTCAGGTTGCGGATGGCCTCGAAGATCGCCTGATCCTCCACCGAGGCGATGGCTTTGAATCCCACCAGCCCGCAGCGCTTGAGGTACTCGGCGTAGCGCGCGTTGGCGATGATGGGCGCGTGCCCGGCGCTCTCGTGGACGATGTCCGGCGCGGGCGTGTACTGAATGTGCTCGTGCGTGCGGATGTCCGCCGCGATGGCCAGCACGCCCATGGCCTGCAACTCGGTGAAGACCGCGGGAGGAATGAAGCCCCTGACGCCCACCGCCGCCCAGCCCAGCTGCGCCAGCTTCTCGTTCATCTCGTCCAGGCTGGGAATGCGCTCCATGCCGATGCCCGTCGCTTCGAGCCCCTGCAGGTAGACGGCGTGCGCCTTGTCCGACAGATGGTTGCGCAGCCGGCGGAGGATGTGGCGCCAGACCGCCTGGTCCCTCGGCGTGTAGGCTTCGTATTCCTGGCCCACCACGTAGCGACGCAGGTGGGCAGGCAGCCGGGCCAGGGTCTTCTCAGTGGGGGTCATGGGCGCACCTCTCCTCGTGTCCTCACAAGGTAGGCCCTGAAGGCTCCGGCGGAAATCCGTAAAATTTCGAAGTTCTATTCGGATTTCCGACGTTTGGTGCCCAGGCGCTTGCGCAGGCCCTGGAGCACATGGCGGGCCTCGGCGCTCAGGGCGCCCGCGGGCCACAGGGCCACGACTTCAATGAGCTGAGGCGCCTCCTCCTGGAGCGCCCAGACGTGGAGCTCGGGAGGGAAGGGGCGCAGCGGCCGCAGGTCCGGGGCAATGGCGCACGCCTGGCCAAAGGCGAGCAGCACGTCGAAGAGGTGCAGGAAGCTCTCCACGCGCGCCACCTCGCGCACCGTCACGCCGTGGGTGGCGAAGCGCGCGCTGTTGGCGCCTCCGTAAGGGTCGTCCCGCAGCCAGTCCACGAAGGGTTGCTCCGCCAGGTCCTCCACGCGCAGGGCCCTGGGCGCGGGGCGGCGCGAGGCCAGCGGGCTGTCCGGGCCCGCCAGCACCACGAAGGGCAGGGCCAGCAGGGACTCGGCCTCCACGCCCCGGTGGGGCGGCAGCGGGCTGAAGTTGATGACTAAGTCCCGCTGTCCCGTCTGCAGCTCGCGCACCAGCTCGAAGGGGCCTCCGAAGCCGACCTCCAGCTTGATGTGGGACTGGGCCACGTCCCGGGCGATGTCGCCCAGGAGCATGGTGGACAGCGTGTGGTTGAGCCCCAGGCGCAGGCTGGCGTCGGTGCTGGCCAGGTCCCTCAGGCGCTTGAGATCCAACTGGTGCAGCGGCGTCTGCGTGCCCGCGTAGAGCCGCTGTCCGCGAGGGGTGAGCTGCAGCCGTCGGCCCGGGCCCCGCTCCAGCAGCGGCTCGCCGTCGCCCAGCACCTCCTCGAGCGCGCGGATGTGCTCACTCACCACCGAGCGGGCCACGCCCATGTGCTCGGCGGCGCCCTCCAGGCTGCCAGCCTCCACGGCGGCGGCGAAGGCCTCTAGCCAGACGAGGTGTCGAGGGAGCTTGCGAGGGGGCATGGGCGCCATGTTGCCTCACTCTCATTAGGAGAGCGGACTTTCTCCATCTCCCCTGGCCGATGGGATCTGCCGGCCCGCCTCCTCCAGACGATTCAGGCGCTGGACTGGGTGGAGCGGGCGCAGGTGCGCGTGCGCGAGGACGGGCACCTGTTCTTCGCGGACGTGGAACGCGTCGCGCGACTTACGGCGGCTGGACTGGCGCCTGCACGAGGTGCTGCTGGTACCCGTCGAACGGCTGTCCGGGCCAAGCCCCGCGTGAGGCTCAGCTGTCCTTCTGCTGCCCGTACGTCTTGAACTTCTCGAGCACCACGGCCATCTCCGCCTCGTCGAGCAGCACGGGCTCGCCCACCTGAAGCGCTCGCAGGTACATGGCCGCCAGCGTCTCCACCTCCACCGCCAGCTTGAAGGCCGCCGCCAGGTCCACCCCCACGGTGATGAGCCCGTGGTTGGCCAGCAGGCACGCCTTGCGCCCCTCGAGCGCCGCCACCGCGTGGCCGGACAGCTCCTCCGTGCCGAACGTGGCGTAGGGCGCGCAGCGGATGGAGGTGCCCCCCGCCATCGCCACCATGTAGTGGAAGGCCGGAATGGGGCGGCGCAGGCACGCCAGCGTGGTGCTGAACATCGAGTGCGCGTGCAGCACCGCGTTCACCTCGGGCCGCGCGGCGAGGATGTCCCGGTGGAAGCGCCACTCCGATGAGGGCCGCCGCGGCCCCTCGTGGCTCCCGTCGAAGCGCATGAGGACCAGGTCCTCGGGCCGCAGCCCCTCGTACTCCATGCCCGTGGGAGTCACCAGGAAGCCCCCCTCCACCCGCGCGCTGAGGTTGCCCGAGGTTCCCTGGTTCAACCCCGAGGCATTCATCCTCCGCCCGGTGGCGATGAGCTCCTCGCGCCGCGAGAGGTGCTCCAGCTCCCTCATGCCCGCTTCTCGCGGCCCCGCCGCTCGGGGAACAGCGACAGCAGCCCCTCGGCGGAGGCCTCGCACAGGCCACGCTCGGTGATGAGCCCCGTCACCAGCCGCGCCGGCGTCACATCGAAGCCGTAGTTGGCCACCGGGCTGCCCTGCGGCGTAATGCGCACCGTGGCCACGTCCCCCGAGGGCAGCCGCCCGGACACGTCCGTCAGCTCCGCGCCGTCCCGCTGCTCGATGGGGATGTCGCGCACCCCATCCTCCAGCGTCCAGTCGATGGTGGGCGAGGGCAGCGCCACGTAGAAGGGCACCTCGTTGTCCTTGGCCGCCAGCGCCTTGAGGTAGGTGCCGATCTTGTTCGCCACGTCCCCGTGGGCCGTGGTGCGGTCCGTGCCAACGATGCACAGGTCCACCTCTCCATGCTGCATGAGGTGGCCCCCCACGTTGTCGGCGATGATGGTGTGCAGTACCCCGTGCTGGCCCAGCTCCCACGCCGTGAGGCTGGCGCCCTGGTTGCGAGGCCGCGTCTCGTCCACCCACACGTGCACGGGAATGCCCGCCTCGTGCGCCAGGTAGATGGGCGCCAGCGCCGTGCCCCAGTCCACCGTGGCCAGCCACCCCGCGTTGCAGTGGGTGAGCACGTTGACGCGGCCCAGCTTGCCCTTGCGCTCCCAGGCCGCCTGCAGCAGCGGCAGCCCATGCGCGCCAATGCCGCGGTTGATGGCCACGTCCTCGTCGCACAGGGCCGCGGCGCGCTGGTAGGCCGCGGCCACGCGCTGGCCGGCCGGCAGCGGCTGCAGCACCCGGCGCATCTCCTCCAGCGCCCAGCGCAGGTTCACCGCCGTGGGGCGCGTGGCCGCCAGCAGCCCGTGGGCCCGCTCCAGCGCCCCGTCCGAGGCGTCCGCCCGCAGCGCCAGGCACAGGCCGTAGGCCGCCGTGGCGCCGATGAGCGGCGCGCCCCGCACCTGCATCGAGCGGATGGCGTGCGCCGCCTCCTCCAGCGTGGTCAGCCGCAGCCTCACGAAGGCATGGGGAAGGCGCGTCTGGTCGATGATTCCGACAGTGACACCGTCTGACTCGAGCCAGACGGTGCGCATGGGCTGACCTTGGACTTTCACGGATTACTCGCGCATCAGGGCCGCGCCCCAGTGGAAGCCAGCGCCAAGGCCTACGAAGCACACCAGATCCCCTGGCTTCACCTTGCCGCTCTTGCGGCACTCGTCATAGGCGATGGGGATGGTGGCCGCGGTCGTGTTCCCGTAGCGCTGGATGTTGTTGTACACGCGCTCGTCCGGCAGCTTGAGCGACTTCTGCACCGCCTCGTTGATGCGCAGGTTGGCCTGGTGCGCGATCAACATGCGGATGTCATCCACCGTGGCGCCCACCTGCTGGCACACCTCGTGGACCGCCTCGGGCATCTTCGACACGGCCATCTTGAACACCGTGCGCCCGTCCATCGACGGCACGTACCGCGCCTCGTCCACCTGCGCCTGGTTCACGTACGGGCGGTAGGCGAACCCCGCTGACGGCACGTAGAGGCTCTCGGCCTTGCCACCGTCCGAGTGCAGCACGAAGCCCAGCAGGCCCCGCTTGGGGTCGTCCGTGGGGCCCAGCACCAGCGCGCCGCCCGCGTCACCGAACAGCGAGGTGCGGTCGCGGAACTGCGTGTTGCGGTCATGCTCCGCCTTGGGCACCTCGGCGTCCGACTTGCCGGTGACGACGTCCCACGCCTGCTTGCTCCAGGGCATGAAGCCGCTGTGAATCTCCGCGCCCACGAAGAGCAGCCGCTTGGAGATGCCCGCGCGGATCAGCGCGTCGCACACCTGAAGGCCGTAGATGAAGCCGCTGCACTGCTGGCGGATGTCCAGCGCCGGCACGTTGCGCAGCCCCAGCTTGGACTGCAGCAGGCTGCCGCACCCGGGGAAGTAGTAGTCCGGCGTCATCGTGGCGAAGACGACGTAGTCGATCTCGTCGGGGGACACCTTCGCGTCCTCCAGCGCCTTGCGCGCCGCGCGCACGCCTAAGTCACTGGTGGTGGTGCCCTCCTCGACGAAGTAGCGCTGCTCGATGCCCGTCCGCTCGCGGATCCACTCGTCGGTCGTGTCGCAGATCTTCGACAGCGCCTCGTTCTTGACGCAGTGCTCACCGGTGACGAAACCGCTCCCCAGAACTCGACTGAAAGCCGTGGTCATGAATCTCCTCAGAGGGCCGATGCTTTATGCGGCCCCACCAAGAGGATGCAAGCAGGGGCAGACACGCATCATACTTTGTCGCGCTGCATTACTCGCTTGACGATGGCCTCCAGGCGCTGGAGGACCGCCGGGTCCCTCGCCTCGGGAGCGGTGATGAGGGCGGTGTCCAGGCACGTCTGGCAGCCGTGGCGGCAAGGGCCCGCGTGCCCAGCGAGCAGGGGGACGACCCGCCGCACCAGCGCGCGCGCCCGGCCCGCGTTGGCCATGAGCACGGAGATGACCTGGTCCACGGTGACGGCGTCATGGCCCGGGTGCCAGCAGTCGAAGTCGGTCACCATGGCCACGGTGGCGAAGCACATCTCCGCCTCGCGGGCCAGCTTGGCCTCGGGCATGTTCGTCATGCCAATCACGTCGCACTTCCAACTGCGGTACAGCTCGCTCTCGGCGAGCGAGGAGAACTGGGGCCCCTCCATCACCAGGTAGGTGCCACCGCGCCGGGCGGTGAGCTCCATGCCCTGGGCGGCGCCCATCACCGCGTCACCCAGGCGCTTGCAGACGGGGTGGGCCATGGAGACGTGGGCCACGCAGCCGGTGCCGAAGAAGCTCTTCTGGCGGGCGAAGGTCCGGTCGATGAACTGGTCCACCACGACGAAGGTGCCGGGGGGCAGGTCCTCGCGCAGGCTGCCCACGGCGGACAGCGAGAGGATGTCGGTGACGCCGCTGCGCTTGAGCGCGTCGATGTTGGCGCGGAAGTTGAGCTCCGAGGGGGAGATGCGGTGGCCGCGGCCGTGGCGGGGCAGGAACACCACCTGCTGCCCATCGAGGGTGCCGAAGCACAGCTCGTCCGAGGGCTCGCCGAAGGGCGTGGCCACCTTGCGCCAGCTGACGTCCTTCAGGCCATCCATCTGGTAGAGGCCGCTGCCACCGATGATGCCGATGACGGGCTTGGAGGGGGTCGACATGGCGGGCTCCGCAAGAGAGGTGCGCTCGCAGTCTTCCCGGCGGGGGCCAGGGAGGCAACAGTGAACGTTCACCGCGCTGGACGAGCGCGGAGCCCCGGGCCAAGCTGCCGCCCCTCTCATGACCGACCCTTCCGCCTCTGGCAGCGCGAACCGTGGCGTGCTCGGCGCGCTGGCCGTCTTCTTCGAGCGCCGGTCGCTGGTCATGCTGGCGCTGGGCTTCGCCGCCGGCCTGCCCAACCTGCTCATCTTCGACACCCTCTCGGCGTGGCTGCGCGAGGCCGGCCTGTCGCTGGAGGTGATTGGCTTCTTCAGCCTGGCCACCCTGGCGTACTCCTTCAAGTTCCTCTGGGCCCCGCTGGTGGACCGCACCACCGTGCTGGGCCTCACCCGGCTGTTGGGGCACCGGCGCTCGTGGATGCTGGTGTGCCAGGCGCTCATCATCCTGGGGCTGTGGCTGGTGGCGGGCACGGATCCGGCCGTCAACCTGGGGGTGATGGCGCTGTTCGCCGTCTTCGTGGGGTTCTCCTCGGCCACCCAGGACATCGTGATTGATGCCTGGCGCATCGAGGCGGCAGAGCAGGCCAAGCAGGGCGCGCTGGCGGCCGCCTACCAGTGGGGCTACCGCATCGCGATGATCGTCGCGGGCGCCGTGCCGCTGCTCCTGGCCGAGCAGCGCGGCTGGTCCTTCTCCTACGCGATCATGGCGGCGCTGATGCTCGTGGGCGTGCTGGGTGTGCTGTTTGCTCCGCGCGAGGCGCAGCACAGGATCCGCCCCATTCACGCGGAAGGGATGCGCGAGCAGCCCGCGCTCGAGGTGCTCGAGTGGCTGGTGCGCCTGGCGCTGTTCGCGCTGGGAGCGCTGGTGCTCGGCTCGGGCCTGTCCGGCAACGCGTCGTTGCTGGCGAACATCCTGCGCGCCTTCCAGCTGGAGGACTTCGGCAAGGAGCTGGTGGCCTTCTGGACGGCCAAGCCCTGGGGCGTCTGGGTGCAGCTGCTCGGAGTGCTGACGGGAGGCTTCCTCATCTACCTGGCGACGCGGCCCATCCCGGGAAGGCCCACGCGGCCGGGCATCTACCTGAGCCGGGCACTGGGCGAGCCCCTGGCGGACTTCTTCGCCCGCTTCGGCAAGTCGGCCGGGCTGGTGCTGGCGTTGATCTGCGTCTACCGGCTGTCGGACTTCGTGCTCAACATCATGAACCCCTTCTATCTGGACCTGGGGTTCACCAAGCCGGAGATCGCCGAGGTGCGCAAGGTGTACGGCGTCGTCACCTCCATGCTGGGCGTGTTCCTCGGAGGCTTCGCCATCGCGCGGTGGGGAGTGATGAGGCCGCTGGTCATCGGCGCGTTGAGCGGGCCCATCAGCAACCTGGTGTTCGTGTGGCTGGCCACCCGGGGGCATGACATGAGCGCCCTGTATTTGGTGATCAGCGTGGACAACCTGGCCTCGGGCTTCTCGGGCACGTGCCTCATCGCGTACATGTCCAGCCTGACGACGGCGGGCTTCACGGCGACGCAGTACGCCCTGTTCTCCTCGCTGTATGCGTTGCCCGGCAAGCTCATTGCCTCGCAGTCCGGGCGCATCGTGGAGAGCGCGGCGCGCTCGGCCGAGGCGGGGGGCATGTTCGCGCCGCTCACCGGGCTGTTCTCGAAGGTGACGCCGGATGCGTTCGTGGGGGCCGCGAAGATCCAGCTGGCGCCCGTGTCCCTCGGGGTGGGCTACGCCGTGTTCTTCATCTACTCGTGCCTGATTGGCGTGCTGGCCATCATCCTCACGCTGGTCATCAGCCGGCGGCAGCCCGCTGCGGGAGGGACGCCAACGGAAGGCGCGCAGTAATGCCTCGGGAAGAGGGGCCCGCCATGTGGCACATCGGGAGCCAGCTTCAGGTGGCGGGATGAGCGTGCACTACCCTCGCATTCGCGTTGAGACAGACACGGGATACACCCGGGTACGTGAGGGGTTGAACCTGGCTTTTTACATGCCGCCACGGCATCCAGAGATTGCTGGAGAGGTGCTGCGCGCTCTGGATACATACCTCCGCTATGTGGGGCCCAACGCCTTGGGGCTCTATGCTGATGAGGAGGGGGACTGGCAGGACCTGGATGACGCGGGCTGGGAGTTGATCCGGCGAGAGTTTCTGGAGTTGAAGGGCCCACTCGTCACCCTGGAGGAGTCCAATCCCGCGGGTAGCCGCTATGCTTTCCATTATCAGGGCAGGCATCCGGAGTATCTCGAGCGGATGAACGAGCCGGACGCGATGTGCGAAGCGACGTTCTGGTTGCCCACGGAGTACCTTGAGGAGCACGGGCCAGGCCGCGTGCGCGAGTTGGCAATGGAGCTAGCTACTCTGTTGCCCCTGTGCTCAGGCTCCTGCGGCCTGGCCTTCATTGGCGAACTGGACCTCGTGGGAATGCGAAGAAAGCTAGTGCCGCACTGGATGCGGTACCCCGGTATCGACATTCCCGAAGCTGCGGACCCAGACAGGATTGGCACCCGCCTGCGTGGCCCTCACTGGATGAACTTCCTGGGACAGCCCGTACTGGGAGAACTGGGAGGGGCCTCGGGGTTGAGGGCACGGCTCAGTAGCCCGGAGACCACCGTCGAGGAACTGCCGGGGGACAAAGCCGTCATCACCCTGGGCCCGTGGCCCGAGGCGGGAGACACCGATCGCGGCGAGGTGCTGCCTGCCTACCGGGAACTGGCGCGCGTGTTCGAGCCCTGGCTCTACCAGACGGAGGTTGCCATGCTCCACCGGCCCATGGCGGAGACGCGCCGCTGGGAGCGCCGCTTCATGGATTGACCGAGCAGCTCGAAAAAGCACTGCGCGCAAGGTGCTCAACCTGATTGGCGGCCTCACGAGCCACCCGTGAGGTAGGCTCAGCCGCGAACGGCAGGTGCGGACCGGAGGCATTACGTTGACAGACCCGAGCTGAACCCGACTGCCCTGCCGCCCGGGACAACGGTCGGCGCCTGGCAGGTGACGGGCTTTGGGGGCATCGGCGTCTACGGCACCGTCTACCGCGCCGCCCCGCGGGGGCACCTGAGGTTGCTCCAGTTCCGTGGACACCCGCGATGTGATGGAAGGGTGGCGCTCCACCGCGAGCATCGGGAAGGGTCCTCTGTGCCTGGGAGGAAAGCCTGGGTATAGGCGGAAGAGCCACCGTGGGCGCGTATGCTGGGCTTCATGGCTTCGGAACAGCTCCTCCTGGGACTCCTGGGTGTCATCGTGTTGGCGGCCGGAGGAGGGGGGCTCCTGGTGTACCGCCGAATGATGCGGCGGCAGCAGCGCCAGGAGAGCTGGCGGGAGCTGTGCCTGCGTCTCGAGCTGGTTCCCCAGCCTGGAAATGCCCGGGTGGTCACGGGCGAGCTGCGCGAAGCCAACTTCCTCCTGCACGACACCGGCGCTGACTGGCTGGTGGAGCTGCCTCTGGCTCAGCCCCTGCTGCCTCCTGGCCTGGTGCTCCTCTCCCCCGAGGCCCCCACGCTCCAGCCTCCCACCAGGCTGCGCCCGCTCGAGTGGGGAGCTGCCCCCATGGCCGTGGAGAAGCTGGCCTGGTACCTCGACTGGAAGGAGCCTCCCGGCAGGCTTGAGGCCTCTCAGGCCTTCCTCAAGCAGGCCATGCGCGCGGTGCAAGCGCATGCCCCGCTTCGGGTGGAGTCCCAGCGGCTCATTCAGGCGCTTCGGGTGGGCCCCGTGCTCTCCGTGAATCAGGTGCGCCAGGCGGTCCGGGCGCTCCATACCACCGCGAGCGGATGGCGCGAGGTGGCGCAGCTTCACGGGCTTCCTCAGGTTCAACCCCTCTCGCTGGCTCCAGCGGTGCAGGCGCCGCCTCCGCCCGTGCAGGCGCCGCCTCCGCCCAATCGAGCGGCGCCTCCGCCCGTGCGGGCGCCGCCCACCTTCGATGAATGGCTGCGCGTGCTCACGCGGAGCGGGCGCCAGGTGGTGGAGCGCCTCCTGGCGTGGAGACAGCGTCAGCAGGTCGAGCGCCAGGAGCGTCCCGCGGTGCCACTGCCACCGCTCCCGCTCCGGGCCCGTGCGGTGCTCTTGGGCAGGGCGCTGCCGAGCGTGCTGGCGCGGCGCGACTCCTTGCTCTCGCTGGGCCTGCTCAACCTCGGCGTCCTCGTCTCCCTGTTCTTCACCTGGGCGCGCTCGGAGGCAGGCCTGAACCTCTTCATGGGGCTCTTCCTGTTGGCGAGCGCCATCTTCGTCGAGGCCGCCTACCATGACCGCGGCTACCGTGCCGGAGGCCTGGCGCTGTGGGGGCTGGTCCTGTCGGCGACGCTCGGTGCTCCGTTCCTGTGGATCCACAGCCGAGGTGGAGTGGACTCCTTCGCTGCCATCTCGGTGCGAGAGGCGATCGACAGCTCTCGCTGGGACGGGAAGTACTTCCGCTTCCATGACGGCGTCCTTCGCGCGGACGGCGCCCTGGGTAAGGCGGGGCCCTATCCCATCCTCCCCAGCGACTACAGGGATGGCGAGCCCATCAGCGTCTGGGCTGTGCGGCTTCCCCCGACGCCTCCGCATGCCGACAGCCTGGGCGGCCTCGCCATGGCGTCCTATGAGGTTCCCTACCCCCTGGCCAGGCGGTCCGGGGTCAGCATTCCCTCCCGCGCCCTCTTCCTGGACATGACCACCCATCCGGACGAGCTGGGGACAGGGCTGAGGCGGGTGGCGCTGGTCCTATGGGGGGGGCCGAACGCGCTGTGGCTGGTCTGGGTGCTCATCAGCTGGCGCCAGGAGTACCGCCGCATGCGCACCCTGCCCGAGAGCAAGCGAGCTCGGCCTCGGAGCAAGCCAGCCTCGCCCCAAAGCACGCCGGCCGCGCCCCAGAGCACGCCAGCTCTGGGGCAGCAGCCGGTCCAAGATACGCCGCGGAGGACCAAGAAGGGCAAGAAGCGCAAGAAGCGCTCCTCGAGCTGAGCACGAACCTCCGTGGCTCATTCCCCGAGCCCGGAGATCGTGGTTTCCCACGACGACGCCATCCAGCTGGTCAGATCATAGACATCGGGCTAGGTGCCTGGAGGCGGGAATCGAACCCGCGGCCTTGTCTCGAGGAACGCGTGGAAGTGGAGTGCGCTGGGGTAACCTCCCAGGCAGGGCGAGGCATGTCGGATGCGCCAGGTAGGTTGGGCCATGGCTTCGATTCGACATGAGGGGCTGGTCCTCCTGTTTCGCAATCGCCCCTCGTTGGCGCCCGAGTTACTCCAGGACGCGCTGGGACAACGTCTGCCGGCCTGGTCCGAGGCGAGAGTGGAGTCCGCTGAGCTCACCGAGGTGGTCCCCACCGAGTATCGGGCGGACCTGGTGGTGTTGCTGCTGGAGGGCAAGCCCGTCTTCGCCATTGTCGTGGAGGTGCAACTGGCACGCGACGAGGACAAGCGAAAGAGCTGGCCGCTGTACCTGACCAGCCTGCGGTCCCGGGTAGGCTGCCCCACGGCGTTGCTGGTGGTGGCACCGGATGCCGCGGTAGCCCGGTGGTGCGCTCAGCCCATCGAGCTGGGACACCCGGGCTTCATGCTCCTGCCCCTGGTGGCCGGGCCAGACGCCATCCCCGTGCTCACCGACGAGCATGCGGCCCGCCGGGATCCGGAACTGGCCGTGTTGTCCGTCATGGCACATGGGAAGGAGCAGGTGGGCCAGGCTATCGCTCAGACAGTGCTGGCCGCCGTGGTGGGGCTTGATGCAGAGCGGGTCCGCCTCTACGTTGATCTGGCCCTGTCTTCACTCAACGATGTGGCTCGCGATGCCCTGGAGGCGCTGATGCGAAGCGGTAACTACGAATACCAGAGCGAGTTTGCCCGCCAGTACGTGGCTCAGGGGCGTGAGCAGGGACACCAGGAAGGGCTCCAAGAGGGGCTTCAGGAGGGACGCCAGGAGGGGCTTCAGGAGGGGCTCCAGAGGGGCGAGGTGGAAGCGTTGCTCGAGGTGCTCGATGCCCGGGGCCTCACGGTGGATGAGGCGGCCCGCGAGCGAATCAAGGCTTGCTCGGAGCTGCCTCAGCTCAAGCTCTGGCTGCGCAAAGCGGTGACGGTACAGTCCGTCCGGGAGCTGTTCGACCCCTGACGCCAGTTCTCCTACGCCGCCTGCTCGCGCCCCACATGACGATGCGCGCCTGCCTGGGCGCCCCGGCGCGGCGGGACGTGCGAGGTAGAAGTGGCTAAGGCCCCAACCTGCCCCTAGAGTCCGCCCGCGCCGTCGCACTTCGAGGGGAGCGGGTTGAAGCAGGGAATCGAGCTCGACAGGATGGGCCGGGTCGTGGATGGCGAGATGCACCTCGCGGACATCCATCTGAAGCTCGAACCGGGCTCATTCAACATTCTTCTGGGGCGCACGCGCGCGGGCAAGACGTCCCTGCTGCGCCTGATGGCGGGGCTGGACCGGCCCAGCTCGGGCACCATCCGCTTCGACGGCGTGGACGTGACGCGCTGGGATGTGCGCCGCCGCAACGTGGCCATGGTGTACCAGCAGTTCGTCAACTACCCCTCGCTCACCGTCTACGAGAACATCGCCTCGCCGCTGCGCCTGGCCGGCAAGCTCGGCAAGCAGGACCTGGACCGGCGCGTGCGCGACACCGCCGCCATTCTGCGCCTGGAGCCCTTCCTGGACCGGCTGCCCGCGGAGCTCAGCGGCGGCCAGCAGCAGCGCACCGCCATGGCGCGCGCGCTGGTGAAGGACGCCTCGCTGCTGCTGCTGGACGAGCCGCTGGCCAACCTGGACTACAAGCTGCGCGAGGAGCTGCGCACCGAGCTGCGGCAGATCTTCAAGGACCGCTCGGCCGTCATCGTCTACGCCACCACCGAGCCCACCGAGGCGCTGCTGCTGGGTGGGCGCACCGCGGTGCTGGACGAGGGGCGGCTGTTGCAGGTGGGCCCCACTCTGGACGTCTACCACTCGCCCGCGAGCGAGCGGGTGGGGCAGGTGTTCAGTGATCCGCAGATGAGCCTGCTGGACGTGGAGGTGTCCTCCACCGAGGCGCGGCTGTCGCCCGAGGTGGCCGTGCCGCTCACCGGGCACCTGAAGGCGCTGACGCCCGGCCGCTACCGGCTGGGCATGCGGGCTCACCACCTGCGGCTGGCTCCCGCGTCGGATGCGGACGTGCGCATCCCCGCGCGCGTGGAGGTGGAGGAGATCAGCGGCTCGGAGACCATCGTCCACGCCACGCACGGCGCGCTTTATCTCACCGCGCAGATGGAGGGCATTCACCGGCACCCGTTCGGCACGCAGCTGGACCTGTTCCTCTCGCCCTCGCGCGTGTTCGCCTTCAGCCCGGAGGGCCGGCTCGTGGCGGCCCCTCCCGCCCAGGAGGCCGCGCATGGCCCGAATTGAGCTGCGCGGCGTGGCCCACGCCTATGGGGCCTCGCCCGCGTCCGACAAGGACTACGCCCTGCGCCCGCTGGAGCTCACCTGGAAGGACGGCGGCGCGTACGCGCTGCTGGGCCCGTCCGGCTGCGGGAAGACGACGCTGCTCAACATCATCTCCGGCCTGCTGCGGCCCACGCGCGGGCAGGTGCTCATCAACGGGGTGGATGTGACGGCCGCCCCCCCGCAGGAGCGCAACATCGCCCAGGTGTTCCAGTTCCCCGTCATCTACGACACGATGACGGTGGCGGAGAATCTGTCCTTCCCGCTGCGCAACCGCGGCGTGGGCCAGGCCGAGACGCGGGCGCGCGTGGAGGAGGTGGCCGCGCTGCTGGAGCTGACGCCGGACCTGAAGCGCCGGGCCAGCGGCCTGTCGGCGGACATGCGCCAGCGCATCTCCCTGGGCCGGGGTCTGGTGCGCAAGGACGTGGCGGCCATCCTGCTGGACGAGCCGCTCACGGTGATTGATCCGCACGTGAAGTGGCTCTTGCGCCGCAAGCTCAAGCAGGTGCACGAGAGCCTGAAGGTGACGCTGGTGTACGTGACGCACGATCAGGTGGAGGCGCTCACGCTGGCCGACCAGGTGGTGGTGATGAACCAGGGCCGGGTGGTGCAGGCGGGCACGCCGCAGGAGCTCTTCGAGCGCCCGGTGGACACCTTCGTGGGCTACTTCATCGGCAGCCCGGGCATGAACCTGCTGCCGTGCGCGGTGGAGGAGGGCGCCGTCGTCATCGAGGGCCAGCGCCTCCCGCTCTCGCCCACGGTGTGCGCGAAGGCCAGGGCGGACGGAGGCGAGCTGCGCCTGGGCATCCGCCCGGAGTTCCTGCGCCGGGTGCGCGAGGGCGCGCCGTCCTCGGTGCGCGTGGAGGTGACACAGGTGGAGGAGCTGGGGCGCTACCGCATCGCCACCGCGAGGCTGGGCACGCAGGTGGTGAAGGTGCGGCTGCCGGAAGAAGAGCGCGTCACCGCCGGAGAGAGCTGCTGGCTGGAGCTGCCAGCGCAGTGGACCACGCTGTACGCGGGCGGCCGCGCGGTCACCTAGAGAGGAGCGGACGTGGACAAACCTACGAACAACCGCGCCTGGCTGTTGGTGCTGCCCGTGCTGGGGGTGGTGGCCTTCAGCGCCGTCATCCCGCTGATGACGGTGGTGAACTACTCGGTGCAGGACATCCTCGGCCCCGAGCAGCACGTCTTCGTGGGCACCGAGTGGTTCCGCAAGGTGCTCCGGGACTCGGAGCTGCACGGGGCGCTCAGGCGCCAGCTGGGCTTCTCGCTGGCGGTGCTGGCCATTGAGATCCCCCTGGGCATCGGCCTGGCGCTGGCGCTGCCCATGCGCGGGCGCGCCGCCTCGGTGAGCATCGTGGTGCTGGCGCTGCCGCTGCTCATCCCCTGGAACGTGGTGGGCACCATCTGGCAGATCTTCGGCCGCGGTGACATTGGCCTGCTGGGCGTGGCCATCAACGGGCTGGGGCTGGACTACAACTACACCGCGGACGCGCTGGACGCCTGGCTCACCGTGCTCGCCATGGACGTGTGGCACTGGACGCCGCTGGTGGCGCTGCTGTGTTACTCGGGCCTGCGCGCCATCCCCGAGCCCTTCTACCAGGCCGCCCGCATCGACGGCGCCTCGGCCTGGGCCACCTTCCGCTACATCCAGCTGCCCAGGCTTCGCGGCGTGCTCACCATCGCCGTGCTGCTGCGCTTCATGGACAGCTTCATGATCTACACCGAGCCCTTCGTGGTCACCGGCGGCGGCCCGGGCAACGCAACCACCTTCCTCTCGATCCACCTGGCCAAGGTCGCCGTCGGCCAGTTCGACCTCGGCCCTGCTGCCGCGATCTCGATCATCTACTTCCTGATCATCCTGACGCTCAGCTTCGTCTTCTACAACGTGATGACCCGCGTCGGCACGGGAGAGCGGACGTGACGCGGCGCATCGGCCTGATCCTCTGGTTCGTGTTCCTGCTCCTGCCGATCTACTGGCTCATCAACATGAGCCTGAAGACGAACGAGGAGATCCTCGGCGGCTTCTCGCTCTTCCCGCGCGCGCCCACGCTGGCCAACTACGTCACCATCATCACCGACCCGGACTGGAACCAGGGCTACATCAACTC
>DATHBR010000086.1:0-113253 GCA_035296065.1 Myxococcaceae bacterium | reverse complement strand
CACGGGCGCGGTGCTGGTGGACTTCGGAGCGGGGACGTATCGCGGAGCCAAAGCGTTGACGTGGCATGCGATGCCGCCGGGCACGCCGCAGTACCGCAGCCCCCAGGCGCTGCGCTTCCATGTGAGGTGGCGCCCGGAGGTAGGGGGTGCGTATGAGGCCACGCCCGCGGATGACTTGTACGCGCTGGGAGTGACGGCCTACCGGATGGTGACCGGAGAGTACCCGCCGCCGCACGTGCAGGTGGAGGTGGGGGAGCGGGAGGAGGACGACACGCCGAAGTGGGTGCCGCCGGAGCAGGTGGTGACGGTGAGCCCGAAGCTGGCGGCGCTCATCCGTCAGCTGCTCTCGGTGGAGCCCGAGGCGAGGGGAAGCGCCAGGCAGGTGGCGGAGGCCGCCGAGCGCGCGGCGCGCCGAGAGGGCAGGAGAGCGGATGCGCCCATCACTGTCCGCCCGGCCCGAAAGGCAACTGTGTACCCGAAGTGGGCCAGGGCTGTGGGGCCGGTGCTGGTCAGAGCCAGCTGGCTGGCCGCGGCGGCTGGGGTGGGCATGGTGCTGACGCTGTGGCTGAGGCCGCAGGTGGTGAAGGAGGGGCGCGCGGGACGACAGCTGGCAGCCCAAGCTGGAGCGCAGGAGGGGAGCGCGGTGGGGCTCGCGGAAGCGGAAGAGGCGAGACAGGCCATTGAGCCCAGGCAGTCCGCCGAGAACGAGAGCATCAGCAGGGAGATGCCCAAGGAGCCGCTTCCCGGCCAGCTCCGCCCACCGTGCAAGGCCGAGCACGAAGAAGTGATCCGCGGTGGCTGCTGGTCAGCTCTGAAGAGGAAGCCCCCCTGTGGCAAGGACTCCTATGAATGGAAGGGTGGATGCTATCTGGCGAGCTTCCCGCCCGCGCGTCCCGCCACATCAGACAAGCAGTGA
This sequence comes from Myxococcaceae bacterium, assembly GCA_035296065.1. GTDB lineage: Bacteria > Myxococcota > Myxococcia > Myxococcales > Myxococcaceae > DATHBR01. The sequence continues at coordinate 112,337 of DATHBR010000086.1, read as the reverse complement.
CGCTTGAGGCGCCCAGTTAGTATCGGCGGCGCGGGGAAACTGGGCGCTATCGTCCTCGCCAGAGAACGGTCTTGCTCAGCGCGGCTGACAAATACTCTTGTAAACTCCAAGGCTTGCAGAGAGGAATCGCCCGCTGCTCGTACCGCTCGTTCTTCAACGAGGATGCCAGCCTATTGAAAAGAAGATGCGGCAAGCATCAGTTTGATGCTTGCGCGCAGTTGGGGCCGGGGTGGGGTAATTTCCTCTGTTAGTGCTGCGCTTGAGTATCGGAAGCGAATATTGAGGTCACGGCTTTGGCCGGAGTCATGATAACCGGCCACCAAAAAGCGAGTCCTCGCCAACCCTTCGCTTCTTCTCCGTTCTGACGCAGCATCATCAGAACGGGAATATCTATTGCCTTGGCTCGTGCCAAATCTGCCTGCTGCTTCGTGTCTGGTGCGTTTGAGAATCGTCCTGCCTCGCGGTAACGCGCGACATCACGATTGACTTCGGTTAGCAGCCAAACCTTGTCTTTTAATTCTGCTTTTTTGCAGGTGCGAGACAGATGCTCAAGAGCTGCGACATGTGCTTTCCGATTGTCATCAGTGTCATCCTCTAGTTCCAGATTTGAATACGCAAGCTCAAGCAGATCGACAGCCGTCTGAACGTCGACCAAGACAGGGGCGCCATGATTATGCCCGACAATTTCTTGAATGCGCTTGTCTAGACTGGACAGTCTTTTGGTGCCAACGCTCTTAGCTACAGTCTGAAAGCCAATGGAGAGGATGCGCCTGCCAGGACGAATACTTGTGACGTCCGAAAACAACAGCTTGTTGGGAGAGCAGGGGACAACAACATTGTTGGAAGATTTTTGAATGAAGTAGACCCCGCAGTCATGTGCCCCAGATTCGAACGCTTCGCGGAGAGCCGCATCGAACAGGTGGATGTTTCGCATTACTTGGTATACGTGGCGCGGAGCGTAAAAACGTGTCACGGACAAGTCAGCCATTGAACGTGCGCCGTACATGCGCGAATGCTGGAGTACGGTGTCCTGCTGGAACCGCTTAGGACTACGGCCATAGTAGAACCCGATCAGGTTACTGATCGTTATTCCTCGGTCCAATATTTGACCCCCGATAAACATGTTGAGCGGAGTCCGTAATTTGAGTTGGCCGTTTTCATCGAGGAGTTCGTCTATGTCTTTGTCGGAGTTCACCTTTGTGATCATCATATAGCCATCAACGAGCGCCTTGACGACATCTTCCTTTACGCTGTCTAGGCTGGGGGGCTGTGTGTCCAGTAATTGAATGGATCTCTTTAGGTCGGAATACGCACGAAACAACAGTTCATTGAAGAGAGGGCTATCCTCTTTGGCTTCTTTGACAAGTCCGTCCCGAATCGCGGTGGCGACTTCTTCCTGCCATTCGTGGGATTTTCTGGTTTGCTCTGTGTGGAATAGAAAGCTGTATTTTTGTGGACGTTCCTTTTGCGCTAGCGCTTGGAGTCTGCGAATGCTGCTTCCGACGATGAAAGCCATGATGGCCTCACATAGTACAGCAGCTCTCTTTTCCGACAGTATTTGCTCAGTCTTGATGCGCCTACGATCCTCTTTTTTTAGCGATTCTCTCTCTTCAAGAGGCACTTCACGGTAGAAATAATACGCAGGGGAGTCAGGGTCCGTACTCTTTTCAAAGTAATAGTCGCCCCCAACGTAGCCGCTATGCGTGGGGAGGATGACAGTGAATTTGGGTCGCAGCGGTTTGAATATCTGAGTGCCATTCACGCCGTCGACGGTGATGCCGTCTTCAGGTTGGAGGTAGAGCGCATAGGGTGTGGCTGTGACTTGCAAGAAATCCGATTGCTCAACCAAAGTTCTTAGTTTGTCGATTTGCTTGGAGATCTTGCCAACACCTACAACGCCTTCTTTCTTCTGGAAGCTAACCGAGGTAAAATCAGCCTCATCGTCTACGATTAGAAGGCGCTTTTTAAGTAGTTCGTTGTGCTGGTTCTCAAACTTGTCAATCAGTCGTGCTAGGTTGTCGTCTTCTTTCTTGACGACAAGAATCAGCTTCCTGTTTAAGTCATATGGCGTTAGCTTGGGTAAAGACATGATGTCGTAAACTTGAACTTCGTCGGCTTGAATTAGCTCTCGGAAGTCATTTTGTATCCGGATCAATGTCTGTCGCGCGAGGGACGTTGTGCCTTTGGTGAGTACAACGGCTACGTCGTAGCCCAAGTCGAAACACCTCGCGATGATGCCTAGGAATGCTCTCGTCTTGCCGCTCTGGATTTTCCCAAGCAGCATGCCTGGGCTTCGAATGGAGGTTTTTTCGTCAGCCAGCCTTTTCGCGGCCTCTTCGACTTTGGCTATGAGTTGGGGGTCGTCATTGCGGATAGCAGCAAGCTGATCGTAAAGCCGCGTGACTGACTTGAGTTCCTTTTTCTGATGCTTCGCAATCCAGGCTTGCACTTGCGCGGCTTGAAAAACAGGCCCGGATTTAAGCTCGACGATGGGGGCAGGGAAATCGTCGAAGCGCTTACGCCAATTGGCCACTGCGGATGGTGTTACCTCGGCAAGTGAAGCGATTTCATGCAATCCAAGCAGGTCTTGTTTCATTTTGTGACCTCCGTTAACGAAGATTAAGTTAACGATATGCACAGGCCTTGTCAATGGCGTTCACAGATAGGTGTGTCGGTGTAGGTGTGGGTGCCCTCGATGTTGTTGGAACTGGGCTTCAGTCACCTCGCGGAGGCACCAGGCCCCACGGGCGTGTAGCTGGCCTTTGCGCCGGAGGTTGAGGTGAAGTTGGAGGGGCCGCTTACCGCGCGGTGCGCGGCGCGCGGCGCTGGTGCTTCTCTAAAGGAAGTGGGGCCGGAGAGTAAGTAGTGAGCCCACCGCTTGGGGCCCATCCGTGTGAGAGCGGCGGGCCTCGCCGAAGAGCGAACTGATCGGCGGGCTCGTCGCCGTGGAGGAGAACGGCCAGAGGCTCACGGTCCGGGAGATCGTCGGAATGGGCTCGATGCTACTCGCGGCAGGGAGCCTACCGACGACAGACCTGTGCAACGGAGTGCTCACCTTGCTGCGTCGCCCGGACGAGCTGGCGAAGCTGGGCGCGGACCCGTCGCTGAGCAAGAACGCGGTCCAAGAGCTTCTGCTCTTTGAGAACACGGTGGTGCAGGCGATGCGTATCCTCGGCTGTTACCTCGTGCTTCCCGAGGCGACGATCCCCGTAGGCCAGACGGTCGTCCTGACTTGCCGACGCTCCGCTGGCATGGCGGAACTTCCCCGCGTTTCGAGCGGTCGAGACGCCGCGGGTCCTGATTGACCGAGAACGCCGCGGCGCCAGCAAGAGTATCCTCCGCGGCCGCATGCGCTCTCTTCTCTCTGAGTCCTTACGGTGTGGCGTGGTTCTGGCGGCGCTCCTGGGCGCGGGCAGCGCCCTGGCGGGTGAGTGTTTCTGTGAAACGGAAACCTTCGCCCGCTTCCTCCTCAAGAAGGCCACGAAGGAGGAGCTCGCTCTGTGCGAGAAGGACGCGCCCGAGCAGGATGGCCGCCCCTACAAGGTGAACGAGGATGACGCGCTCCGGTGCCTGGGCGGCTCGCGGTACTGGTACGTGGAGTCCGGTGAGGTGACCGCCGAGTCCTACCGGCTCGTCATGGAGGCCTTCCTCGCGCGCAAGCAGCCGAGGATGCTCCTCGAGTCCCAGGCCTACCGGGACAAGACGCTGCGCGAGAAGGTTCGCCCGCTGATGGTGAGCACCAGGAACGTGGAACTGTGGGACGCGCTGGTGAAGGCCTCCGACGGCGACAAGGCGGGCTTCACCCAGGCGCTCTACTTCTACTGCGACAACTACAGCGTCCTCGCCGAGCTGCTCCGGTATGGGCCCAAGGAGACGCGCCTCACGCTGGACCACTTCTGGCCGCTGCCGCCCAAGATGACCGTGAAGCAGGCCCAGCAGCGCATGAAGTGCGGCTACGGGCAGCAGCTGGTGATGGAGGCGGCCACCCACTCGATGGAGGCCGAGCTCAACCCGCAGCAGCTCACGCTGCTGACGGCCAGGCAGCTGCGCCTGCTGCGCAACACCGTCTACGCCCGGCACGGACGGACCTTCGACGCGAAGGACCTCAAGGAGCACTTCTCCATCCGCTCGTGGTACCGCGCCGACCCGGCGTACACCGATGCGCGGCTCACCGCGCTGGACAAGCGCAACCTGGAGCTCATTCAGCAGGCCGAGAAGACCGCGCGCTGAGCGCCAGAACCCATCCCTTCGATTTTCTCTAAGTGCGACGCGGCTTGGCGGCTAGCATCCACGGCTCATGGATCTCGTCATCTTCGTCGGTGTCATGCTCGCGCTTGCCGCGCCCTTCGTCATCTACTCCCTCCGGAAGGACAGTGGTATCGCCGCCCTGAGAGCCCCCGTGGTCAATGCGCTCGGGGCGCGATACGACAACGAGGTCATCCGCGGGGAGAAGGAGGGGGTGAAATTCCAGATAGCCCTGCTCAGCCGCGTGACCATGGTCAACCCCGTGAGCATGGTGAGCTCCATGCTGACCAGCGCCGCGTTCGGCGTCAAAATCGATGTGCCCAAGAACGAGATCATCAAGGGCCTGTCCACCGAACGGTTCGTCGTGCGCGCGAAGGTCCCGGGCTTGCTGCCTCTGGGCCTCATCGGGATGCCGTCCGGGTGGTTCTCGCGGTCCCCCCGTGGAGAGGCTTCGGGGGGCCTGTCCGGGGATCCCGAGCTCGAAAAGCTCTACTTCTTCCGGACCAATGACCCTGAGAAGACCCAGAGGCTCCTCGGGGATGCCGAGGTCCAGCAGGCGCTCAAGACGCTCATGACGAGCTCCCCCGGAGGGGGGCTCGTGTTCGATGACTGCGTCAACATCACCTTCAACACGGACACGTATCCCGAAGCGCTCGAGTCCCCCGAGGACGCCCAGCGCTATGTCGACACCGTGGTGCAGGTGGCGCTCGTGCTGGATCGCGTCCACAACCGCATCAAGGAAGAGGCGGATGCAGCGGGCCTCACCTGACCCAGCGTGGAGTGCGAGAAGCCATGTCCGTTGATGATCGGCCGCAGCTCTTTGCCCACCCCTTCTCTTCCTACTGCTGGAAGGTGCTGATCGCGTTGTGGGAGACCGGAGTCGACTTCACCTACCGCCGGCTCGACGATCCGGCCACCTCCGCCGAATGGGAGGCGCTCTGGCCGCTGAAGAAGATGCCGCTGCTCGTCGAGCGCGGCGCGGTGATTCCCGAGGCGACGATCATCATCGAGCACCTGGGCCTGCGCCGGCCCGGCCCGGTCGCGCTCATCCCGGCCGAGCCGGTGGCCGCGCTCGAGGTGCGAAAGCTCGATCGCCTGTCTGACAATTATCTGATGACGCCCATGCAGACGATTGTGGGCGATCGCATCCGGCCCGAGGGCACTCAGGACGCCCTGGGTGTGCAGAAGGCGCGGGGCCTGCTCGACACCGCCTACGCCTGGTGGGATGGGCACATGACGGGCCGGGAGTGGGCCGCCGGGAGCTTCAGCCTCGCCGATTGCGCGACGGGGCCCGCGCTGTTCTACGCGGACTGGGTCCACCCGATCCCCGAGCGCTACGCGGCGCTGCGCGCCTATCGCGCCCGGCTGCTCTCGCGGCCCTCGGTGGTGCGCGCGGTGGACGAGGCGCGGCCCTTCCGCTCCTTCTTCCCAGGTGGCGCGCCCGACCGCGACTGAGCGCTCACGCGGCGCTCCCCAGGAGCCAGCGTCAGGCTGGCTAACCACCCTAGAGGCCGTGCGGCCAAGCGGCTGGAGCCGCCACGAGCCTGGCTCTTCGAACGCTTGAAGGCCGGGGTGCGTTAGTCTTGCTGCATGGGGACCGACGCTGCCGACGACTACTATGCCCTGCTCGGCATCGACGCGGACGCTGACGATGCGGTGCTGCGTCACGCCTGGCGGAAGCTCGCCTTGCGCTGGCACCCGGACCGCGCTGGCCCTGGCACCACGGCGGTGTTCCAGAAGTTCTCCGAGGCGTACACCGTGTTGTCCGATCCCATTGCGCGGGCCGCGTACGATCGGCGGCGCGGCACGGTAGCGCGTGGCTCCGAGGTGCGCCCTGGCGCCAAGACGAGCGCGCCACCCGCTCCCGTGCGGCCCCGTGCGCCCAGCGTGATGCTCTCTCGGCTCAGTGGTTCGCTGAATGGGCTGCTCGCGTGCGGCGTCGCGCGGCGCGCCGAGGGGGGCGTCATCGAGCTGCTCCTCAACGAGCAGGAGGTCGCCGAGGGGGGCATGATCAGCATCTCCATGCGCGTGTTGGTGCGCTGCCCGGCGTGCTCCCCGGACGCGACGGACTCCTGCACCCGGTGCGGGGGGGCTCGCTCCGTCGAAGAGCTCTTCAGTGCCTGGCTCGCCGTGCGGCCCAACGTCGCCGACGGCACCCTCCACGAGCCTTCGGCGCAGCTGCGCGGGGTGCTCCGCCCGGTGTACATCCGGGTGCGGCACCGAGGCCCGCTGTGAGCACAGTGGCAAGGCCACGTTGCGTTCATTCACGGCGGCTGCCAACCTCCTGCCTTCACCCAGGGAGAGGGAATGCGCCGCGCCATCCTTGCCGTTCTTGCCATGCTGCTGTCCGGTTGCGCGACGGCGGCGCTCAGGCCTGAGCCGACGCCGAAGGAGCAGCTGCTGGTTCCGCCCGCGGAGGCCGCGCACTTCGTGGTCGTGTCGCTGGCCGGCAAGCACGGCGACGAATACATGTGGAGGCTGCCGGACGGCCGGCTCGCCTTTCGCCAGTCCATGCGGATGCGCGGCCTCGTCTTCGAGACCGACGAGATTATCCGCTTCGGCGCGGACGGCATGCCGATGGAGATCCAGGTTCGCGGGGTGACGCCCAGCGGCGACGCGGCGGAGAGCTTCCGCATTGCTGGCGGCAAGGCAAGCTGGACCAGCCCCGTCGACCAGGGCAGCGTGCCTTATACGGCCCCGGCGTTCTACCTCACGCAGGGCGGCACCTTCCTGTCGAGTGCACCGCAAGTCGAGCGCCTGCTGGCTGCCGGCAGCGGCGGGCTGGCGACGCTTCCTTCCGGCCGGGCCAAGCTCGAGAAGCTCAGCGATCTGGAGGTCGATGGCCCTCAGGGAAAGAAGAGGATCTCGCTGCAGCTGATCCGCGGCATCACCCAGACGCCGCAGCCAGTCTGGACGGAGGGCGACAGGTTATTCGGAGCCGTCTTCGGCCTCGCATTTCTGCCAGCCGGCTACGAGGGCAACTTCCTCGCCATGCAGAAGGCGCAGGAAGAAGCCATCGCCCAGCTGGCGCCCGCGGTCGCCGCCCGCTTCCTGACGGCGGAGGCGCGCCGGCCCGTGCTATTCAAGGACGTTCAGCTCTACGACGCCGATGCCGAGCGTTTCGTGCCGAAGCAGGACGTGCTCGTCGAAGCCGGAAAGATCACCGGCGTTGGAGCCGGGCTCTCGTCCCGAATGCCCGAGGGCGCACGGGTCATCGACGGCCGGGGCAAGACGCTGGTGCCCGGCCTGTGGGACAGCCATATGCACCTGTTCGACGACTTCGCCGCGGTGGGCGAGCTCGCGCTGGGCGTCACTTCGTACCGCAACCCGGGCGGCTCGATCGAGCTTGCGCAATCGCAACGCGAGCGGCGTGCCGCGGGCAAGCTGCTCGCCCCCGAAGGCTTCAGCTCGGCGATCATCGACCAGAAGGGCCCAATGGCCGCTCAAGGCAGCATCACCGTCTCGAGCCTCGACGAGACGCTGGCGGCGGTGCGCAGAATCAAGGAGGCCGGCCTCACCGGAGTCAAATTCTACACGTCGATGGACCCACGGTGGATCGAGCCAGCGGCGGCCGAGGCGCACCGCCTGGGCCTGAGCGTGCACGGCCATATCCCCGCCGGCATGCGCACGCTCGACGCCATCAACGCGGGCTACGACGAAATCACTCACATCTACTTCGCCACCATGCAGGTGATGCCCGAGGAGGTCGTCGCCAAGTCCAACGGGCTGATGCGGCTTCTGGGCCCGACCAAGTATTTCAAGGACGTGGACCTGGACGGAGAGCCGACGCGAACGGTGATCGAGACCATGCTCAGACGTGGCACGGTGGTTGATCCCACCCTGACCGTGATGGAGCGCGTGGTGCTTGGGGAGGCGGGGACCCTGGGCCCGTCGTACACCCCCTACGCCGGGACGCTGCCCGCGGCGACCGAGCGCGGTTTCAAGGCGGGCGGGCTGCGGCTGCCCGATGACATCAGCCGTGGCGACGCGCTCGCGAGCTTCGCCAGGCTGGGCCAATACGTCGCGAAGCTGCGCGGGGCCGGGGTGCCAATCGTCGCCGGGACGGACGGCTATGGGCTCGAGCTGGTGCGCGAGCTGGAGCTCTACGTCGAAGGCGGCATGACGCCGGCCCAGGCGCTCGCGACGGCGACCATCGCTGGCGCGCGCAACGTCGGCGCCGACAAGCGCACGGGCTCCATCGCCGTTGGCAAGGAAGCCGACCTGGTGCTGGTCAACGGCGATCCTTCCAAGCGCATTGGGGATCTGCGCAAGGTCGAGCTGGTGATGAGCGACGGGGTGCTGATGGACGGCGATGCGCTGCGCAAGGAGGCGGGCTACAGCGGACCGCCGAGGTAGCTCAAGCTTCGGCCTCTGGGCCCCTCATGGGCAGCTCGAGCGTGAAGGTGGCGCCCTGCCCAGGCCCCGCGCTGGCGCAGGTGAGCTGCCCCTTCATCTCCTCGGCGGACAGGGCGCTGATGTGCAGGCCGAAGCCGTGGCCTGTCCTCTTGGTGGTGAAGCCCTGGGTGAACAGCCGCGGCAGGTTCTCCGGGGCAATGCCCTTGCCGTTGTCGGCCACCTCGAGCAAGAGCCGCTCCCCGCCCTGGGTGGTGCGCACCCGGATGATCAGCTGCTTGTCCTCCCTGTCGCTCTCGGCGAGCGCGTGCCGGGCATTGCTCAGCAGGTTGATGAGGATCTGCAGCAGCTTGTGCCGGTCGACGATGACGGGCGGCGCGTTCTCGTACTGGCGCTCGATGCGGATCCCCTGCCGCTCGAAGGAGACCGCGTTCAGGCGCAGGGCCTCGTCGATGAGCTGGGGAAGGTGCAGCGACTCCAGCGTCCCAGCGACGCGCGCGTGCTTCTGCTGCATGGTGACGACGGACTTGATGTGGTCCACGCTGTTGCTCAGCGCTTGCATCTCCTGCAGCATCGCCTCGCGCTCCTGCTGAAGCTCGTTCGCCAGCGCGAAGAGGTAGCCCGGGAGCTTCTGCCCCCGCGGATCGGTGGAGAGAAAGCTCGCCATGTCCGCGGAGTGCTCGCGCAGCAGCTCCACGGCCCTGCTCAGGCCCGCGACGCGAGACGCTCGAAGCTGATCGATGACGAGGCCCGTGGAGATGGTGACGCTGTTGAGGGTGTTGCTCACGTTGTGGAGCACCCCGGTGGCGATCTCGGCCATGCCCGCCTGGCGCGACACGTCCACCAGCGTGCGGTGCATGCCGCTCAGCCGCAGCTCCGCCTCCTGGTAGGCGGTGACGCTCTGGCGCAGGGCCCCAAGCGTGCGCTCGAGTGAGGCCTGGACCGAGTCTCGCGCGTTGCTGTGCAGCCAGCCCAACACCCACGCGGTCAGAAAGCAGATGCAGTTGAGGCCGTGCAGCGGCCAGAAGTTGACGTCCAACCCGGAGACACGGCTCGCCTGGTAGAAGGGCTGGACAATCCCCTGTGCCACCACCAGCACCAGGGTGATGACCAGCCCCAGCCGAGGCCCCATCAAGTACACCGCCAACGCGGGCACCATCATGTGCGCGCTGTACGTGCTGATGTATGGGACGCCTTCGATTGTCGCGGTGAAGCCGACCAGGGCCAGGCAGATGTTGATGCACAGCAGCAGGGACGGGGGCGTGGGCGTGGAAGTCCGGCGAGCCAACACCATCGTTCCCAGATACCCCATGATCGTGCAGGCCATGATCAGCTTGCTGGCCAGCTGCGGTACCACCACCAGGGCCAACAGCGCGAACATCAGCAGGAAGGCCGTGGCTCCCATCAGCACCCGGTAGCGCACCAGATCCAGCGGTGACGCCTGGCGCTGTTTCTCGGAGAGCAGCATGTCCAGCAGGGGCAAGGCCCTGGGCCGTGGACTCCCCGGCTCTGGTGGAGTGGGCGCGGAGGGCAGGGGCTGGGGGACGGTAGAACTCACCATGGGGCTAAGTGAACCACGGGAAGGGCGCGGGAAGCTGCTACACTGCGGTGGCGGAGCCAGCGCATGGTCGCTCCGGGGAGCCGTGCCAATGAAACACAAGAACCCGACGACAGCGACGGTAACCGGCCCCGCGGGGCGGCTGATTGCCACCACCGAGGGCGACGGCGGAGTGCCCGTGCTCTTCGTGCATGAAATCTCCGCGGACCGGACCCACTGGGCGGAGGTGCAGCAGCACCTGGACACCCGCAGCATCGCGTTCGATCTGCGCGGGCTGGGTGAGAGCGGCGGCTCGCACGGTCCCTTCGGTGTAGAGGCGGCCGTGGAGGATGTCACCGCGGTGGCTGACGCGCTGCTGCCCCAGCCCTTCGTCCTGGTGGGCCACGGCTTCGGGGCCGCGGTCGCTGGCGCCTTCGCCTCGTACTACCCCGAGCGGCTCGCCGGGCTGCTCTACGTCGAGCCGGTGGCGGACCTGCGGGCGACGCCGAAGCCCGACGTGGAGGCCTGGCTCGGGAACTTCACCGAGGCGAAGTACCCCAGCTTCCACGAGCACTGGCTCGAGCCGCTGCTGATCAACGCCAAGGAGGCCACGCGCGCCAAGGTGATGAGCAGCCTGCGCACCTCGCGGCGCGAGGCGATCGCCGCAAACATGGTCTCACTCTTCAACTACAACCCGGACGAGGCCTTCGAGAACTTCAAGGGCCCCATTCATGCGCTGGTGGCCAACACGGCCCCGGAGACGATGGTGGGCCAGCGCCCCACGCTGTCCCGCTCGGTGGCGCCGAACACCAGCCACTGGCTGATGCTGGACTCGCCGAAGTGGTTCCATGCGGAGCTGGTGCGCTTCCTGGGGCAGTGCAAGCCAGGGCACTGAGCCCCGCTACGGCTTGCGGAACACGAGCTCGTAGAACAACGGCCGCGACAGGCGCGGGCTGGTCACCGACACGTCCATGGTGAGCACGTTGCCATCCGGGCTGAGGGTGAAGGTATTCACCCGCTGGCCATCCTCCGCCTTGAAGGTCTGCTCCAGCTTGTCGCCCTTCCACTGGGTGCTCACGTCGAAGACCTCGCCGTCCTCGCGCGTCCACTTGATCGGCGTCCCGCTCAGGGGCGTGACGACCGGCTTGCGGTCATCCGCGGTGATGGTCACCTCGGAGCCGGTCTGCGCAAGCGTCAGCTGCTGGTAGGGCTCGTTGGTCTTCTTCAGGCGGCTGCGCGCGATCGGCTTCTTCACCATGTTCATTCGCCCCACGGCGCGGTCGATCGCCTGGTTCACGTCCTCGCTCGCGGCGGGGTCCAGGGTGAAAGTCCCCTGAATGGACGGGCTGCCGTCCTGGGCGTGAGCGACGCCCGCGGTCGCCAGGAGGGCAAGCAGCAAGACAGAGCTTCGAGAGAACCAGCGCATGGCGAGACTCCTGAACGAAGGCACCGGGGGCGTTCCCATCAAGTTGCGGACAGGGGAGGCCTTCCGGTAGCTACCCAGGGTGGAGTCCCAGGCCGCTGCTTGTGACGGCCGGTAGCTGCTCGCTCGGCCTTGGCGCTGGCGAGCCCCCGCTGAGCGCCGGCCCCGCGCGCGAAGGTCAAAGCGCGGCTCCCTGCACCGCGTCCGCCGAGAAGCGGGACATGAGCATGGAGCGCCGGCCAAGGTGGTAGGTGAGCGCGAAGTCCGCGAAGTCGTACGCACCGGGCCTGGGAAGCCGGAAGCTCCGGGCCGCCGAGAGCTGCGCGCACGAGGCCACCAGCGCCATGTGTGTGAAGGCCTGAGGAAAGTTGCCCAGCGCCTCACCCGTCCCTGGCACCGCCTCCTCCGCGTAGAGGCCCACGTCGTTGGCCAGGCCCAGCAGGCGCTGCAGCAGCGCCTCGGCCTCCTTCGTCCTTCCCGAGTGCACCAGGACGTCATGCAGCCAGAAGGAGCACAGCAGGAACGTGCCCTCCCCGCCGCGCAGGCCGTCCGGCGCGTGGTAGCGGTACAGCAGCCCCTGGTTCTCCAGCTGCTCTCGCACCACCTCCACCGTGCGGCTCACCAGGGGGTGCGCCACCGGGAGGAAGCCCAGGGCGGGCAGCTGCAACACCGAGGCGTCCGCCCGGTCCGAGCCCACCGACTGAGGGAACCACCCGAGGCGCCCGCCCTCGCGCAGCAGGTACTCCCGCAGCAGCTCGCGCTCGCGCACCCAGCGCCCCACGGGGGCCGCCAGCCGCCGCGCCCGGGCGATGCGCACCGCGCGATCCAGCGCCACCCAGCACAGCAGCTTCGAGTGGAGGAAGTGGCGGGGCTCGTCGCGAATCTCCCACAGCCCCTGGTCCGGCTGGCGCCACCGCTCGCACACGCCGTTCACCAGCTGGCGCAGGAAGTCCCAGCTCTTGGGCGCCACCTGTCCGCCCATCTTCGAGAACAGCCACGCCGCCTCCAGGATCTCCCCGAAGACATCGAGCTGGAGCTGCTTCACCGCGCCATTGCCGATGCGCACCGGCCTCGAGCCCCGATGGCCCGCCAGATGGGCCAGCTCCACCTCCGGGAGCAGGCGGTGGCCGGCGATGTCGTACATGATCTGAATGTCCTCGACGCGCCCGGCGCTGGTGCGCCCCAGCCAATGCCGGAAGGCGATGGCCTCGTCCTGGTAGCCCAGCAGCATCAGGGAGATGAGCGTGAGCGTGGTGTCCCGCAGCCAGGTGTAGCGGTAGTCCCAGTTGCGCACGCCGCCCGGCTCCTCGGGCAGGGACGTGGTGGGCGCCGCCACGATGGCGCCCGAGGGCACGTACGTGAGCGCCTTGAGCACCAGCGCCGAGCGGCGGACCTGGGGCGCGTGCTCGCCCTGGTAGGCGCAGTGGGAGATCCACCCGCGCCAGAAGGCCACCGTCTCCTCCAGGCGCAGGCGCAGCGCGGCGAGGTCCGGCATGTCCTCCGGGGTGCGCTCGACGAGCGAGGAGCTCCAGGCGGCCTCCACCCAGGCCTCGTCTCCGGCGCGCAGGCGCCAGCGCGCGCGCAGGGCATTGTCATGCGCCGTCAGCGGGCGCGTGGCCGTCACCCACAGCGCGTCCGCGCCCCCCACCAGCTCCGCCGTCAGGGGCGAGGTGAGGCGGATGCTGGGGACGAAGGCCCCGTACTCGAAGCGCGGCGCCACCACCACGCGCGTGAGCACATGGCCACCCACGCACCGCAGCCGCCGCAGCAGCGAGTGCCGGGTGCCCAGGCGCGGGCTGCGCGCCCGGGCAGGCCGGATGGGCATGCAGTCGGTCACCTCCAACACCCCGGTCGGCGTGGTGAAGGTGGTGACGAGCACGTTGGTGTCATCGAGGTAGCGGCGGGTGGACTGGAACCGCCCCTCGGGGCTCACCCGGAAGGCGCCCCCCCGGTCCATATCGAGGATGCGGCAGAACACCGCGGGCGAGTCGAACCGGGGAAAGCACGCCCAGTCGATGGAGCCGTCACGGCCCACGAGCGCCGCGGAGTGGCAGTCGCCGAGCAAGGCGTAATCGTCAATCCGCTGCCGCATCCCGCCTCCTGAAGCCGCTGCCTGTCCCTTGTCATTGAGGACGAGGGGAGGCCGTTGCAACCCGGGGCCGGACAAGGCCTCGGAGAAAGCGGAGGCTCGCCCGCGCGCCAGGTCGGCTGAGGTGTGGGCTACGGGCTGGTGCGCGGCAGCCGCACGGTGAACATCGTACCGGCCTCCGCGGTGGAGGCCACCTCGATGGTGCCGCCGTGCGCGCGCACCACCTGGTCCACGATGTAGAGGCCCAGGCCCACGCTGCGCCCCTGGGACACCTGCTGCGCCCCGCGTTGCATGGGGTGGAAGATGCGCGGCAGCAGCTCCGGGGGGATGGCCGGCCCCTCGTTGTGCACCGTGAGCACCACGGCCCTGTCCTCCCCGCGCGAGGTGATGCGCACGCGCGAGTCCGGTGGGCTGTACTGGAGCGCATTGGAGAGCAGGTTGCCCACCGCCTGGGCCAGACGGTCCGCGTCCCAGAGGCCCTCTCCGCTGCCCGTGTGCTCGAACTCGACGGTGCGCCCGGGGTGGGCCTCCTCGGCCTCCTCCACCACATTGCGCACGGCGGCGTGCACGTCGCCCGGCTTGCGCACCACCGGCAACCCTCCGCCCAGGCGCGCCTGGGTGAAGTCGAGCAGGTCGCGAATCATCCGGTGAGCGCGCTCGGCCGAGGTGAGGATGCGCAGCAGCGTCCGGCGCTGGCGATCCTCCAGGTCCGGGCGGCGCAGGAGCGTGGCGGCCGACAGGGTGACGGCGGCGATGGGGTTTCTCAAGTCATGGCTGACGATGCCGACGAGCTGCTGCTCGAAGAGGGCCCGCTCCTTCTCCATCCCCATGAGGCGCTCGGCCTCCTGGCGCGCGTGCACCATGCCCGTCACGTCCAGGATGATCTGGAGCACGTCCTCTCCCTCACCGCCGGGGGTGCGCACCGGCTGGAAGACGAGATCGAAGTACCCGTCCTCCATGACGCCCGTCCCGCTTCGGTCCACCCGGGCGAGCGCTTCGCGCGCGATGAGGGGCATGCCGGTGCGCCGCACGCCGTGCAGCATCGTGTCGAAGCCCTGGCCCACCAGCTCCGGCAGCGCCTCGAGCAGGGGCTTGCCCTCCACGTCCCGGCCGCCCACCATCTGGCGGTAGGTCCCATTCGCCCGCTCGAAGACGAACCGCGGGCCCCGGAAGAGGACGACGCCGAAGAGCGGCTGCTCGGAGATGGCGTCGAGCAGCTCCTCCCGCGCGCCCTCCGCGGCCTTGCGCGCCGTGATGTCCACGGTGGTTCCGACCAGGCGCACCGGTTTGCCCCGCGCGTCGAAGAGGGCCTGGCCGCGGCCCTCCAGCCAGCGCCCGGGCTCTCCGTCCACGCCACGCGTGCGCAGCTCGACGAGGTAGCGCCCCCCCTTGTCTCCCGCGAGCGCCGCCTTGATGGTGGCTGTCACCTGCTCGCGCGTGTCCGGGTGGATGGCCTCCATGATCGCCGCGAGCGTGAGCGGGGTGCCGGGCGGCAGCCCGAGCAGCTCCAGGTGGCGCGGATCATCCGACACGGCCCCGGTGGCCACGTCCAGCTCCCAGGTGGCGATGCCCGAGGCCTCCACCACCCGGCGCAGCCGCTCCTCGCTCTCGCGCAGCTGCCGGGCGAGCGCCTCCGCGCGATGGCGCGCCAGCACCTGCTCGGTCACCTCGAAGCCGAAGACGTCGACGCCCACCACCCGGCCGGTGGCGTCGCGCGCCGGCTGGTACACGACATTGACGAAGGCATTCACCAGGGTGCCATCGCCCCGGCGGTCGAGCCGCACTGACAGCTCACGGTCGAGGTAAGGCTCGCCGGTGAGGTACACGTGCTCGAGCAGCGCCACGATGCCCTGGTCCACCGCCTCGGGCACCGCCTCGCGCACGGGCCGGCCGACCAGCTGGCGGTGCGCTCCGACCAGCCGCTGGTGAAGCGGGTTGGAGAACTCGTAGACGAGCTGGGGCCCGCGAAACGTACAGACGATGGCGGGGGCATTCTCGAAGAGCGAGACCAGGCGCACGCGCGCGGCCTCCACCTCGCCCAACAGCCGCTCGCGCTCCCGCTCCTGCGCGCGCAGCGCCTCGGCGTCCCGGCGCGCCTGGAGCAGCGTGCGCACGCGGGCGCGCAGCTCCACGGGCCGGGCCGGTGTGGCCACGTAGTCGTTGGCGCCCGCGCCGAAAGCCTCTTCGATGTCGCCCTCGTGCGTGCTGGCCGTCAGCACGAGGATGGGCAGCTCGGTGGGCAGGAAGCGCTCGCGCAGGAAGCGGCACACCTCCAGGCCCGAGACGCCTGGCATGTGCCAGTCGAGCAGCAGGAGGTCCGGTGCCTGGACGGCGGGCTGAGCCAGGCGCTCCAGCAGGCTCGCGCCGTCGGCGAACGTCTCGATCTGGTAGTCGGTGCCAGAGAGCAGACGGCGGGTGTGCTCCGCCGCCGAGGGGCTGTCGTCCGCAAGCCACACCTGGGCAGGAGCAGCAGGCTGCGCGTCATTGGGCATGGCTGGGGGTCAGCGTACTGAGGCAGGGGGGCTCGCGGTAGCTCCCCCTGCGCTCCATGCCCCGGCGCGGCCCGGGGGTGTTACGCAGTGCGCATGGGCAGGGAGGCGAGCACGCGCTCGCGCCTGGTGCGGCCGCGCCCGTCGCGCAGGTACAGGTGGCCCAGCAACCCCGCGGCGGCCAGCGGCAGGGCCACGGGCGCCAGCTTCTTGAGGCGGTGCTCGGCGCTGTCCACGCGGTCACCCAGCAGCTTCAGCAGCCAGTGCTGGGGCTTGTGGTCGGGGTAGCTCGCGGCCCACTTGCGGACGAGGCCCGACAGCCCCTTGGGAGGGCAGGTGGTGCCAAACACGGGCGGCCACTGGCGGTTGGGGCGGCCGTGCTTGAACACGGTGGAGCTGGCGGGGTCCATGTGCTCGATGTCCATGCGCGCGTTGGGCCAGGGCGCCGGTTGCCGCATCATCGGCACGCCGGGGCGGCGCGACAGCTCCCGGTCCACGCCCCAGAAGGCCGGGCGCTGTGGGGTCTGCACGGCCTTGAAGCCGGAGTGCCGCTGGATGTCCTCGGCGCTGCTCACGCTGGGCTCGCGTGGAGTGTTCGTCGTTTCCATGTGGGTCGTCTCCGGGCTAGTGGATGATGGGGCCATTGGGGAAGAGGGCGCACTTGATGCACCCGTCCTGCTTGCGGGCCATGGTGCGGTAGAGCTCCGGGGCCTTCTCCAGCGGGCCGCGGTGCGTGAACACCTCGGAGGGGCGGATGCGGCCGGCCTGGACGTGCTCGAACAGCAGCGGCATGTAGCGCTTCACGCTCGCCTGGCCGGTGCGCATGGTCTGCGCCTTGTTCATGAACGTGCCGATGTCCACGCCGGTGAACGGCGGGCCATAAGCGCCGATGACGGACAGGGTGCCGCCCTTCTTCGTGGCGTGGATGGCGGTGTTGAGCGCCTGGGGGCTGCCCGCCTCGAGCTTCGCGTAGATGCCGAGCGCGCGGTGCACGGGGCTGCCGGCGGCCTCGGCGCCCACCGCGTCGATGGTCGCGTCCGCGCCAAGGTCCTCGGTCATGCCCTTGACCGTGGTGACGAGGTCCACGTCGCGGAAGTTGAGCGTCTCCACGCCCAGCCACCGGCGCGCGAACTCGAGCTTGTAGTCGTACTGGTCCACCGCGATGACGCGGCCGGCGCCCATGGCCCACAGCGACCACATGGCGAACAGGCCCACCGGCCCGCAGCCGAGCACCAGCACCGTCTCCCCGCCGCGGATGTCACACATCTCGGCGGCCTGGTAGCCGGTGGGGAAGGCGTCGGTGAGGGGCAGCGCGTCCAGGCTCGAGACGTTCTCGGGCACGTGCTCGGCGTCCACGCCGATGAAGGGCACGCGCACGTACTGGGCCTGGCCGCCGTCGTAGCCGCCCATGGTGTGCGAGTAGCCGTACATGCCGGTGGCCGCGTCCGTGCCGGGGTTGGTGTTCAGGCAGCACGAGGTGAGGCCGCGCTGGCAGTAGTAGCAACTGCCGCAGAAGATCTGGAACGGCAGCGCCACCCGGTCACCCGGCTTCACGCCGGTGACACCCCGGCCCACCTCCTCCACGATGCCCACGAACTCATGGCCGAAGGTGAAGCCAACGCGGGTGTCGGGGATCATGCCGTGCAGGATGTGGAAGTCCGAGCCGCAGATGGCGGCGGTCTCCACCCGGACGATGCCGTCCTGCGGGTGCTCGATGCGCGGATCCGGCTTCTCCTTGACCGAGATCCGCCACGGTCCCTCGTACGTGAGTGCTTGCATGGGCGTCCCTTGAGATATGCGGGCGCGTCGGGATTGAGCGCCGCCCCGCATAAGCGTGCGCACTTGATCCACCCCGAGCATGGGCAGCCGACGCGTGTCTGGCCGATCGCACGCCACACCTTCGAGGCAGCCGCTGGGAATAAAACGACGCGCGGGCCCTCGCGCGCCGCTCAGGCCCGCTGATCCGCCGGGAGCTTCACGAAGTACGGCTCGTTCCGGCCTCCGGGCCTCACGCCCAGCGCCCGCAGCGTGGCCGGCACATCTGCCCGGCACTGCTTGAACGCGCGCAGGAAGCGCTCCATGACCTGGAAGAGCTCATGTTCGGGGCCGCTCACCGTGTCGAGGAAGGGCAGCACGTCATGCACGCCCAGCAGCGCGCGCACCTGCTTGGCCCAGATCACCTTGTTGCCCCAGCAGATATAAGTGGCATTGGGGTGGTAGCGCAGCCAGCGGTTGAAGGTGCGGTGGCCCTCGGGCACCTGGAGCACCTGGCGCAGCAACTGCGCCAGCTCGCCGCGCTCCATCCCCGAAGGCTTCGAGCGCACTCGCCACCACCAGGCCTGGCGCCACTCTCGCTCCGTGGGGTTCTCGAACGCCTCGGTGTGCTTGAGGTGCACCAGCGCGTGCTCGCCGATGACGCCCTGGGGCACCCGCCCGCGCACATGGCTCAGCCGGCTCTCCCGCGGCAGCTCGCGCGTGACGGCGGTGGCCCAGCGGATGAACGGGTTGACCTTGTCGGCCCCGCGCCGGTGACTCACCACCCAGCGCAGCTCCCGCTGCGACGTGTCCTTCGGAAACGGCTGCTCGTCCCAGCCCTCGGGCTCGCGCTCCAGCCGGGCCAGGGCCGCTTTGGGCTCGCGCCGGCCGCCGCGGTGGATGAGCGCCCGCTGCTTGCGCGCCCCCTTGCGCCACCTCGACGGCAGCAGGGACCGGGCCATGTCCCGCGCCTTCTCTTCTCCGTAAGCCATGACCGCCTCCGGCCGGCTTCGACGGGGCGTGTGTCTCACACCTGACTGGCGCGCTCTGTCCCACCCCCGTGAGTAGGACTGCGAGTGTGAAGGTGGCGACACAAAGGGTTGCGCGCTGCGTCAGCGATGACCAGTTCTCATGGGCGCGATCAGGAGCAATTCAAACTGCCTCGGTAGGTAGGAATTTGTTCCTGAGTTAACATCTCCGCCTGTCCCGGGGGGGAACTGGAGGCTTCGATGAAAGAAGCGCCTGAACCCGAGAGCCTCAAAGTCGCCGCCATCATGTCTACCTCGATGGTGGGGCCAGGCTCCGAGTCAGAGAGTGTGGAGCAGGATCGCCGAGAGCGGCACGCGAGGCTCGTGCGCGAGCTGTTGCCCCGTCACGGGGGGCGAGAGGTGAAGATGGTGGAGGACGGCTTCCTGCTGGAGTTCGAGCGGGGGTTGACGGCGGTGCGCTTCGGGCTGGCGCTGCAGGAGGCCATGGCCGGGCAGAATCAGCTGCTCACGCCCGAGCAGCGCGCCGAGGTCCGCATGGGCGTGCACCTGGGCCCGGTGGTGATCCAGGACGGGGACGTGTTCGGCGAGGCCGTCAACCTGGCCGCGCGCATCGAGGCGCTGGCCCAGCCGGGCACCCTGTGCGTGAGCGAGACGGTGGTGAACGAGGTGGAGGGCCACCCGCTGCCGCTGGCCGTGCGGCTGAGGCTGGGCAGCTCGGCGCTCAAGAGCATCCGGCTGCCGGTGGCGGTGTTCCGCATCGAGCCGAGGAAGAACACCGTGCGGCCGGCGCTCTTCGCCCGGGTGCGCTCGCTGATCACCCAACTGCGTCCCGGAGGTTGAGCGGCGGCGCATGGGCGGTAAGGTTGCGCCCATGTCCGAGTTCACCCTCGTTGTTGCCTCGAAGAACTACTCCTCCTGGTCGCTGCGGGCGTACCTGGCGCTGGCCCACACCGGGCAGCCCTTCCGCGAAGTGCTCATCGCGCTGGATGAGCCCACCACGGCCGCGGAGATCGCCCGCTACTCCCCCACGGGAAATGTGCCGGTGCTGCAGCACGGCGCGCTCACCGTCTGGGACTCGCTGGCCATCTGCGAGTACCTGGCGGAGACGTTCCCCCAGGCCCGGCTGTGGCCCGAGGACAAGACCGCCCGCGCGGTGGCGCGCTCGGCGACGGCGGAGATGCACTCCGGCTTCAGCGCCCTGCGGCGCAACATGCCCATGAACCTGCACGCCCGGAAGCCGGGCCACGGGCGCGCGCCGGGCGTGGCCGATGACATCACCCGCGTGCAGAAGGTGTGGAACGAGTGCCGCCAGCGCTTTGGCCAGGGCGGGCCGTACCTCTTCGGGCACTTCACCATCGCGGACGCCTTCTACGCCCCCGTCGTCACCCGGTTCGTCACCTACGAGGTGCAGCTGGACGAGGTGTCGCGCGCGTACCGGGACACGGTGCTGGCGCTGCCCTCGTTCAAGACGTGGCTCGAGGCGGCTCGGCACGAGCCGCCCGTGAAGCGCTACCTGTAGCCGGGGGGGCTCACAGCCCCAGCGCCTTGAGCTGCGCGTCGAAGGTGGGCGCGTCCGTGAAGAGCTGGCCGCGGATGCCCAGCGCGTTGGCCGCCTCGACGAACTCGGGCAGATCATCGAAGAAGGCGGCCTCGTGGGGCGCGCAGCCCGCGCGCTCCAGGGCCAGCTGGAAGAAGGCGGGCTCGGGCTTCACGTGGCCTACCTCGCAGCTCATCAGCACCGCGTCGAAGCGCTGAAGCAGCGGCAGCTTCGGCCGCAGGTAGGCCACGTGCAGCGCGTTGGTGTTGGACAGCAGCACCCGCTTCACCCGGCCCTCCAGCGCCTCCACGCGTGGCAGCACCGCGTGGTGCACCGTGAAGTGGCTGCTCCACAGCGGGGCGAACTCCTCCATGGGCAGCTCTACCCCCAGCGTTGAGCACACGTCCTTGCGGATGCCCTCCGCGTCCAG
Source organism: Myxococcaceae bacterium (assembly GCA_035296065.1). GTDB lineage: Bacteria > Myxococcota > Myxococcia > Myxococcales > Myxococcaceae > DATHBR01. The sequence continues at coordinate 91,490 of DATHBR010000086.1, read as the reverse complement.
CAGGCCCCGGTTGGCCGCCGTCCACCCCGCGCTGGTGAGCCGCTGCGCCACCTCCTGATGCTCCAGGCCCGCGCGCTGCCCCAGCCGCGCGAACAGCAGCGCGTTGTCGTGGAACACCAGCACGTTGCCCAAATCGAAGATGAGGACGCGAGGGGGCGTCATGGCCTTGGGCTCAGACGCGGTAGCTGCGCGCCATGTGCTGCATCTGCTCGGCCACTTCCTGCAGCGCGCGCGTGGCGTTGGTGGTGGCCTGCAGGCTGCTCACCGTCTCGTTCATCATCGTGGACAGGTCCGTCACCGCGCCGAAAATCTGGGCGATGCCGGCGTTCTGCTGGCTCACCGCGGCGGCGATCTGCCGCACCGCCGCCGAGTTGTCCTGGACGATGCTGGACAGCTCCTTGAGGTTCTCACCGCTGGCGCGCACCTGCCCCAGGCCCTCTTCCATGCGCGTGTAGCCCAGCTCCGTCATCTTCGCCGTGGAGAGGATGGCCTGGCTGATGTCGCCCAGGATGTCGCGCACCCGCTCGGTGGCCTGGATGGACTGGTCCGCCAGGGAGCGGATTTCGCGCGCCACCACGCCAAAGCCCTTGCCGTGCTCGCCGCTGCGCACCGCCTCGATGGCGGCGTTGAGCGCCAGCATGTTGGACTGGTCCGCCAGGTCCTTCACCGTCTGGGTAATGCCGCCGATCTGCTGGGTGCGCTCGTTGAGCTGGGCGATGCGGTGCGCCATCTGCGCCACCTGGGTGCGCAAGTCCTCGAAGCCGCCCAGGCTGCCGCTGATCGCCGCCTCGCCCGAGCGGCCCACCTCCTCGGCGCGCGAGGCCACGCTGAGCACCGCGTCGGCCTTCTCGGCCGCCAGCAGGCTCGTCTGCTTTATCTCCTGCGTGGTGACCTGCGTCTCCTGGATGGCGGCGGCCTGGCGGGCGATGTTCTTCTCCTGCTGGCGGGTAGCCTCCTTGAGCTCGGACACGGTGTCGGTGAGCACCAGCATGCCGCGCTGCAGCCCGGCGGTGGTGTCGCGCAGGTGATCCAGCATGCGGGTGAAGGCGGCGGCCAGCTCCCCCACCTCGTCATGGGTGTTGCGCAGGGGCAGCGGCTGCGTCAGGTCCTTCTGGTCGATGATGCGGCGCACCACCTCGCTCAGCGCCGTCATCGGGCGGGTGATGCTGCGCGCCAGCAGGAACGAGCCGATGGCCGCCAGCAGCGCGAACAGCGCCGACAGGCCAAAGCTGAACAGCGTCGTGTTGGTCAGCGTCTGGTACGCCTCCGAGGCGTCCACCCAGGTGACGAAGCGCCAGCCATCGCCCACATCGCGCACGCTGGAGTCGTTCACCACGCGGCCCGAGAGCCACTCGGCGGACTCCTTGAGGGCGCCATCTCCGCGCGAGTTGAACAGGGGCCGGTTGTCCGCGCGCAGAATCTCGATGAAGAAGCTCTGCTGCCTACGGGAGTTGGCGCGCGCCAGCGCGGGCTCCACCACTTTGACGAGCTGGCCCCAGTCATAGGCGGCCATGAGCACTCCGAACTGCTGGCCCTGGCTGGGGGCGAACACGGGCACCGCCAAAGGCAGCACGCGCGTGCCAAAGGCGGGGTCCTCCTCCACCGACAGCCCCTCGTCGGTCACCCGCTCCTCCAGGGCCGCGCGGAACCAGGCGCTGGCCAGCACCTCTTCTTCACGGCCCTGGTAGGCGGTGCGCACCTCGGGGGAGCTGGCCGCGATGAGCTTGCCGTTGAGGCCAAAGACGGCCAGGCCCCGGAAGGTGGGCGAGCGGCGCAGGGCCGAGGCCAGCTCGAGCTCCGCGGTGGCGGGGGTGCCCGCCTGCAGCGCGGTGCGCAGCGCATGGCCCTCGGCCCAGCCGCGCACGTTGGCCTCGCGCTCGGCCAGCGTCGCTTCCACCAGGTCCTTGAGCGCCGACGCCTCGATGTTCAGGGTGTCCTGGAGCTGCTGCCGCATCCGGCGCTCGGCGCCATACGACTGGACCCAGGCCAACGCGAACAGCGGCACCACCGAGACGAGGGTGGCGTAGAGCGTCAGGCGCCCGCGAAGTTTGAGAGTGCCGAGCTGAGGGAGTTTCATGTCGCCCAGGGAGAGGGTGGACCGGCAGCAGACCAGCCCCCAGGCCTTTTGGCCCGGGAGCGAAGTGACCCTCCCCCGAGCGTATCAGAGCCTGGGCGCCATGCTGCTACCCCCCTGTCTACAACACCGGGACACGGTTGGGCAGCTCTCGGGCGGGCACATTGGAAAAATCAGCGTCCAGGTCCATCATCAGGCGCTGGAGCACGCGCTTGCTCAGGGCCTTGCGCATCCGGCCCAGGAAGGTGGGCGGGGCGGCGATGATGAGGCGCTCGAAGGTGTGGTGGTCCACGCCCTTGTCCAGGCGCTCGGACAGCTCGCGGGCGAACCGGTCATGCTCCAGCTCCTGGCGCGCGTCGGGCTCCACCTCGACGGGGGGGCCGTGCAGGGTGCCGGCGTTGGGGTTGTCGCGCTGGGCCCGCAAGTCGTTGTTGTGAGCCCGGCTCTCATCGTGACGGAATTCCTCCAGCAGCTTCCAGTCCTCACCCCGCTCGTCCGCGGAGAAGAGCCGCATGCGGCTCGCGTTACCCACCAGAATCCAGAGCTTGTCCGCCATTCGAATCCTCCTTGTCGTCAAAGAGGGATGCGGAGCGCCGAGGCGCCCGGCAAGCTTCCGGGCCATGCGGGGGCCAGCGTCGGGTGCCGGGCGAGCGGGCACGCGGGGGCTTTCCCCCAGCCGCCTGCCTGGCTTATGCCCAGGGGTTACCGGGAGAGCGTGGCTCTGGAGGCTTCATGCGCGAATTAGGCGAAGCGGCGGCTGGCTGGCTGGTGGGCAGGCTGGAGGAGATGGAGGGGGCGCTCGCCGCGCTGGTCGAAGTCAATTCCTACACCGACAACCCGGAGGGCGGGCGCAAGGTGGGCGCGCTGCTGCGCGAGGCCTTCCAGCTGCCGGGTCTGTCCGCCGAGGTGGTGCCCAGCACCCGCTTCGCGGATCACCTCGTGTTCCGCTCGCCGGGCCGGGAGGGGCTGTCCCCGGTGGCGCTGGTAGGACACCTGGACACCGTGTTTCCCCCTGGGAAGTTCGAGGGTTACCGGAAGGATGGGGCGCTGAGGCGGGGGCCGGGGGTGCTGGACATGAAGGGCGGGCTGGTGGTGATTGCCTGGGCGCTCAAGGCGCTGGAGGCCTCGGCGGGGCTCAAGGCGCTGGCGCCGCTGCGGCTGGTGGTGGTGTCGGATGAGGAGGTGGGCTCGCCGGAGGGCGCGGGGGTGATCCGCCAGGCCATCGGCGGGGCCCAGTCCTGCCTCGTCTTCGAGTCGGGCCGGGCGGCGGACGCCATCATCACCCGGCGCAAGGGCACCGGCGCGATCAAGGCGGTGGCCTACGGCAAGGCGGCCCACGCGGGCAACGCGCACCAGGAGGGGGCCAACGCCATTCTGGTGCTGGCCCGCTTCATTGACGCGGTGCAGCAGCTGACGGACTACGAGCGGGGCATCACGGTGAACGTGGGGCGGGTGTCGGGCGGGCAGGGGAAGAACACGGTGCCGGACCAGGCGGAGGCGGATGTGGACCTGCGCTTCTGCACGCGGGCGGACGGGGAGGACCTGGTGCGGCGCTTCCACGAGGCGGCGGCGCGGGCGTGCGCGGGGGTGCCGGGCACGCGGTTGGAGCTCAAGGGAGGCGTGGCGCGCGAGCCGCTGGAGAAGACGGAGTCCTCGGCGGCGCTCTTGGGCGCCTATGGGGCATGTGCGCATGCGTCGGGGCTGGGGCACGGCGAGTCGCCGCTGGTGGGCGGAGGCTCGGATGCGAGCACCTCGTCCGCCATGGGGATTCCCTCCATCGATGGGCTGGGGCCCCGCGGCAAGGGCTTCCATACAGTGGAGGAGCACATCGAGGTGGACACCCTCATCCCCAAGGCCCAGGCCCTGGCCCGGTTCCTGGCCTCGCGATCCGCATAACCTGGCGGTTCGGTAATTCCTTGGAAGGGGAGGGCGCGGTAGAACCGGGGGATGCACACCCCTGTTACCCGTCTTGGCGGACTGCTGGCGCTCGCGGCGCTGGTGGCCCTGCCTTCGCCGGCCCAAGCTCAAGAAGGCATGGGGCTGGATCTGTCCTCCGAGACAGAGCAGCCCGAGTCCACCGATGCGCAGCAGGACCCGGCCGCCGAGGGCGGTGAGCAGCCCGGCATTGGCCTGGACCTGAGCGCCGATGTGGCCAGCGCGGATCTGCTGCCGCGCGTGGTGCTGCTGGGCATGGAGACGCCCGAGCGCTCCGCGGCGGCGGTGTCCAGCCGGTGGATCCGCTCGCTCTACGGCGCGATGAGGACGACGATGGCGCAGGCGGTGCCCGGCGCCTCCATCGCCAATGCGCGCGAGCGGCTGGCGGACGGCTATGACGCGGCGCTGCGGTGCTCGGAGGCCTCGTGCCTGGCCGAGCCCGCGGAGACGCTGGAGGCGGACCTGCTGGTCACCTCGCGCCTGGCGCTGGAGGACGGCGGGTGGGTGTTCCGGCTGTGGACGTTTGACCGGGACCGCAACGTGGTGGAGGCGGCGGAGCTGACGGGGCGCAACCCGCGCGATGCCCGGTTCCAGCAGGGCGCCGCGGCGCTGTTGGCCAAGCAGGTGCGGGCGCTGGCCCGGCAGCGCGCGCTGCTCAAGGTGAAGGTGAACGTGCCGCAGGCGGTGGTGCGCCTGGGCGAGCGCACGCTGGGCGTGGGCAGCCTCGAGGCGCGCGTGGCCCCTGGCGAGGGCAACCTCATCGTCGAGGCGGAGGAGTTCTCTCCCTTCGCCAAGACGGTGAGCCTGCCGGCCGGGCAGACGACGACGGTGGACGTGTACCTGGAGAGCTCGGGCCCGGCGCCGGACAGCCCCACGGACGTGGTGGCGGAGACGCCGCGCAAGAAGGAGTCCTCGGAGCCGACCCTCTTCAGCCGGCCGGCGCTGTACACCGCGGTGCTGGGCCTGGTGGCGATGGGCGCGGGCGTCGTCATTGGCCAGGGCGCCAAGAGCACCGCCTCGCGCGCGGTGGACGCGGACGGCAACGGCATCGCGGACATCACCCGCAAGGAGCGGCTGGATGCGCAGCGCCAGGCCAACCTGGGCACGGCGCTGGTGGCGGGCGGCGGGGCGGTGGCGGGCGCCAGCGTGGTATGGCTGGTGCTGGTGCCCACGCGGGCCCCGGCGGCGCAGGGCAGCACGACGGTGGCACCGGGTGGCAGTGGCGGGGGTAGCACCTCGCTTCATCTCTTCGTTGGCGGGAGCTTCTGAAAATGAAGGCGCTCTACTTGTGGTTGAAGCTGCTGGTGTGTGGCCTTCTGCTGGGCACCGCGGGCTGCACGGTCGATTTCCCGGATGATCTGCCCTACACGTGCGACCTGGACTCGGACTGTGGAGGCAAGGGCTACGTGTGCGCGGCCCTGCCGGACGCGCGCAAGTACTGCTGTCTGCCCCAGGCGGAGACGTGCAACCAGCTGGACGACGACTGCGACGGCGAGTTCGACGAGCTGGAGACCGCCAACTGCTACAGCGGCCCGGCCAACACGGCGAACAAGGGCGTCTGCCGCACGGGCAAGCCCACGTGTGGCGCCGGGGGCAACATCTCCTGCGTCGGCGAGGTGCTGCCGGGCACCGAGGTGTGCAACGGCAAGGATGACAACTGCGACGGCACGGTGGACGAGGGCTTCGACTTCCTGTCGGGGCGCAACAACTGTGGCCGGTGTGATCAGGCCTGCTCGGCCACGCAGGACTGCGTGAACGGCCAGTGCGCCGGGCGCCGCGAGGCCGCCTGTGACAACGGCACGGACGATGACTCGGACGGGCCCATCGACTGCGCGGACACGGACTGCAGCTCGCTGCCGTGTGGCCCCAACTGCGTGTGCATTGGTGGCAAGAAGGGCGAGGCCGTCTGCGACAACAACGTGGATGACGACGCGGACTCCACGCCGCAGACCACCGACAGGGTGGACTGCGCGGACTCGGACTGCGACGGCAAGGCGTGCGGCGCCGGCTGCGCGTGCATCGGCGGGAAGAAGGGCGAGAGCGAGTGCGGCAACGCGATCGATGACGATGGGGACGGCAACGCGACGACCACGCCCCCCACGCGCACGGACTGCTCGGACACGGACTGCGACAACAAGGAGTGCGGTGTGGGCTGCCTGTGCGCGGGCGGCAGCAAGACCGAGGTGGAGTGCGGCAACGGGCTGGATGACGACAAGGATGGAAACGGCACCACGCTCATCGACTGCGCCGACCCGGACTGCGGCAGCAGGGAGTGCGGCGTGGGCTGCCTGTGCCAGGCCGGAGCCAAGGTCGAGGCCGCGTGCGCGGACGGCCTGGACAACGACGGCGATGGCTTCATCGACTGCGAGGACACCCAGTGCTCCGGCCAGTCGTGCGTGCTGGGGGATCCGGGCGCCACCTGCAAGCGCCGCCAGTGCCAGGAGAACAACTGCACCGACGGCCTGGACAACGACAAGAACGGCAAGACGGACTGCCAGGATCCGGGCTGTGAGGGCCTGCCTCACATCGCCGCACGGCAGGTGTGCACGGTGGCCAACGGCCCGCAGGAGGTCGCCTGCACCAACGGCCAGGATGACGACGGCGACAACCGCATCGACTGCCGCACCCAGGGCCAGGGCTCCGAGCCCAACTGCCTGACGGGCATCTGCGATGTGGGATGCCAGTACAACAACACCGCGGGCAGTGCCTGCACCACCCGCATCGAGACGTTCTGCGACGACGGCGTGAGCAACAATGACGGTGACACGCTGGTCGACTGCGCGGACACCGCGGACTGCACGGGCAAGTCCTGTAACCCGCTGGGCGGCTGCCTCTGCGCCAGTGGGGCCCGCAAGGAGACCACCTGCAACGACGGCCGGGACAACGACCTGGACAACCTGATCGACTGCGCGGACAACGTGGACTGCCCGGCCAACACCGTGTGCCGCAAGAGCGACGGCACCCCGGGCGCCTGCAACGCCAGCCGGCAGTGCATCTGAGCCAGGCTGTCCATTGCTAAGCAGATGAGGAGTACATCAGCCCCCGGCGCCCCACGGCTCCGGGGGCTGAGTTTTCGGGGGCTGATCCGGGATGTGTCCAGCGGCGGACGGCCCGCGTGTGAGAATTTCCCAGATCTCGAAAACAGAGGCTGAAGTGGGTTGCCGGGGAGCCACCCCGTGAAGAGCTTTTGCTCCCATGGGCGGCGACGATCTTCTCGCACAAACTATGCTTTCCAGCGTGGCCTCCCCAGGTGACGCGATGCGGAGCAATCAGGAAGCCCATGAAGGGCAAATCCTGGGCAACTACCAACTCGAGCGGCTGCTGGGCGAAGGCTCCATGGGGCGCGTGTTTCAGGCGCGTCACATCCGGCTGGGCCGGCAGGTGGCGCTCAAGGTGCTGCGGCCCCAGCACGCGCATGATGTGAGCTTCGTGCGGCGCTTCTTCCAGGAGGCGCGCTCCGTCAACCAGATCAACCACGAGCACATCGTGGAGATCTTCGACTTCGTGGAGGAAGTGGAGCGCGGCCAGGTGTACTGCGTGATGGAGCTGTTGCGCGGACAGAGCCTGGCTCAGGTGATGAAAGAGGAGAAGCTGACGCTCGCGCGCGTGCAGCGCATTGGCGCGCAGGTGTGCGCGGCGCTGGGCGCGGCCCACAAGGTGGGCGTGGTGCACCGGGACGTGAAGCCCGACAACCTCTTCCTCACCCACCGCGGCGGCCAGGCGGACTTCGTGAAGGTGTTGGACTTCGGCGTGGCGAAGATCCTCACCTCCGAGGGCACCAACGGCACGCTGGACGGCACCATCATTGGCACGCCCACGTACATGGCGCCCGAGCAGGCGGCCGGGCTGCCGGTGGATCACCGCGCGGACATCTACGCGGTGGGCAACCTGCTCTACGAGATGCTGGCGGGGCACCCGCCGTTCCAGGCCCCGGCGTTCGGGCACCTGGTGGTGCAGATCATCACCCAGCCGCCGCCGCCGCTGCCGGACAAGCTGGCCTCGGGCGAGTCCATGCCCCCGGCGCTGGCGGACCTGGTGCTGCGCTGCCTGGCCAAGGAGCCGGAGAAGCGGCCTCAGCACCTGTCCGAGGTGACGGCGACGCTGCTGACGGTGGATGGCCTGGCGCACGCGGTGGCGCCGATGGATGTGGATGACGAGCCCACCCGGCGTGACCTGGTGAAGCCGGAGTCGCTGTGGCGCCACCCGCGCATGCCGCTGCTGGCCGCAGGCATGGCGCTGGCCATGCTGGCGGGCGCGGTGATGTGGAGCGGGGTAGAGCGGCTGCTGTTCACGCCACAGCCCGAGGTGGCGGTGGCGGCCGCGCGGCCGGCCCCCATCACCCTCACGGTGCGCACCACGCCGGAGGGCGCGCGCGTCATCCGCGCGGACACGGGCGAGGCGCTCGGCGTCACGCCGCTGATTCGGGAGCTGCCGCGCGCGGATGCCGCGCTCGGGTTGAGGTTGGAGATGGCGGGGTATGAGCCGCTGGAGCGGCAGGTGCGGCTGGACTCTCATGCCGTGCTCGAGATGCCGCTGGCCAGGCAGCAGTCCGCGCTCCCCAAGGCCGCGCCCGTGAAGGCCGCGCCGCGCAAGGAGGTCAAGCGCGATGAAATCATCGATCCGTTCGCACAGTAAGCACCGCTGGTGCGCCGCCGTGCTGGCGCTGGTCCTGGGCTTCTCGTCGCTGCCCGCGGTGGGCGCCCAGGTGTCCGACGAGGCGAAGGCCCAGGCGCGCGAGAAATTCACCCAGGGCAACGAGGCCTACGCGCGCGGAGAGTTCCGCGAGGCGCTGGCCGCCTTCGACGCGGCGTACAAGCTGGCGCCGCTGCCTGGCTTCCTCTTCAACGTGGCGCAGTGCCACCGCCAGCTGGGCGACCCCGAGCGCGCGGCCTTCTTCTACCGGCGCTACCTGAGCCTCTCCGAGAAGGAGCCGGCCAACGCGCCCATGGTGAAGGAGCTCATCGCCGAGATGGACGCGCACGTGGCCCAGAAGGCCAGCGCCCAGGCCAAGGCCCCGGACCGCCCGAAGGCCCAGCCCACCCGTGAGAAAGAGGCGCGAGCCGAGGCCCGGCCAGCTCGGCCCGCCGGGCTCAACGAGGCCGGCCGCAAGGCGGTGGATCGCCGCACCAAGAGCACCGCGCCCACGGCCCTGTTGCCAGAGCCCCTGCCGGGCACGCCCGCGTCGGAGCCCACCCAGCAGGTGAAGAGCAGCAGGTGGTGGGTGTGGGCGGGCGCGGGCGCGGCGGTGCTGCTGACGGGCGGCATCGTCTACGCGGCCACCACGCCGGGGCAGAAGGCCCCGACGTTGGGCACCATCCCTGGACGCTGAAGCGGTACGGCGGGGGCGCCCGAGCAGCCGGCGCCCCGGTGGCTCAGCCGGCTTTGGCGGGCGCGACCTGCTGAGCCAGGGTGGCGGCCATCCTTCCGAGCCGGAAGTAGAAACCCTCCGCGTCATGGAAGGTGAGGCGGACATCGCCCAGCTCCAGCCGTGCTCCGGGCATGAGCGTGGCGGGCCGGTTGGGCGTCAGCGGCACGCCGTCCAGCTTCACCGGGCTGGCCTGGGGCAGGGCCTCCACGGACCACTGCCCGCTGGGCGTGCGGTGCAGCGTCAGGTGATCCCTCGACACGGTGGCGTCGTTGACGACCAGCGCGTTGTGCGAGGCGCGCCCCAGCGGCAGCGAGCTCTGGGCCTCACCCAGGGCGACGAGCTCGAAGCACAGCGCGTCTCCAGCGGGAAGACAGTCGCGGAGATCCGGCGCGGGAAGCTGAGTGGCGGTGACGTTCTGACGTTCCGTCTCGGGCACATTCCAGGCCCCGGCCTCCCAGATGAGCCAGGGGTGGGGGTAACGGGCTCGGAACCGTTCCTTCAGGGCCATGTGTTGGCGGACCAGCAGCGACAGCAACAGGGAGCGCATGAAGAAATGGTAATCACCTGCTCACGCGCTCAGCACGGGATCAGCGGGCAGGTGTCAACGAATGGGCTAAGTGTGGCGCCTACCAGGGCCCACCTCTACAGCGTCCGGGCAATCGCCTGGGCGAGCCGTCCCGGGGCCTGGGGATCCAGGCTGAGAAAGAGGCTGGGCTCGGTCGCCTCCAGCTCCTGCAGGCAGGTGCGGCCGGTGTTGTCGGTGGCCAGGTCCACCCGGGCGTAGAGCAGGGGCTCGTCCACGGCGGCCAGCACCTGATCGGCCAGCCTCAGCTCCGCCGCGCTGGGGGTGAAGAGGTGCGGGGTGGCGAAGGCGCGGGGTGAGTCGGCCAGGCCCGGCGGGCGGCGCACCGCGTGGCTGAAGCTGCCGCCGAAGTAGAGGAAGGCGCGCTCGCCCTCCGTCTCGAAGGCGGTGAGGTAGGGCTGCACCATCACCTCGCCCTCGGCCGCCAGCGCCTCGAGCTGGGCCTGGGCCTGGGGCAGCGCGGCGCGGGTGAAGCGGTACGTCTTCATCGCTCCGGCGGACACCACCGGCTTGAGCACCAGCGCTTCCCAGCCGCGCTCGAGCACCAGCGCGTCCAGCGCCACGGTGCCGCCGCGGGGTACCCACTCGGTGGGAGTGAAGGGAACGCCGCGGGCCTCCAGCGTGCGCAGGTACGCCTTGTGCGTGTTCCAGCGCAGCACCTCGGCGGGGTTGTAGAGCCGGGTGAGCCGGCCCACCTTGGACGCCCAGGCGACGAAGGCCTCGCGCCGCAGGTGGCTGTCCCACGTGGTGCGCACCACGGCGGCGCGGGGGGTGCTCCAGTCCATGGCCGGGTCGTCCCAGAGGACAGGGCGCGCGTCGAGCCCCAGCGCCGCCAGCGCGGGCAACAGGGGCGCGTCATAGCTGTCCAACTGGGGCAGGCCCGCGTAGGTGACGACGGCGATGTCCATGGCGGCTACCCGGAGCGCGCGCGCATGGCGCCAGAGGGGACGGTGAGGGCATGCGCGCCAGACACCCGCTCGGAGCCCTGGCGCGTGCGCTGCAGCACCTCTTGAGCCGCCTGGGCCAGGGCCAGCTGTCCGTTGGGGAAAGGCGCCGCCTCACCCGTGAGGGCGAGGAGCTGCTGGCGTGCCGCGGCCCCGGTGGGGGTGCGCTTCTTCACGTCCCGCTCCAGCAGGCCCATGATGATGGCGTCCAGCTGCGGCGGCACCTCGGGCCGCAGGTGAGAGGGGGGCAGCAGCTCCTGCTCGGCGGCGGCGCGCAGCAGCTCCACCTCGTCCTGGCCCGTCAGCAGGCGCCTGCCGGTGAGGGCCTCGTGCAGGGTGAGCCCCAGGGCGAACAAGTCCGTGCGCCCATCGATGGGTTGAGCGAAGGCCTGCTCCGGGGACATGTAGCCCAGCTTGCCGCGCACGTTGCCCACCACGGTGAGCTGGGCCTGCGCCGCGCTGCGGGCGATGCCGAAGTCCGACAGCTTCACCTCGCCAATGCGCGACACCAGCACGTTGGGCGGGTTCACGTCCCGGTGCACCAGGTGCAGCGGCTCACCGGTGCGCGTGGTGCGCTGGTGCAGGTAGTCCAGCGCCGAGGCCAGCTCCGCGCCCAGGAAGGTGACGGCGCTCAGCGGCAGCCCCTGCCAGGCCCGGCCCCGTAGCAGCGTGCTCATGGGCAGCCCGTCCACGTACTCCATGGCCAGGAAGTACGTGTTGGCGTGGCGGCCTAAGTCGAACACCTGGACGATGTTGGGGTGGTGCAGCATGGAGCACAGCTCCGCTTCGCGGCGGAACAGGGTGACGAACTCCACGTCGTCGGCGAAGTTGGGCAGCACGCGCTTGAGGGCCACCTGCTTCTCGAAGCCGCCCTCGGGGCTGTAGGTGGCGCGGTACACCTCGGCCATGCCGCCGGCGCCAATGCGCTCGTGCAGCATGTACTTGCCCATCACCTCCTGCTCGCGCAGCGCGGAGAGCGCCTCGGCCGTTTTGCGCACGAAGTGCCGCGCGAGGATGGCGGTGGCCACCCCGGAGCTCATCAGGAACAGCGCCCGCATGACGATGAAGGGCGGGGTGAGGGTGAGCAGCGGCTGCTCGGGCAGCAGCGGCCGGACGAAGAAGAAGTACAGCAGCAGGTACTCACCGCCCGCCAGCGCTCCGGCCACCAGCGCCAGCTTCGGCTGGGTGCGCAGCGCCGCCAGCACCACCAGCGTGCCCCAGATGACGAGCGTGGGCGCGGTGAGCGCGTAGGTGGGCCCCTGGAAGCGCAAGTCAAAGGCCAGCACCACCGAGGGGATGCTCACCTCGATGGCCACGTTGAGCCAGTGAATGGCGGGGTGGAACCACCCGGCGCGCAGGGCCCGCCAGAGCACCGTGTAGTAGACGCACAGCACGCCCACCAGGCCCAGCAGCGCCCGGGTGAGGCCCCAGCCGATGTAGGGCCCCAGCGCGGCCACGGCGACCAGGCACACCGCGGCCAGGCCCGCCATGTAGCCGGCCACGGAGGTTTCCCGCGCCTGCGAGTCGCGGCGGAGGTGGTTTTCCAGAAAGCGAGAAACAGCGGAGGTCCGCGTCAGCGTCGTGGACATGAGCGGCGCGCACCATAGTGCGGAAGGGGGGGCGCCCGGCAGGGGGGCTGGCAGGAAGACCTGACGGGTCCGCTGCCCAATACCGGCCTTGCTTCCCTGATACGTCGCCTCCGGGTTAAAATCTTGCGCACTTGTTGCGCGAGGCCTGACGCGCGGTGGCAGGTACGAAGGCCCGGTCCTCTTCCCCCCCCTGGAGCTCTGATGCGTCCTGACTCGCGCCCCACATTGGCCGTGCTAGCCGTAGGCCTTCTTCTGCTGGTGGGGTGCTCGGGCGAGGGCAAAGAGGTGTGCGGGGACGGGCAGGTGGAGGGGCTGGAGCAGTGCGACGACGGCAACACCCGGAGCGCAGACGGGTGCTCGAGCACCTGTGACACCGAGACGGAGCCGGTGCTCTCCGTGTGTGGCAACGGGGTGCGCGAGGCAGAGGAGGCGTGCGACGACGGCAACACGCGCGGCGGAGATGGGTGCGAGAGCACCTGCGTGGTGACGCCCTTGACGATAACTCAGTGCGCCACGCTGCCGCCGGTGAGCAGCGGCGCCACGTGCGAGGTGACGAAGGCGGGCAGCGGCGCGCGGCTGTTCCAGGGCGTGGTGCTCAAGGACACCGGGGTGCTGAGCGGTGGCCAGGTGCTGGTGGACGAGCAGGGCCTCATTCAGTGCGCCGCGTGTGACTGCACCGGCCCGGCGGGGGCCGCGGAGGCCACCGTCATCTCCTGCCCAGAGGGCGTCATCTCCCCGGGCCTGATCAACGCGCACGACCACATCACCTACCAGGGCGCGCCCACCCCGCTCACCCAGGAGCGCTACGAGCACCGGCACGACTGGAACCGGGGCACCGATGGGCACACGCGGCTGTTCAACGACAGCTCCACCAACGACGCCATCCGCTGGGGCGAGCTGCGGCAGGTGCTGGCGGGCACCACCTCGGTGGCGGGCAGTGGAGGCCAGCCGGGGCTGCTGCGCAACCTGGACAAGGAGAACGTGACGACCACGGGTGGCAACCAGCAGGGGCTGGGCGAGGCGCCGCTCAACTACCAGACGTTCCCGCTGGGGGACTCGACCGGCCTGCAGCTGACGGAGGGCTGTGCGTACCTGGGCATCGACACGCCTTCCTCCATTCCGCCGCTGTCGGCGTACCTGCCGCACGTGGCCGAGGGCATCGAGGAGGCGGCGCGCAACGAGTACCGGTGCCTGAGCGGCGGCGCCGCGGGCGGGCAGAACGTGCTCACGCGGCAGACGGCGCTCATTCACGGCATTGGCCTGACGGCGACGGAGATTGGGGACATGGCCAGCCGGGGCACGGACCTCATCTGGTCTCCGCGCTCCAACGTGGCGCTGTACGGGGACACCGCGATGGTGACGGCGTACAAGCAGCTGGGCGTCACCATGGCGCTGGGCACGGACTGGCTGCCCACCGGCTCGATGAACCTGCTGCGCGAGCTGCAGTGCGCGGACTACCTGAGCACCAGCTACTACGCGCGCGCCTTCACGGATGAAGAGCTGTGGCGGATGGTGACGGCGAACGCCGCGGACCTCACGGACGTGCACGAGAAGCTGGGCCGCATCGAGCCGGGCAAGGTGGCCGACCTGGCCATCTTCCGGCTGCGCGCCTTCGCCGAGTCTCCTTACCGCGCCGTCATCGCGGCCAACGCGGAGGACGTGGTGCTCACGCTGCGCGCGGGCAAGCTGCTGTATGGAGAGCAGGCGCTGGTGACGGCGCTGAACGTGAGCGGCTGCGAGGAATTGAGCGTGTGTGGGGCGCAGCGCGCGGTGTGCGTGAGCGGTGAGATTGGCAAGACGTACGCCGTGCTGGCCCAGGCCAACGCCGGGAAGTACCCGCTCTTCTTCTGCAACGAGGGCCCGCGCGACGAGCCCGTGTGCTCGCCGCAGCGGCTGTCCACCAGCGCGGTGTACCCGGCCAGCGTGAACGGCTCGCTGCCCTACAGCGGGGCGCGCGAGCCGGGGGACTCGGATGGTGACGGGCTCGGTAACCTCCAGGACAACTGCCCCATCGTCTTCAACCCCATTCGCCCCCTGGACAACGGCAAGCAGGCGGACACGGATGGAGACGGGGTGGGCGATGCGTGCGACGAGTGCCCGCTGGTGGCTGGATCCACCAGCTGCACGGTGCCGCCCCGGGATGACGAGGACCGCGATGGGCTGCGGGACTGGCAGGACAACTGCCCGTACACGGCCAACGCGGAGCAGACGGACGCGGATGGGGATGGGCACGGGGATGCGTGTGATGCGTGCGCCAGGGCCAACCCGGGCGGCGTGCCATGCGAGGTGACCCCCTATGACGTGAAGCGGCCGGTGGGTGGAGCGATCCGGCTGCTCAACCACCGGGTGACGGTGGCGGGCGTGCTGGTGACGGCGGTGACCCCTGACGGCTTCTTCGTGCAGGTGCACCCGGGCGAGACGGAGCGTTACCAGGGGCCAGAGTACTCGGGCATCTTCGTGTACGTGGACGCCGCTCCCCGGGTGGTGGCGGGAGATCGCGTCAACATCGCCCTGGCGACGGTGGTGGACTTCTTCGGGCAGATCGAGCTGGTGGTGACGAGCAACGCGCAGATCACCAAGGTGAGCAGCAACAACCCGCTGCCGCCGCCGGTGCGGGCCAGCCCCGAGGACGTGCGCACGGGGGGGCGCTCCGCGGCGGCGCTGGAGGGCGTGCTGGTGGAGCTGTTCAACGTCTACGTGACGAAGCTGGACACCTTCAACGAGTTCATCGTGGACGCCAGAGCGGGCACGGACGCGGCCACGGCGGGTGTTCGGGTGGATGACTTCCTGGCGCCGGTGACGCCCACGCCCGTGCTGGGCACGAAGTACCGCTACCTCCGGGGCGTGCTCGCCTTCCGCAACGGCAGCTCGAAGCTCGGGCCCCGGGGGCCGCAGGACTTCGTGCTGCCGCCGCCCGCGCTCGTGGCGTTCGGGCCCGTGGGCCAGTACGCGCGCGTGGGCTCTCCGGGCGCGGCCTTCCCCCGGACGCTCACGGTGGCGATGGGCGGCACGTACTTCGAGGCGGTGGATGTCATCATTGAGTCCAGCTCACCGGCGCTGCGGGTGGCCAACGGAGGCGCGGTCCGCATCCCCGCCGGGCAGACCACGGCCGAGGTGGCCCTGGAGCCGGTGGAGCAGGCCGAGAGTGTCACCCTCACCGCGCGGCTGGATGACTCGTCGCGGACGACGACGGTGCGGGTGCTGGGACAGAGTGAGGTGCCGGCGGTGGCCTCGCTCAGTCCGGCGCGCGCGGTGGCGGCGCCGGGGCGCTCGGTGCGCTTCACCGTGCGGCTGGATCGTCCGGCTCCCGAGGGCACGGTGCTGAACGTGTCGGCGGGGCCCGAGGGCTTTGGCACCGTGACGCCCGCGTCGCTGAACGTGCCGCTCAACGCGATGGAGGCGAGCTTTACCTTCACCGCGGCGGCCGAGCCCACCGTGGCCGAGGGCTCCGTCACGGTGCAGCTGGGCACCAGCAGCTCGAATAGCGAGGTGGTGATGGCGGCCAGCGTGCCTTCGCTGGTGAGCATGACGCCGGGCACGCCGCTGCTGGTGAGGCCGGGGGCTGCGCAGCAGTTCACCCTGACGCTCGACTCGGTGGCGCTGTTCGACACGCTGGTGGAGGTGGTGGCCGAGCCCGGTGTGCCGGAGCAGCCCTACGGCTCGGTGCCGGTGGAGGTGGTGGTGCCCACGGGGCAGAGCTCGGTGACGTTCACGTTCACCGCGGGGGCCCGGGATGGGGCGAACGGCTGGGTGAGGGCGCGGCTGGATAACGTCTCGCTGTCCACGCAGGTGCAGGTGGGAACGCGGATGCCGCGGTTGGCGAGCCTGACGCCCGCCATGCCCACGGTGTTCGCGGGGACGACGCAGGCGCTCACGGTGACGCTGGACCGCCCCGCGCTGGGAGACACCAGCGTGGCGCTCGTCCAGGAGCCGGCCAGCGGCGGTGGGACGATTCCCGCCTCCGTCACCGTGCCCGCGGGGATGACGTCCGCCACGTTCGGCTTCACGGCCGCGGCGGTGCCGACGGCGAAGAGCGTGACGCTGACGGCCTCGTTGGATGGCGCGGCGTTCTCGTCGGTGCTCACCGTGTCGAAGGTGGGGCTGGTGATCAACGAGGTGGACTACGACAACGTTGGCACCGATACGCGGGAGTTCGTGGAGCTCTACAACAGCTCCAGCCAGCCCATCTCGCTGGCGGGGATGACGCTGGTCTTCGTCAATGGAGGGGTTACGCCGCCCGCGGAGTACGGAGCGCCGCGCGTGGATCTCTCTGGCCTCACGGAGCTGCTGCCGGGGCAGTACCTGCTGGTGGGGCCCGCGACGGTGCTCGACGCGGTGGACTCGCCGAACGTGAAGGAGTTGCTCTTCACACGCAGCACCCAGAACGGCAATCCGGACGCGGTGGGCCTGTTCCACACGACGTCGGGGACGATGATGGACGCGCTCTCCTACGGAGGCGCGGTCATGGGTGCCACGCTCACGGGCATCACCGGAACGTTCGATCTGCAGGAGGGAGCAGACTTGACGACGAACCTGAAGGACTCGAACACGGCCGAGGGCTCGCTGTCGCGCATCGTCAACGGCAGGGACACGGACACGAACGCCGCGGACTTCAAGTTCGTCGCGACGCCGACGCCGGGCGCGCCCAACGCGCCCTGAGCCTCACCGCACCCGCGGGCGCTACTCCTTGGGCGGGCGGATGCCGGTGATGACGAGCTTGTCCAGCGTCGCCACCACGGGATCGTACGCCACCGTGGAGCGGAACAGGTTCTGGTGCAGCAGCAGCCCCATGTACGCGGACATCATTCCGTGCGCCGTGTGCATCGGGTCCATGTCCGTGCGGAACTCGCCCTTCTTCTGCCCGTAGCGGATGATGTTCGCCGCCGCGTGCACGTAGATGTCCAGCTTCTCGCGAATGGCCTCCGCCACGCGATCGTTCGACTCGGCCGACTCCGCCGCCACCATGCCGAAGAAGATGCCGTACTCGCGGTGGTAGCGCAGGAACTGCTGGCTGCGGTTGAGGAACGAGAGCAACTGCTCACGCGCGCTGAGCTTGCGGTGCTCGTTGAGCAGGTCCAGGAACTCGTTGACGAAGCGCTGGTGCAGGTCCTCGATCGCCGCCAGCAGCAGGTCTTCCTTGGTGGGGAAGTGCCAGTACAGCGCACCCGGCGTCATGCGGATGGCCTTGGCCAGCTCCGCCATCGTCGTGGCCAGGTAGCCGCGCCGGGCAAACAGCGTGATGGCTGCCTCGAGAATCTCCACGCGCGTCCGTGCCGCGCGCTCCTGCTTGATCTCCCGCTTCGCTGGTTCCTTACCCATGGCAAGCGCATCCTACATCAGGAGAGCAGTGTCACCCGCACAATCTCCGGAGGGGCCGCCACCCGGACCGGAGGCCCCCAGAAACCCGTGCCCCGGCTCACGTAGATGTGCCGGCCGTGCTCCTCGAAGAGCCCCGCGTCGTGCTCCCAGATGGCCGAGATGGCCAGCGTGAAGGGGAAGAACTGCCCCCCATGGGTGTGCCCGGACAATTGCAGTCCCATTCCGGCCTTGGCCGCCTCGCGCCAGTTTGACGGCTGGTGTGCCAGGAGCACCGCCGCGCGCTCGGGGTCCCGCCCCGCCAGCGCCGCCTCCAGGTCATACCGCCGGTCAAATCCGGAGCGCCTGGCGCCCCAGTCATCCACGCCCACCAGATCGAACGACGCGTTCTGTTCGCCAATGCGCACATGGCGGTTGCGAAGCACCGAGACGCCCATGCGCTCGAGCGCCTCGGCCCACTCCTCGTCGCCCGAGTAGTACTCGTGGTTACCGGTGACGAAGAAGGAGCCGTACCGGCTGCGCAGGTTGGACAGCGCGGACACGGAGTAGCCCAGCTCCGCCACGCTGCCGTCCACCAGGTCTCCGGTGATGCAGACGAGGTCCGGCTTGAGCGCGTTGCACTGCGCCACCACCGCGTCCATGAAGCGGCGCTGGATGACGGGGCCCACGTGGATGTCGCTCATCTGCACGATGGTGAAGCCATCGAGCGCCTTGGGCAGGCCCGGCAGCCGCACCGTCACGTCGTTGACGGCGGGCGGGTTGAAGGCGCTCCAGGTGCCGTAGCCCACGAAGCCCCCGGTGACGAGCACGGCGCCTCCCGCGGTGGCGCGGGAGAGGAACAGGCGGCGCTCCTCGGAGACGGGCGCCGGGGGGGCGCTCGGGGCCTGGGGGCTGCGCGCGGTGCGCGAGCCCCAGCGGCGCGCGAGCCTGGCCAGCTGTTGCACCCCGCCCAGGGTGAAGAAGGCCAGCAGCAGGTAGGTGGCCACGCCCATCCAGGTCCACCCCACGGTGGCCAGGGCGAGCACCGCGTCCGAGGGCAGCACCCGGGCCATCAGCCGCGAGGTGAGCATCAGCAGGCACAGCGCCGCCATGGCCGCCAGGCCCGCCTTGCGCCAGCCCGGGTGCCCCGAGGTGTCCCGGAAGATGCGCCGGTACAGGTAGACGTGGCTCAGGATGGTGACGACGCCGGTGACGGCGAAGAAGAGCAGGAACCGAAGGAGCACGGGGGCGGACATGGGGCCCCAATACTTACCGCGCCTGGGCCCGCCGCAACCCGAACTGCATGTGAAGAAGCGTGAAGAGGTGCGGCGAGGTGGGCTCTAGCCTTCGAGCTCCAGCACGGCCAGGGCCGCCAGCGAGGGCTGTTGCCGCAGCTCCAGCTCCAGGGCGAGCACCGCGAAGCGCCGGCCGTCGAGCCGGGCGTGCGCCGCGCGGAGGCAGCGGATGGCGCGCAGCGCATCGCGTTGAACGCGCGTGTCCTGGGCGAGCACCGCGCGCTTGAGGCCATACAGGCGCACCGGCGCCGTGCCAGGCTCGCCGGGGACACGCAGGAGCCAGGGCTCGGAGGCCGAGGACTCCACCTCCAGCAGGTGGCCGTGCTCCTGCGCCTGCTGGGCGCGGCGCCTGCGGGCGGTGGCCTCCTGCACCTCGGGCGCGACTTCGTAATCATCCAGGAAGTAGGGCGTGTAGTCGCTGTAGAAGGTCAGCTCGCGCCCGCCTTCCTTCCACACCAGCAGCTCGCCGCCGCTGAGGGCCCGCTCGCGGGCCTCGGCCTGCTCATCCACCGGAGGGCGCACGGACACGGGGCCGCCTCTGCCACGGGAGGGCAGGAACTGGAACCAGGTCCGGGAGCCGGGCTCGAAGCTGAAGACGAAGTTGCGCGTACCCCAGCCCGTGTCATCCGCGAAGGGCCGCTCCAGCCGGCAGACGAGCACGCCGTCCAGCTCGGCCTCCAGGGACAGCCAGCGCTTGGCGCCGTTGGCTCCGGTGGGCCGTCTGGGCAAGGGGCAGGGTAGGGCGGAGAGCTCCAGCTGTTGCGTGGGCAGGTGGAGCGCGGCCACGCCGAGCCGCTCTTCGTCCGTGCTCCACTCGCCCTCGGGCGTGGCCTTTAGCACCTGCTTCCAGGCGAAGTACCAGGTGTCCTCGCGGAGGACGGTGAGGCCGCGCCGCTCCACGCAGAGCGCGTGGGGCAGGTAGGCGCGCATGACGGCCTGCGCGTCCGTGCCTCCCTTGGGAAGCGGTGGGGGCTTGTCGAGCTGCTCCAGGGCCTCCCGGGCCGCGCGGCCCTCCTCGTCCGAGGGGTGGGCCTGCGCGTGTTTCTTCAGGGCGGTGAGGACGTGCGGGGCGGCATCTCCCAGCCTCCCGAGCGCCTCGGCGGCGGCGGTGCGGACCTTGGGCTCACCCGCGCCCAGCCGCGTCACCAGGGCATCTCGCCACTTCTGGGCACGAGGCCCCGCCCACCCCAGCAGCGCCACGCAGGTGGCTCGCACGCCGGGGCGCTTGTCGTCGAGCCCGGCGGCCACCTCCGCCAACGCGGCCTCGGACAGCGTGGGCTGGCGCATGAAGTCGCGCAGCAGCGGCGCCGTGTCGTCCCAGGTATAGGTGGGCAGGGGCCAGCGGGCGAGCTCGCGCACCACGGTGCTCGCGTCCACGCGAGTGGGATCCAACTTGCGTACCAGCCCCGCCACCTCGTGGGCCGCCGAGTGCGCGTCCGAGGCCTTGCTGCGTTGGCGCACCGTTTCGAGGATGAGGCTCAGCGAGTGCTGAGCGCTGGGATCCAGCTTGAGCAGCGAGTCCAGCGCGGCCTCGCGCACGCGCCAGTCCAGCTCGTGTTTGAACCCCAGGGCGCGCTCCAGGGCGGCGCGGGTGGCGTCTCCGGGAAAATGAGCGAGCACCTGGCACGCGTAGAGGGCCACGCCCCGTCCGAAGTCAGGCTCCCAGCGGTCCGCGCTGGGCTGGAGCGGGCCCTCGCCCCGCGCCAGGGCCTGCACGTGCGCGGCGACCTCTGGAGAGGCACAGTCGCCGCCCGCGAGCAGCCCTTCGAGCGTCTCGGTGACGACGGACTCGTCATGGGATGCGAGGATTTGAAGCAGCGGCGGCACGGCGGTGCTCGTGTGAGCGCAGAGGCGTCCGAGCGCCATGCCCGCGGCGGCCTGGACAAGCTCCTCCTCATCATCGAGCAGCCGCGCCACGGCCCGGGCGGCCGTCTCGCGCTCCACCGTGGCGCGGGCCAGCGCCTGGGCACAGGCGCGGCGCGCGCGAAACTCCTGAGAGGACAGTCCTTCCACGAGCGCGCTCACGGTGGCCCTGTCCTCCACGGGGACTGCATCCATCGCGTCATAGTCGGGGCCCACCTGCTCGAAGTGCTGGATGAGCTGGCGCACCGTCTGCTCGGGGGACCGCATCAGGCCGCCGGGGCCGAGGCGGACGGGCCACGGCTCACCAGCAGCTCGCGCACGCGGGCGCGCAGCCGCTCCGGCTCGAAGGGCTTGTCCAGGCAGGGCCGGGAGGTGGTCTCCAGGAAGCGGCGCGCGGCCTCCGTGAACGCGCCGCCGGTGATGAACACCATGCACTCGGCCTGGCCGGGCAGCTCGCGCGCCAGCGTCTCGTGCAGCTCCATGCCCGTCATGTCCGGCATCATCAAGTCACACAGGATGAGCGAGTAGCGCTCGCCGGAGCGCAGCTGCTCCAGCGCCACCCGCGCGCTGGTGAAGGCCACCACCTCGTGATCGGCCGCCAACATGCGTGACAGCGCCGCCGTCAGCATCGGCTCGTCATCGATGATCAGCAGCTTGCTCCGGGGCGCTGGAGCGCTGGCCACGCCCGCCTGCGCGGCGCCCGGCGCCACCGAGTCCTCCGCGGCCGGAGGCAGCACCACCTGGAACGTGGTGCCCCGGCCCAGCTCGCTGCGCACGTGGATGTCCCCGCCCATCGCCTCCACATAGGAGTGGCAGATGGACAGCCCCAGGCCCGTGCCCTCGCCGATGGCCTTGGTGGTGAAGAACGGCTCGAAGATGCGCGGCAGCACCTCGGGCCGAATGCCCGTGCCGGTGTCGCTCACCTCCACCACCGCGTTGCCCCGCGCATCCGTGCGCGTCACCACGCGGATCTCGTTCTGGTCCACGTGCCCTTCGGCGATGGCCTGGGCCGCGTTGACCAGCAGGTTGAGGAACACCTGCCCCAGCCGCGTCTCGTCTCCCAGCACGTCGGGCGGGTTGCCGTAGTCCTTCACCACCCGGGCCCGGTGGCGCGTCTGCGCCTCGGCGATGGCCAGCGTCAAATCCAGCACCGTGTGCAGATCCACCCGTTGCAGCTGCTCGGGCTTCACCCGCGAGAACGTCTTCAGGTCCTGCACGATGCGGCGCACCCGGTCCGCGCCGTGCAGCGCATCCTCGAGCGCCTGGCCCACCTCCCGCCAGCGCTGGCTCTGCTCGCTGTGCGCCGCGCCCTGCACCTCCATCGTCGCGTAGTGCAGGTTGGAGATGATGAAGGACAGGGGGTTGTTGATCTCATGCCCCACGCCCGCCGCCAGCGTGCCCACCGCCGCCATCTTCTCGGCGTGCACCAGCCGCTCGCGCGTGGTCTGCAGCTCCCGCACCCGCACCTGCAGGTCCGCGTTGACGGTGGCCAGCTCCGCCGTGCGCTCGTTCACCCGGGCCTGCAGCTCGCGCTCGCGCCGCCGCAGCCGGTACACCCGCAGCCACACCGCCCCCGCCACCAGCAGCACGAAGCTCAGCCCGCACACCACCCGGAACGCCAGCGTCTGGTAGAAGCGCGGCTCCAGGTAGAACCTCACCGTGGCCTCGGGCGCCGGCCCGACGCCGTCCATGGACTCCACGCCCACCTGGAACCGGTACGTGCCCGGAGGCAGGCGCGTGTAATAGGCCACCCGCCGGCTCTCGGCCCGCACCCACTCCTTGTCCATGCCCGCCAGCTGGTAGCGGAAGCGCAGCAGCTGCGGAGCGCGCAGGCTGGGCGAGGTGTAGTGGATCTCCACGTTGCCATCCCCCGCGGGGATGCGGCTCCACTCGGACCGCGGCACCAGGCGCCCATCCACCCGCAGCTCCTCGATGACCAGGCTGGGCAGGGTGGTGGGCGGCTCCTCGCGCCGCGATGGATCCACCACCACGGCGCCGCGGATGGTGGGGAACCACAGCCGTCCATCCCTCGCGCGGATGCCCGCCGGAGCCCCCATGCCGTTGCACTCCTCCGAGCGCATGCCGTCATCGCGCCCGTAGACGTGGGAGGTGACGCGCGTGCGCCCGCCCTCGGCCACCGCCTCCAGCTCCGCCTGCGCCACCCGGAAGATGCCCTTGTTACAGCTCATCCACAGGTGGCCCTGGCCGTCGGGCAGAATCTGGAAGATGCGGTCGTCGAACAGGCCCTCGGTGTACGAGAAGCGGTAAAAGGTGCCGTTCTTCCAGCGGTAGAGCCCCTCGTCCGTGCCGATCCACAGCGTGCCGTTGGGCTCCTCGTGCAGCGCCTGCAGCTCGCTGAAGATGGGCTGGTTCTCGAAGGCCACCGTCACCGGCCGCCCATGGACGAAGTACGCCAGCCCGCCCCCCGCGGTGCCCACCCAGAAGCCCCCCGCGCGGCGCTTGTGCAGCAGGGTGATGTTGTCGCCGGGCAGCCCGTGCTGCCGCGTGAGCACCTCGAAGCGCACGCCATTCCACCGCGCCAGCCCGTCCTGAGTGCCCGCCCACAGCGTGCCCTCGGGGTCCTCGTACACGGTGCGCACCTGCCCCGGAGGCAGCCCCTGCGCCGGGCCCAGCGAGAGGAACTCTCCCGCCTTCCAGCGGCTCACCCCCGTCTGCGCGCTGAACCACAGGCTGCCGTCCTGCCCCGGCGCCATCGAGCGCACCCGGTCATGGATGAGCCCCTCGCGCGTGGTGTACGTCGTCATCTTCCCCGCGTACCAGCGGGTGACGCCGCTCTCGAGGCTGGCGAACCACAGGCTCCCATCCACCGCCTCGTAGATGGAGGAGATCATCTGGTGCGGCAGGCCCTCGGGAGGCCCGATGGAGGTGAAGGGCGCGTCCTTGAGCCGGTGCAGCCCGCCCTCCGCCGCGCCAATCCAGACGCTGCCCTCGGAGTCCTCCAGCAGCGAGGCCACCGTGTTGCTCTGCAGCCCCTGCCCCGCGTCCAGCGTGGAGCGCTGCCCGTGCGCCAGCCGCAGCAGCCCCCGGCCCGTGCTGCCCACCCAGAGCGTGCCGGGCCGGTCCACCATCAGCGCCTCGATGGGAGCGCCCGGCTGGCTCGCCTCCGGCACCGGCCGCATCCGCCCCTCCTCGAGCCGGTACACCAGGCCCTCCTGGGTGCCCGCCCACAGGGTGCCGTCGCGCTCCACCGCCAGCGACATCACCGCGGGCTGCGCGCCCTCGAACAGCGGCGCCACGCTCACCGAGGTGCCGTCCGCGCGGTGCAGGCCCGCGGTGGTGCCCACCCAGACGGTGCCATCGGGGGCCTCGGCCAGCGCCGTCACCCGGTTGCTGGCCAGGCCCGCGCCGGTGCCCCACACCTGGAAGCGCTCGCGGTGGTAGCGCAGCAGCCCCTGCCCGTTGGTGGCGATCCACAGGCTGCCGTCGCGCGCGGCCAGCAGCAGCTGCACGTTGCGCAGGGGCACCTGGGTGGGGGCCACGAGCGGAAAGAAGGTGCCACCGCGCATCCCCGTGACGCCCGCGTCGGTGCCAATCCACAGCGTGCCGTCCGGGCCCGTCGTCAGGCAGCGGATGGTGCGCGCCTGCAGCGCGGGCGTGTTGACGCGATCGAACGTGGTGAAGCGCACCCCGTCGAAGCGCACCAGCCCCTCCCACGTGCCGCCCCACAGGTAGCCGTCCGGAGTCTGCGCCAGCGCCTGGATGGCGTTCTGCGGCAGCCCGTCCGCCGTCTGCCAGACTTTGTGAGGAAATTGCCGCAGCGACTTGCTCGGCTCCAGCGCCCAGGCGCCGGGGGCGCCCAGCACCAGCACCAGCGCCACCGAGAGGAAACACCCCGCGCGCTGGCTCAGCGCCAGACGGCAACGGTGAGGGCTCTCGAGGGCAGGGGACATGCGCGGTTCCGCGGGGGAGGCACACGGTAGCCGGGAGCGCGGGGATTGGGCAGGGTGCTCCAGGGAATAATAGGTGCGCGACGGCTCGCCTGTACTCCAGGGAAGCGGCTCGGGGGGAGCTGCACGACAGCCTCCACGCGGAGTAAGCCATGCCCCCTGACATCGACACCGGGCTTCCGGATCTCGGCGATACGCCGGAGATGCCCAGGTTGCTCGAGGCGGTGAGCAAACTCACCCCAGAGCAGAAGGCGAGGTTGCTGGAGCGCGCGGGGGTTCGCTCGGAGTTGATACCCACGTACCCGATGGGGCCGCCCGCCGAGGACGAAGAGCCGGAATAGACGAAGGGCCCCGCCCCACCTGGCGGCTCCTCCTCTTGCCCCAGGTAGCTCTCTAACCTTCCGCACTCCTCGCATGAAGGAGTGACCGATGCGGCTCCCTGTAGCGGTCCGTCTCTTGCTGCTGGCCCTCTTCGCCGCGCCCTGGGCGCACGCGGCAGAGGAGCCGAGCCAGGCGCGCGCGGTGGTGGGGGCAGGGCTTTCGCAGGGCACGGTGGTGGGCAGCGCGTGGGCGCCGCGCACCACATACAGCGTGAGCCTGTGGGGCCTGTGGGAAGAGGGCCAGGGGGCGGGGGCGCGCGTGAGCCTGCTGCCTCCGGCCCCTTCCACCGAAGCGTGGGAGGTGTCCACGGACGTGGTGGGGCGCTTCACGGGAGAGGGGCCGTTGTACTTCAAGGCCCTGGGGGGAGTGGCCCTCGCCCCTCGCACCTCGTTGTCTCCCAGGCTGCGCGCGGGCGGAGAAGTGGGGCTGCACGCCATCCGGGGGAGCATTGGGCTGGAGGTAGGCCTTTCGGGAGTGTACGCCTTCCCGCCCTCCCGCTTCGCGCAAGGCGAGGGGGTGGTCTCCCTCGGGGTGGGCGTGCTCTTGGGCTTTGGCGCACCCTCACGCCCGCCCGCGCTCGCCCCGCCTCGGCGCGCGTGGGCGCAGCAGGCCGCCCAGAATTCCGGGGAGGCCTTCCAGCCGTGGAGCGTGGACGCTTCGTTCGCGGCGGAGGCGAGGCAGGCGGGGCTGTTGCCCCCGTCTTCGCAGGGCGCGCACCTGCTCTCCGAAGAGCGGGATGTGATTCAGCACCTGCTGCTGCTTCGCAGACCGGCGCACGTCGCGGACTGGTGGAACGCGGGCCCCTGGGAGGACATTGAGCACTGGACCCACCCGCTGTCCGAGTGGGAGCGCAAGTACGCCGAGGCGATGAGCGCATCCACGGTGCCCGAGCCCCTGCGCATGGGGCCGCTGGTGACGCCCGAGCGCCTGACCCCCGAGCAACTTGAGGACATGGAGCAGCGGCTGGGCACGGGCGCCGCCGCGGCCGAGGGGTACGCCCACTGGGCCAACCGCCGCCGAATCGTCAATCACTACTACCTGACGCACCCGGAGACCGTGCGCGCCCTGGTGGGGGGGTATGGGTTGGCCAGGGACTTCAACCCGCTGCACTTCGCGCTGGAGCGCGGCTGGCAGATGGGCAGCGGCCAGGAGATGTTCACCGCTCGCGAGGTGTCCCAACTTGGGGCGGCCGGGGAGTTCTTCGCCGCGCTGGCGGTGGGCGTGGCGGCCAACAAGTTGATGACCGCCACGCGGCCGGTGCCCGGGTGGGGTGCCAGCGTGCCGGTGGAGCCGGTGCCCCCTGGCCAGGTGAAGGCTCCGCCGCGAGCCCTGGCGCGCGCTCCAGAGCCCACCGTGGGGCCTGCCCCAGAGCCCGCTGCGCCTGCCCCGCCGAGCGCCACGGCCTCCGCGCCGAAACCCGCTCCGGCGCCCGTACCGCCCGCTCCGGCGCCGGGCCCCCTCGCGCCCTCTCCGGAACTGGTCCAGGCGCTCACGGGCAAGAGCCCCACCCTGCGGGTGCCCCCCGGCCCAAGGCTGCCTCAGGACGTCACCGTCAAGCCGGGGGTGCCAGACCTACGCCCGACGACCCGTCGAATTAGTCCCAGCCCCAGGCAAAATGCGCAGCTCCAGAGGGACATCCAGTACTTGAGGGACGAGTTAGGCGCTACGAACATTCGGGTGAACCAACAGCAACTGACGTTCAAGAACCGCCAGCGCGTGGGAATCAACCGGCCCGATCTGCAATTCGACTATGACAACCGCCGGTACTATGTGGAGTACGACTCACTTGCTTCGGGCCGTGGCCCTGGCCACCAGTCGCGACTGACCGCCAACGACCCGGAAGGCGAGATCATCCTGATCATCATCCCGGACAAATGAGGTGGGCTTGAATGACACAAGAGATGAAGGGACTGCTGCTGGAGGACCGCTGGGCGCCCGTTACCTCGACGATGGGTTTTCTGGAGTTGGGGGCGGAGCAGGCGGCGCAAGCCTTCGCCACGTGGCAGAGGGGACTGCTCACGTCCCGTGGTAGCACCATTGAGGTGCTCCCCGTCACGGGCACCCTGGAGCAAGTCCTCTCCCGCCTGCTGCCCCTGAGTGGTGGGGAGACCCAACGGCGCCTGTTCATCCCGACGCGCAACGCTTGGACCGCCTACGTCGAGAACGGTTGGACGGGGACGGATGCCGCCAGCGCCATGAGCGTCATGGCCCGGAGGCTGAGCATTCGGGGCCTGCGGGTGGTCGCTGTGCCCCACACCCTGCGCAAGGACGGAGGCGGCCGCTATGGCGCGGTGATGCTGGACATGTATGGCCCGGAGCAGCCAGGGAAGATTCACAATTATGTGCGCGCGCTGGGCGCCTCCAATGACGGGGGCCGCTGGGTGTTCGATCAGGAAGGTGAGCCCTTTGCCTTCGAGCAGGTGGAGAAATACCAGGAGCGCCGGGTAAGGGACCGTTTCACCTTCGAGATGCTTAAGGACTACCTGCGCCACCTGGGGCTGTCGCCCTTCGAGGAGGACTTCTACCTGCCGCAAGGCTCGAGCGCGTGGCTGGTCCAGAAGACAGGCCCCTTCGCCTCTGGCCAGAAGGAGTACACACTGGAGGAGGCCCGCCGCGCCCGAGTGTTGTGACGCACCCCAGGCAGCTGACTGTCTTTTCTGCTCGGGGGCTCACGGAGGTGGAGTACGACTCGCCTGTTTCGGGCCGAGGCCCTGGCCACCAGTCGCGCCTGACCGCTAACGACCCAGAAGCCGACGCCATCCTGATCATCATCCATGAGGAATGAGGCGGCCTGAATGACTCAAGAGATGAAGGGACTGCTGCTGGAGGACCGCTGGGCGCCTGTCACCTCTACGATGGGCTTTCTGGAACTGGATGCGGAGCAGGCAGCGCAAGCCTTCGCCACGTGGCAGCGAGGGCTGGCGACGTCCCGTGGTAGCACCATTGAGGTGCTCCCCGTCACGGGCACCCTGGAGCAAGTGCTCTCCAGCCTGCTGCCCCTGAGTGGCGGGGAGACCCTGCGGCGCCTGTTCATTCCGACTCGCAGCGCCTGGACCGCCTACGTCGAGAATGGGTGGACGGGGACGGATGCCGCCAGTCCCATGCGCGTCATGGCCAGGACGCTAAGCATCCGGTGTCTGCGGGTGGTCGCCGTGCCTCACACGCTGCGCAAGCACGGCGGCGGCCGCTATGGCGCGGTGATGCTGGACATGTACGGCCCGAAGGAGCCGGGGAAGATTCACAATTATGTGCGCGCGCTGGGCGCCTCCAATGACGGGGGCCGCTGGGTGTTCGATCAGGAAGGTGAGCCCTTTGCCTTTGAGCAGGTGGAGAAATACCAGGAGCGCCGGGTAAGGGACCGCTTCACCTTCGAGATGCTCAAGGACTACCTGCGCCACCTGGGGCTGTCGCCCTTCGAGGAGGACTTCTACCTGCCGCAAGGCTCGAGCGCGTGGCTGGCCCAGAAGACAGGCCCCTTCACCACCGTGGGGCGCGAGTACACGCTGGAGGAGGCCCGCCGCGCCCGAGTGTTGTGACGCACCCCAGGCAGCTGACTGTCTTTTCTGCTCGGGGGCTCACGGAGGTGGAGTACGACTCGCCTGTTTCGGGCCGAGGCCCTGGCCACCAGTCGCGCCTGACCGCCAACGACTCGGAAGGCGACGTCATCCTGATCATCATCCCTGAAGAATGAGGCGTGGCTGAATGACTCAAGAGATGAAGGGCCTGCTGCTGGAGGACCGCTGGGCGCCTGTCACTTCAGAGATGGGGTTTCTAGAAGTGGGGGCAGAGCAGGCGGCGCAAGCCTTTGCCTCATGGCAGAGAGGGCTGCCAACGTCTCAGGGCTTCATCATTGAGGTGCTTCCCGTCACGGGCCCCCTGGAGCAAACCCTCTCCCGGCTGCTGCCCCTGAGTGGTTGGGAGACCCAGCGGCGCCTGTTCATCCCGACGCGCAGCGCCTGGACTGCCTATGTCGAGAACGGGTGGACGGGAACGGATGCCGCCAGCGCCATGAGCGTCATGGCCCGAAGGCTGAGCATCCGGTGCCTGCGGGTGGTCGCCGTGCCCCACACGCTGCGCAAACTCGGCGGCGGACGCTATGGTGGGGTGATGCTGGATGTGTTTGGCCCGGAGCAGCCGGGGAAGCTCAACAACTATGTGCGCGCCATCGAGGTGGCCAATGATGGAGGCCGCTGGGTCTTCGGCCAGTCGGGTGAGCCCTTCGCCTTCGAGCAGGTGGAGAAGTACCAAGAGCGCCGGGTGAAGGACCGCTTCACCTTCGAGATGCTCAAGGACTACCTGCGCCACCTGGGGTTGTCACCCTTCGAGGAGGACTTCTACCTGCCTCCGGGCTCGAGCGCGTGGCTGGTCCAGAAGACAGGTCCCTTCACCACGGTGGGACGGGAGTACACGCTGGAGCAGGCTCGCGCCGCCCACGTACTGTGACGCACCCCAGGCTGCGGATCATCATCCCTGGGGAATGAGGCTGCCAAGATGCCGCAAGAGATGAAGGGGCTGCTGCTGGAGGATCGCTGGGCGCCCGTCACCTCGACGATGGGCTTTCTGGAACTGGGGGCGGAACAGGCGGCTCAAGCCTTCGCCACGTGGCAGCGGGGGCTGCCGATATCTCAAGGCTTCACCGTGGAAGTGCTCCCCATCTCGGGCACCTTAGAGCAAGTGCTCTCGAGCCTGCTGCCCCTGAGTGGTGGGGAGAGGCTACGGCACCTGTTCATCCCCACGCGCAGCGCCTGGACCGCCTACGTCGAAAACCAGTGGACGGGGACAGATGCCGCCAGCGCCATGAGCGTTATGGCCGGGAGGCTGAGCCTCCGGTGCCTGCGGGTGGTCGCCGTGCCCCACACGCTGCGCAAGGACGGAGGCGGCCGCTATGGCGCGGTGATGCTGGATGTGTTCGGCCCGAAGCAGCCAGGGAAGTTCAACAACTACGTGCGCGCTCTGGGTGCATCCAATGATGGGGGCCGCTGGGTTTTCGACCAGTCGGGCGAGCCCTTTGCCTTCGAGCAGGTGGAGAGGTACCAAGAACGCCGGGTGAGGGACCGCTTCACCTTCGAGATGCTCAAGGATTACCTGCGGCACCTGGGGCTGTCGCCCTTCGAGGAGGACTTCTACCTGCCACCGGGCTCAAGCGCGTGGCTGGTCCAGAAGACAGGCCCCTTCGCCCCTGGCCATAGGGAGTACACGCTGGAGGAGGCCCGCGCCGCCCGCGTGTTGTGACGCACCCCCGCATCATGGATGCGGTGCGGTGAAGGCGGACCACGGCTCTTCCCAGTCCGACGTGCTTCACGCGGGCGCTTGCGCCCGTCTGGTAGTGTGGGGGACTACCTGGGAGGTCCCGCCATCCTGTTCCAACCCTGCTTCCCGCCTTGGACGCGCGTCTGTCTGCTGGTGTGCCTTGCCTCCACCGCTGGAGCCACGCCCGCGGCCCTCGCCCCACCCCGCCCCGTCGTGCTCACGGGCAAGCCGGGTGAGGCTCCATTAATCCACCTGGCTCCCGGCTCCTTCACCCTCATCATCCTGGACGCGCCCATCGTGCGGGAGTCCGTTCAGGTAGAGGGCCACGACCGCTTCGCCCGGGTGGACCCCAGCGATCAGGGCATCACCCTGGCGCTCGCCGGACCGCTGAAGCCCACCGAGCGTCTGGCGCTGCGGTTCACCTACCGCGAGGGGTTCCCCTCCAGCGCCCTGTTGCTGCTCACCGGGCGCCTGGAACAGCCGGACATCATGGTGAGCGTGAGCCGCCCGCCGCAGACGATCGAGGCGTGCCAGGTGGAGCTGACCTCCCAGCGCGAGCGCTGCGAGGCGCAGCGCAAGGAGCTGGATGAGCTGAAGGCCCGGCCCGCCACCCTGGACCCCGCGGTCGTGGGGCTCACGGAGTGGGGAGACATGACGAAGTTGCGGGTGCTCGACCTCGAGACGCCGTGCCTTCGCGCTCTGGGCGAGCTCCGTGTCTCGCAGTGCCGGGGGTTTGAGACAGCCACGTGGATTGTCGCGGTCTTCGAGGTGACCAACTCCGGGTCCGCGCCCTGGGCGCCTGCCTGGGCCGAGCTCACGCCCATGGCGGGTGGCCCGCCGCGCCGCGCTCATCAGGTGCTGTCCAGGCAGGCCTCGATTGCGCCAGGTGGCACGGTGGGCGTGTCCGTCGAGGTGCGACTCCCCACGCGCAGCAAGGAGAAACGGATAAAGGAACTGCACATGCTGCGGGTGTGTGACGCGGCCGGAAGCCGTTGTCTGTCCATGCACGGTGTAGAGCTGTAGCAACATGCGCGAGGTGAGTGCCATGGCGGCTCAGGTGAATCCCCGGGATCTCCAGCCCGGTCAGTGGGTGGACCACTGGCGCATCGTCCGCAGGGTCGGCTCCGGCACCTACGGCGTTGTCTACGAGGTGGAGAAGGATGGCCAACGCTTCGCGCTCAAGCTGGCCTGTCAGCTCGAGCGCTCCAATGACTCGCTGCGCGCGGACGCGCGCGCCCAGCGCGAGGCGGCCTGTCTTCAACAGCTCAAGCACCCCCACATCATCCGGATGTGGGCGCAGGGCCGCTGGCCCGATTCGCGCTCGGGGTTCTTCTACATCGTCCTGGACTTCGTGGACGGCTACACCCTGGGCGAGTGGGCACGGCGGACGCACCCCACGGCGCACGAGGCCGTGGTCGTGTTCATTCCGCTGTTCGACGCGGCGAATTACATGCATGAGCTGGGCTTCGTTCACCGGGACCTGAGCCTGCGCAACATCATGGTCACCCGGGAGGGCAAGCCGGTGATCATCGACTTTGGCGCGGCGGACTTCCCCACCGCCGCCGAGCTGACGGATGGGCCGCTGCCGCCTGGCACGCCGCGCAATCGCAGCCCCGAGGCACAACGCTTCTGGATCGAAAACCGCTTCAACCCCCAGGCGCGCTACACGTTCCGGCCGACCGACGACATCTTCGCCCTGGGCGCCAACCTCTATGACGTGCTGACGGACCCCACGCCCGAGCTTCCCCGGGAGCGGCCTCCTCTCAATGACGCGCTGTTGCCGCCGCCCTCTCCGTTCAAGGTCACCGGGGGGCGCGTGCCGCAGGCGTTGAGCGCCTATGTGATGATGTTGCTGAGGGCCCAGCCCGAGCAGCGGCCACAGACAGGGAAAGACGCGGCTCGCCCGCTGACGGAGTTCGCGCGCTACGAAGGCCCGGAGTGGCGCGTCAACCTCCTTCACCCGGTGGAGGAGCAACTGCCACCCGAGCCCGGGGACGTGGCCCCTGGGCCCGCTCCCGTGCCAGGGGCCGTGGCGTTGGGGCGGACGCGCGGGAGGCGGCTTCGACCGGTATTCGCCGGAGTGTTGGCGCTCGGTATCCTCGCGGCCGCGGTCGCCACCCTGCGCCTGCACAGGGCCGTGCCTTCGGAGCCGCCCCCCGGGTTGGCCGAAAAGCCGACAAACCACCCCACTGCGTTACCTTCGCCTCGCCCTACCCAACAGGAGGCGAGCTCTTCCGTGAACCAGCCTGCGACTTCCCCCCCATCGGCAGTGTCCCCTCCCCAGAAGACCAACCCGCAGAGCACGCTCGCGGCGAAGCGCGCGCGGTGCGCGCTGCTCGTGGGCATGCTCCAGTGGTTTCACGTGGGCTGCGCTGGGGTAGATCTGCGTCCGGAGCGGGGCGGCTGCTCGATAGAGGCCATTGGCTCCATGGTGAAAGTGCTGGGGTGGCGGCTGGACAACTGGGGGACATCGTTCGTAGTGACGGTGGACGTCACCAAGGGGCCGATGCCGAGGTATCAGGGCGATATTCCCGCGGTGTTCACGGTGTTCAAGGATGGCCCTGTCACCGGGGTCATAGAGGATGCGGCGGGAAACGCCCCCGCCGGCACGCGCCTGACCGGACACCTGTGGACGGAGGCCCATGAGCAGGTGATCTACGGCCGCTATACCCGAGCCCACCTCCCAGACGGGAGCAGCGTGCCGGTCTGCGTCGAGCTGAGATGGGGATCATCCGCAGGCCACCCCAAAGAACAAGCGAAGCCTGGCCATGCCCGGGCCACCAAATCAGGGGGTGCAAAGGCGGTTTCGGAGTGGGGGCTTCGGCCTTAGAGCATGGGCGTTCCGCTGATGCTGTAGCACGGCCGGGAATGGCTTCCAACCCCTGACGTCGTTTACAGTCAGCCCCTCATGCTGGGTAGTATGCCAATGGGCGGCGCGCGGAATCCTCCGTGCGCCGCCAGGAGGCAATGGCCCATGGCGACTTCCCACAGCCCCTGGCGCGTGCCGGGGGCGATGCTCTTCTCGGTCGGCGAGTGCTCCTATGAAGTGGACCTGACGTATCCCATGGTCGAGGAACTGCTGTACTCGCAGTACGGGGCGCGCACCCTGCTGGCCTGGGAGCGCAAGGACGGCCAGCTCCACCGTCAGGTGCTGGTGCGCAGCGTGCCGCCCCTGACGCCCGACGATCCCAAGGAACTCGTCCGGATGCGGGCCCGGCTCATGGAGGAAGCGCGCCTGGCCACCTACCTGCGACACCCGGGCATCGCCCGCATCCACGGGTGCCATGAGGTGCGGGGCACGCTGTATGTCGTGTCCGAGCATGTGCGGGGCACCTCGCTCAACGAGCTGATCAACACCTCACTCGAGCGCCAGGTGCGCCTGTCCCCCGCCTTCTGCATGTACGTGGGCGCCCAGGCCGCCAGCGCCCTGCACGCCGCGCACACCTGCACGGACGAGCGGGGCGCCCCGCTGGGCATCGTTCACCGGGATGTGAACCCCGCCCGCCTCTACCTGGGCACTGGGGGCGAGGTGGTGCTGACGGACTTCGCCAGCGCCCGCTCGCTGCTGCCTGGCCGGGTGGCCACCACCCTGCCGCGTCCTCACGGGGATGTCTTCTACTGCGCTCCCGAGGCGCTCTTGATGGAGCAGACGGAGCCCCGCTCGGATCTGTTCGCGCTGGGGCTGGTGCTGCTGGAGCTGGCCACGGGCCGCCACCTTTACAGCACGGCCCGGGCCCGGCCCGAGGAGCTGGCCGGGGCGCTCACGCCCGCCGTCAAGGACCAGGTGCTTGGCGCGGTGACAGCCACGGGGGCCTACCCGGACCTTCCGGACCATGTGCAAGACTGCATTCTGCGGGCCGCCACGTTCGGCACCCCGGACCTGGAAGAGCTCACTCACCCGCTCACGCCGCCGCTGCGCTCCATCCTCCGCGGCCTGCTCCAGCCCCGGCCGCGAGAGCGCCCCGCGTCGGCGGCCCAGGCGCGGGCGGAGCTTCAGGCAGGCCTGGCTTCGCTGGAAGCGCCTTACGACGCTTCTCAGGCGCTCAGCGAGGTCCGCCGCGTGCTGTCCGGAGTTCATTGAACCGGCCTCAGTGGGGCAGCAGATCCTTCAGCGCCTCTTGCAGCCCGGGGAAGCGCAGGGTGAAGCCCGCTTCGGTGAGGCGGCGGGGCAGCACCCGCTGGCCCTCGAGCGCCATCTGCGCCATCTCTCCCAGCGCCGCCTTCAGCACGAAGGCCGGCACGTGCATGATGGAGGGCCGCCCCAGCGTGGCCGCCAGGACGTGGGCGAAGTCGGTGTTGGTGACGGGCTCCGGCGAGGTGAGGTTGAAGGGGCCCTCCAGCTCGGGGCGCTCCAGCAGGAAGCGCAGGGCCGCCACGGCATCCGCGCGGTGAATCCAGCTCACGTACTGCTTGCCCGAGCCCACGCGCCCCCCGGCGCCCATGCGGAACGGGGGCAGCATGGTGTGCAGCGCGCCGCCCTCGGGGTGCAGCACCACGCCCATGCGGGCCACCGCCAGGCTCACCCCGGCCTCTCGCGCGCGCTGGGCCTGGGCCTCCCACTGCACACACACGCCCGCCAGGAAGTCCAAGCCCGGAGCGCTCTCCTCTGTCAGCGGCTCGGCGCCCCGCGCTCCGCCGTAGTAGCCCACCGCTGACACGGACACGAAGCGGCGCACCGTGCCCGCGGCCTTGAGGGCCTCCACCACCCCGTGCGTGCCCTCCACCCGGCTGTCGCGGATGCGGCGCTTGCCCTCGTGTGTCCAACGTTGGTTGACGGGCTCGCCCGCCAGGTGCACCACCGCCTCGGCGCCTCCCAGCGCCTCGGGCGGCACCGGCGCGCCGGCCTGGAACGCCGCCCCCGTCACCCCAGCGGGCAGCTGCGACAGTGCTTGTTCAACGTTGCGTACAAGGACGTGCACGCTGTGCCCAGCTTCCAACAAACCTTGAACAAGGGGGCGTCCAACAAAGCCGCTGGCTCCGGTGAGGGCCACTTTCACGGTTGAGGCTCCTGGGGCACGAGGTCCATGCCGATAACCTGGGACAGGGCGCTGAAGAACGCTCGCTTGTCCGGCTCACCCAGCCGGCCCGAGTACCGGTAGACGACAGCGCCGCTGGCATCCAGCACCATCACCGTGGACGTCTTCGTGGGCAGGTTCCAGGGCGGGCCGCCCAGCGTGCCATCCAGGTCCACCAGGATGGGGACTCCCACCTTCTTTTCCTCATCCCGCACGTACGAAAGGGCGATTTGCCGAGCGGGGAAGAAGTTGAAAGGTTTCAGGTGTGCGACTGCCACCACTGAGACTGCGTCGAGCAGGCCCTTCTGTTTGCCCAGGGCGAACAGTTGATCCTTGAACGCCAGGTTGAGCGTCGTGGAGTCCTTGTCCTCGTAGAAGAGGATGACCGGCTTGCCCCGCCACGTGGACAGGGGCGCCTTCTCACCGCTGGCGTTGCGCAGCGTCGCGTCTAGCGGGCTGGAGGGCTGCGCCTGCGCGTAGCTGCCGCTCGAGCTGGCCAACGTGACTGTCAACGCGCCTGCTACCCAAGCCTTCATAGCGACTCCTCGTGTACAAGGTTCTAACAAACCTTGTACATAGCCTTGACAAAGTCTGTACACAAACGCTATCTCCTAGACAGTTGGTCCCGATCACGAAGTCCCGGAGGACGAAGCAATGGCCCCCCCTCACTCCACCGTGGCTTCTCCTGAGCTTGCGCCCGCTCCGGCGCCCGCGGTCCGGCCGGAGCAGGCCTGGCTCCAGCTGGTGCAGCGCCAGGTGGAGGCCTCGCTCGCCGAGCTGTTCGAGCTGCCGGACGAGGCCTCGCTGGACGCGCGGTGGACGCAGGCGATGGAGCTTGCGCGCGGCTACACGCTGCGGCCGGCCAAGCGGGTGCGGCCGGCGCTGGTGATGGCGGGCTACAGCCTGGCGCGGGGGACGACGACGGTGCCCGCGGGGCTGTGGCGCTTCGCCGCGGGGCTGGAGCTGCTGCACACCTTCCTGCTCATTCACGACGACGTGGCGGATCAAGCCGAGCTGCGCCGGGGCGGCTCGGCGCTGCACCACCAGCTGGCGCCGGGCCGGATGGGCGAGGACCTGGCGGTGGTGGTGGGAGACCACCTGTTCGCCCGCTCGCTGGAGGCGATGCTGTCCTCGGGGCTGCGGGGCGCGTCGCGGGCGAGCCAGTACTACCTGGCGGTGTGCCGGCACACGGCGGCGGGGCAGTACCTGGACCTGGCGCTGGCGCGGGCGCCGCTGGGCGAGGTGACGCTGCGGCAGACGCTGCGCGTGGCGCACTTGAAGACGGCGCGCTACGGCTTCGGCGCTCCGCTGGTGTGCGGGGCGATGCTGGCGGGCGCGGGAGACGAGGTGTGCCAGGGCCTGGAGCGCGTGGGGCGCCACGTGGGGCGGGCCTACCAGCTGCGCGACGACTTGATCGGCCTGTTTGGCGACACGCGCGTGGCGGGCAAGGCGGCGGACGGAGACTTCGCGCAGGGCAAGCGCACCTTCCCGGTGGTGGCGGCCTACCAGCGCGCGGACGCGGCGGGGCGCGCGGAGCTGGAGCGGCTGTGGGCGCTGCCCCCCGAGGCCAAGGAGGCGCAGGCGCTGGCGCGGGCGCGCGAGCTGGTGGAGGAGCACGGGGGCCGGGCCGCGTGTGAGCGGGCGGTGGAGCGCGCCTCGCGGGCGGGGCGGCGGGCGCTGAAGGCGCTGCCGGAGAACGGCGGCGTCAGGGACTTGCTGGACAGCCTCATCACCCGGCTGGCGCACCGCGCCGCCTGAGGAGCCGCACATGGCCACGCAGCACGGCAAGGCAAAGGCAGTGGTGGTGGGCGCTGGCGTGGGAGGGCTGGCGGCGGCGGCGCGGCTGGCGCGCCAGGGCTTCGAGGTGCAGCTGTTCGAGAAGACGGGCGGCCCGGGCGGCCGGTGCAACCAGCTGCGGGTGGACGGCTTCTCGTGGGACATCGGCCCCACCATCGTGCTGATGCCCGAGGTGTTCGAGGAGACGTTCGCCTCGCTGGGCCGCCGCCTCGAGGACTACCTGACGCTGATGCGCTGTGAGCCCAACTACCGGATTCACTTCCGGGATGGCTCGGACATCACCTTCACCTCCGAGCTGTGCGCGATGGGCAAGGAGCTGGAGCGCTTCGAGCCCGGCAGCTACGCGCGCTACCTGTCCTTCCTGGCGCAGGGGCGTGAGCAGTACCGCACCAGCCTGGATCACCTGGTGGGCCGCAACTACAACGGCGTGGCGGACTACTTCGCGCCCAGCGTGCTGTCGAAGATTTTCAAGGTCCGCGCGCACCGGCGCATGTACGCGGACGTGTCGCGCTACTTCCAGGACGACCGGCTGCGCGCGGCGATGACGTTCCAGACGATGTACCTGGGCG
The DNA here is from genome assembly GCA_035296065.1 of Myxococcaceae bacterium. GTDB lineage: Bacteria > Myxococcota > Myxococcia > Myxococcales > Myxococcaceae > DATHBR01. The sequence continues at coordinate 53,624 of DATHBR010000086.1, read as the reverse complement.
TGTCGCCGTTCGCCTCGCCGGCGGTGTACGGGCTGCTGCCGTTCACCGAGCTGGGCGTGGGCATCTGGTTCCCCAAGGGCGGCCTGTACGCCATTCCCCTGGCGCTGGAGAAGGTGGCGCGCGAGGAGGGCGTGCGGCTGAACTACCGCGCCCCCATCAAGCGCATCCTCACCGAGGGCACGCGCGCCACGGGGGTGGAGCTGGAGGATGGGCGGGTGGTGAAGGCGGACGTGGTGCTGTGCAACGCGGACCTGCCGTACGCGTACGAGAAGCTGCTCACCGGGGCGCCCACCTCGCTGCCGCGCAAGGACAAGCTGCGCTACACCTCCAGCGGCTACATGCTCTACCTGGGGCTGAAGAAGCAGTACCCCGGGCTGGGCCACCACAACGTCATCTTCGGGCGCGACTACAAGGGCTCGTTCGACGACATCTTCGAGCGCTTCCAGGTGCCCGAGGACCCGAGCTTCTACGTCAACGTGCCCACGCGCACGGACGCAAGCCTGGCGCCCGCCGGGCAGGACGCGCTCTACGTGCTGGTGCCGGTGCCGCACCAGCACCCCAACATGGACTGGAAGGTGGAGGGCCCCAAGGTGCGCGCCAAGGTGTTCCAGCGCCTGTCCGAGCTGGGCTACCCGGAGCTGGAGAAGGACATCGCCGTGGAGCGCGTGTTCACCCCGGATGACTGGGCCTCCTCGTACAACCTGATGCACGGCAGCGCGTTCGGGCTGGCGCAGAACTTCTTCCAGATTGGCCCCTTCCGCCCCAACAACCAGGACGCGCGCGTGAAGAACCTGTTCTTCGTGGGGGCGTCCACGCAGCCGGGCACGGGGCTGCCCACGGTGCTCATCTCCGCGCGGCTGGCGGTGGAGAAGATGCTGGGCTGGGCCAAGCAGCAGGGGCTCGAGCACGCGCCCTCCGTGGCCTCGGCGCCGCGGGTGGAGGTGGCGGCATGAAGTCCCACGAGGACATGGCCCTGGTGGCCCAGGGCTACCGGCTGGCCAGGCAGGTGACGCGCCACCACGCCAAGAGCTTCTTCTTCGCCTCGTACCTGATGTTCGGCGCGCGGCGCAAAGCGGCCTTCGCGCTGTACGCCTTCTGCCGGCGGCTGGATGACATGGTGGACGAGGGCGGCGCGGGGATGACGCCGGTGCACCTCAAGGCCCGGCTGGACAAGGCGCGGCAGATGGTGGCCGAGGTGTACCTGCCCATGCCGGAGCTGGCGGCGCCGGGCATGGACTCTCCGGCCGAGCGGCTGATGAGCGCCCAGGAGCAGTCGCCGTGGGACGCGGGCGAGTTCGCCGCGCTCAAGCACTGCGTGTACCACTTCCGCATCCCCGAGCAGCCCTTTCAGGATCTCATCTCCGGCATGGAGATGGACCTGACGAAGGACCGGTACGCCACCTTCGAGGAGTTGGATTTGTACTGCTACCGGGTGGCGGGCGTGGTGGGGCTGATGCTGACGCCGGTGCTGGGGTGCTCGGATGCGCGCGCGGCCTCGCACGCGGCGGACCTGGGCCGGGCCATGCAGCTGACCAACATCCTGCGCGACGTGAACGAGGACCTGGAGCGCGGCCGGGTGTACCTGCCCTCCGAGGAGCTGAAGGCCTTCGGGCTCACCGAGGAGGACCTGCGCCGCGGGCTGGTGGACGAGCGGTGGCGCGACTTCATGCGGTTTCAGATCCGCCGGGCGCGGGCCTACTACGCGCGGGCCGCCGCGGGGGTGCAGTACCTCAACGGCCTTGGCAGCCAGCGCATGGTGCGGCTGATGGGCGGCATCTACGGGGACATTCTGCGCGTCATCGAGGCGCGCGACTACGACGTGTTCGCCTCCCGGGCGTATGTGCCGGGGCGGCGCAAGCTGGCGTTGGCGGCGGCGGCCATGGCACGGCCGTCCGGGGTGCTGCCCACGCCGGTGGGTGAGGTGAGTGTGCCACTGCTTCCGACGGGGACACGGTGATGAGCGACGACAAGGTGAAGACGCTGGAGGTGAAGCGCACCTCGCGGCTGTCGGGCTTCTACCGGCAATCACCGGAGCGGCGCCGGGCGCGCCTGGTGGAGGCGCGCTGGGTGGCGCCCGAGGAGGCCGGCGACTTCGCGGGGCTGGGCGGCTTCGACGAGGGCTGCGCGGACGCGATGGTGGAGAACGTCATCGGCCTGCACGGGCTGCCGCTGGGCGTGGCGCTCAACTTCGTCGTCAACGGGCAGGACCGGCTGGTGCCCATGTCGGTGGAGGAGCCCTCCATCATCGCCGCCGCCTCGTACGCCGCGCGGCTGTGCGGCGAAGGGGGTGGCTTCACGGTGGAGGCGGATCCGCCCATCACCACCGCGCAGATTCAGCTGCTGGACGTGCCCTCGCTGGAGAAGGCGCGCGAGGCGGTGCTGGCGCGGGCGTGGGCGGTGCTGGAGCAGGCCAACGCGCTGATGCCGGGCATGTGCGAGCGCGGCGGCGGGGCGCGCGAGGTGGAGGTGCGCGTGCTGGATGCCACCACGCTGGTGGTGCACCTGCACGTGGACACGCGCGATGCCATGGGCGCCAACCTGGTCAACAGCGTGGCGGAGGACCTGGCGCCGTGGCTGGCGACGCTCACCGGCGGCCGGCCGGGGCTCAAAATCCTCACCAACCTGGCGGACCGGCGCAAGGTGAAGGTGCGCGCGCGGGTGCCGGTGAGCGCGCTGGTGTCCGAGGGCTTCCCGGACGGCGCGGCGGTGCGCGACGCGATCCTCGAGGCGCAGCGCTTCGCGGAGCTGGATGTGTACCGGGCGGTGACGCACAACAAGGGCGTGATGAACGGGGTGGATGCGGTGCTGGTGGCGTGTGGCAACGACTGGCGCGCGGTGGAGGCGGGAGCGCACGCGTACGCCTCGCGCTCGGGCGCTTACCGGCCGCTCACCTCGTGGTGGAAGTGCAAGGACGGGGCGCTGTGCGGCGAGCTGGAGCTGCCGCTGGCCACCTCCACGGTGGGCGGCGCGGCGCGCACGCACCCGGGGGTGAAGCGGGCGCTGAAGCTGGCGGGAGTGAAGGGCGCGGTGGACCTGGCGGCGCTGGCGGCGGCGGCGGGGCTGGCCACCAACCTGTCGGCGCTCAAGGCGCTGTCCACCGAGGGCATTCAGAAGGGCCACATGTCGCTGCACGCCCGGCGCGTGGCGGCCGAGGCGGGCGCCAGCGGCGAGCTGGTGGAGGCGGTGGCCAACCTGCTCTCGAAGGAGCGCGTGTATCGGCCCGAGCGCGCCCGGGAGCTGCTCGCGGCCGAAGTGGCGCGCCGCAAGGGAGGCCGGCGATGAGGCGCACGCGGGTCGCGGTGATCGGCGGTGGCATCGGCGGGCTCACGGCGGCGGGGCTGCTGGCCAAGGAGGGCCATGAAGTCACCCTCTTCGAGCGCGGGCCCACCCTGGGGGGCAAGGCCCAGGCGGTGACGATTGACGGCATCACCCTGGACTCGGGCCCCACGCTGCTGACGATGCCGGCGCTGGTGCGCGGCACCTTCGAGCGGCTGGGCGCGTTGGATCTGCTGCCGCCCTTCACGGAGCTGGAGCGCCAGTGCGTGTACCGCTTCGGGGACGCGTGCGGCTTCACGGCGTACAAGGACCTGGAGCGCATGGCGGACAGCGCCGGGGAGCTGCGCGGCAGCGAGCGCAAGGGCGTGCACTCCTTCTACTCGGAGGCGCAGGCCATCTACCGCGCGGCGGGCGAGCCGTACCTGGAGGCGCCCTTCGAGGGGCTGGCGGGCTTCATGGCCCGGGTGGCGCGGCGGGGCGTGGGGGCGATGCTGGCGGGCATGCGGCTGAGCACGCTGCACGAGCTGGCGCAGCGCCACTTCAAGACGGACCACATGCAGCAGTACGTGGGCCGCTTCGCCACGTACACGGGGGCCTCGCCGTACGAGGCCAGCGCGGCCTTCGCGCTCATCCCCCACATCGAGCGGGCGTATGGCACGCACCACGTGCGCGGCGGTATTGGCGCGCTGGTGGACGCGCTGGGCCAGGCGGTGCGGCGGCTGGGCGCGCAGGTGCGGCTGAACACCAGCGCGCGCTATGAGCGCGAGCCCCAGGGCGGCTGGCGCGTGGGCCCGGTGGGCGAGGCCGAGGCGTATGACAGCGTGGTGGTGAACGCCGATCCGCTGGAGTCGCTGCGGCGCGAGGGCGAGCCGCTGGCGCTGTCCGGCTACGTGCTGCTGCTGGAGGCGGACGGCACCCCGCAGGTGCCTCACCACACGGTGCTCTTCAGCAACGACTACCGCCGCGAGTTCGACGAGCTGTTCGGCGGCCGGCTGGCGGGCGACCCCACGGTGTACGTGTGCAACCCCTCGGCGACCGACAGCACCATGGCGCCCCCGGGCCGCACGGGGCTCTTCGTGATGGTGAACGCGCCGCCGCTGCCGGTGGCGGTGGCCAAGGCCGAGCGCGCCGCCGAGGCGTGGGAGCTGAACGCCGAGCGCGCCAAGGGGCAGATGTTCGAGAAGCTCCACACGCACTTCCCCGAGCTGAAGGGCCGGCTGCGCGTGCTGGGCCAGCGCACGCCGGTGGACCTGGCGGCGCAGGGCGCGCCCGGGGGCTCCATCTACGGCTTTTTGCCGCACGGCAAGTTCGGCCCGTTCCGCCGGCCGCGCATCCGCGGAGGCACCCCTGGCCTGTTCTTCGCGGGCGGGGGCACGCACCCGGGCGGCGGAGTGCCCATGGTCATGCTGTCGGGCAGCTTCGCCGCGCAGATGGCCTCGGCGCACCTGCGGGGAGGCGAGGCATGAGCGCGCTGAGCACTCTGCCCTCCCTGCCCTCGGGCTCGGGCACCTACCGCTGGTACTACGCGGACGTGACCGCGGGGGAGTACAGCGCCGTCGTCATCTTCATGGTGGGCTCGCTCTTCTCGCCGCGCTACTCGGTGGCGGCGCGGCGCGGCGGGCTGCCCCGGGAGCACTGCGCGGTGAACTTCGCCCTGTACCGGCGGGGCACCCGGCTGCGCTGGGTGCTCTCCGAGTACCCCGTGGTGGCGCTGGAGAGCCCGGGCCTGCTGCGCATCGGCGGCTCCACGCTGAGCTACGGGGACGGGCGGGTGCACATGGAGGTGGACGAGCGCACCGCGCCGTGGGGCCGCCGGGTGCGCGCCAGCGTGACGCTGGAGCCGATGACGGCGCTGGGAGACGAGGTGCAGCTGGTGCCGGGGCTGCCGCACTGGTGGCAGCCGATGGCGCCCCGCGCCCGGGCCCGGCTCGAGGTGGCCACCGAGGGCCTGGCGGTGGAGGGGCTGGGCTACCACGACACCAACCATGGCGCGGAGCTGCTGGGCGCGCGGCTGCCCGGGTGGCACTGGTCGCGCACGCACGGCGAGCACCAGACGGTGGTGGACTACGTGCTGCCGGACGGCGCGGCGCCGGTGAGGGTGACGGCGGGAGCGCAGGGCGTGCTGTGCGAGCGGGGAAGCAGGTCCGAGGCGGCCCCCACGGCGCTCACGGGCTGGGGGCTGCGCGTGCCCCGGCACCTGCGGGCGGGCAACCAGGTGGTGGGCGAGCCCCGGCTGCTGGAGTCCTCGCCCTTCTACGCCCGGGTGGAGGTGCGCGAGGCGGGCCTGGACACGCTGGGCGAGGTGGCGGACTTCCGCCGCTTCCACTCGCCGCTCATCCGGTGGATGGCGCACTTCCGCACGCGGGTGGAGGGCCGGCCATGAGCACCCTGAGCCCTGTTGTCCTGCTGGGCCTGGCCTGGGCGGTGGTGGCCACGGGCTTCAGCGCGGTGGCGCTGGGGCGGCTGCTGCGGGTGGTGCGCGGCCCGGCGGCGAGCACGCGCGCCCCGGTGCTGCTGCTGCGGCCGGTGGATGCGCCCACGGTACGCGAGCTGGACAACCTGGCGCGCCCGGTGGACTACGCGGGCGAGCTGGAGCAGGTGGTGGTGTCGCCGTACCGGCCCCGGCTGGCGCCGGGGGTGCGGTGGCTGCCGAGCGATCCGACGTCGCCCAACCGCAAGGTGGGCCACCTGCTCTACGCGGCGGCGGTGCTGCCCACCCAGGGGCGGGTGGTGCTGGCGGTGGACGCGGACGTGGCGGTGACCGGAGCGCTGGTGGAGGCGCTGGCGGCGCCGGTGGTGGCGGGCGCGGCGCTGAGCACGGCGGCGCCCACGCCGGTGGGAGAGCGGGGCGTGGTGGCGCGGGCGGTGGCGGGGCTGCTGCGCCACAGCCACCACAGCTTCCGGGCGCTGCATGTAATGAGCGCGGGGGCCAAGGCGGTGTGTGGCAAGGCGCTGGGCCTGTCTCCGGTGGCGCTGGAGTCGCTGCGCGAGCTGGCCGACCACATTGGCGAGGACCTGGAGCTGGCCAAGCGGCTGCACGCGCGGGGCCTGGAGGTGGCGCTGGCCGACGTGCCGGCGCTGGTGCCGCTGGAGCCGATGGCCTCGTGGCGGCCGGCGGTGGAGCGCTTCACGCGGTGGATGCAGGTGCTGGCCAGCCACCGGCCGGCGCTGTACCCCACGGTGCCGCTGCTCTTCACCCCCACGCTGCCGCTGCTGGCGCTGGCGCTGGTGCTGGGCGCCTGGCCGCTCATGGCCGCGACGGGGGCGCTGGTGGGGGTGCGCATGCTGCTGTCGTGGAGGCTCGGGGCGCTCACGGGGGCCCCGCGCCTGGGGTTCTTCACCGTGGCCACCGCCTGGTTGCTGGGCGAGGCCCTGCTGCTCGCGGCCTTCCTGCGCTCGCTGTGGAGCGCGGGCACGGTGACGTGGCGAGGCCGCACCTACGCGCTGCGGCGCGGTGGCCGCATGGCGCCCGTGTGGCCCGAGTTCAGCGGAGGTCCGGGATGACGTACGCGGGCTTTCTCGGCGTGTTCGTGGTGCTGCCCATCCTGTTCCTGGTGGTGCTCTACCGTAAAACCTTCACCGCCCGGAGCCTGGCTCCCATGGGCCTGCTGCTCATCGTCGTCTACGTGGCCACCACCCCGTGGGACAACCTGGCGGTGAAGTGGGGGCTGTGGGGCTTCTCGCCCGAGCAGATCTGGGGCATCAAGCTGGGCTACCTGCCGCTGGAGGAGTACCTCTTCTTCGGCCTGCAGACGCTGCTGGTGGGGCTGTGGGCGCGGGCCCGGCTGGCGCGGGCGCTGGCGCGGCCCACGGAGGCCTCTCCATGAGTGAGCTGATGGAGTCGCGCTGGGCCTATCTCATCCACCTCATGGCGTGGGCGGTGCCGTTCATCGTCCTGCAGCTCATCGTGCTGGTGCGCCACTACAAGGAGCGCACCGGCGCGGTGCTGCGCGCGGTGCTGCCCCCGGCCTTCATCCTGGGCATCTACCTCTCGGTGGCGGACCACCTGGCCATCTCCGCCGGCATCTGGAACTTCGGCGAGGGCAAGCACCTGGGGGTGTACCTGGGAGTCGTACCACTCGAGGAGGTGCTCTTTTTCGTGATGACGAGCATCCTCGTGTCTCTCGGCCTCGCGCTCTTCACGGCGCTCGTAGGACCGAAGGAGGCCCGGGTGCCGTGATTCCCGCGGCCAAAAGCGGGCCCATGGCGTGGCTGTGGGATCGGTACGTGGGGTGGAAGTTCCGCTCCACGTTCCGAGGCCTGTGGGTGCGCGGCGTGCTGCCCACGGAGGAGCGTCCCCGGCTGGTGTACGTGAACCACTCCAACTGGTGGGACGGCTTCGCGCTGCACCAGCTGGCCCAGGCGGCCCACTGGGACGCGTACTGCCTGATGGAGGAGAAGAACCTGCGGCGCTACCGCTTCCTGACGCGCATTGGCGCCTTCAGCATCCGCCCGGGAGACGCGGCCTCCTCGCTCGAGTCCCTGCGCTATGCGCGTCAGCTGATGCGCCGGCCCCGCACGGCGATGTACATCTTCCCCGAGGGCGAGCACCGGCCCTTCGGCGTGCTGCCGCTTCAGCTCCAGCGCGGCGTGGAGACGCTGGCCCGGGTGACGCGCGTGGACTGCGTGCCCGTGGCGCTGCGCTACGCCTTCTTCGAGCACGAGCGGCCCGACCTGCTGGTGGAGGTGGGCCCGGCCCACGCGGCCGGTGAGCTGGCGCTCTTCCAGCAGAACCTGGAGGCGGTGGTGCGCAAGGTGGCCTCGGCCACCAGCCTGGAGGGCTTCTCCCGCGTCGTGCGGGGCGGCAGCGGAGTGGCCGAGCGGTGGGACGCGGTGAGGAGGCTGCAGACATGACGCTGCGAATCCGCACCATCGCCCGGCTCACGGGCATCCGCGAGGCCACGCTGCGCGCCTGGGAGCGCCGCTACGGCTTTCCCCGGCCGCACCGCAGCGAGGGCAACAACTACCGCGCCTACACCCGCGAGGAGGTGGAGAACATCCGCCGCGTGGCCAAGCTCATCGCCGACGGCCTGTCGGTGAGCGAGGCCATTGCCCAGGTGAAGTCCACCCCGGTGCAGGGGCTGGCTCCCGGAGACAGGCTCTCCGAGCGCTTCTGGTCCGCGGTGCTGGTGATGGACGCCGAGGAGCTGCAGCGCGTGCTGGACGAGGCTCAGTCCAACATGGACATCGAGGTGTACTGCAACGGCTTTTTGCTGCCGCTGCTGCGCGAGATGGGCATGCGGCTGGACATCGCCCGCGAGCACATGGCCTCGGCGCTCATCCGCCAGCGCCTGCGTTCACTTCTGGACGCGGAGGAGCAGCGCGCCGATGGCCCTCGCGCGGTGCTCGCCTGCCCCGCGAGGGACCACCACGAGGGGGGGCTGCTGGCGCTGGGAATTCAGCTCAAGCGCCGCGGCTGGCGGGTGACGATGCTGGGCGCGGACACTCCCAGCGAGGCCCTGAACAGCGCGTGCGCTCAGGTTCACCCGGAGCTTGTCGCCCTGTCCTTCGTCCGCCGCCGCGAGCCAGCCGAGGTGGTGGAGCTGCTCTCCGAGGCGGTGCGCGCCTGTGCCCCCGCCCCGGTGGTAGTGGGGGGGCCAGGCGCGAGGGACCATCTCAAATCCATCTTCACACTGGGCGCGCAGTATGCTGAATCCGCCGATGAGCTGATTGCCCTGTGGCAGCAGACTCGCGGCGCCTCGAATCGGACCTGATCGCCCATGAATGGCTGAGCGCACCTACCGCATCCTCATCGCCTCGCAGCTGTCCGGAGTGCGCGTGGAGCTCATCCGCGCGTGGGAGCGCCGCTATGGCGTGCCCCGGCCCCAGCGCACCGCCACCGGCTACCGCCTGTACACCGAGCGGGACGTGGCGCTGCTCAAGCAGCTGAAGAAGCTCACCGAGGAGGGCATCGCCATCAGCGAGGCGGTGAAGCTGCTGCCCACGCTCGAGGCCGGCGCCTCCGGCACGCCCCTGGAGCCTCGGGGGGAAGTGAGCCCCGAGCAGGTGGCCGGGTGGCGCGTGGCGGTGCTGGAGGCGGCCGCGTCCAGCGACCAGGAGCGGGTGTCCCAGGTGCTGGACGAGGTGCTCTCGGCGATGCCGGCCCTGAGGGCGCTCGACGAGGTGCTGGTGCCCGTGCAGGGCCAGGTGGGGGCCTGCTGGCACGCGGGCACGCTCACCGTGGCGCAGGAGCACCTGGTGTCCCAGGTGGTGCGCGCGCGGCTGGTGAGCCTGCTCCAGTCGGCCCCAGGCAACCGGGACGCGCGCCACTGGGTGCTGGCGTGCTTTCCCGAAGAGCAGCACGAGCTGGGGCTGCTGGCCAGCACGCTGCGGCTGCGGCTCGCCGGCCTGCGGGTGACGCTGCTGGGGCAGCGCATGCCCGCCGAGGACCTGGGGCGGCTGGTGCTCCAGCTGCGGCCGGACTTCGTCGGGCTGTCCGCGGTGACGGACCCGGGCCCCGCCGAGTTCTCGCGTCAGCTCTCCCAGGTGCTCGACGCGCTGCCCGCGGGACTGCCCGTGTGGCTGGGCGGCGCGGCCGCCGAGCGCCATGCGGAGCTGTGTGAGCAGCGCGGCGCCCGCGTCTTCCGCTCCGGCGGCGACTGGAGCCTCCTGCTGGAGTGAAGTGCGGAGAAACGCACAGTGAAGACCGGAAGGTGAGATTTTCCCTTCTTAGAGTCTTGTAATCGAATTCCGGGTTCCATTAGGGTTTCTCCGCGCCGCGACTCAATCCCCCGTGCGGCGTGAGGAGCACATCCCCCATGAAGACCATGCGTAATACGCTGTTCGTTGGTTCTGCCCTGGCCCTGGCCGCTTGCGGTGGCGAGCTGAACGACGTGGACTCGCTGGAGGCCAACCTGGCCACCACCGAGGCCCCCCTGGCGCTGGCCGAGCCCGGCCGTGCCATCCCCGACGCCTTTATCGTCCAGCTGAAGGACGGCGCGGATGCCCGCTCGGTGGCGGCGGTCGCCGGCGTATCTCCCAAGTACGTGTACTCGGTCATCAACGGCTTCGCGGCCACCCTGAACCCGGGCCAGCTGACCGCGCTGCGCAACAACCCCAACGTGGCGCTCATCGAGCAGGACCAGGTGGTCAACACCGTCGCCACCCAGTCGAGCGCCACCTGGGGCATTGACCGCATCGACCAGCGCAGCCTGCCGCGCAGCGGCACCTACAACTACACCTCCACCGCTTCCACCGTGTACGCGTACATCATCGACACGGGCATCTACACCGCGCACACCAACTTCGGTGGCCGGGCGACGAACGTGTTCGACGCGTTCGGCGGCAACGGCAATGACTGCAACGGCCACGGCACGCACGTGGCGGGCACGGTGGGCAGCTCCACCTACGGCGTGGCCAAGAGCGTGAAGCTGCGCGGCGTGCGCGTGCTGGACTGCGCGGGCTCGGGCTCCAACTCGGGCGTCATCGCCGGCATCGATCACGTGCGCCTCAACCACACCAAGCCGGCCGTGGCCAACATGAGCCTGGGCGGTGGGTACTCGGCCACCATCAACACGGCGGTGACCAACCTGGCCAACGCGGGCGTGTTCGTCGTGGTCGCGGCGGGCAATGACAACGCCAACGCCTGCAACTACTCGCCGGCCAGCGCCACGGCGGTGACGACGGTGGGCGCCACCACCAGCACCGACGCGCGCGCCTCGTACTCCAACTACGGCAGCTGCGTGGACGTGTACGCCCCGGGCTCCAGCATCACCTCCACCTGGAGCAACGGCAGCACCAACACCATCAGCGGCACCTCGATGGCTTCCCCGCACGTGGCGGGCGTGGGCGCGCTCTACAAGGCCACCTACGGCGACGCGTCGCAGGACACCGTCAACTCGTGGATCGTCAACAACGCCACCCTCAACGTGGTGACGGGCAACCCCTCGGGCACGGTGAACAAGCTGCTCTTCAAGAGCACGCTGTAGTCCGGCGCTCCAGCTCGCGCTGAAACCTTCCGGGGGTCGTGGCTTTGGGCCGCGGCCCCCGGTGTGTTTTGGGGGGCTCAGGGCCCTGGGGCGTTGAGCACCTCGCGGGCGTGGGCGCGCGCGCTGGGCAGCAGCGACTTGTCCACACTCACGGCCTCGAGCAGCTTCTTGGCCTCGTCCTCCTGGCCGCGGCGGCGCAGCAGCACGCCCTTGTGCACCAGCAGCTCGCCCCGCGTCTCCACGTCCGGTGTCAGCGCCAGCGCCTTCTCCAGCAGCTTCTCGCCCTCGGCGGGGTCCTCGGCCGTCATCGCCAGGTCCTGCCAGGCGAGCACGAAGCTGGGCGCCTTCTGAGTGAGCGCCCGCAGCCGGGTGCGCACCTCGGCCACGTCGCGCAGCTGCTGCACCCCGAGGAACTCGCGCAGCGTGCCGGTGGGCACCCGCCCGTCCTTCTCGCGGCGCAGGCTGTCGAGCATCTTCTTGCTCTGGGCGAAGCCCAGCGGCTCGAGCTGCTCCAGCTGCTCGTGCAGCGACAGCGCCTTGGCGTTGTCCCCCATCAATATATAGGTGTAGGCCGAGTCATAGAGCGGCATGCGCCAGTCGGGCGCCAGCCCCTGGGCCTGCTCGAAGAGCTTCAGCGCCTCTGTGTACCTGGCGGCCTCGCCCTCGGCCCGGCCCTGGGCGTGCAGCTCGATGGCCTTCTCGGGGATGACGGGCCCGGTGGGCGGGTGGACCTGGTCCTGAATGGGGGTGGGCGTTTGCTGCTGCTCGGTGGCGGCGGGGGCGCCCGAGTCATTCGGAGTGCTCGTGGCCGACTTACCCGGGCAGGAGCAGCCACCCAGCCACGCCAGGCCAAGCGAGAGGAGGAGGGAGCGACGCATCGTAAGAGACCTTGATCCTTGGGGAAGCCCACGGGGGGCGGTGGATTCGCCGAGAGGGCGGCCACTATAATAGAGCCTGGGTTTCATACCCCTTCCCACCATGACTGACTTCATCGAGATCCACGACGGTGTCCTGGAGCCGAAGCTGTGCGAGGACATCATCAGCCGGTTCAACAACAGTCCCCACATTCACCGGGGCCGCACCGGCCACGGCGTGGACCTGGAGAAGAAGGACAGCTACGACCTGACCATCACTCCCATGCCGGAGTGGGCGGACACCGTGCGCCTGCTGATGGACAAGGCGTTCCCGCCGCTGCGCCAGTACATGAAGAAGTACCTGTACCTGCTCATCGGCGCCGTCTCACCGGCCATCAAGCACCCCAAGACGGGCAAGCTGGTGACGCTCAACGAGCAGAACTTCGATGAGCTGGGAGGCCCGCACCTGGACATGCTCATTGGCGGCTTCTACCGCTACGGCATGCTCACCGTGCAGAAGTACCTCAAGGGCTCGGGGGGCTACCCGCACTGGCACTCGGAAATCTACCCGAAGGACGAGAAGTGCGATCAGCTGCACCGCGTGCTGGCGTTCCAGTTCTACTTGAACGACGTGGCCGCGGGCGGCGAGACGGAGTTCTACTACCAGAAGCGCAAGTGTGAATCGAAGGCGGGGCGGATGCTCATCTTCCCGGCCGGCTTCACCCACACCCACCGGGGCAACCGGCCCGAGTCGGGTGAGAAGTACATCATCACCTCGTGGGTGCTGTTCCACCGCGCGGAGGAGATCTACCGCAACCCGCCGCCTCCGGCGTAGCGAGGCCGGGGCGGGGGCGGCTGCCGCGCGGTGAGGCGCAGCTCCGGCACGCCGCTCACCGCGTAGCCCGGCACCAGCCAGGCCTCCAGGCTGTTGTCGGCCTCGAGGAAGAGGGTGCCCGCCACCAGCGGCGAGAGCTGCTCGGGCCAGGTGCCCTGCTCGGCGCGCGAGAGGTGGGCCTCCACGAGGGCGGCGAGCGCGAGCGCCTGGTGGTGCTGGTCCTCGCGCGCCTGCGCCTGCGCGCTGTAGCCCTGGGCGCGCCAGGCCTGCTCCTGGAGCAGCAGGCTCTGCGCCACGTCAATGGAGGCAAAGGCCCTGCCGCGCTGCTCGGCGGGCAGGTCCGCCGCGGCCACCATCTCGTCGAACATGGCCGCGTTGCGGCGCCACACGTAGGGCCGCAGCCGGCGGTAGGGGGCCGGAAGGTGGTAATAGTAGGAGGTGTCCTGGTTGGCGATGAGCTCCTGCGCCGGCTCGGGCAGCGCGTCCAGGGCGGGCGGCGAGAGCAGCTCTGCGTAGTTGACGAGCTGTTGGTAGACGGACTCCTCGCGCAGCACCACGGACAGGGGCGGGTAGCCCTGGCGCAGCCGGGCCAACTGCTCGAGCGCCTGGCGCTGGCGCTCCACGGGAGCCGCCTCGAGCGCCGCCGCGCACGGCAGGAAGAGCACGTCATGGCTCCGGGCGGACATGCTCAGGCCATACATGCCCGCGCCCAGGCTCAGCTCGCGGCTCAGCGCCAGCCCATCCAGGCACGTGTCCACCGCCTCCTCGGGCCGGCCCTCGGCGCGCAGCACCTGGGTCTCCAGCGCGGCCAGCCGCACCATGCGCTCGAGCAGCGCGAGGCCCGCCGGCTCCTCGTCCACGGGCCGCGCCAGGCTGCCCAGCTCTTCGGGCAGGCCCCCCAGCTGCGTGCGCGTGGTGGCCAGCACCCGGTGCAGCAGCTCCCGGTGCGTGCGCAGCTGCGCGAGGCACTCCCAGGGCGCCGTGTCCAGCGGCGCCTCGCCCCGGGACACGAGCAGGCACTGCTCCTCGAGCTCCACCCGCGCCTGCTCGTGCGCGAACAGCTCGGCGTCGACGTCGTAGCTCTCCTCGTCCTCGTAGAGCGTGTCCTCGCCCCGGGGACACGTCAGCGCACTGGGCGAAAGCTCCGGCATCAGGTCGAGCTCGGGCAGCAGCGGGGCAAGGGCCTCGGCGAAGCGGCCCGGGACCGCGGGCTCGTGGTGCGAGGGGCGGGGCCAGTCATCGCCGTGGAAGCTCCGGGCCTCGCGCACCAGCCGCTGCGCCAGGGGCTCGGTGCGCGTGATGAGCAGAAAGAGCCCGAACGCGCCGATGATGAAGAGCACCAGCGCGCCGCCGCTCACCCACAGCAGCGCGGGGTTCCACGTCACCGAGGGCTTCTGCGCGGCAGGGGATGACGGTGGGTTCATGGCGACGGTGGCGTATCGGCGGTGAGGCCGGCTACCTCCTGGGCGAGCGGGAGAACGGTACCGGGCGGGAGCGCGGGGAGCCAACGGCCCGTGGCCCTTCCCTCACCTGCCCGAAGGATCCTGTCCGGCCCGCTGGGGCTTTGGCCAGATGAGTCCGCCCATACCCGCCACGGGCCGGCGCGCCCGCCGCCGCGCAGGGGAGCAGGGCACGGTTCAGGGCCAGCGAGGACCTCGGGCCCCGGGCGCTTCATGGGAGGGGGACAAGGTGGGCTCTTGTCGGGTGGTGAACTCTGGATGTGATTGGACTAAATCTGGGGGCATGCCACGAGGAGCCCTCAGACTGATAGCGCTGCTGGCGCTAGGGCTGGCGACCTGCACGCCAGCCCCGAGGGTTCCGCTGGTGATGGGCACGGTGCCGTGGATTGGCACCGAGCCGCTGTTCCTGGCGCGCGAGGAGGGGCTGTTCCCCGGGCCCATTCACCTGACGGAGTACATGAACAGCACGCACATGCTGCGGGCGTTTCACAACGGCGTCATCGACGCGGCGGCGGTGACGCTGGAGGAGGTGGTGAACCTGAACCTGGGCGGCCAGGTGCAGGTGCTGCTGGTGCTGGACGCGTCGAATGGGGGCGACTGCGTGGTGGCCCGGCCCGAGGTGAAGACGCTGGCGGACCTGAAGGGCCGGCGCGTGAGCGCCGAGGACGTGATGCTGCCCACGTACATGCTGCACCGGGCGCTCGAGCAGGTGCAGCTGAGCGTGTCGGACGTGCAGCGGGTGCACCAGGGGCCCGACCAGGCCCTCGAGGCGCTGCGCCGGGGCGAGGTGGACGCCGTGGTGGGCTACGCGCCGTACTGCCAGCGGATGGTGGCCGCGGGCGCGCACGTGCTCTTCGACAGCAAGAGCATGCCCGGTGAGATCGTCGACGTGCTGGTGGTGCGCCGCGCCTACCTGCAGGCGCAGCCGGATCAGGTGGATGCGCTCATCCGAGGCTGGTTCGCCGCGCTGGCGCGCATGCGTGAGCGCCCCTCCGAGTCCGTGCGGCGGATGACGCCCCGGCTCGGCATCTCCGAGGAGGACTTCCTGCGGGGGCTCGAGGGCGTGCACTACCCGGACATGCGGGAGCAGCGCGAGCTGCTGGTCGGACCGTCGCCGCGCCTGCTCGAGACGATCAACCGGCTCCGGGCGGTGATAGCGCAGCGCACGGGTGAGCCGTCGTTCCCGTTCTCCGAGCGGCTCATCGAGCCCGCGCCGCTGCTCCGGGTGGCGCCATGAAGGTCCGCTCACCCCTGGCGGGCCGGCTGCGGGAGCTGCTCATCCCCCTGCTGCTGCTGACGCTCTACGCGCTGTGCTTCGGGCTGTACACGCTGCACCACGAGACGAAGAACAGCGTGACGCGCGCCGAGCAGTTCAGCATCCGCCGCGTCTCGCTGGAGATGACGCAGCTGCAGACGAGCCTGGACGCGCTGCTGCGGCAGGGCAACAGGATGATGGTGCGCGAGACGGTGGCGGCCATGGGCGCCAACGCCTTCCTGCATGTGGGCCTGCTGCTGGACGAGAACCAGAACGTGGTGGCCTCCACCCGGCTGGCGCTCACGGGCAAGCCGGGCCCCCAGGTCTGGCCCGAGCTGGAGCTGCCCGAGAACATCGAGCGCAGGGAGCGCGCCCGCCAGCAGATGCGGGGCATCGTCGAGGTGACCGGCGACCGCAGGTACGTGGTGGGCTTCTACCCGGTGCCGCTCAGCTTCGAGATGGATGAGCGGAGGATGGGCTTTCTCTTCTTCCAGCAGAACCTGACGGACATGAAGATCGGCATGCGGCACGAGGTGGAGCAGTCGGTGCTGCGCTCCACGCTGATGCTGCTGCTGATCGGCTCGGGCATGGGGCTCGCCGTCTACATCCTGCTGGGGCGGCGCATTCAGCGCATGGTGGTGACGGCCCAGGGGCTGGTGGCGGGCGCTCCAGGCCCCGCTGGCGAGCAGCCCAACGAGGACGCGCTGGGGCGGCTGGGACACGCCGTCAGCCAGATGGCCGAGCAGATCAGCCACAACCGCCAGCAGCTCGAGGAGAACGAGGAGCGCTTCCAGACGATCATCGAGCGCTCGCCGGACGCCATCATCATCCACTGGGAGGGGCTGGTGGTGTTCAACAACCCGGCGGCGGCGGTGCTGCTGGGCTACCCCCCCACGGCGTCGCTGCAGGGCCGGCACCTGGACGAGCTGCTGGTGCCCGAGGACGTGCCGGTGCTCATGGAGGAGCAGCAGGGCAACACCCCGCGCGAGGTGCGCTGGGTGACGCGCCTGGAGCGGCAGGTGGTGGGCGAGGTGGTGACGTTCCCGCTGGTGTTCGAGCAGAAGCAGGTGCGGGTGTCCATCGTGCGCGATGTGACCGAGCGCAAGCAGCTGCAGGAGAAGCTGAACGCGGCCGACCGCATGACGTCGCTGGGCACGCTGGCGGCCGGCATGGCGCATGAGATCAACAACCCGCTGTCCTTCATGCTCAGCAACGTGCGCTTCTCCATCGAGGAGCTCAACTCGCTGTCGGAAGGGTGGGACGGGTCGCGGCGCGAGCGGATGCGCGAGGTGCTGGACGCGCTGGAGGAGACGCTCTCGGGAGGCGACCGGGTGCGCGAGATCGTCAAGGACCTGAAGACGTTCTCGCGTGGGGACGAGGGCAAGCGCGGCGAGGTGAACGTGCACACGGTGTTGGATCTGTGCGCGAACATCGCCCGCAACCACCTCAGGCACCGGGCCCAGCTGGTGAAGGACTATGGCGAGCTGCCCACGCTGCACGCCAGCGAGGGGCGGCTGGCGCAACTGTTCCTCAACCTCATCGTCAACGCGGCGCAGGCCATTCCCGAAGGTGGCGACGTCAGGCAGAACGAGGTGCGCCTCACCACGCGGCGCGAGGAGGAGGGCTGGGTGGTGGTGGAGGTGAGGGACACGGGGGTGGGCATCTCCCAGGAGCACCTGCACCGGCTGTTCGATCCGTTCTTCACCACCAAGGCGGTGGGCGAGGGCACGGGCATGGGGCTGTCCATCTGCCACGGCATCGTGTCGGCGCTGGGCGGCCGCATCTCGGTGGAGAGCGCCCCGGGCCGCGGCAGCACCTTCCGGGTGTTCCTGCCGGTGGGCGGCTTCGAGCGCGCGCCGGTGGAGAGCTCCGCGAAGCCCGAGGCGCGTGTGGGCTCGTCCTCGCTGGGCTAGGGTCAAGCGCACGATGGATCGAATCAGCCCCACGCGCCGCCCGGGGGATCGGGTGGTGATGTACCAGAAGTGGCGCACGCTGCTGTTCCTGCACTGGGAGGTGCCCGCGGGGCTGCTGTCGGGGCTGTTGCCGCCCGGGCTCACGCTGGACACCTACGAGGGCCGGGCCTTCATCGGGCTGGTGCCCTTCACCATGAAGGGGGTTCGCCCCGCGTGGCTGCCGCCGTTTGCTCCGCTGTCCGACTTCCACGAGACGAACGTGCGCACGTACGTGCACCACGAGGGGAAGGACCCGGGGGTGTGGTTCTTCAGCCTGGACGCGGCCAACTCCATCGCCGTGCGGCTGGCGCGGGCGTGGTTCAAGCTGCCGTACCACTTCGCGCGCATGGAGCTGACGCGCCAGGCGCAGGCCGTCTCCTACCGCTCGGAGCGGCTGTGGCCCGCGCCCCTGCCGGGCCGGTGCGAGGTGCGGTGCGAGCCCACGGGGGAGGCAGCGGGCTCCACGCCGGGCACGCTGCAGCACTTCCTGGTGGAGCGCTACTTCCTCTACACGGCGCACGGCGGGGCGCTGTGGCGCGGCCAGGTGCACCACCCGCCCTACCAGGTGCGCGGCGCCAGGGTGGAAGGGCTGGACGAGTCCCTGCTGGCGGCGGCGGGCATCGCCAGGCCCGCCCAGCCGCCCATGGCGCTGTTCTCGGAGGGGGTGGACGTGGAGGTGTTCCCCCTCAAGCGCGCGTGAGCGCTACTGGCAGGCTCCGCAGTCCACGGAGCAGCTGTCGTAGGTGCCACCGTTGCCGCAGCTCTCGGTGAACTGGCACACCCCGTCACCGCACCGGTAGATGTCCTGCGGCTGGATGCGGGTGGTGATGGGCTTGTAGCTCACGCCGTTGTAGGTGCACTGCGTGTAGTGAGTGCGCGTCGCGTCCAGCGTGCAGAACTCCCTGCAAGAGCCCACGTGGGTGATGGGCGCGCAGTCCGTGCTGCCGTGCCGTGAGGACAGCCCACAGGCGCGGGTGGTGCTCTCGCTGGCGTGCAGGAACTTCCGGTCACTGGCCGCGAAGACGCCCGCGTCGGTGAAGGCGTTGCCGAAGAAGCACGCCTCCGTCTCCGAGAACGTGGACAGCTCCGAGAGGCTGAAGGGCAGCATCTGCCCTTGCGAGTCACGCCCCAGCACGGAGATGGGGATGTGGATGCCGAACCTGTTGGTGTGCGCCGCCATGCACGCGGTGACGAGCTGCTGCTCCACGGTGGTGGCGGGCAGCCCCTGGCTCCAGTTGGGGGCCAGCCCGAACTGGCCGGGCCAGGTATGGGTCTGCAAGCTCACCAGGCTCGTATACGTGCGCGTCGCTCCCGCGGGCACCGCGCACATCACCATGTACTTCATCACCCGCTCCCTCGCGACGGGGTCCGCCTCGAACCAGTTCTGGAAAGAGAGCGAGAGCAGGCCGTTGACGGACAGGCCATTCACAGACAGGCCATTGACGGACAGGCCGTTGACGGACAAGCCGTTGACGGACAAGCCATTCACAGACAGGCCATTCACAGACAGGCCGTTGGTGGTGGCCACCGCCTGGGCCTGGCGCTCGAGCCCTTCTTCCCAGCCGCCTGGAGCGCTCTCCACGCCCCCACAGCCCACGAGGGCGCCTGCGCAGAACAGGAGCACAAAACAGACACGCAACACTCTGGTTGGGACCTGACGCATTGCTTCACCCCCGACGGTGAGCCGCTTCAGCTACGTGGGATAATAGTGCTGCCAATGGCGCTCGCCTGGTCGGCCTAGTGACGAGCCTCCGCTAACGGTTGAAAGCGACCACTCCAGCGCAGCATCGTCGGGCTTCGGACGGACGAGGTGTGAGCTGGCGCACGTTGAGGAAAAAGTTACTTGGAGGCTTCGAGCAGCCGCACGGCGCTGGGGGTGAGGTGCAGGCCCGGGGGAGCGCGGATGACCCAGGCGCCGAGCTCTGTCACCGGGCCGCCAAGCACCTCGAACTCGGGGGCCTGTCCGCGCACGTCCACGGGGCCCACATGCAGGCAGAGGTAGACGCGCGCGTCCACCTCGGAGGCCAGCGAGTTGACGTCCCGGCGCAGCTCGCGCAGCGCCTCATACAGGTGCCGGGGTTGCACCGCGAGGGGGGAGGACTGCGTGGGCTCCAGCAGGCGGATGCCCAGCAGCGCGGTGCCCGCCTGCAGCGCCAGGAGGAAGCCGTGGGCGCGCAGCGCCTGCTCCAGACAGTCGAGCACCTCGGCCAGCGCGGTGTGCAGCAGCTCCTCGTCCGGGTAGCTCTCGGACACCACCACCTCGGCGTGCAGCGCCAGGGCCTCGCAGGTGCGGCTGCTGGAGGGCACGGGATCCAGCACGGCGACTGCCTCGCGCAGCGCTTCGAGGAAGGCCGGAGCGCTGGGGTAGCGCCGCTCGGGGTCCTTCTCCAGACAGCGCAGCACCACCGCGTCCACCGCGGGCGTCACCGGCGCGCTGATGCTCGGCCGCGGCGGTGGCGCCTCCAGGTGCAGCCGCTCCAGCTCCATGCGGTCCCGCGAGTGGAACGGGTAGCGCCCGGTGAGCAGCTGGAACAGCAGCACCCCCAGCGCGTACACGTCCGTGGTGGGGTGGATGGCGCCGCCGCGAAGCTGCTCGGGCGCCATGGCGTAGGCGGTGCCCAGCCGCTGCCCCGCCAGCGTCAGCCCCGTCTGGCCGGGCTCGGGCTGGATAATCTTCGCGATGCCGAAGTCCAACAGCTTCACCCGCGGCCGCTCCCCGTCCTCCACCACCATCACGTTGCTGGCCTTCAAGTCCCGGTGGACGATGCCGGCGCGGTGCGCCGCCTCCAGCGCGCCACACACCGGGTCCAGGTACGCCAGCGCCCGCTCGGTGCTCATGCGCCCGTGCTCATGCACCAATTGGCTGAGCGTGCGGCCCTCGAGCAGCTCCATCACGTAGTAGGGGCTGCCATCCGCCAGCATTCCGAAGTCGTAGATGTCCACCACGTTCGGGTGGTGAATCTGGTTGACGATGCGTGCCTCGCGCACGAAGCGCTGGAGCATCTCGCCCTGATCCGCCAGGTGCGCGTGCAGCACCTTCACCGCGGCGCGCCGCCCGAGGATGCGGTGCTCGGCCTCGTACACGCTGCCATGGCCGCCCGAGGCGATGAGCCGCTTGAGCGAGTACTCGCCCGCCAGCGCGTGGGGCAACACCGCTTGAGGCTGAGGGCCGTCGGCCGGAGCACTGGGCTCGGTCTTCCACGGGGCCTGAGAGCCGCCTCCAGGAATGCGATAGGTGTTCTCGGAGTCTCCCATGCGCGGAATGTTTCATTAGCTGTTTTGACACACGGGAGACAATCGGCCGCGGGCCGCCGCACAGGGGCTTTGATGCCAAGTGTCGGGCACCCACCAGCGGGGCGGCCCCCTGGCTGGATAGCGTGTCCGTTGGTGGATGCTCGCGCGCCAGGAGCGAGGTCGCGGTTGGACGCGGGGGCGGCGGACTGATGGGATTTGCCCTGCTGTATGGGGGGCGGATTCCCATGACGATGATCGATGAACAGACCACTTGCGCGAGCCTACCGCTCGGACCTCCGGCCAGCTCGGCCGGGGCGTGCCTGATCCTGATCAGCACGGCGATGCCCGCCTCCATTGGCAAGACGTTCCGGCTGCAGCCGGGGGAGCACGTGCTGGGCCGCGGCTCCGAGGTGAGCATCCGCATCGATGATCACGGGGTGTCACGCCGCCACGCGCGCATCATCCACACGGCCGAGGGCTCGTGCCACGTCACGGACCTGGGCTCCACCAACGGCACCTACCTCAACGGGGTGTCCATCTCGTCGGCGGAGCTGCGCGAGGGAGACCGGCTGCAGATCGGCACCGGCACCGTCTTCCGCTACTCCACCCGCGAGCAGCAGGAGCCGCGTGACGAGCAGCTGCGCCAGGCGCTGTCGGCCGCGCGCGTGGGCATCTGGGACTGGAACTCCGCCAGCGGCGTGGTGACGTGGTCCGAGCATGTGGACAGGCTGCTGGGCCTGCCGGTGGGCAAGCTGTCGGGCCGCGCCATGGACCTCCAGGAGGTGGTGCACCCGGCGGACCTGCCCCGCGTGCGCGAGGCCTTGGCCGCCGCGCTGGAGCAGCGCACCCAGGTGGAGCTGGAGTACCGCATCGAGCCGTCAGGCAGCGGCTACCGGTGGATCTTCTGCAAGGGCGACGTGCTGTCGGACGCGGCCGGGGCGCCCGCGCGCATCACCGGCACGGTGATGGACATCACGGCGCGCAAGCAGGCAGAGCAGGAGCTGCGCCGCCAGGCCCTGCTCTTCGAGAGCTTCTATGACGGCGTCGTCGTGGCGGACCTGTCCGGCCGCATCCTGGACTGCAACCCCAGCGCGGAGCGGATGTTCGGGCGCGCCAAGGCGGAGGCGCTGGGGCTGACGCTCTTCGCGCTGCTGCACCCGGGAGAGACCGACTCGCTCACCGACGTCATCCTCGAGACGGTGGAGCGGACCCACCGCTGGACGGGGGAGGTGGAGTTCCGCCGCAAGGACGGGACGGCCTGCGCGTGTGAGTGCGTGGTGGTGCCGCTGCGAGACGCCGAGGGCCGCGCCATCGCGTGTGTCATGGTGTTGCGCGACATCACCGAGCGCAAGCTCCTGCAGGCGCGGCTGGTGATGGCGGACCGGCTGGCCTCGCTCGGCACGCTGGGCGCGGGCGTGGCCCATGAAATAAACAACCCGCTGGCGTACATGCTCGTCAACCTGCACCTGGTCAACAGCGGGCTGGAGCAGCTCAAGAGCCAGGTGCCACCCAGCGCCATGGAGCAGCTGCAGCAGCTGGTGCAGGAGACCACCGAGGGCGCCCAGCGCATCGCCGGCATCGTCCAGGACCTGAAGACGTTCGCGCGCGGCGAGCAGGACACGCGGCTGGGCCCGGTGGACGTGCGCCGGGCGGTGGAGCTGGCCTGCAAGATGGCCGACAACATGCTGCGCCACCGCGCCCGGCTGGTGCTGCGGTTCGACACCGTGCCGCACGCGGAGGCGAACGAGTCGCGGCTGTGCCAGGTGTTCCTCAACCTGCTGCTCAACGCGGCGCAGGCCATTCCCGAGGGCGAGCCCGCCGAGCGGCATGAAGTCTCGGTGCGGCTGCGCGCCGGGGCGCCCGGCCAGGTGGTCGTCGAGGTGAAGGACAGCGGCGTGGGCATGACGCCCGAGGTGCTCTCGCGCGTGTTCGATCCGTTCTTCACCACCAAGGAGGTCGGGGAGGGCACGGGGCTGGGGCTGTCCATCTGCCACGGCATCATCGAGTCCATGGGCGGCGCCATCTCCGTGGAGAGCAAGCCGGGCGAGGGCAGCACCTTCCGCGTGCTGCTGCGCGCCGCCTTGCAGGAGAGCGAGGGCCCGTCGCGCCCCACGCTCCGCCTGCCCATACCCTCCGTGGGGGCCAGGAAGGGCCGGGTGCTGGTGGTGGATGATGAGCCCCAGGTGACGACGGCGCTGCAGCGGGCCCTGAGCGGCGAGCATGAAGTCACCACCGCTCACACGGCGAGTGAGGCGCTGAGAATGCTAGCGGAGGACCGGCGCTTTGACGTCATCCTGTGTGACGTAATGATGCCGGGAATGACGGGAATGGACCTGTACGCGGAGCTGGGGCGCGAGCTGCCCGACATGGCCGGCCGTGTCATCTTCATGACGGGAGGGGCTTTCACCCCCCGGGCGGTGTCTTTCCTTCAGGAGGTGCCCAACCCCAAGTTGGGCAAGCCCCTGAACCTGGAGGAACTGCGCATGCTCGTCACTCAGCGCGCCCTCGAGGCCCAGCGATGACGCTGCCCACGGAGCCGCTGAGTGCGCCTTCCCTGGCCGTGACGCCGGCCTTACCGCCGCTGGTGCATGTGCCCGGGCCGGGAGCACTGGCTCCAGGAGGAGAGTTCACCCTGCGCGCGGCGGTGGGAGGCTGCGTCATTGGCGCGCTGCTGGCCGTCACCAACGTGTACATGGGGCTGAAGACGGGGTGGTGGGAGAGCGGCTCCATCATCGCCGCGGTGCTGGGCTTCAGCGGCCTGTCCGCGCTGGGGCGGCGCGGAGGCCCGGCGCCCACTCCGCTGGAGAACAACCTCACGGCCACGGCCGCGTGCGCGGTGGGCGCCATGCCGGCCGCCGCGGGCCTGCTGGGCTCGCTGCCCGCGCTGGAGCTGATGGGCATCGCGGTGCCCTCGTGGGGCATCATCGTCTGGGGCATCGCGCTGGGCGCGCTGGGCGTGCTGGCCGCGTACCTGCTGCGCCGGCGGCTCATCGTCGAGGAGGAGCTGGCCTTCCCCACCGGAGTGGCCACCGCGGAGGTAATTACCGCCATGCACAAGTCCGGCCGGGTGGAGCGGCCGGGGCGCGCGGAGGTGCTGCTGGGCTCGGGGCTGATCTCCATGGGGGTGACGTGGCTGCGGGACGTGGAGGGCTTCCTGCCTTCGGTGACGGCGGCGCCGGGCCGGCTGGCCGGAGTGCCCGCGTCTCAATTCACCTGGGGCATTGGCTGGAACCCCATGCTGTTCGCGGTGGGGATGATGGCCGGGGTGCCCATGGGCCTGAGCGTGCTGATGGGCGCGGTGGTGGCCTGGGGCATCATGGCTCCGGTGCTCTCGTGGCAGGGCATCGTGAACGCCAACGGCGGCTATGACGCCTTCGCCGCATGGCTGACCTGGCCGGGCGTGGGGCTGATGGTGGGCGCGGCGGTGGTGTCGCTGGGCGCTCAGGCGCGCTCGCTGCTGGGCGCCGCCAGGGACCTGCGCGGCATGGGTGGCCTCAGCGATGGGGCGGACCGCTGGGTGCTGGGCACGGCGCTGCTGGCGTGTGTGGTGGCGGTGGGGGTGGGCCGCGTGGTGTTCGGGCTGCCGGTGCTGCACACGCTGATGGCGCTGGCGCTGGTGCTGCCGCTGTGCGCGGTGTGTGGGCGCGGGGCGGGGCAGACGGACATCTCCCCGGTGAGCCAGATGGGACAGCTCACCCAGGTGGCCTCGGGCCGGGTGTTCCCCGGGCCCGCCGAGCTCAACGTGGCCGCGGGCTCGGTGGTGGCGGGCGCGGCGGCGCAGACGGGCGTGAGCCTCTGGTCGCTCAAGGCCGGGCAGCTGCTCAAGGCCTCTCCGCTGCGCCAGTTCCAGGCGCAGCTGCTGGGGGTGTTCGTGGGCGCGCTGGTGGGCGTGCCCGCGTACCTGCTGCTGGCCAACGCCTATGGCATTGGCGGCGAGGTGCTGCCGGTGCCCTCGGCGCACCAGTTCCGGGTGCTGGCCGAGGTGTCCGAGAAGGGCTTCTCGGGGCTGCCCCCTCATGCCGGCCGGGCGGCGGTGATTGGCTTCGTCACGGGCGTGGCGCTCACGCTCATCTCCCGCGGGCGGCTGGCCCGGTGGGTGCCCTCGGCGGCCATTCTGGGCATTGGCTTCATCCTGCCGGCGCACTTCGCGGTGACGATTGCCCTGGGCGCGTTCGCCACGGCGCTGGCGCGCCGCGCGAGGCCCGACGGCACGGACCGGCATGCGCTGGCGCTGGGCGCCGGTGGCATCGCGGGCGAGTCCCTCATGGGACTGGCCATCGCGGCCCTGGTGGCGCTGGGCTTCATCCAGCGGCTGGGGTGAGCGCCCGCTGGCGCGTGCTCCGCAGGCGCGCCTCCATGACGTTGGGAATGCGGGCGGCCAGCTGCAGCGCCTGCTCGAGGATGCGCCCGGCCTCCTCTTGCTCGCCGCGGCGCAGCGCCGAGAGGGCCATCAGCTCCAGCACCTCCAGCGGCTCCTGCTCCACGGACACCTCGGCCGAGCGCAGCTGGAGCTGGCGCCAGGCCTCGGGGCTGGCATCGCGCGTGGCCAGCTCCACCATGGCGTAGAGCACCTCCTCGGAGGGGCTGAGCTCCACCGCATGGCCGCGCAGGGCCAGGCCCTGGCGCACCTGCCCCAGCCGCTGCCGGGCCTCGGTATAGCGGCCCTCCCAGGCCAGCACCCGGGCGTGCAGCAGCAGGGCCCAGGGCCGGGCGGCCACCTCCAGGTGGCGGCGCTCCAGCTCGATGGCGCGGGTGATGTGGGGCTCGGCCGCCGCGGTGTCTCCGGCCTGGTAGTGCAGCTCGCCCAGGTTGTGCTCGGCGAAGTACTCCCAGCCCACCACGCCCAGCTCGCGGCCCAGTTGCCCGAAGCGCTCCTGGTCCTTGAGCGCGTTGGTCAAGTCCTTGCGCGCCACCCACACGTTGCGGCGGTTGTTGATGGCGCCGCCCAGGTGGAAGCGGTCCCCGCGCTCGGTGCACGAGGCGATGAGCTCGTCGAGCACCGCCTCCGCCTCGTCGATGCGGCCCAGGTTGGGCAGGATGACGACGAGCAGCAGCTGCGCCACCACCTTCGTCTCATAGCCCGCGTCCTTGAGCAGGCGGGCGCGGTCCACCGCGGCCTCGAGGGGCGGGCAGGCCTCTTCCCACCGCCCCTTGCGGAACCACGAGCGCCCCACGCCCAGCAGCAGGCGGGCCTGGACATAGGAGGAGGGCACCCGCACCGCCAGCGCGCGAGCGCGGCGCACGCACTCTTCCGAGCGGGCGTAGTTGTTCACCCAGTCCAGCGCCATGGCCTCGTCCAGCAGCACCTCCACCTGGGCGCGCGTGTCGAGCAGCCGCTCGGCCAGCGCGCGCGCCTGGGTGAAGTCCGCCAGCGAGTCCTCGTACCGGCCAATGCGGTAGCGCATGAGGCCCCGGCCGCGGAACAGCGTGAGGCCGCGCAGCTCGTCGTCCCTGCTCAGCAGCTCCAGGGCCCGCGTGTACAGCGACTCGGCCTCCAGGTAGGCGTGGCGGCCCCGGGCGGCCTCGGCCAGGTCCACGTAGAGCGCGAGCGCCTCGTCCCTCAAACCCGCCACGGCGGCGTGGAAGGCCAGGCGCGGCAGCTGCTGGCGCTCGGCTCTGCCGCCCGGGCCCTGGTAGAAGCGGAAGGCGGCCTGGTGAATGCGCGCGCGCTCGGGCTCTGGCAGCGTGCGCACCACCGCCTCGCGCACCAGCTCGTTGCGGAAGCTCAGCTCCTCGTTGCGGTGCGCCACCAGCAGGCCCAGGTCCACCAGGCGGCGCGTGGCATGGCGCGGATCCAACGGGAAGCCCGCGGCGGCCCCCTCGCGCTCCAGCTCGCGCACCACGCCCTCGGCCGTGGTGGCGGTGAAGTCCGGGCCCAGCAGGGCGCACAGCCGCGCGTGTGCCGCCAGCGCCTCGGGCAGCGCGCTCAGCTCCCGGTCCGCCAGCCACTCCACCAGCCGCAGCTGTGGCAGCTGATCCAGCTCATCGGTGACGAGGTACCAGCTGCCCTCCGTGCCGCGCTGGCGCACCAGGCCCTGGCTCTTGAGGGCGCGCACCAGCTCCACCAGGAACAGCGGCACGCGCTGGGCGTGCTCGACGATGCGCTCCACCGCCTGGGCGGGCACGTTCTCCACCGGGCGCAGCAGCACGCGGCAGAGCGCGTGGGCGTGCACCAGCGCCAGCGGGCCCAGCGCGTGGCTCAGGTGGTGGGCGGCGCGCACGCCCCACGAGGGGCGGCTGCGCTCGAACTCGGGGCGGGCCAGCACGGCCACCCACAGCGGCACGCGCGCCTCGGCCAGGCACGCATACTCCAGCGCGTCCAGCGCCGCCTCGTCCGCGAAGTGTGCGTCATCCAGCAGCAGGCACAGCGGGCGCTCGCGGGCGATGGCGGCCAGCAGCTCTCCGGTGGCGCGCTGCACCAGGGAGCGCAGGGCGCCCGGCGCCGCGGCGCGGCTCTGCAGCTCGGGACTGCCGGGCGCGGACCAGCCCAGCGTGGCGGACACTCCGGGCCATAGCTCCGCGGCCCGCTCGGGCCCCAGGCGCTGGAAGAAGGCCAGGCGCCCCTCCTCCGCCGAGCCCGTCTCGTCCCGCTCGAAGGCGTGCAGTGCCAGGCGCAGCAGCGTGCGCAGGGTGCCGTTGGAATCTCCCTGCATGGGCTCTCGCGCGCGCACGGTGTGCACGCGGGCCGCTGGCAGCCCCTCGCGCAGCCTGCGGGCCAGCGCGGCGCCGAAGTGGCTCTTGCCATGGCCCCGCTCCCCCAGCACGGTGACGAGGGTGGGGGCCCGCTCCTCCGCGGCCAGGCGAGCGCTCTCCCACAGCCCCTGCACCTCCTCGCCCCGGCCCATGAGCAGCTCCTGGCCCAGCTGGAGCACGGTGTCGTCCACCCGCTCCGTCTTGGGCGAGGCCAGGCGCAGCAGGCCTCCGCGCTCGGGCAGCGGCACACACCTCACGTCGGGCACGGCATCCGCCGCCGCCGCGGTGAGCAGCAGCGGAGCGGTGTCCGTCGCGGTGGGGTAGCACTCCTTGCGCGTGAAGGCCCCGCCCAGGTAGCGCGGCTCCGCGCCCGGGCGCTGCTGCACGGTGACGGTGGCCACGTCCACCAGCGCGGTGGAGACCAGGCCGCGCTCCTCCAACTCCTCCGCCGCGCGCATCGCCCGCCGCACGGGGTTCTCTCCGGCGTGGGGATCGAACACGCCCGCGCAGCGCGCGCCGTCGCGGAAGGCCACCTGTCCCCCCAGCGAGGCCAGCACCTTCTGGATGGTGAGCGGGTTGGCGCTGGAGGCGAAGAAGAGCACCGCCACCGAGCGGCGTGACTGGGTGGGCCGCTGCGGCTCGGTGGCCGACGGTGGCCTCGGGGAGGCGGGGGCGCGCTCCAGTGCCGGCTTCAGCAGCGCCTCGCGCAGGGCCCCGCGCACGTCGGCCACGCTGTCGAAGCGCCGGAAGCGCTCCTTGGCCAGGCACTGGAGCACCAGGGCCTCCAGCAGGGGGGGCACGGGCGCCAGCTCCGAGAGCGGCGTGGGGCGCAGCGTCAGGTGGGCCTGGAGCACCTCGGCGTGCCGACCGAAGAAGGGCGGCTGGCCGGTGAGCATCTCATAGAGGATGACGCCCAGGGCGTAGACGTCCGTGCGCGCGTCCACCTTCGAGGAGCCGGAGCACTGCTCGGGCGCCATGTACTCGGCGGTGCCCGCGAAGGTGGGGCTCTGGGTGGAGGGCAGCTCCTGGCTGGTGCGCGGCGGGGACAGCGGACGCACCAGGCCGAAGTCGAACAGGCGCGCGCGCGCTCCCGCGTCGTCGATGAAGACGTTCTCCGGCTTGAGATCGCAGTGGACGAAGCCGCTTCCATGCAGCGTCTCGAGCACGTCCGTGAGGGCCAGCGCGCGCGGGGCGAACTGCTCGAGCGGCATGGGCCCCGAGCGCAGGGCCAGCAGCGCGGCGAGGGTGGGGTGAGGCACATACTCCATGACGAGGTAGTGCCGCCCGTCCTGCTTGCCCGCCGTGTACAGCGCCGGCACGGTGGGAGCGTGCAGGGCGCGCAGGGCCTCGGCCTCGCGCTCGAGCTGGGCGGCGGCCTGGGCGGTGCCCGCGTGAGCCAGCTTGATGGCCACCCGCTCGTCATCCATCACCCGCCGCGCGGCCAGCAGGGTGCCGAAGCCGCCCCGGGCGATGAGGCGCTCGAGGCGATAGCCGGGCAGCGAGAACTCAGGCAGTGCCGAGTCCTCGGGGGGGAGAGGGGGCTCTGGGGAAGCAGGTGCCCCTCGTGGGCACGGCGCGTGGGTGTCTTCCCACCGCCGGCCGCATGTCAGACAGCGCGGCACGGGTGGATTTTATGTGTCCGCCCGTGGGCCATGCACCTCGGGGGCCCCGGTGGAGCCGGGAGAACTGCCCCACGCGGCGAAGCGCTATCCAGTACTGCACAGACACGCGGTGACTGAATGCCTCCCGAGTCGTAGCTGGAGGGCACGTGGCTCGGGGGGCCGGTTTGAGCGGAGGACACCACCCCTTGGATCCTCCTCTCCCAAACTGCGGGCCTCTAACCTGAGCTGCTGCTCACAAGAGGGGGTGATCCATGAGTCCGTGGCAGATTCTGTGGAAGACCGAAGCGCTGATTCTTGCCGTGCTCGTCGGGTGCAGCGCGACTTCGCCAGTTGTCCGGGTGGGAAGCGGAACTGGGGGACAAACCCTTGTCCACATCCCCCGCACCGCTACGGCGGAGCCGGTGCGGGTGGCGCCGGAGGAAGTCACCCAGGCCATCCAAAGACTGGCGCGGGAAGTGCGGTTGAGCGGCACCCCGCGTGAGACGGTGGAGAAGCTGTTTCAACTCGACGCGCTGTACGGCGATTACCTCTACCTGCGCCAGGATCAAAAGCTCGTCCAGATGGAGTCGGGCACTGCCCTGGAAGGTGCGTTGACGGAGGAGGAGCAGCGGCTCGTCAGCCGCTACAAGGTCTGGTGCCGGAGCGCTCATGGTTTCGAGGGCGACTGTCTGGGGGGCGCGCTGGTGCGTGGCAAGTACATGGACACGCAAGGCCGCTACATGCTCGCCATGGCGCTGAGCAAGAGTCCGGTGCTGGAGGAGTTCGAGAAGGCCCTGGGCGAGATGGTGAGCATGCGGGCCGTCATGCAGGCCGCGATAGCCACTGTCGTCACGCTGCTGGTGCTGCTCGCGCTGCCCGAGCCTGTCACGAAGTTCATCGCCGCGTGGGCGACCGTGGGGCTGATTCTCTGGGTGGGCGCCAAGACGCTCTACAACCTGATCACCGGCTGGTTCCAATTGATGGAGGAGGTGAAGGTTGCGACCACCTTCGAGGAGATCCGCGAGGCGGGCGAGAAGTTCGGCAAGCTGTTCTCGCGTGAGGCGGCGCAAGCATTCGCCATGGTGGCGATGGCGCTGCTCACGCGCACGGCGAAGGGCTTCGCGGAGCAGGTGGGGACGCTGCCGGGTTCGGCGCAGGTGTCGATGCGGGCCGCGGGCCGCGAAGGCATCCTGTTGTCGGAGGTGAGCGCGGCGGAGTCGGTGGCGGTGACGGCCGAGGGCTTCAGCGTGGTGCTGGCACCGGGCGCGGTGGCCATGACGGCGCGCGGCGCGCGTGCTGACCGCACGGAGAAGCACCACATCGCGACCATCGCGAACGAGAAATCCACCTTGCGTGGTGGCCCATGGACTCCACGATTCGAGAAGCTCTTCGCCAAAGCAGGAATGAGGTTGAAGGACCCTGAAAACAGTGTGCCCATCAAGGGGCACAAGGGGCCGCACCCGCAGCGATACCATGACATCGTCCACGAGCGCTTGCAGACGGCACTGGGAGACTGTAGCAGCATCGCGGAGTGCCGGGCGCGGTTGGTGCCCGCGCTCGATGAACTCGCCAAGCTGATCTCGACCCCCGGAACGGAGTTGAACCGGCTCGTCACCCTGGGGAAATGACGCTAGAACTTCCCTATGGCCCACCGCTTCTTCAAGCTCAAAGACGACGTCTATGTCCCCCACCGCTGGCACTTGGCCACTCCCGTCGATATCCAAGGCCGCAGGGTACAGGACTGGGACTTCAAGCGGGGAACGCCCGTGCACGTGGAGGGGCGGTTGAAAATTCCCATCGAGACTGCGGGCAGGCCACTGGACTTCTCCGAGGCGGGAATCAGCATCCCCGTCGTCCACGTCAAGTTGGCTTCCATGCTGGCGGAGCGTGCTCCCGGCGACGTGCAGTTGATCCCCGCAGAAATTGAGGGCCAACCGGATCAATACATCGTCCTCGTGGCAACGCGCCTCATCCGCTGCATCGACGAAGAGGCGTCCGAGGTCAGTTTCTGGAAGCCAGAGCATGGCGTGCCCGAAAAGGTCGGGCACTACATGGGCGTGGATCGCATGTGCATCGACAAGGCGAAGGTGGGGAACGCCAAAGTATTTCGCCCCGAGGGGTGGTCGAGCACCCTGCTCGTCTCCGAAGAGATCAAGGACGCCTTAGAGCGCATGGGCGCCACGGGCACGCGATTCGAGGAGGTCTAGCGGTCCTCTCGGTGCGCGTCCCCCGGGTTCACACGCAGGCTGCGGGCTCTGCTAGCGTGCCTACCTCGGAGGTAATGCACCTTTGTTCCAATCCGCGCCCCTTGCCGTTGTGCTCGTTCTCCTGGCGGGAACAGCCGCGCGAGCCCAGGCCACCGCACGCGAGCCGAGACAGCGCACCGTCACCGTTACCGGCAACCCAGCCGAGCTCCCGCACGAGGTTCACGTCTCCCATGAGGTGCCCACCGGGTTTCTGTTCGGCTCGGATCTCCGCAAGAAGTCCCTGCGGGTGGACGCCTCGCGGATCCGGGTGCTGGATGAGGGCGCGCGGTCGATCATCGTGCAAGCTGTGAAGCCTCTGGGAGAGGGCGAGCGCCAGGAGCTAGAAGTCGAGTTCGCGGACGGGAAGGCACCCGCGCGGGCCGTCTTCGCCCTCGTGGCGCACACGTCCGACGTTGACGCGCTCGTCACCGTCGCGTGGCAAGAGCCAGCCGCCCCAACCTGCCCCGCGGAAGCGCGCGCGGAAGTGCGCGGGCCGGAAGACTTCCTCTTGCTGGGCTACATGGACGGGCGCGGCGTTCCCACCGCCAGGATTGACATCGCCAGGGATAGCGCGCAGGGCCTCCAGTCGCAGTCAGGCGTGGCCTATCGCGGGAACGGGTGGCTCATATGCCAGGTTGAGATTCGCAACATGCGAGGCCCGCGGCCGTGGGTGCCAATGGAGGCTGCGCTCACGAGCAAGACGGGCGAGAAGCTGCGGGGCCGCGTGGTGCTTGAGGAGCGGGGACAGCAAACCCCTGCGGATGTTGTGCGGGTGCTCGTGGTGACGGAGGAGCCGCCCGCAGGCGCGGGCTTCGTCTTCACCCTGGAAGTGAGCGGCGCGGATGGTCGGAGCCTCGCGTTTCCTCCGGTGACTCTTCCCGGGACCGCGAAGGAGCCTAAGCGATGAGCGGGCTACTGGTGGGGCTGCCTCCCGGTGCTGTGATTGACGGCTTCAAGGTGATCAAGCCGCTGGGGGATGGCGGCTTTGCGTTCGTGTACCTCGTGGAGAAGAACGGCAAGCGGTACGCGCTCAAGCTGGCGCGGCACCGGGAGGCGAGCGGCGACGACAAGAGGACGCATGCGCGCACGTTGCGCGAGCTGGGGATTCTGGTGCTGTTCGCGGACCATCCCAACATCATCCACACGTGCGGGCACGGGTACGTGCCGGACAAGGCGAGCGGCAACCTGTATCTCGTCCTGGACTACGTGGACGGCTGGACGTTGGGCGAGTGGATGGAGCGCAAACACCCCACCGTGCACGAAGTCCTCTGCGTCATCGTGAAGATCGCCGCCGCGCTGGCCTACATCCACAGCCGGGGCGTGCTTCATCGCGACTTGAAATGGGCCAACGTGCTGATCCGCAAGAGCGACGGTGAGCCGATCATCATTGATCTGGGCTGCGCGAGCCACGCTCTCGCCGAGGACTTGACGGAGGAAGGCTTGCCCCCCGGGACGGATCGTTCGCGTGCGCCCAGACAGTTCCAATTCCTCCGCGAGCACAAGGAAGAGCTCCGGGCGCGGTACGCCTTCCAGGTGTCGGACGAAATTTTCGCCTACGGGGTGATGCTCTATGACCTGCTGACGGATCCGCGCCCGACGGAAGACCGCGCCCGGGAACCGCTCAACAGCAACCTCCGCTCACCCCCACCTGTCCACGAGCTGAATCCCCGCGTGCCTGTCGCCGTGAGCGATTGGGTGGAGAGCCTTTTGGCGCGTGACCCAAGCAAGCGGCCCGTTGATACCGAAGCCCTGCGGCGCGAAGCGGCGGAATTGGCAGGGGACACGAGCGCCGAATACATGGTGACGGTGCACCTTCCCTCTGAGCAGCGGCAGCCCGCGCCCTCTGAGGCGGGGGAGCCCGTCACGCGGGAGAAGACGCGGAAGCGCCCAGGGGCCGCGCTGCGCGCCCTCGCGGGGTGGCTCCAGTCGCGCAAGGTGGCTGCGGGGGGCGGCCTCGTGGCGGCCTGCCTTGCCGTTGCGCTGGTCCTCTCGCCCTGGCCTGGAGAGGTGCCCACGCCCGCGCCAGCGTCCACGCCGAGCCTGCTCGCGGCTCCGGTGCCTCTCACGGCTGGCGCCATGGCCCCACTCGAGAGCGCCGCTGCTATGTCCACGCCGGCCCCCGCGCGAGCGGTGGACAGAGGCCCCGCAGCCACTGCGGACACACAGAAGGAAGGTTCAACCGTTATGACCCAGAAGCCCGAAGCACCGAAGCAGGCGCGCACCCTTCGCGCGGAGAAGCAGGCCCCGAGCGCGGCGGTGTGCAAGACGCTCGCGTTTTTCGCCGCCGTGGCTGCCGGATGCACCGGAATCCCCATCAGGCCCGAGCCTTTCGAGTGCCCAGAGCGAACACAGAAGGTCATGTCCCAGCTAGGCTGGGAACCTGGGGAATTCTACATCATCGCGCTGGATGATCGCTTTGATCGCGACTCGGACGAGGTGATCTTCCGCCCCGGTGATCAAGTCGTGGGAATCGTTCCTGAGACTGGCTTGAACCGCGTGACGAGGGCGAAGGCCCCCCCGGGCACGAAGTTCTGGGGCCGCGTGTACGTGGATCCGCAAGACGAGCAAGCCAAGAACGCGGGCCATCCCGCAGCGGTGGTCGTGAAGTACGAGCGCGCGAAGCTGCCCGGAAAGGAAGAGGTGCCCGTGTGCATCATCGGGAGAAGCGCCCGCGTGTACTCGCTGGACAAGGACGGAGCCGCGAAAGCTACGAACAGCGGAGAGGCGTGGGTGACAACATACTATCCCTGAGAGCCCCCGGAACGTGACGCGCCAGGTAGGCGGGCAAAACCGGCCTCCTGCCTTTCTCACTTCGTCTGACCCTCGGAGTAGTTCACTCCAGGCCCATTCAGTGGGTAACATCCTCCCCCTCGCGTCGGGCTGCTGGCGGCCCGCGTGAGGCAAGGAGCGACAGCACATGGCGGCTATCGAGTTTCGAGTTCCCAAGGGGGCGATCCTCTTCTCCGAGGGGGGGCTTTCTTACGAGTTCCGCGAGAACCTGGGAGAGGCCCACCACGGGCTCAACCTGCTTCTGGCCCGGCCGCGCAGGCCGGACGGGAAGATCCTGGGCAAAGTGCTTCTCAAGGCAGTGGGGATGCCGAGCGGCCCGGGGGGCATGCGCGTCTACAAGGCGCGCGCGAAACTCGCGGAGCAGGTACGCCTTGCCGCTTACCTCCAGCACCCAGGGATCCTCCGCGTCCACGGGCTGCACAAGGCCGAGGCGGCCTGGTACGTCATCACGGATCATCCGTCCGGCAATTCGTTGAACGATGTTCTCGGGCTCGTCATGGAGTGCGAGCGGTGGTTCTCGCCCCTCTTCGCGCTGTACGTGGGCGCCCAGGTGGCGGGCGCCCTTCACCATGCGCACACGGCCAGGGACGAGAGTGGACGCCCGCTGGGCATCGTCCACCGGGCGATCGATCCGGAACACGTCTTCGTGGATTGGTCGGGCCACGTGCAGGTGTCGGACTTTGGCCTCGCGCTCTCCAACTTGCCGGGGCGCGTGGCTTCCACGGTGCGCCGCCCGCAGGGAGACAAGTACTTCTCTTCGCCGGAAATGCTGCTGACGGGCCGCGTCGATGCTCGCTCGGATCTCTTCGCGCTGGGCCTCGTCATGCTGGAACTGGCCACCGGGCGGAACCTGCTTCACCCCTCCGCCGGAATTCCGCCCAAGGCGCTCGCGGCCCTCTCGCGCAAGAAGCTCGCGGGCATGGCGCGGGCGATCAAGCGCGCGAGGCTCGCGGGGTGCGATGACGCCGTGGAAGAGATCATCATCCGTGCGGCGACGTTCACCCCGGAGGATGTGGAAGCGGTAACCGCGGGCCTGCCCGATACGCTGCGCGTGCCCCTGTGCAAGCTGCTCCAGCGCTCGCCCGCGGCCAGCTACAAGACAGCCCACGAGCTGGAGGCCGACTTGCGCCGATGGCTGGGAGACACGTTCGGCGCGAAGGAGGCGGGCGCCGAGTTGAAGGCCGTAGCGGACGAGGCGGGCGAGCGCCTGGTCGACCTGGGCTTGCCGCGCCCCCGCCCCCGCGCACGCACCCAGGCCCCTGGTGGACACGCTGCGGCGCCAGTGCGAGCAGCCCGAGTGAGGCCCAGGGCTCGCTCAGGGCGCCTCGCCCAGGAAGCGGCGGCGCAGCGTGCGCGTCACCTCCGCGTCCCACCGGGGGGACAGCAGCTCCACCGCGGTGCGCCGCCAGCGCAGCGCGCACGCCAGGCACGCCAGCGTGGCCGCCAGTCCAACGAGGGTGTTCTGCCACGAGGCCAGGTTCCACTGGCCCTGCCAGAACCACTCCTTCATCGAGTGCGGAAAGTAATAGTGGATGGGCCACCCGGGCCCGCTGCCCGCCAAGTCACACAGCAGATGCAGGTGAAAGGCCGCCAGCGAGAGCCCGGCTACCCACAGCCGCTGCCGCGCCAGCGCCGTGCAGAGGGCCATGGTGACGAGCGCGGCCAGGTACCCGTGGGTGAGCACGTGGTGATAGCGCGCGTACAGCTCCTCTCCCGCCAGCAGGGTGAGGCCGTCCACGTCAGGCGCGAGCCCGGCCAGCGTGACGAGCACGCGGTCTCTGCGCTCGCGCAGCCGCAGGGTCAGCAGCCAGGACAGCTCCGCGTGGACGATGGGGTTCATGCCCCGCAGCGTAGCCGGAGCGCCGCCTCATTGGAGCGTCAGCGACAGCGCCTCTCCCTCGCGCACCAGCAGCTCCTCTTCACGCGCCAGCAGGTTGTCCGAGCCCGGGGCCTTGGCCAGGAAGCGCAGCCGGCCTCCACCCTCGGCCACCAGGTGCGCGGGAATCGTCAGCGTGCGGGTGCGCCGGGCCGGCACCGAGCCCAGGTGGACACGCTGTGTCCGGTCCATCGCGTACAGCTCCACCTCCACGCCGTACCGGTTGTCCACCTCCAGGGTGGTCCGGGGCCTGTCCCCCGGGGCGGCGGTGGGCTGGGGCCTCGCACCCCCGCAGGCCACCGCGAGGAGCAACCAGGAAACCGCGAGTACGGGAACGGCACGCATGAAGACCTCCTCACCGATAATAGGTGCTACCTGAAGACAACAGCCGCCACCCCCCTGAGCCTCCTGTCGCGCCGGGTCGACCTGGGACACGGGGTCGGCTAGGGTCCGCGGCGCTCGGGGCCTGCATGGGGGCGTGGCTTCCAGAGCATCCGCAAGAGGGAGAAGTGATGAGCGAGGGCGAGAGCGCGCAAACGCAGGCGGCGGGGCCGGGCGCGCCCCAGGGCCTGTGGGCCTCGCTGAAAGAGTCGCTCCACGGCTCGCACCAGGACTTCACGGAAGGGCCGCTGGGCCGGGCCATCTTCCTGCTGTCGGTGCCCATGGTGCTGGAGACGGTGCTCGAGTCCGTCTTCGCCGTGGTGGACGTGCTCCTGGTGGGCCGGCTGGGCCCCGATGCGGTGGCCACGGTGGGCCTCACCGAGGCCATGCTCACCCTCATCTACGCGGTGGCCATGGGGCTGAGCATCGGCGCCACGGCGATGGTGGCCCGGCGCATTGGCGAGAAGAACCCCGAGGAGGCCGCGCGCACCGCGGTGCAGGCCGTTGGGCTGGGCGTGCTGCTGGGCGTGCCCATCTCCGCGGCGGGGGCGTACTTCGCCCGGCCGCTGCTGGCGCTGATGGGGGGCTCGGGCTGGGTGCTGGAGCACGGCGTGGCGTACGCGCAGATCATGCTGGCCAGCATGGTGAGCGTCATCCTGCTGTTCCTGATCAACGCCATCTTCCGGGGGGCGGGGGACGCGGCCATCGCCATGCGGGTGCTGTGGCTGGCCAATGCGCTCAACCTCATCCTGGCCCCATGCTTCATCTTCGGGTGGGGCCCGTTTCCGGAGATGGGCGTGACGGGCGCGGCGGTGGGCACCACGCTGGGGCGAAGCATCGGCGTGGTGTACCAGCTGTACCGGCTGGGCAAGGGCACGGCGCACTTCAGCGTGCGGCGGGAGCACCTGCGGCTGGAGCCAGGGACGATGCTGGCGATGCTGCGGCTGTCGGGGCTGGGCATGTTCCAGGTGTTCGTGGCCACGACGAGCTGGCTGGTGCTGGCGCGCATCGTCGCGAGCTTCGGCAGCGCGGCCACGGCGGGCTACACCATTGCCATGCGCATCATCCTCTTCGCGCTGCTGCCCTCGTGGGGGCTGGGCAACGCGGCGGCCACGCTGGTGGGCCAGAGCCTGGGCGCGAAGAAGCCCGAGCGCGGAGAGCAGGCGGTGTGGACGGCGGCCCGCTACAACATGATCTTCCTGGGCAGCGTGGGGGTGCTGTTCTTCTTCGCGGCCGCGCCCATCATTGGCCTGTTCACCCAGGACGCGGCGACAGCGCAGTACGGGGTGGAGTGCCTGCGCATCGTCAGCTGTGGCTTCCTCTTCTACGCCCTCGGCATGGTGCTGGAGCAGGCCTTCAACGGGGCGGGGGACACGATGACGCCCACGCTGGTGAACCTGGGCTGCTTCTGGGTGCTGGAGCTGCCGGTGGCGTGGTTCCTGGCGAGCCCCATGGGCATGGGGCCGCGGGGAGCGTTCCTCTCGGTGACGGTGAGCTACTGCCTGCTCGCGGTGGTGAGCATGCTGCTGTTCCGCCAGGGCAAGTGGAAGCTGCGCACGGTGTAGCGCTCCCCGAGCCTTTACCTCGTTTGTGCATGGCCCCCTTATCGCCCGAAGGAGAAAATCCGTGTCTCCGCTAGCTCGCGCAAAATGGAAAGATGGACGAAGAGGTCGACTTTGGTGAGCTTTTCGAGCCGTGCTCCGCCGCCAGCAGCGAGGGCTGGTTCAAAGCCATAAACCTCATTAGGAGCGAGCGGGCCGAGCTTCTTCAACGCTCGCTCAAATAACTCCTTCCCCGTAATGTCCCTCTTGTCCATCGCATCTCGTGTCTTTGAGGCGAAGAATGCTTTCGCCGCGACATCAGGATTCTTGGCCGGAGTGCGCAGTTCCTTCTCCGATGCGATCAAACAATTGTCAGCGCATGTGATGATGAAATTGCGGCTATTGTGCTCTCCCCAGAGGTATAGGTCGCCGAAGCCAGAGCGAGCTACGACGCGATACCTGTCTATCTCCGCGAAGGGCGTTCCTGAAAGCCAGAGTTCAACGAGCCCATCATACTCTTCTGGATTGACCGTCCAGAAGAGCCCGTTGGCGTAGGCAGACCACCCTTCTTCTTGCCAATAGCTCAGCAGTTGGCTTGGAAACACGCTCTGGAATTTGAGTAGGCTCTCCTCGGGCACAGATGTGCGGTGCGTGGCCTCACCGAATTTGTCTACGAAAATCTGGAAACTTTTATCTCTCATGGGCATTGTCCCCGACCACGGCAGACAGTGAGTTTAATATTCATTTTGGATTTTCCCTGACCTGCGAGCTTAGCTTGTTCGGCTTGCCTGTCAATGCCGTTCAGTCGGTCATTCTCTTTCCAGCTTCCGCCAATGGACCGGTTGGCTGACTTGCTGCCCATCTTCTTGGGGTCTGGGTTGTCCCAACCGCCAGCTACCTGATCCGGTTCGTGAAGGGCATCCAACCCCTTCATGATGGACGAAGTACGCTCGGTTGCTTGCCTGTCGGCCAGAGTTTCGTCGACGCCATTGTTCAGCAGATCGGTGTAGATATTCTCCCAGATTTGATTGCGGAACTGAGTCCTCTTGTCTCTCTGAAGCCTCTTGCTGTCGGGGTGTCTGCCCTGGGTTTCGAACTTGTCTCGGGCTTTAAGATAGTCCTCGACAGTCATGTCATTGATGGCGTCTTGCTGGCGCCGTAGTTGCGCATCGTACTCCTTGAGAAATGCGTCTTTCTTCTCGCGAGAGAGATTGTCATAAGCCTTCGCCGTCTTGGAGCCTGATTTTCCATAAGGGCAGAAGCATTTCGGTTGGTGCAACTGGATGCGAGTGGTGTGTCGCTTATCAGGAGCGTCCTTGTTCTTTCTCTGACGTCTCTTCTTGCGTTTGAGGAGATCGACGAGTCGATCGCTGATCTCCTTCAATTTCTTCAGTTTGCCCGCATGGCGTACATTGGCGGTTGCGCCAGCGCCCGCAGTGAAGATCGTCAGCAGCACATCGAAGAGTACCTCCCCGCCGGTTTCAGTAAGCTCAAGCGAGTGTTGCGCCGACAGGAACTCTTTTCCGAAAGTCATGAGCAATTTATGGACTTCAGAGTCGCCCATCAGAATGGCATAGGCTTCGAGGTCTTCATCGGCGAAGCGCTGGAGTTCCTGATGAGCGCTCTTTAGTTTCTGAAGATCCTCCTTGAATTTTTGAGGTGCGGTGAGAGGGTTTACGCGCAGACTCAACTCATAAGTAGCCTTTCCTGCGCCTTTGAGTAAGCCCCAGGCGAACTCGAGAATTCCAGTGACACCGTTCCACGCTCCCTTGATTAAGGCCTTCCCATATTTGTAAGTCTTGGCGATGGAATTGCTTCCGATGAAGTCGATGCCGAAAGTCTTCGCATCCTCGAGTTCTTTTTCAATCTGTTGGTAGTCTTCGAGTTCTGCTTGGATGAGTTCGTCAAGGTATTGCTTCAGCTGTTTCTTGAGTTCCTCGATCCTTTTGTCAATGTCAGGCTCATACTCGACCTGGACCTTTCCCGCTGGAATGCCATCGAATCGGGCGAAGCCCTGTTGATTCAGACAGCTTTCAATCTGGCTGCCGTCGCCAAAGGTGATGCGGAATGGGGTGTTGGCTGCTGGTTCGAATTGACCATGGTCGGCAACGTATTCTGTGCCATGATCCAGTTCGACCCAGTGATTGTGTGGGCAGTCTTCCGCAGCGGATCTTGCCTTCTTGTTCCGACCTACGGTGTCTCTCTCTGGCTTTGTCGTCCCAGGCATGGCGGGCCGCCTCCGTGTTCAGAGCAGTACTTGGTTTGCGTACTCGTCGAATGCGGCGACTACTTGCGGTATCGAAGCGTAAGAGTGGCTTGATTGCCCGCTCTTCAGGGCCTTGTTGACGTTCAAATATCTAGGGTCGATGTGAAACATGTGGCCGAACAAGAAGGCGTGAATCGCAAACTCAGTTTGCCCCTCGCTGTCGGTAATCCAGTAGCCCTTGGCGGCTTTCGTGCTCTCCGTGATAAGGCTACGAAGCGCGGCCATCCCTATGTATTCGGTCTTCGCTGGCCAGATTTCGCGGAAATAATCTATGAGAAGCTCCTCCCTGGTTGCAAAAGCTTTCCCAGAGGACTGACGGCGCCTGCGATCCATGACGAAGGCACGCTTCAGGCAAATCTCATCAGGCCCCAGGGTTTTATCCATGTAGATCGCGGCCTGATCCCAAAGTTCATCCATGCGTGTGCCTGGACCCATGGGAGTTGGGTCACCAAGGACCGCTGCTCCCCACTCCAGTTGTGGATCGGAGTCGAAGCCGACGCCTAGCATGATGATCAGGTCCGTGTATGAGCAGATGTCGCGCTCGGTTTCAAACCCGTGCTGCTCTGCCACGTCGCACGCGTGTTGGACGAGTTGATGGGCGTCCTGCGGGCCTAAATACTTTGCAAGCCTGGGGAAATGCTTGCGCATACGTGCGAGCAGTCCCTGCTGGTATTTAAGAAAAGCCAGTTCCGACAAGGCTCCCAACTGGCGTGAGGTAATGGAGAACACGATGCCTCTTGTGCTTTGTGTCGAGCGGACAGTTCTTCCGGACCCGATCTGCAATACACGGAGTATCGTGCGGGTGCTTTTCCACTAAGGTGGAATGGTCAGGTCCCCTCACTCGCAACCCTACGAGGCGGCCGGCGTGCTGAGCCTGCCGAAGCGATAGAGGCCCGCCCTGGCATTCGCGGGAGCCACCAGGCCGGAGACCGCCAGCTCGACGGTGTCCCCGGGCTCGGCGGGGCCCGCGCGCAA
The DNA here is from genome assembly GCA_035296065.1 of Myxococcaceae bacterium. Taxonomy (GTDB): domain Bacteria; phylum Myxococcota; class Myxococcia; order Myxococcales; family Myxococcaceae; genus DATHBR01. The sequence goes on along the minus strand of DATHBR010000086.1, from coordinate 12,461 downwards.
CTCCACGGTGGTCGCTGGGGTGGCGGCGAGCAGCACGCAGAGGCACAGCGGGAGCATCAGGTCCCCTCGGGGCGGACGGAACGGTCGAGCCCTGACGGGGCCTCAGTTCGAGGTTGCGTCATTCACATGGCGGTAGGGCTCACCGGCCGCCACGGGCTCATCACCGATCATCCGGTTCTGGCTCGAGATGGTCCAGACGTCGGGCGGGTCATTGACGTTGTTGTCGACATCTCCCGCGCAGGCGGCGACGAACTCATAAGAGTCCTTGCCGAGCCAGAGCCTGACTTGCGGGGCAATCTCCGGAGGAAGGTCGCTGAGCGTGAGCGCGCGGTGCTGGGGATACTTGAAGAGGTCCACGCCGATGCCCATCTGTGCTGGCACCTGCACGGCGTCCACGGCGCCGCGGTCCTCCAGGGTCCCCGGTCCCAGGAAGTAGGCGTAGCGGTTGCCCCGTTCCGGCGTGAAGCCGAACGCGCTGAGCGTGGGAGAGACGCCGAGCTTTGGGGCCTGTGTCGTGCGGATCGAGACGAAGAGCGACTTGAGGTTGCTGCTGCACTCGTTCTGCCGGCGCCCGTGGGGATTGGGCAGGCACGGCAGTACCGAGACGCACAGCAGCCCCAGCGCGATGCGGGTGAAGCGGTTCTTGCAGCGGCCCTGCGCCGTGGCAGCCAGGTGGCCTCCGTGCTGGCGCGTGCGAGGCTGCCGCCAGGGCCTATCGAGCGAGGACGGGTACCGCGGATTGAGGATGGTCATGAAGCCTCCTGGGCCGGCAGGAGGGCACACTTCATGCCCGGTTCGGCTCAGAGGGCTGTTGGAGGGAGGGGGGCCCAGGTCGGGTGCCACCCCGGTAGCGTGCGACGGAGGTATGTAACGCGTTACACAGGCCCGGCCCAGCACGAAGGGCCAGGCCTGAGATGCGAGTTCGTCCTCTCGGCTACGCGGCGAACCGGTTGAACACGTTCTTCGCCAGGTCCAGCGGGTTCTCCGGCAGGTTGAGCTGCTCGAACTCCGCGGCCACGCCGTACAGCTCCTTCGCCGACTTGGCGATGTTCTTCAGGTCGCCACCGTTGATGGCGTTGATCAGGTTGGCGGCCGGCCCGGCCACGTCCGCCGCGCGATCGACGTACTCGCTGCCGGACACCTGTTGCGCCAGCCGCAGGCCCTCGGCGACCAGGTTGGTGTAGTTACCCGTCTCGAAGGCCGTCTTGGCGTTGCGCACCGTGCCGACGATGTCCGAGGCCTGGCCCAGCCGGTCCGAGAACGTGGGCGTGGCAGGCGTCCCCGCCGGCAGCGCCGGCTGCGGCTGGCCCGGCAGAGGCCGGGTGGCCAGGGCTCCCGCGCCCAGGATGTTCTGCGCCGCGCCCAGGTAGTCACCCAGCTGCAGCGACTGGATCGCCCGGTTGCCGTACAGCGTGATGCGCGCGCCGCGCTCCACCGTGTTGGCGAAGTCCGTCAGCTGCCCGCCCGCCTCACCGAACGTCTTGGACACCAGCCCGGCTCCGTCAGCCACCGCTCCAATGACGCCGCCCAGGTTGCCCGTGCGGTACGCCTCGAGCCCGCCCTTGAAGAGGTCCGCGCCCTTGGAGATGAAGTTCGCACCCGTGGCGAGCGTCTTCGCGCCCTGGCTCCCCACCAGCCCGCCAATGGCTCCGCCCAGCTTGCCCGCCTGGCCGATGAAGCCGCCGACTCCGCCCGCCACGCTGGACAGCAGGCCCAGGTAGTCCTTCTGGCGCACCGCCTGGATGCCGGTGATGGCCGCGCCCACCACCGTGGAGATGCCGCCGGTGACAGGCCCCAGCAGCGTGCCCACCGCGCCCGCGAACGGCGCCACCGTGTCCAGCACCTTGCCGAAGAAGCTCGAGTCACGGTCCTGCGCGGCCTCCGCGCTCTTGAGCTGCAGGTTGTCGTCCACCTCGACGTTCAGATCGTACTGGTTGTCGATCTTCAGCGAGCGCTTGTGGTCACCCGGCTGCAGCAGCGCGTCCACCGTCTCGCCGAACGCGTGCGAGAGCTTGTCCCCGTACGTGTCGTTGAGGTGCTTCTCGGGGATGCCCAGGCCGGCGAGGAACTGGCGCTGCTGGTCCTCGGTGGTGTTCGCCTTCGCGTTGGAGACGATGGCCTCACGCTCCTCCTTGGTGGGCACCACGGTGGTGGTGGGCGCCGGCTGCGCCGAAGGATCCACCGGCATCTGGGGGGAGCCCGCCATGGGCACAGGGGGCTGCCCGTTCATCGCGGGCTGCGGCATGCCGCCGTCCAGCGAGTAGGGCTGAGCGCTCGGGGCGGGCATAGGCAGCTGCCCGTTCAGCATGGGCTTCTGCACGCCACCGTCCAGCGAGTCGGGCTGAGCGCTCGCCGGCAGGCCGCCGTTGGGGTTGTAGCCAGCGGCCACCGCGCCAGGAGAGTACCCGCCCGAAGTCACGGGAGCCGGACGCCCCACGGTCATCGCGGCGCTCTGCGAAGCAACCTGCGAGGCACTCTGCTGCGAGGCGCTCGTGGCGGAGCGCAGGAACTCATCGCGCCGGGCCAGCCCCGGAGGCAGCTCCCCAGCCGGCTGCTGCTGCTGCGTCAGCGCGGCACGCACCGCCTGCTGCTGCGCCACCGTCTCCCGCGCCGCCCTCATCGGATCAACGGCCCTGGCCGCCGTCGGCTGCGCCGCGCCCGGCTCCCGCGCCATGCGCCGCGTCGAGACCGCCTCCTGGCCTTCCTGCGCGCGGGGGGGACGCACCTCCCGCTCCGCGGAGCGCTTGAAGTCGACGGTGCGGGGGGAGCGGGAAGCGGTGGAACGGGGGGTGATGGTCGCCATGGTATGCCTCGGTGAGCCAGGGTAGGTGTCCAGGCTCTTGAGCAAGGCCGGGGCCAACCCGGCATCCACGCAAAATCAGGCATTTACCCGCTACCCCCTGTTCCCCCTGTTCGGTGGAGCGAATGGACAGCCCGGTTCCACTGTCCTGAGTTCGGACAGTCCCAGAGGGGGTGGTAGCGTCCCGCGGTCCATGAGCGGCGAGCCGGACGGCAATACCGTCACCCTGATGCTGGACCCGCGCGGGCTGGTGCGCGCGCTGTCCGTGCCGCGCCTGACGCTGACGGTGCTGCAGGGCAACGCACCGCGCCGTACCGCCCAGCTGCACGCCCAGCGCGTGGTGCTGGGCAGCGGCAAGGGCGTGGACTTCCGGCTGGATGCGCCCACGGTGAGCGCGCTGCACGCGGAGCTGGTGCTGGACACCACGGGGCTGCGGGTGAGCGACCTGGGCGCCAAGAACGGGGTGCAGCTGCGCGGCCGCCGCGTGCGCGAGGCCTGGCTGCAGTCCGGGGACGTGCTCACGCTGGGGCAGTGCGAGGTGCGCGTGGAGCTGGGTGCGCCCGCCGAGCAGCCCCTCTCCGAGCGCACCCGCTTCGGGCGGCTGGAGGGCTCCAGCCTGGCCATGCGCGTGCTCTACCAGCAGCTGGAGCGCATCGCCGCCTCGGATGCCACGGTGCTGATCACCGGAGAGACGGGCACGGGCAAGGAGCTGGCCGCCGAGGCGCTGGTGTCCGCGGGGCCGCGCGCGCAGGGGCCCTTCGTGGTGGTGGACTGCCACCGCTCCACCAGTGACTTGTTCGAGTCCGAGTTGTTCGGCCACGTGGCGGGCGCCTACACGGGCGCGGTGAAGGACGTGCCGGGCGCCTTCGAGCGCGCGCACGGCGGCACGCTGCTGCTGGATGAGGTGGGCAGCCTGCCGGCGCAGCTGCAGGCCACGCTGCTGGGCGTGCTGGAGCGGCGGCGCCTGCGGCGCATTGGCGGGGTGGAGGACATCGCGGTGGACGTGCGCGTCATCGCCACCACCCAGAGGGACCTGGAGCGCGAGGTGAACCGCGGCCACTTCCGCTCGGACCTGTACTTCCGGCTGACGGCGCTGTGCGTGCGCATGCCCAGCCTGCGCGAGCGCGCCGAGGACGTGCCGCTGCTCGTCTCGCGCATATTGGAGGAGCTGGGCGCGCGCGTGCCGCTCTCGCCCATGACGCTGGAGCGGCTGTGCACCGCGCAGTACGCGGGCAACGTGCGCGAGCTGCGCGGCGCCGTGGAGCGCGTGCTGCTGGGCATTCAGCCCCAGGCGCCCGTGGCTTCCCTGGCCGCGCTGTCCGGCGGCGGCGTGGCCCCGCTGGACCTGGCCGCGCCGCTGCGAGCCCAGCGCGACGCGCTCGTCGGGGCGCTCGAGCGCGACTACCTGTCCCGGCTGCTGGAGCAGCACGGGGGCAATGCCTCGGCGGCCATCCGGGCCTCGGGCCTCAGCCGGGTGCACTTCTACGAGATGCTGCGCCGCCACGGGCTCGAGGATGCGCTGCGCGCGCTGCGCGACGACAGCAAGCCTCCGCCCAAACCCCCGCGCGCTCGCGGCTGACAGTCGCGGGCACATGCGCGTTCTGTGCTATGCCCCCTGAAGGCACCAGCCCTTCATGAGAACCGGGACTCCCCGCTTCACCCTCGTGCGCCGCCTCGGCAGTGGAGGCATGGCGGATGTGTTCCTCGCGCGGGACACCGCTCGCGGGGGCCGGCTCGTGGCGCTCAAGCGCCTGCGCGGCGGCCAGGGGCCAGAGCTGGTGACGCACTTCACCCGTGAGGCGCGCATCGGCGCGCTGCTCTCGCACCCCAACGTGGTGAGCGTGGAGGACGCGGGGCAGGACGAGGAGGGGCTGTACCTGGCGCTGGAGTACGTGGACGGGGTGAGCGTGTCGAAGCTGCTGCGCTTCTTCGCCCAGCGGCGCGCGGCCCTGCCGGTGGAGCAGTGGAGCGTGCTGGCCAGGGACATTGCCTCGGGGCTGCACTACGCGCACACCTTCCAGGGGAAGGGCTCCGCCAGCGGGGTGCTGCACCGGGACTTGTCTCCGGACAACGTGCTGGTGTCGCGTGAAGGCGTGGCGCGCTTGAGTGACTTCGGCCTGGCGTATGTGCAGGGCGACACGCGGCTGACGCGCACCGGCACCGTGAAGGGCAAGGTGACGTACCTGGCGCCCGAGCTGTTCGAGAGCGGCGCCCCCTCTACCGCCAGCGACATCTACGCGCTGGGCGTCATGCTGTTCCGGATGGCGGCCGGCATGTCCCCCTTCCGCGGCAACAACGAGGGAGAGCTGATCCTCAACATCCTCCGGGGCGAGCGGCCGCTGCTCTCGGCGCTGAGGCCGGACCTGCCAGCACCGGTGCGCACCTGGGTGCAGCAGGCCATCAGCGCGCCCGTCTCGGAGCGGCCGGACCTGCCTTCACTGCTCGGGCTGTTGCCGGAGGTGGCCGCCAGCGGCGCGCCCCGTACCGCGCTGGCCCAGGCCGTGGTGTCCGCGAGCGAGCAGGAGGCCTCGCGCACCGCCGCGCCGCAGGACGGCTCGCTGCTGGCCCCGGCGGTGCCACCCGAGGCGCGCACCGAGCCGGTGCAGCCCGTGCGGCCGCTGGAGCCCGCACCTCCTTATAAGGAGAACGAAGCCCCCACCGAGCCCGTGCGCCTCATCGTGCCCACGCCCTCGCAGCTGCACGATGTGCCCACCACGCCCGCGCGCCGGGCCCTGCCCCTGCGCGCCCCGGCTGGCGACGAGCCGACCGAGCCTGTCTCGCGGGTGCTGCCCGGGGCGGACTTCACGCCGCTCCAGAGGCCCGGCCCGCTGAAGCGCTCCGCGCGCGGCTGGAAGCGCCCACCGGCCTGGGCTCTGGCCGCCGCCGCCGCGGGCCTGGCGGGAGCACTCGCGCTGGGCGTCTGGGCCCTGCTCGGCTCCTGAAGCGCCCCCGGCTGGGCCTGTCCGAACTCAGGACAGCGGAGCCGCCGTGTCCGTTCGCTCGGGCGAACAGGGGCTGCCGCGGGCTGTGCGCAAGGTGCCGATTTCACGAAGGCCGTGCGTTGGCCCGGAGGTTGCGAAGGGAGGTGTTCGTCACAACATCCCCCTTACCTCCCCAGGTGCCACCATGCCGTCGATCCGCTCCACCCCCCCCTCCGTCCGCTCTTCTTATGTTCGCGAGGTCCGCAGCTCCGCCGAGAAGCCGGCCCAGGCCCAGCAGGTGGCCCGGCCCACCGCGGAGCCGCGCGCGGTGGAGCCCTCGTGGCGCGACGGGTTCGACGATCTGAAGAACTACAAGCCCGAGGGGATGCCCTCGCTGGACGGGAAGAACAAGCCCTCGACGGGTTACGGCTCGACGATGGATTTGAAGCAGCTGGGCGCCCCGGACAACGTGGGTGGCTCGCTCACGGTGAAGGACGATGGCTCCGTCACCGCGGACTTCAAGGTGAAGGCGGGGGAGAAGGACTCGCTGGGCCTGGGCTTTGATCCCGAGAAGGGCACGGGCACCGTCACCTATGGCACCAAGGTGGGGTCGGCGGATTACAAGCTGCAGTACGGCAGCAACGGCAATTGGCAGGGCGAGATGGAGGCCCCGATCGGGATGGTGGCCGGCGTGCCTGTGAAGGTGCAGCTGAAGGCGGGCAACGACATGGCGCAGGTGGGGCTGAGCGCGGAGCTGGAGACGGGCATCGCCAATGCCGGAGCCAACGCCAACCTGCGCTGGCAGCAGGGTGATGGGTTGGACTTCAACGGCAAGCTCGAGGGCGGCCTGAAGCTCTCGGACCTGATGAAGCTGCAGGCCAGCGGCGACCTCAACGTGGACTTCGACACGGGCCAGGCCACGTTCAAGCTCGGGGCCGAGGCGCGCGCGGGCTCGCTGCAGGCCAACCCGGAGGTCTCGTGGCAGGGTCAGCTGTGGGGAGAGCCGCCCCCGGTGGTGGGCGGCGCGATGCAGCGGGGCTGGGGCCCGGCGACGCCGCCGCAGACGGGGCTGCCGGACATGACGGCCTCGGGGATGCGCGTGGGCGGCGCGATGCTGGACCAGTACGGTGACTTCGGCCAGGGGCCCACGCTGATGCAGGGCGGCGCGCTCGAGCAGCCCTACGTCATCCTGCCCGGAGACGCTCCGGCCCCCACCCCCGTGGGCAACATGATGCTCGGAGGCGCGGCCAATGGGCTCCCGCTGGGGACGCCGGAGGAACTCACCCCCTACGCCTTCGGCCTGGGGCTCGGGGATGAGGGCATGGTGAGCATGGCGCCCTCGGACTTCACGCCCCGGAGTGCCTTCCAGACGGGAGCGGAGACGACGCTGCCCAGTCTGAGCTTCGACCTGGGCGCTCCGGCGGTGGAGACGAGCGAGCCGGCGTTCACGGACACGGTGGGGCTGACGGAGGGCGGCGCGTGGGAGCCGTCCACCGCGTACAACCCGCTCAACGTGCCGGACACCTCGATGACGAGCCTGGATGACAGCGGCCTGGAGGAGAGCCTCCTCTCCCTGGACACCGACCAGAGCCCCATGTGGTGAGAGGCCCGGGGCTTACTTCCCGGGAGCGGGCCGGAATGACGCCTTCACGGGCTGGGCCTGCGCCTGAAGCCACGTCTCCACCTCGGTGGCGCGGGCCTTCTTGCCCAGCTGCGTGAAGCGCTCCTGGGCCTTGCGGGCCTCGGCGAGGGCCTCGGGGAGCGCTCCGCCTGACTCCACGAGGGCGCGCGCCAGGGCAAAGCCGCTCTCCGCCAACGGCTCGGGCTCCACGTCCTCGAAGGACAGCGCCTTGCGCAGCGGAGCCACGGCCTCGCCGGCCCGGCCCGCGGCCAGCAGCGCCTGGCCAATGCCGTCATAGGAGAAGGACAACTCCTGGCTGTCAGGCCCCAGCGCCTTCTGCTTGAGGGCCAGCGCCGTCTCGAAGTCCGTGCGGGCCTCGTCGTAGCGCTCGAGCTTGATGAGCGTCATGCCGCGCGCATCCAGCGCATCAGCCACCAGCGGGTGCGCCTCGCCGAAGACGGCCTTGCGGATGGTCAGCGCCTGCTCGGCGTGCCGCAGGCTGGTGGCGGTGTCTCCCGCGTCCCGGTGGGCCCAGGCGAGCATGTTGTGGCAGTTGGCCACCTCGGGGTGCTGAGGGCCCAGCGCGGCCTCCTTGTCCCGGAGCGCCTCGGCGAGCAGCTGCACCGCCCTGGAGGGCTCTCCGATCAGCAGGGCCACCAGGCCCAGGTTGTACGTCGTCTGACTGCGGTGAGGGTGCTCGGGGCTCAGCACGCCTTCCTGCAGCTTGCGCGTCTCCTCGAAGTAGCGCTGCGCCTCGGCATAGCGGCCCTGGCGCAGGGCCACGTTGCCCAGGTTGCCCTTCACCTGAGCGGACAGCTGCGCGTCCCCACCCAGGCGGGCGATGGTGGACTCGGCCAGCCGGGCCCACTGCTCGGCCTGCTCGGCCTGGCCCTGAATGCCACGCACGAAGAGCAGCTGGGACAGGGCCGAGGCCTTCAGGCGATCAGCCCGCGCCACCTCGGCGTCATTCACCGCCTGCTCGAGGCGGCGAGCGCCCTCGTCGGCCTTGCCCATGCGCTGCTGCGTCCAGCCCAGGCTCGCCTGCAGCTCGGCCCGCAGCGGCAGGTAGCCGGTGGCGGCCACCTCCGGCTCCAGCTTCGTGGCGCCCTTGAGGAAGTCGTCATACCGGCCCGCGCGCGCCAGGGCCTGCAACTCCGCCAGCTCCGCGTCCAGCTGCTCCACGCGCGCGCGCTGGGTGGGCTCGGCGGGCAGCGCCTCCACGGCCGACAGCGAGTCGATGTCCTGACACTCCAGCAGCGACGGGAGCGAGTGCGCCACGTCCACCGCGCGCGTCACCAGCCGGGCATCCGCCGCCGCCAGCAGCCGCACCGTGGCGCCCAGCTCCTTGCGCCGCCGCTCCAGGCACACCGCGCGCAGGGACAGCAGCATCTCCGTCTGCACGCCCTGCACCCGGGTGGCCACGCAGGCCTCGGTGTGCTGGCGTGCCCAGTCGCGCGCATAACCGTCGAGCACCTGGCCCACGCTCCGCGCCGCCTCGCGCGCGAAGGGCCTGCCCGTGGCGGTGAAGGCCGCCTCCAGCTGGCCCCTCATGCCGGGGTTCCACACCTGCGCAACCTGCTGCTCGGCGCCCTCGCAGACGGGGCCACCGCGACGCAGCGCCACGCCCGCGCCCACCGCCGCCACCACCGCCAGGCCCGTGCCCAGCAGCACGCGGCGGCGCCGCGCGCGCCGGGGCTCCTGGGCCAGCGCCTCCAGCAACTCGCGCATGGAGGGGAAGCGCTCTTGCGGCCGCAGCGACAGTCCGCGCAGCACCGCGCGCCGCACCCAGGCCGGCACCTCGGAGCGCGCGGGAGGCTCCTGAACGACGCTGGGCAGGGACACGGCAGCGCCCCCTGGACGCTCGGAGGCCAGCACGCGCGCGGCCTCGTACACCTTCTGCGGCTCGAAGGGCCGCAGGCTGTAGAGCGACCAGAACAGCGCCGCGCAGAAGGAGAACTGGTCCGAGCGCGCGTCCGGGGTGATGCCCATGTACTGCTCTGGAGGCATGTACGTGGGCGTGCCCATCACGATGTCCGCCCGCGTGACGGCGGAGTTGAGCGCCGAGGACGGGGCGCTGCCGAGGATCAGCTCCACGGTGGCCTTGTCCTCCTCCTGCATGGAGGTCAGCCGCGCCAGGCCGAAGTCCGTGACGAGCGCCCGCTCGCCCTTGCCAATGAGCACGTTGCCGGGCTTGAAGTCGCGGTGCACCAGGCCCGCCTCATGGGCCGCCGCCAGGCCCTGGCCCGCCTCGATGAAGACGCGCAGCAGCTCGCGCCACGGGCGCGGCTTCGCCGCCAGCCAGTCGTGGAGCGTGGTGCCCTCCACGAACTCCATGGCGATGAAGATCTGTTCCTGGAACGTGCCCGCGTCGTACACCGCGCACACGTTGGGATGGGAGATGCGCGCCATTGCCTGAGCCTCGCGCAGCAGGCGAGCGCGGCCCGCGGTGGGCTCCGGGCCCTGAGGATCGGTGCGCAGCAGCTTCAGCGCGACCTTGCGATCCAGCTCCGGATCATACGCGGCGTACACCACGCCCATGCCGCCCTCGCCCAGGGGCTTGAGCAGCATGTAGCGGCCCATGCGCGCCCCTCGCTCGAACTTCTGGGGATCGAAGCGCGGGCCGCCGTCCTCCGAGTCCTCACCGGTGTTGGAGCGCGGCGAGCGCACCGGCGGAGGCAGCGGCACGGTGCTCGCGGGGGCCGCGGCCGCCACGGGCTCGGTCGGGGGAGCATCGTCGGAGGGGGGCGGGGCGGAGTCGCGAGGCGGAGGAGCCATCGGGGTGGAACTGTATTCCACCCCCTCTGCCTGCGTCAGTTCTCGCCGTAGCCGCCGTAGTTCACCTTCTGCCCACCGCCTGGCCGCTTACCGAACAGGCGCATGACGAGGCCAAACGCCTTCTGGGCCACGGAGCTGGCGCTGCTCTCGAGCGCCTCGAGCTGCTTCTGGCCCTCGCGGCGCTGCTGCAGGTTGCCACTGCTCAGCATGTCCTCCACCCGGCCGGCCAGCTGCTGCGCCGAGGCGCCCGCGGGGATGTTCGCGCTCCGGGCGCCCGCGATGCCGCCACTGGGGCGGAACTGGTCCACGAACTGGTCCTCGGACATGGGAGCCGAGGGCGCCCGGGAAGTGGCCGGCGCCACGGGGATCATCACCCCGCCCAGGCCCGGTGCGCGGTCCATGGCCTCGCGCAGCTGCTCGGGCCTCATGTTGTACTCGCCCTTGAGCGGGTCTTTGACGGCGAAGCTTCCATCGGCGTTCTTGCCGTGGATGATGACCCAGTGAGAGGCGGTCTTACCGGACTTCTCATCACGCAGGCCCAACTGCGCGACGATCTTGTTGTCCTGCTGGAGGATGGCGTCGACCTCGTTGTCGCCGTAGCGGCCGGCGAGGATCTGCCCATCCACCTTGCCGCCCACGCCCTGAACCATCCGGGCCATCTCCAGCGGAGTGGTGCCCTCGCTGGTGGTGTGCTTGCCCACGAGCTGATGGAGCAGCTCGTGGTTGCGCACGTCCTTGTGCGTGCCCAGCATCCGCGCCAGCGTGGTGCCCACGGCGGGGCCGCACCAGGTGTGGCCATTGCGCAGCTTCTCTCCGCGCAGCTGCGGGATGTTGGCCCAGTCCGCGCCCCAGCCCTTGTCCGCGGTGCGCGCGGTGCTCTGGCTCGGCTGCTTGTTGGAAGCCGGCTCGGCCGTGCGCCCCTGGGGCTGAGGGCGAAGTGCGGGGCGGATGCTGGTTGCCATGACGGCCTCCGACGGCTGGGGGCTACCACCCCATGTAGGGAGATAGGGTCAACACTCTCCTTTTTGCGCCAAAGGCGCCTCTCAGATCCACAGAAAATGTGGCTTTGTCGGCGATTCCTCTTTTAGGTGGTCCTTTGGCGTACCTGGGCGTACATCACTCAGCGTGAGCCAGAGCACGTACGCTGTCGTCGAGCCCGAGAGGAGCGTCGGATGACCCTGATTGCCCAGTTCAACAACAACGCCACGCGGTTGAACCTGCTGAGCAAGAAGCCGCTGTTTCTCAGCATTGCCGATCGGCCTGCTCCCAACTGGTACAACCGCACGAGGCCGCTGGTCGGCAACGCCGCGTTCCAGGGCCTCACCCAGGCCAATATAAACGCCATGGTCGCGGGCAACGCCGTCGCGGTTCCCAACAACGCGGTGATCGAGCAGAACAACATCACGATCCATTTGGACATCACCGCCGAGACGATGAACTTCTACGGCGGCGCCAAGGTCAACGAGCTCCATGCCTACCAGGCCAACCCGGGGGCCGCGATCGGCTGCCAGTACCTGAGCTGGGAGGACTCCTGTATCGTCTCGATGGACCTCAGCAACGTGGGGCCTCCCCTGGTCATGTCAGGCCCCTTCAATGGCTGTCATTTCTATGTGACGCGCAACACCGTCACGAACCAGATGCGTGTGCACCACGCGAATGCCAACAAGATTGGCATGGCGACCGACCACAACCGTCCGGACCTGGCGGAGGCGTATCTGGACGCCTTGATGCAGGCGGCGCTGGGGCCCAACGAAGTCATCACCCGCCAGATGCGCAAGGGGGCCTACCTGGCCAAGGTCTGGAACGGGGGCGTGGGCGCCAAGATCGACTCGGGCGTCACGCTGACCTACCGCAACCGCAAGACGGACCAGAACCGTGGCAACGTGGTGCTCCACGAGACCATGTGCCTGGTCTTCGGTATCCGCACGGCGCCGAACACGTGGGACTTCTTCTTCCACGCCGCGGGCGTCGTCGACTACACCCGCCCCGGGCTGCTGTCGAACCGCACTGGTTATCTGAAGTCGATCATCCCCTGGCAGCAGCTGTGAGCCTCAGCGAGTGGGACGGAACTCGTCCGCGGAAGAGCTAAGGCGTGAGGGTGATGAACCGCGCGACGGACGGACGCCCGATATTTTTCTTTCCCCGCGAACCTTTTTTCCCGACCGGTTCCTTCTCTCCCGAAAGCACGTCATGGCGAGCGCCGCTCGCGGGAGAGATGAGCATGTCCGAGTTCTTCGCGGCAGGTGGGTGGGGCATGGCAGGCCCGCGAGCGCCTGCGCCTGACCGTGGCGCGCGAGCTGAGAGCCAGTGCCCTGGCCCCCTCGTGGCGATGGTGGGAGCGGCC
>DATHBR010000085.1:0-37147 GCA_035296065.1 Myxococcaceae bacterium | reverse complement strand
GTGGCACGTCTGGCAGGCCCGCTGGATGTTGAGCAGCGGGCTGCGCACGTGGTGGTCGCTGATCTTCTGCGCCCCCACGCGCTGGTAGGGCATGTGGCAGTCCGAGCACGACACGCCCGAGCGCGCGTGGATGCCCTGGTTCCACATCTCGAACTCGGGGTGCTGCGCCTTCAGCGCCGGCGCGCCCGTGTCCGCGTGCGTCCAGTCCTTGTGCCCGTTCTCCTCGTAGTAGGCCAGGATGTTCTCGATCTTCAGCCCCTTGTCCCACGGGTACGTCAGGCGCTTCTCCTTGCCCTGGAAGTAGTACTCGTCGTGGCACTGGCCGCACACATACGTGCGCATCTCCTGCCGGGTGGCGTGCTTGTTCACGTCGTAGTCCTTCACGCCCTGCGCCGCCTTCAGCCGCCCCATGGCCTCCATGAAGGCCGGCCGCGTCACCCGCAGCTGCATCGTCTGCGAGTCATGGCAGTCGATGCACGACACCGGGTGCTCCACCAGCTTGCGCGCCTCCTGGTACGGCATCGCGTTGATCTTCTCGAAGCCCTTGATGAGGTCCCCCTCGCCCAGCTTCTTGTACGCGCTGTAGAGCGAGGCGTGGCAGTTGAGGCAGGTGCCCGGCTGCTGCGTCACCTGCTGGCGCTCGGTGTAGAGCTGATCCGAGAGCATGTGCGCGTGGCCGCGCTCCTCGCGGAAGTCCTTCGAGAAGGCGTAGCCGGCCCACATCAGCTTCAGCCGGGGGTCCTCCTCCAGGCGGCTCTGCGCCACCACCGAGCGGGGGTCCGCATGGGTGGGCGTGTGAGGCACCGCCTCGCTGCCGCCGTAGCGGGTGCGCACCTGGTCCACCGTGCGCTTGTACCCGTCGTACTGCAGCGGGAAGTTCTTGCCCCACACCTCCGGGTCCACGGTGTCGTCGGTCAGCTCCACCACGCGGAAGAAGGGGTTGCGCCCCTCCTGCTTGCGCTCGGAGACGTTGAGGGCCAGCGCCACCGCGCCGCCCGCGGCCAGCGCGGACACCGCCGCCACGCCCGCCAGCAGCAGCAGCCGGCGACGGCCCGGGGATTCAGAGGGAGAAGAAGGTTCAGGGGACACGGTTCTTACCTCGGGAAGCTCATTCTTCGGGGTGGCCCGCGGAGCGATGGCAGCGGACGCAGGACAAAGAGCCATCGCCCCCGTGAGCGGAAGCAGCGGCGGCAGCGGGAGCCTGGGCCGTCACGGCCCGGGGGCCGGTGTCGATGGCCTGGACGAGCTCCTCGTGGCAGTGGCGGCACTGAGCCTCGGTGATCTTCCGGTTGCGCTCGGTGATGCGGATGGGCTCGGGGAAGTCACCGGTGGTGAAGGCCACCGAGTGGTTCCAGCCATTGAGCGCCTTGGTGGTGTACTTGCCCAGGAAGTCCTTGGGTGCGTGGCAGTCATTGCACACGGCCACGGTGTGGTGGCTCGCCTTGCGCCAGCCCGCGTACTGCTCGTTCATGATGTGGCAGTTGGCGCACGCGGACGGATCGTCCGTCATGTACGAGGCGCCCTTCGCATAGACGAAGGTGAAGCCTCCGATGCCGATGGCGGTGCCGGCCAGGGCACTGACTACGAGCGTGGTGATGGCGACTCCGCGGGTGATGGACCGGGGCATAGAGGTTCGCGCGGCGCAAGGCTCGTTACAGCCCCCTCGAGCGTCAACCCCGCAGTGGAGAGTGCCCGCGCATCGCGGGGAGCATCATCCACAATCGCACGCGCGTCGCTATGGCCTGTAGGCCAGTTCACGCACCGTGCTCAGCCCCACGCGCAAATCCTGCGCGGCTCAGCCGCCCGTCATCTTCACCGAAGGGTAGATCCACCGGGAGATGAGCGGGGTGAGCCTGGGCATGATGACGTAGGTCAGCAGGCAGACCTCGATGGCGATCGTCACCAGCAGCCGCAGTCGCAACGGCGCGCCCGGGAGCACCCACGCGACGAGCTGCCCGAGCACGAGCACCAGCAGATACACCAGGGTGATCATCACCAGCGCCATGCGCCAGCGCACCGGCTGAGGCACCGAGGTGCCCGGGGGCGCGGAGAACCAGAACTCCATGCCCGTGAAGCGCTCCCACACGGCGTCCGCCTCGACATGAGGCCCCACCTGGGCCACCAGGCGGGCGCGCACCTCCGACTGCTCGAAGGCCTGGAGGTGCTCGACCGACTCGAACCGGTAGACGCTGGTGTACTGCCGGGGCCCCGAGGGGCCTGGACGCTGCACGTTGGTGCCCAGGTAGCCCGGCATCCGCTTGGCCTCGTCGATGAGCTGTGTCAGCCACTGCTCATACGCCGCCTCGTGCCCCGGCTTCACCCGGCGGGTGACGACGACCGTCACCGGCTCGCTCCTTGCTCCTGCGTCCATGGCTCCCTCTGTGAGCGGCACGGCTAGGCGCCCAGCGCCTGAGCCAGCAGCTCGGCCGTCTCGCCGCCCGAGAAGTTCTGCTGTCCGGTGATGAGGTTACCATCCCGGATGGCGAACCCGCGCCAGGGCCCCGCCTGCACGTAGTTGGCGCCCAGGCGCTTCAGCTCGTCCTCGATGCGCCAGGGCATCAGGTGCTTGTCCTTCGGCAGCGCGCCCATGCTCCTCACCGCGTTGTCCGCGAAGTCCTCCTCCACGTTGGCGAAGCCCGTCACCGTCTTGCCCTTGGCCAACAGCTCGCCGTTGCTCAGCCGCGCGTAGCGCAGAATGGCCACGCCGTGGCACAGCGCGCAGGCCAGCTTCCCCGCCTCGTAGAACTCGGCGAACTTCTTGTGCAGCTCCGTGGCCCCCTCGAACGTGAACATGGGCGCCTGGCCGCCAGCCACCACGATGGCGTCGAACGACGCGGTGTCGATCTCGGCCACCTTGCGCGTGTTCTCCACCAGCTTCGCCAGCTTCGGCGTGGCGATGAAGCCCATGCTGATCAAGTCACTGGCCGAGTAGCCGCTGGGGTCCCTCGGGTCGCTCATGCCGTCGGCTTCGCACTTGCCGCCCTGGGGGCTGAAGATCTCCACCTCGTAGCCCTTCTCGGTGAGCACGAAGTACGGGTGCGTCAGCTCGCTCCACCAGAAGCCCACGGGCCAGCCCGTCGTCACGGACGTGGCCGGGTTGGCGATGACGATGGCGATGCGCTTCTTGTTCTTCGCGTTGACGACGTTCGGGTCCTTCAGGCTCATGGCTTCCTCCCGCTTCAGCGGTTCAAGGTTCGCCACGAAGTATTCGCCCAGCGCCGCGCTGGGACAATTCACGGCGCCGCAACCACTCGTTTCATCCGCCGAAACTCAGGCGGTCCCGCGGGAGCGGGGAGGCCGCTTGCGCGCCACGCCGCTGGTGGCATCCGTGGGATCCAGCCGCGTGCGGGCGTTGGGGTGCACGTCGCTGGCGACCGTCTGCGCCGCGCGCAGCAGCGCGTCTCTCAGCCACCGGTGGGCCGCGTCCCCGTCCTGCCGGGGGTGCCAGAGGAGCTGGAGCGCGTACGGGCGCAGCTCCAGCGGTGGTTCCAGCACGCGCAGCCCGAGCCGGGGCGCCACGCTTCGGGCGATGCGCTCGGAGATGGTCAGCACGTAGTCCGTCTGCGACGCGAGCATCAGCCCCGTCATGAAGTACGGCACCGCTCGCGCCACGTGGCGCTCATGGCCCTGCTCGCGCAGCACGTCGTCGATGTAGCCACCGGGCTGGCCTCGCGGTGCCACCTGCACGTGCTCCAGCCGCAGGAACAGCTCCAGGCTCAGCCGCTGCTTCACCTCGGGGTGGTCCTCGCGGACCACACAGACGAAGCGATCGGTGAGCAGCTGGCGGATGCGCAGCTCGGGCGGCAGCTCGCCGTAGATGCCGATGGCCAGGTCCGCCGTGCCCTCGCGCAGCGGCCCCGCGTCATCCATCGTCGCGGGCACGAAGCGCAGCACCACCCGGGGCGCCTCGGCGCGCACCACCTTGTCCAGCGTGGAGCCCAGCAGGGTGAGCACGTAGTCGCTCGTGTGCACCACGAAGGTGCGCCGCAGCTCCTTGGTGGCCAGCGGGTGCTCGGGCTCGAGCACCCGCGCCGCTTCCTCCACCAGGCTTCGTACGCGTGGCCGCAGCGCCTCGGCCCGCGGCGTGAGCACCATGGAGCGCCCCGCTCGCACCAGCAGCGGGTCTCCTACCGCCTCGCGCACCCGGGCCAGCGCGTGGCTCATGCCCGGAGTCGACAGCCCGAGCCGCCGCGCGGCCTTCGTCACACTGCCCTCCTGCAGCAGCGCATCCAGCGTCGCCAGGAGGCTGAGGTCCATGGGTCCCATATGCCCTCTTTATAGGGGCACAGGGGCAATGGGGCCCAGGAACCCTTACTGCCTACTTGAAGATGGGGTGGTCGTCCGCCACCGCCTCCAGGCTGTCGGCCGGAGGCAGCTCCTTGTCGAAGCGCAGGCCCTCGGGCGCGTGCGCCGGATCATCCACCGGCCCAGGCGGCGTCTCCAGCGCCGAGGAGGACACGCTCAGCGGCTCCTCGGGCAGCGCCGCGGGCAGCGTCTTGGTCACCGTGAAGGTGTCCTTCACCGTGCCGCCCGCGTTGAAGAAGCGCGCCGTCAGCGTGCCGCCGCTCACCTTCACGTCCAGGTAGCCCACGTCCGTGTTGTTGCGGTACGCCGTCCAGCTGGGCTGAGTGATGGGGAAGCTGCGCAGGCTCGCCCCGCCGCTGCCCACCACCACGTAGTGGATGCCGCGAGTGCCCGAGGCCGCCACCGCGTCGCCCTTCATCAGCCGGCTGCGCTCGTAGTTGTGGTCATGCCCATTGAGCACCAGGTCCACCCCGTACTGCTCGAACATCGGGCCGAACTCGCGCCGCATCACCAGCTGCGAGCCGTGCGCGCCGCTGGACCAGGGCGGGTGGTGGAAGAAGACCACCTTCCAGGGCTGCTTCGTCGCCGCCAGGTCCTGCGCCAGCCAGCTCTTCTGGTTGGCCAGCTTGCACACGTCCACCGAGCCCAGCACCGCGCACGTGGAGTCCAACGCCACGAAGTGCACCGGACCCCAATCGAACGAGTAGTAGCGCTCGGTGCGCGCCGTGTTGTTCGCCGGCAGGTAGAAGTTGTCCAGGTACGGCTGCCCCATGTTGGTTACGTACTCGTGGTTGCCCAGCGTGGGGAACAGCGGCGTCTGCCGCATCAGCGCCGCCATCGGCTTGAAGAGCCGGTCCTGCAGCTCCTGCTCGGTGCCGGACTCGTAGGCGTTGTCGCCCAGCGCCAGCACCAGCTCGCCCGCGCGCCCCGGCTGCCCCAGCAGCGCCAGCACCTGCGCCTGCAGCGAGCCGCCCGTGCCGAAGTCTCCCATCGCCGTGAAGTGCACGCTCGAGGTACTGGGCCCCGTCGCCGTGCGGAACTGCCGCACCCCCGTCACCGTGCCGCACGCGTGCACCACGTAGCTGTACGTCTGCCCCGCGCTCAGCCCGTCCAGCTTCACCGCGTGCCGCCAGCCGGCCGCCGTGGCCGTCGCCGTGCGAGACAGGTCCGTGCCCGCGCCAAAGCGCACGTAGGGCGTGCAGGACACGCCCGTGCGGAACGCCACCAGCGCGCTCGTCGTCCCCACGCTCTGCAGGTACGGCGCGCGCGGCAGCACCGGCCCCGAGTCCGTCGGGGACGCGACCTGCGCGCCGCACGCCCGCGCCTCGGAGATGGAGGCCCACGTGTTCACCGTGTTGCCGTTCACCGTCACCTTCACGTAGCGCGCCCGGCGCGCGGAGGGGAACGCGTACGTCTGCGCCGCCGTCGTCAGCGCGCTGGTGCCCGAGTACGCCTGGGTATAGGTGACGCCGTCCTCCGAGGTGGACAGCGTGAAGTAGCTCTGCCGCTCGTTGCCCCGGTGCCACGCCACCGCCGCGCCCGAGAGCTGCTGCGCGCTGCCCAGGTCCAGGCGCAGCCACGCGCCCACGCCCGGGCCGCTCCAGCGCGTGGTGAGGCTGTCGTCCTGCGTGTTGACCGCCACGTTGCCCGCGCCGTCATCGGCGTTGGCGCTCGTGGAGGCCGTCGTCAGCAGCCGGCAGTTGCTCGCCGTGAGCGGGCTGGCCGCCTCCTCCACGAAGTCCTCGGCCGGCTGCTCCGCGGGAGCCTCTGCCGCCGGAGCGTCCGCCGCCGGGGCCTCTTCCACCGGGGCGTCCCCGGCAGGCGGCATCTCGCACGCGGCGCCAAGCAGCACCGCCATCAGGCATGTCACAAGAAGGTAAGGGTTTCGCATTGCCCGCCCCAACCTCATTCGCGCTCCAACCTTTCCCGCTTGCTCTCCCCGCCCGGGTGCCCGCCTGCCCAGCCGCCAGGCCCGCAAATGAAGACGCCGAGGTGCTCTGGAGCACCCCGGCGTCGGGAACTACGAGGGCTGCACTACGCGGGGCTTACTTGCCCGCGCGGTACGCCGACCACATGGAGTCCATGCGCGCCGTCTGGCCCGCGGTGAACGTGTTCATGCAGTTGTCGTCGGTGTAGTCCATGAAGTTCTTGATCGGGTCCAGACCGGCCAGCGTCGCGCAGCTGTCGCGGCCCGTGGGGCAGCCGTACGCCGCGGACTTCTCGGCCGGCGTATCCGACACGCCGTCGCCACCGGTGCTCTGGCGTGCGCAGCCGCCCTGGAACGTGTGGTACAGGCCCAGCCAGTGGCCGACCTCGTGCGTGCCCGTGTCACCCTCGTTGTACGGAACGGCCGAGCCGCCGGGCAGCGAGGTGTTCAGGATGACGACGCCGTCATCCTTGGGCTTGGAGGCGTAGCTGGAGGGGAAGGTCGCCCAGCCCAGCAGGCCGCCGCCCGGGCTGCTGAAGTACATGTTCAGGTCGTCGGCGGTGCCCTGACGCAGCGCCGTCTTCATCGCCGCCTCGGCCGCCGTGCCGGGGCCCGCGGTGTACCAGGTGGAGTTGTTCGTGCGGGTAGTTCCCACCAGGTTGAACTTGAAGGGCGTGCCCGCGTAGGCCGCGTTCAGCACGTTCATCTGCTGGGCGATCATCGTGTCGGAGATGTTGCCCGCAGTGCCGTTGGTGATGACGTGAGCGTAGGTGTTGATCGTCACCGAGCCCACCGGCAGGGCCTGCGCCGAGCGCATGTCAGCCAGCGTCGCCTCGACCTCGGCCCTCTGAGCCTCGCTCAGGTCCTCGGTGTTGCAGCGCTTGGGGCCCTCGGCCTGCTGCTCGGCGGGGGCGGCCGGCTCGGCCTCCTTGCTCTCCGTGCTGGAGCAGCCAGCGAACGCAAACATGGCACCGACGACGAGACCGCTCTTCCAGTTGAGACGACGCGACATTCCCGACTCCTGATGAAACTGGGGGGCCCATGAATAAGCCTCAAGAGTAGAAGACGTCAACGGGTAGATACGTTTTTCTTGTAATTTTCGACTCCCACAATCATCTGACTGGTAGGGTTTTAGAGCCATGTCACAGCCCAGCAACCCTCCAGGCGTGCCCTCCTCCCCAGGTCCTGTCACCGGCCGGGTCGATATACACCCCCGGGGCTTCGGCTTCCTCACCGTGCAGCCGCCTCCTTCTGGGGAGGTGTTGTCCGCGTTCATTCCGCCGCCGGAGCTGGCGACGTTCCTGGCGGACGACGTGGTGTCGGCCACGGTGAGCCAGGGTGGGGATGGGCGGTGGTCGGCCAGCGGGCTGAAGTTGCTCGAGCGCCCGCGCCAGCAGGTTTATGGCGAGGTGGTGATGCGCAAGGGGGCGCCGCAGCTGCGCATCGACAAGGAGGTGGCCAACTCCGACTGGCCGCTGGAGACGGGCGGCGTGGAGGTGCAGCACGGGGACGCGGTGGTGGCGCGCGTCATCGAGGGCAAGGTGGTGCTCTCGCGCAAGGTGGAGCCGGGAGCGGACCGGTCCATCGAGCGCATCATCGCCCGCCACGGGCTGCAGCGGGACTTCGTGCCCGAGGTGCTGGAGGCCGCGCGCACGGCGAAGGCCTCGCCCCATGCGCTGGGAGCGCGCAGGGACTTGCGCTCGCTGCCCACCGTCACCGTGGACGCGCCCTCCACGCGGGACATCGACGATGCGATCAGCGTGCTGCCGGCGGGGCCGGACGGGGCGCTGCGGCTGCTGGTGTCCATCGCGGACGTGGGCGAGTACGTCACCGAGGGCTCGGTGCTGGACGTGGCGGCGCGCGAGCGGGCCACCAGCGTGTACCTGGCCGGGCACGTGCTGCCCATGCTGCCCGAGGAGCTGTCGGCGCACTGGCTGAGCCTGGTGCAGGGCGAGGAGCGGCTGTGCCTCACGGTGGAGCTGCGCATCGACGCGGAGGGCCGCGTCACCGCGGCGGACGTGTACGAGAGCCTCATCCGCTCGTGGGCGCGGCTGAACTACGACGAGGTGGCGGACTTCCTGGACAAGGGCGTGGTGTCCGCGCCCATGGAGCCGGTGCGCGAGGCGATGCCGTGGTTTCGCGCCGCGGCGGCGCGGCTGGCGGTGGCGCGGGCGGGGCGCGGCGGCATTGAAATGACGCGCGAGGAGGCGCGCTTCACCTTCGACAAGGGCACCGGCCAGGTGTCCGGCATCGAGAACGTGCCCCCCAACTCGGCGCACAAGATGGTGGAGCGCTTCATGGTGGCCGCCAACGAGGCCATCGCCGAGTGGATGCTGGCGCGCGGCCTGCCCGCGCTGTTCCGCATTCAGGACGAGCCGGATCCGCTGCGCGTGGCGGACCTGGCCTCGTTCGCGCAGAACTCGGGCTTCGCGGCGGGCTTCGGCGGCCGGCTCACCCCGCTGGCGCTGGCGGCGTTCGACCGTCAAATCTCAGGGTGCACGGCGGAGCCCGCACTGCGCTCGGTGCTGCGGCGCTCGCTGGGCTCGGCGCGCTACACGGTGGTGCCCTCGGGGCACTTCGGCCTGGCGGCGAAGTGGTACCTGCACTTCACCTCCCCCATCCGCCGCTACGCGGACCTGGTGGTCCACCGCGCCCTCAAGGGGTACCTGCGCGGGCGCCGGGACTTCAAGCACCAGGACCCGGCCGTGGAGCAGATCGCCGTGCACGTGAACGCCCGGGCCCGCTCGGCCTCGCGCGCGGAGACCGACCGCCACCGCGTGCTCGAGGCCCGGGTGATGGTGACGCACGTGGGAAAGACGTTCCTGGCGCGCATCACCCGCGTGAAGCCCTTTGGCCTGCTGGTGCAGCTGGATGATCTGCTGGTGGAGGGCGTGGTGCCGGTGGACGCGCTGGAGGGAGGCCCCTTCCGGCCGGACGCTCGGGAGACCTCGCTCGTGGGCGCCAGCCGCACCTTCACCATTGGTATGCCCCTTCAGGTGAAGGCCGTGTCCACCGACGAGGTGCTGGGCCGCATCGAGTTCTCCCTGGTGCCCTGAACGAGCGCCGGAGCCCCGCGCTGCCGCTTTTCCTGCCGGGGCGCGCATGGCATCGTCGCCCCTCTCGTTAGGGGGAGGTTGGCATGCGCAGCGGATGGCTTGGTCTCGCGGCAGTGGTGGCACTCATGGCCTCGTGTGGAGGGGACGGCAAGCAGCCCGAGCCGCCTCCGCCGCCTCCGCCACCGCCTCCCGTCACGTACGGGATCGGCGGCACCATCGCCGGCCTCTCGGGCAGCCTCACCCTGCAGCTCAACGGCGCGGAGAACCTCGTCCGCACCGACAATGGGCCCTTCACCTTCGTGACCGCGCTGGAGGATCAGAGCACCTACACGGTGGCCCTCACCGCCTCGCCCGCCGAGCAGGAGTGCACGCTCCAGGGCGCCACGGGCAAGGTGAGCGGCGCGGACGTCACCTCGCTGCGCGTCACCTGCACCCAGCGCACCTATGCGATCGGCGGCACGCTCGAGGGCCTCAATGGCCCCCTGGCCCTGACGCTGGACGGGGGCGAGACGCTCTCGCTCACCACCAGCGGCCCCTTCACCTTCCAGGCCCGCCGGGCCCAGGGCGCCACCTACGCGGTGACGCTGGGCACCGCGCCCCGCGGCTACCGCTGCGCCCTCACCAATGGCAGCGGCACGGTGAGCGGCGAGGTGCGCAACATCACCGTGCGGTGCAACGGGTACTACGAGCTCGCCAACTTCCAGAGCGCCATTCGCGTCATCGGCCAGACCAACTTCACCAGCGGAGAGGCTCACCAGGGCGGGGTTCCCAGCTTCATCACCCTGAATGGGCCGTGGGGCAACCCCGTGCTCGCCGGAGGCAAGCTGTACGTCTCGGATCGCGAGTCCAGCCGCATCCTCGGCTTCAATGGCCTGCCCACCACCAACGGCGCCCCCGCCAGCTTCGTGCTCGGCCAGGAGGACTTCGTGGGCACCACGGGTAGCTCGGGCCAGGGTGGCCTCTCACGCCCGGCGGGCAGCGCCAGTGATGGCACGCGCCTGGCCGTGGCGGACCGCAGCAACAGCCGCGTGTTGCTCTACAACGCGCTGCCCGCGAGCACGGGCGCTCAGCCCGACCGCGTCCTGGGACAACAGAACTTCTCCAGCACCGCGTTCGCGTGCTCCGCCTCTGGGCTCACCCTGCCGGAGGACGTATTCATCAGCCAGGGCAAGCTCATCGTGGCCGACAGCGCCAACAACCGCATCCTCATCTGGAACTCCCTGCCCACCACCAACGGCGCCGCCGCCAACCTCGTCCTCGGCCAGAGCTCGTTCACCACCTGCGCGGCCAATGACGCCAATGGTGATGGGACCGAGGACGCCACCGCCTCGGCTTCCACCCTCTTCGATCCCTCCGGCGTGTGGACGGATGGAACCCGGCTGCTGGTGGCTGACACCAGCAATAACCGCGTCCTGCTGTGGAACCGGTTCCCCACCACCAACGGGCAGCCCGCGGACGTCGTCATCGGCCAGCCGGACTTCGCCTCGCGCGCTCCGGCCACCACCGCCTCCGGCCTCGGCGCGCCCTACTACGTCAACTCCACCGGCCTGCAGATCTTCGTGTCCGAGGACCAGAACAACCGCGTCACCGTGTGGAACCAGTTCCCCACCACCAACGGCGCCGCGGCCCATACCGTCCTGGGCCAGCCGGACTTCGTCTCGAAGAACCGGGGAGATCCGGCCTCGGGCACCACCCCCAGCGCCCGCAGCCTCTACCAACCCAACGGGGTGCTCCTGGCACCGCCCTACCTGGTCGTCTCGGACTACGGCAACAACCGGCTGCTCGTCTTCGAGACCCCCTGAGTCCGCACGTCGGCTGAGCAGGCGGGCCCCGGCGGGCGGAATTACCCGCCGGGCACTTGTGACGCGCTCAATATCGAACAAAAATGCGCGCCCTGTAGGCAGCTGGGGGACATGAGGCGCTTGGCGGCATTGCCCAGGGCTTCGGGTCGCATTCGCGACACCAGTGGGGAGGAACCTGCCTTCGGGAAGGAAAGTCACCGAAGCCATGAAGAAGAGCGAAGCCGGCGCCATCCCCTCAGAGATGGACGAGCGCACCCAGGCAGCCGATGTGGACGCGCTGTTCACGCCCGATACGGCCAACCCCTCCCAGCGGCTGCAGGCCGCGCCCGCGCGCTCGCGCACGGGTGAGAGTCAGATCTCCAACCACCCCTCGAGCCCCACGGGCGAGGACACCCACGCCTCGGGCCCCGGCAGCGTGCCCGCGGTGGGCACCCGCATTCAGCACTACGAGCTGATCCGCCAGCTGGGCTCGGGCGGCATGGGCACCGTGTTCCTGGCGCGCGACACGCGGCTGGGCCGCCGGGTGGCCATCAAGTTCCTGCACTCGGCCAGCCCGGAGGTCACCAAGCGCTTCATCCTCGAGGCGCGCGCCACCGCGCGCTGCAGCCACGAGAACATCGTCATCATCTACGAGGTGGGCGAGCACCAGGGCAGCCCCTTCATGGTGCTCGAGTACCTGCAGGGCACCCCGCTCAACAAGGTCATCGCCGGCCAGCGCCTGCCGCCCTCGCGCGCGGTGGAGATCATCGTGCCGGTGGTGCGCGCGCTGGCCACCGCGCACGCGCTGGGCATCGTCCACCGCGACCTGAAGCCCGACAACATCATCGTCACCGAGACGGGCACCATCAAGGTGCTGGACTTCGGCATCGCCAAGGTGCTGCAGGACCCCGACAGCCCCGTGGAGCCGGAGCAGGAGGTGCAGGCGCCCGCGGCCATTGCCGCGACCGACGTGACCTACACCATGTCCCCCGCCGGCTCCTCGCTGAGCCTGGACGAGGACATCTCCAACCTCACTCGCCGCGGCGCCATCATGGGCACGCTGCCGTACATGTCGCCGGAGCAGTGGCGCGGCGGCCAGCACGTGGACCACCGCACCGACGTGTGGGCGGTGGGCATCATGCTGTTCCGGATGATCGCCGGAAAGCACCCGCTGGATCCGCTGCGCGGCCCGCAGCTGTCCGTCACCGCGCGGCTGCAGGAGCCCATGCCCCGGCTGCGCGACGCGGCCCCGGACGTGTCGCCCGAGCTGGCCGAGGTGGTGGACTCCTGCCTCCTCAAGCCCAAGGAGCAGCGCATCCAGGACGCGGCCTCGCTGCTGCGCGCCCTGGAGCCGTTCCTGCCGGGCCGCTACAACCGCGAGCTGAAGCTCGACGAGAGCCCCTACGCGGGCCTCAGCTCCTTCCAGGAGAACGACGCCAACCGCTTCTTCGGCCGCAACCGGGAGATTGCCGCCCTGGTCACCCGCATTGGCGACCAGCCGCTCATGGCGGTGGTGGGCCCCTCGGGCGCCGGTAAGTCCTCCTTCGTGCGCGCCGGCCTGGTGCCGGTGCTCAAGCGCTCGGGCGAGGCGTGGGAGTCGCTCGTCATCCGCCCGGGCCGCAACCCGCTGGCCGCGCTGGCCAGCATCGTCGCGCCCATGGTGAGCTCCTCCACCACCGTCGAGGAGGACATCCACGCGCAGAACGAGCTGATGCAGCGGCTCTACACCGAGCCCGGCTACGTGGGCTCGGTGCTGCGCAACCGCGCCCGGCGCTCCAAGCGGAAGATCCTGCTCTTCATCGACCAGTTCGAGGAGCTCTACACCCAGGTGCCGGACGCCCGGGAGCGCCTGGCCTTCACCGCCTGCCTGTCCGGCATCGCCGACGATGCCACCTCGCCCATCCGCGTGGTGCTCTCCATCCGCTCTGACTTCCTGGACCGGGTGACCGAGGACGAGCGCTTCATGGGCGAGCTGAGCCAGGGCCTGTTCTTCCTCACCACGCCGGGCCGCGAGGGCCTGCGTGACGCGCTGGTGCAGCCGGCGGAGATGGCCGGCTACCAGTTCGAAGCGCCCGACATGGTGCAGGACATGCTCCAGCACCTGGAGTCCACTCACGGCGCGCTGCCGCTCTTGCAGTTCGCCGCCACCAAGCTGTGGGAGCAGCGCGACACCACCCGGCGGGTGCTCACCCAGCAGAGCTACCAGGCCATGGGCGGCATCGCCGGCGCGCTGGCCACGCACGCGGACAACGTGCTGGCGGAGCTGCCCGTGCAGGCCCGCACGCTGGCGCGCGCCGTGGTGCTGCGCCTGGTGACGCCCGAGCGCACCCGCGCCATCGTCTCCATGGAGGAGCTGCGCGAGCTGTCCCGGGACGCCAACGAGATTCAGCTGCTCATCGATCACCTGGTGCAGGCGCGCCTGCTGGTGGTGCAGACGGGCGGCGGCTCCACGGGCGCCACGGTGGAGATCGTCCACGAGTCGCTCATCCACAGCTGGCCCACGCTCAAGCGCTGGCTGGACGAGGGCCAGGAGGACTCGGCCTTCATCGAGCAGCTGCGCAACGCCGCGCGCCAGTGGCAGGCCAACGGACAGGACAGTGACCTGCTCTGGCGCGGCGAGGTGGTGGAGGAGGCGCAGCGCTTCGACCGGCGCCACCGCGGCGAGCTGCCCCAGGTGCAGCGCGCCTTCCTCGACGCCAGCTTCAGGCAGTCGGCGAAGTCCGCGCGGCGCAAGAAGGCGCTGGTGGCCAGCGCCGGAGCGTTCCTGGTGATGCTGGTGGCCGCCTCGGCGGTGGCGCTGGTGGTCATCCGCAAGTCGCAGCAGGAGGCCAAGAAGCAGGCGGTGGTGGCGCGCGTGGCGGAGACGCAGGCGCGCGAGGCCGAGGGGCTGGCACGCAAGGCCGAGGCCGAGGCCGTGCAGCGCCTGGCCGAGGTGCAGGCCAAGGAGCTCGAGCGGCAGCGGGCCCAGAAGGAGGCGGAAGAGGCCAACGCCCAGGTGGCCCTCACCAACAGCGAGCTGCAGAAGAAGAACGAGGAGATGCTGCTGGCGCTGCGCCGCGCCAAGTTCGCCAGCTGGCGCGCGAAGACCGAGAAGAAGAACGCCGAGCAGAACGCGGTGGCGGCACGCGAGGCCCAGCAGGAGGCCCTCCGCGCCGCCAAGCAGCTGCAGGATCTGCTCAGCCGTGAGCAGGAGCGCGTCTCGCGCCTGCAGTCGCAGCTGGGTAGCCCCGTCATCGACGATTTGAAGTGAGGTACGCGAACGTGAAGAGCAGGATTGCCCTCAGTCTGTCCGTGGTGCTGGCGCTCGCGGCGCTGGCCCCCGCGCCCGCGCTCGCGCAGCAGGCCAAGCCCGCCGAGGACCGCCCCTGGGCCAAGGGCGTCTCCGCCGAGAACCAGAAGTCCGCCCTGGAGCTGTTCCGCGCCGGCAACACCCTGCTGAAGGAATCCATCTTCGTGCAGGCCGCGGACAAGTACCGCCAGGCGCTCGCGCTGTGGGACCACCCGGCCATTCACTACAACATGGCCCTGGCGCTGCTGAACCTGGACCAGCCCGTCGAGGTGCAGCAGCACCTGGTGTCCGCCATGCGCTTTGGCGCAGCGCCGCTGGACTCGGACAAGTTCGAGAACGCCCGCGCGTACAAGACGCTCATCGAGAAGCAGCTGGCCAGGGTGGTGCTCACCTGCGAGGCGCCCGGCGCCTCGGTGACGATGGACGGCAAGGTGCTGTTCGTGGCCCCCGGCCGCTACGAGGGCTTCGTGCGCCCGGGCCGCCACGCCATCGTCGCCACCAGGGACGGCAACCCTCCCACCGATGTGAGCCGCACGATGCTGCCCGGTGAAGAGGTGAACCTCGCCCTGAAGATCTACACCGCCGAGGAGCTCACCCGGTACAGCCGCCACTGGGCCGCGTGGAAGCCCTGGGCGGTGGTCGCCGGCGGGGCCGCCATCGCCGCCAGCGGCGCGCTGCTGCACCTGCAGGCCAAGGGCAGCTACCAGGAGTTCGACAATCGCATCGCCGCCTGCGGTGGCTGCGTTCCTCCTCCGGACGTCGCGGACCAGCGCTCCAAGGGTGACAGCCTGCAGACCCTGGCCTTTGGCACCTATGCCGTCGGCGGCGCCGCGCTGACCACCGGCCTGGTGCTCGCCTTCATCAACCGCTCGCGGCCCTACCAGATCAGCCCCAACGAGCTCGCCAACGAGTCCGCCAACCCGCCCACGGTGACCGTCTCGCCCATCGTGAGCAAGGGCGAGGGCGGAGTGCTGGCGACCTTCCGCTTCTAAGGTGTTCGCTTCTATGAGAACCCTCCCTTCCTCCTACGTCACGCATGCCCGGCTCCTGGCGCTGGCGCTCCTGGCGCTGCCCTTGCTCTCGTGCTTCGAGCCCAAGAGCGAGCTGTGCCCCTCGGGCCTGGTGTGCCCCGAGGGCCTTGCATGCGCCGCCAACCAGACCGTGTGTATCCGCACGCTGTGCGGCAACGGCACCGTCGATACCGGCGAGTCCTGTGACGACGGCAACATCCTCACGGGTGATGGCTGTAGCGCCGACTGCTCCTCCAACGAGCAGTGCGGCAACGGCAAGGTGGACCTCGACGTGGGCGAGGTGTGCGACGACACCAACACCAACAACCGCGACGGCTGCAGCGCCGACTGCAAGTCCAACGAGCTGTGCGGCAACGGCGTCGTCGACACCCAGGTGGGCGAGGTGTGCGACGACAAGAACCCGCAGCCCGGTGATGGCTGCAGCGCCAACTGCCAGTCCACGGAGGTGTGCGGCAACGGCGTCATCGACGCCATCCGCGGCGAGGTGTGCGACGACCGGAACACCCGGGACGGCGATGGCTGCAGCGCCGACTGCCTCTCGGGCGAGGGCTGCGGCAACGGCACGATCGATCCCGGCGAGGAGTGCGATGACGGCAACGCCTCGAACACCGACAACTGCCTGAAGATTGGCGACCAGTGCGTGCTGGCGCGGTGCGGAGACGGGTTCCGCGACACGCTGACGCCGCGCACCGAGGAGTGCGACTTCGCGGATACGACGATCC
This sequence comes from Myxococcaceae bacterium, assembly GCA_035296065.1. Taxonomy (GTDB): domain Bacteria; phylum Myxococcota; class Myxococcia; order Myxococcales; family Myxococcaceae; genus DATHBR01. Next base: position 21,036 of record DATHBR010000085.1, on the reverse strand, counting down.
CCTGCGACCTGGACTGCACCGCGCCCTCGTGCGGCGACGGGGTGGTGAACAGCCGCGCGGGCGAGCAGTGCGAGCCGCCCACCCCGGGCGTCAGCAGCGCCACCTGCAACGCCAACTGCACCGTGTCCCGGTGCGGCGACGGGTTCCAGAACTCGGCGGACAACGAGGCCTGCGACGACGGCAACAACGTGAACACGGACGACTGCCTGGCCACCTGCAGGCTCAACCGCTGCGGTGACAGCTTCGTCGATGGGGTGGCGCCCGGCGTCGAGGCCTGCGACGACGGCAACCAGGTGGAGGAGACCGAGTGCACTTACGGCAACGCCACCTGCTCGGGCTGCAACGCCACGTGCACCCAGGCGCTGAGCCTCAACGGGCTGTTCTGCGGCGACAGCGTGACGACTTCGTCGAAGGGCGAGGTGTGCGATGACGGCAACGCCAACACCGAGGTCTCCTGCCCCTACGGCACGCCCACCTGCAACGGCTGCGCGAGCGACTGCCGCACGTCCCTGAACCTCACCGGCCGCTTCTGCGGTGACACCCTGATCACCAACGGCGAGGCCTGCGACGACGGCAACACCACCACCGAGGCCGAGTGCCCCTACGGCACGCCCTCCTGCAACCGGTGCTCCGGCGACTGCACCACCCCGCTGCCGGGGCTCACGGGCCCCTTCTGCGGTGACACCCTGGTCACTAACAGCGAGGCCTGCGACGACGGCAACACCACCACCGAGACCCGGTGCCCCTATGGCACGCGGACCTGCAATCAGTGCTCGAGTGACTGCCGGACGCCGCTGGCCCTCGTGGGCCGCTTCTGCGGCGATGGGCAGGTGACCAACGGTGAGGTCTGCGACGACGGCAACACCGACACCGAAACGGAGTGCCCCTATGGCCAGGCCAGCTGTGTGCGGTGCTCCAGCGACTGCACCACCCAGCTGACGAACCTGCCGGGTGCCGTGTGCGGCGATGGCACCGTGAACGCTCCCCAGGAGGCCTGCGACGATCGAAACACCAACGCGTGCGGCACCTGCAACAGCTCGTGTACGCAGAATCAGCTCGCCAAGGCCATGGGCAGCATCACCGTCGTGGGTGACAGCAGCGGTAACCATCGGATGACCGATGGCAGAACCCTGTTCATCAGCGACGGCATCAACGTCCCCGTGGTCTTCGAGTTCGACCGCAACGGGACCTACAACCTCGCGGCGGTTCGCATCGCCTACGCGAATGGCACGCCGACCACCACCGTGGCCGCTTCGATCGCCGCAGCCATCAACGGCGTGGGTGCCGGGCTCAATATCGAAGCGACGGCCTCCGGGTCGACCGTGAACCTCATTAACAATGAGTTCGGCTCCCACGGAAACCAGAACATCTCCTCGTCCGCCCCGTCCGGCGAGCTCTCCATCACCGGCATGGCCGGCGGTGGCGGCCGCAACTGCAACTCGGGCGTGCGGTGCAAGCAGACCAATGACTGCGCGCTTGGGCTCGTGTGCCAGGCCAACGGGACCTGTGGGACTGCGCCCCCGCCTCCCACGGACGGCGGCACGCCTTCGGACGGCGGCACGCCTTCGGATGGCGGCACCGGCTCCGATGGTGGCACCGGCTCGGATGGCGGCACCGGCTCCGATGGTGGCACCGGCTCAGATGGTGGCACCGGCTCGGACGGCGGCACCAGCTCGGACGGCGGCACCGGCTCCGATGGTGGCATCAACCTCGATGGCGGAAGCATCCCCTCGGACGGTGGCTCCGAGCCCAGCGATGGCGGGACTTCGCCGGGCGACGGCGGCACCGAGACTGGGGATGCCGGCGTGCTGCCCTGGTGGCGCAAGCTCTGGTGAGCGGTACTCGGCGGGCGGGGTGAGCGGAGCTCGTAACCCTCGCCCCCTGCCCTCTCGCGTCTACCCTTCCTCGAGCGCTCCGGCGAGGATCCACGTCTGAATGCTGTCCAGCTGGTCCGCCGGCAGCGTCCGCGCGCCGGTCAGCGGATCCACCGGCATCCGGGCTCCAGAGATGCTGCCGTCGCCCACCAGCTTCAGCCACAGGTAGCTCTTCTCGGGACGGCCCGGATCCACCAGCTTCAGCGTCGGGTTCTGCTGCGAGAACGCCCTCAGCCGCGCCCACGCGTCCGTCGCCGTCACGTCCAGCCCCATCTGCGGATCCGTGCCGCCGTGGCAGCCGCCACAGTTCGACTGGAGGATCGGCTTCACCCGGTCCGCCCACGTCACTCCCGCGCCCACCAGGTTCAGCGCCTGCGGGTTCGCGATGTACGAGCAGCTCGAGTAGTTGATCGCCGACGAGAGGTTCCACTCCTTCGCGCTGGCATCCAACCCTTCGATCCAGCACATCAGCGCCAGCATGTCCGGCACCGACAGCGGCACGTTGGCCAGCGGCATGCGCGAGCCCGGCACCCGCTCGCCCTGCATGTGTCCGCGCAGGCGCGCCACCAGGTAGCTCTCCTCGGGCTTGCCCGGGTTGATCAGCGGCGTGGAGATGCCCTGCCGCGCTCCGAAGACGCCGTTGCGGTTCTGGTCACCTTGGGTAATGCCGCTCGTCTGCAGCGACTCCACCGAGTCACGCTGGTAGTCACGCACCTCGCCGAACAGGTGCTTGCCATCACCCAGCACCCACCAGCGCGTGTTGTAGCTGAAGAAGCTCAGCGTCTCGACGTTGCCCTGCGCGTTGATGAAGTTGCGCAGGAAGGTGCCCGTGCCCCAGTGCGCGCGCCCCTTCTCCAGCGGCACCGGCTCGCGCAGGTGCAGGTGCACACCCGCCGCGTCCACTGGCGGCACGTCCGTGTCCTCGTATTCCACGTACGCGCCCACCACCACCTCGAACCAGCCGAGCTCGATCTCCTTGAAGTCGCGCTCGGCGAGCTTGAACCGGTCCCCCAGCCGCTCGCACCGGTCATACACGGACTCGTAGGTGCCGGGCTGCAGGTTGCACGGCGCGTTGATGGCGTCCGTGAAGGTGCCCGCCGTGTGCAGGTCCGGGTACTCCTTCTGGTTGTGGCACACGCCGTTGGTGGGGCCGCAGGTGCGCAGGATCACCTTGCGCTGCAGATCAATGCCCGTGGGCAGGCGCGTCTGCGCGTCCATCACCAGCGGGTCTGTGCCCGTGTACGGCGTCACCACCCGCGGATCTCCCGGGTTGGGCCGCTGCGGCTCGAAGGGAATCTCTCCCACCGGGCCCTCGTAGTCCTTCGAATAGCCGCAGCCCGACAGCACCGCGGCAACCAACACTGAGCCGAGCGTGGAGCGCATCATACGAAGAGATCCTCGATGGGGTTGTCCGCGGGGAACATCGTGCTGTGGTCGGCGCCCAGCAGGTCCAACAGCGTCTTGAGCACCGCGCGGTACGAGTACACCTGGCCCATGGCCTTCAGGTCCGAGGCGCGCGTCTCGCCCAGCCGGCGGCCGCCCTTGCCCGCCTGGGAGATGACCCCGCCCATCATCGGCATGGACATCCACCGCGTGGCCAAGTCGCTGGAGTGATCGCTGCCGTTGGCGGAGTTGAACTTGTTGCCGCCCGTGGTGCGGCCGAACTCGCTGCCCAGCACCACCAGCGTCTTGTCCCAGTAGGTGCCGCCCTTGGGGTGCTGCATCTTCTGGAGCGCCGTGCGCAGGCCGCTGATCAGCCGGTTGGCCTGGTCCATCTCGCCCGCCAGGCCGTCCGCCTCGTCCGAGTGGAAGTCGTAGAAGCCCTGGTTGAGGAACACCGCCGGGCAGCCGAAGTGGAACAGGCGCAGGGCCAGCGCCGCGTTGCGGCCCACCCCGTTGTCCCCCAGCATGGTGATGAGCTCCCGGTTGCTGATGCCATCGGCCTGGTCCGGCGAGTTGGCGCTGATGCGCAAGAGCGGATCGCGGAAGATGCGGCCATAGGCGCGCGTGGCCTCGCGCGTCTGCTGGTAGGCCTCGACGCCGCCGCGCAGCGCCGGGTGCAGCTTGGCGCGAAGCCGGCTGTCCATCCGGCCGGCGATGCCCGCGGCCCACTCCGGCAGGCTGGAGTCGGGGTCGAACCCGAAGCGCTCGAAGCCGCCGCCGTCCAGCACTGGCGGCCGGTAGCCCGCGTAGATGCCGGCGCCCAGCGCCATGCCCGCCTCGCCCAGGCTGAAGGCCGGCAGCACCGTGCGGCCCGCGGCGGCCTCCTGCGCCACCTTCTCCTTCAGCCCGTAGTTGATGAGCGTGAGGAAGCTGGTGGTGCCACCCACGAAGCCGGTGAGGTAGCGCTCCAGGCCCGTGCCGTGGTTGCCGTCCGCGCGCGCGGAGAAAGGCTCATGGTCCACGCACGGCAGCACGCAGAGCTCATTGGTGAACTCGTTCACCCGCTTCATGCCCAGGTCCACCCGGGCCTGGTTCTCCATGCCCTCCAGCCAGGAGCTCAGCTCCAGCAGCTTGCTGACGCCCCACTCGGTGCCGGGGGCCCGGTTGCCGGAGCGGCCAAAGGGGTTGAACTCCTCGGCCACATCCGAGTTGAAGGCGGTGGTGAAGCGGAACCCGCCCGCCAGGCGGATGTAGATGAGGTGCTCCACACTGCCGCGCGCGGAGGTCTGCGCGTAGGCGGAGCGGGGCAGCCACAGGGTGGGAGAGACGAGGGCGGCGGCGGCCCCGGCGCCCAGGCCCTTGAGCAACCCGCGGCGGCCCAGCGTGTACGGTTTCTTCGTGTCGTCGGACATGGCCAGTGGCTCCGTGGACTCAGTAGAAGAGGCGCTCGGCGCTGGACAGCAGCGCGAAGCACAGCGGCCGGGCGAACTCCTCGGCCTTGCACAGCTCGGCGGCGCACTGCGCGCCCGCGTCGCGTGCCTCGGTCAGCTCCTCACCCGTGGGAGAGCGGCCCAGCAGCACCCGGTACTGGTGCGAGGCGATCTCCCCGGCCATGTCCGGCGTCACCGCGCGGGCGGGATCCATTCCGCCCGGCAGCAGCCGATCGATGGGCGCGAACGTCTTCACGTCCGGATCCAGGGAGGGGTTGCACAGGTCCCCCACGAAGGCCAGCTGCGTGCCGGTGGTGAGGATGCTCACCACGCGGAAGCGGCCACCGACGATGTTCTCCGGGCAGCCGCCCAGGGTGCGCGCCAGGTCCGCGTAGCTCTCGTCGATGTTGCCCTTGTCGTCGAGCTTCCACCGCGAAGCCTGCAGCACCCGGTAGCTGGCGACGCTGGCGGCGCGCAGCAGGTTCTCCGGCTGGCTGATGCGGTGGTCGCACCCGGGCATGGACAGGCCGGTGTTGCGCAGCATGGAGTCGATCCACACCTCGGCGTCCATCTGCTTGAGCGGCCCATAGGCCCACCGGTACGTGGCCGTCGAGGCCCCTTCGATGGACTGGAGATAGGCGGAGGAGGTGAGCACCGCGTAGTGCACGGAGCGGATGTCGCCCTGGTTCTCCAGCAGCCAGCGCACCAGCTCGTAGCGCACCTCGGGCACGCCCTTGGACAGCTCGTAGCCCAGGTACTGCTCGAGCACGTCGTCCACCGCGCGCTCCCAGAAGGCGATCTCCTGCGACAGCACGCGGCCCGGCGTCTGCATCATCGCCCACTCCTCGGGGCTGAGCAGGCCGTTCCACATGGTCAGCTGGTTGATCTGCCGGTCCGTGGCGGAGCGCAGATCCGGGGTCATCACCACCTCGTTGTAGCCCCACAGCACGCTGGTGCACTCGCCCTTGCGGATCGGGTCCACCGTCTTGCCGTCCTCGGCCAGGCAGCGGTAGCGCACGTAGGCGTCCGGCATGCGCATGCCCATCTCCTGGTGATCGTAGTAGCCCGAGTGCCACAGCCGGTAGAGCCGCGACATGTCCGCGCGCTCGTGCTCGAAGGGAGGCCGGCCCAGGAACAGGCGGAACAGCGCCTCCACCTTGTCGCCCGCGTCCGCGTGGCGGCGGGTGAGCACCGGGTGCGCGCTCACCACCGCGGCGAACTGATCATACGGCACCCGCCCGGTGAAGAGCTTCTCCACCAGCCGGTCCATGTCGTAGATGGACTGAATGCTCACCACCTCGTTGCTGTAGAGGAAGCGGTCCGCGGCGCGGCGCTTGTTGACCTCGATGAAGTCCGGGCTGTCCATCAGCCGCTTCACCGTGTCACCCCAGTTGCCGGTGCAGGTGGCCTCGGCCTCCTCGGCGGTGGGCACGCGGCCCGCCATGTCCACGAAGAGCCGGCGGCACGCCTCGGCCGGCTGAATGGGCCGGTGCGTCAGCCCCACGCCCCACAGGCTGCGGCACAGCCCTTTGTTGACCGGGTTCCGCAGGTTGGCGGAGGCGCAGTACGCCACGCACGCCCCATCGCAGTCCGGCGGGCGTGAGTCGTCCGGCGGCGGCACCTCGCGCGCGGCCGGCAACGTGTCATTGCCTCCGGGGAACTCACCGGAGGTGACCGGGTTGCCGTTGCCTACCAGGCCACCCGGGCCAACGGCGAGCTTCTCGGGGTCGAAGCTCGGATCTTTGGAGCAGGCCGCCAGCGCCGCGACGCAGGCGGTGAGCAGCAGTATGAGAGGACGGTTCATCCGTGGCCCCTTGGTGAGAGGTGAAGCCCTTACAGGGCGAACTCGATGCCGAGCGTGAGCCCCAGGCGGATGCCCGAGGTGCTCCAGTCCTTGTTGAACTGCAGCCCGTCGATCTCCTGGCTCGTGGCGAACAGGAAGAGCTTCTCGTACTGAGCAGCCAGATCCGCGCGCAAGAGAATGTGCTCGGTCATCTGCCTGCGGGCGCCCAGGGACAGTCCGGCCAGCCAGCCCACGCGCGGCACGCTCCACACGTCCACGCCCTGGTCCTGCAGCCGGTTGATCTCCGCGCTGAACTCGCGGCCGGGCAGCAGCAGCTGCAGGCCGCCGCGAGCGCCGAACATGGCCTCGAACTGCTTGCCCACCGGCAGCCCGTACTCGCCGGTGATGAAGGCCTGGTTGAGCATGCCGAAGCCGAACACCGCGTCTCCGCCGCGGGTGTGGTTGCCGAACAGGCGCACGCCGCCGCCAATGCGCGCGCGCTCGCTGGCGATGGGCGCCGGCACGCTCATGCCCAGGGTGAGGGACAGGAAGTTGCCGCCGCTGTAGTCGAAGGACTCGTCCCGGCGCGAGGTGTTGATGGCCTGCTCGCCGCTCATCCGCGAGTCCTCGGTGAACAGGTCCACGCCCACGCCGATGCGCAGCTTCTTCGAGGCGGGCGTCGTGCTCTCCATCCGCATGGGCGCGGGCGCGGCGGCCACGGGCGCGGCACGCGAAGGCGCGGGACGGGCCGCGGCGGAGGGACGCGCGGCCACCGCCTGCGAGGAGGCGGGCTTCGCCGCGGGAGGCTCCGCCACGGGCTTCTCGGGCGCGGGAGCCGGCGTGGGCGCGGGCGCGGCCTGCGCGGCAGCGGCGGGCTCGGCGGCGGCGGGCTCGGCGGCAGCGCCAGCAGCGCCAGCACCGGCGGCAGCGCCAGCAGCGGCGGGCGCGGCGGCGGCGGCGGGCTTCTTCGCGGCCTTCTTGGATTTCGTGGCGGTGGCCTTCTTGCGCGGAGTCTTCGCGTCAACCGGCAGCGCGAAGGCAACGAGCATCACGGCGACAAGCGCCTTGAAGGGAAGAGCAAGAGCGAGCAGGGAGCGCATTCGCGCGGAAGCCTAGACCAGAATTCCCACGGCTTGATGCCTGCTTGCTTGGCTGTCCGTGTCAGGCAGAAAAGTGCCGCGCAGCCGTAGAGCCCTTGTCAAAACCGTGTGTCGCCGAGTGCCGGAAGGTGGCCTCAGGTGGGTGTCTGCCCGGCGTTGTCATCCAATTGTGGCAAGGGCACGGCGGCCTCATCCACCGCGGACAGCAGCGCCGCCAGCGGCACGGGCGGAACGTGGAGCACCCGGGCAATGGCCCACGTGGAGGCCTCGGCCGTGTACCAGAAGGCCACGCCCGCCACGGCGACGGCTGGCAGCCAGAACAGCGTGCTGCCACCGATGAGCACCGCGGCCACGATGGCGATGGTGGCGGGGATCAACACCGTCCACTGAAGGCTCCGGCCGTGCATCCTGCGCACGAAGGACACCACCATGGAGCGACAGGAGAGCGCGAACTGCACGCGCATGGAGTCATGCACCGGCACGGTGGAATTCTGCGTCCGGGCGATGGCCTCCACCCGCTGCTGGTGCCGCTGCCAGAGCGCCTCGGGGGGGCCCGAGGCGATCTCCATGAAGTAGGCGGACTCGGGGTGGTGGATGCGCGAGCGCCGGAACAGGCGCGCCAGCCCGCTGAACCGGGAGGAGGTGTCGATGATTGTGCCGTCGTGGAGCAGCGTGCGCAGCTCCGCGCGCGGCCGCTTGTTCTGATCATGCTCCAGGGTGAGGAAGGCGCGGCTGTCCGGGCTGCGCCACACCTCGTGCACGTACCCGGGCGCCTGGCCCATCCGGTAGAACCCGATGGAGCGGAAGCCCAGCGCCTCGAAGGGCTCGGCGAGCTCGGGCACGCTGAGCGCCCGGCGCCGCTCGTGCTCGTCCGCGCTCACGTCCCGCACTTCGAAGATGTCGCGGAGGATGGACACGTACGGCGAGTCGTTCATGGCCCCATTTAAAGGGCAACGCCTCGCCGGACGCGAGCCTTTGGCTAGAAGTAGCCGCCCACCACGGTGCTGACCTGGAGCGTCACCGACGTGCCATCACCCAGCTGGGTGATGAGGCCGGGGCCACCGCCCACGAAGAAGTGCGGCGCCAGGTGCACCAGGAAGGGCGCGGTGATGGCGATCTCGAAGAAGGTGCCGCTGGCCAGCAACTGGTCGACGTGCACCAGCCCCACGCCGAGCGTGGGCCACACGGTCACCTTCTCGTTGAACGGCACGTTGTAGCCGGCGCGCAGGCGCACCCCCAGCTCGACCGGATCATCGCCCTCCCTGAACGTCGTGCCCAGCGCGACGGCGCCGCCGACCGACAGGTTCTCCTTGAGGAAGTAGTCCACCGAGGGCCGCAGCCCGATGAAGAACGCCTCCGAGCCACTGTTGTAGCCAATGGCGCCCTGGAACTCCGAGCCGATGACGATCTGGCCCATGGAGCCGAAGTTCCCCGGCGTGCTGGGCGCCGCGGCGGTGTCCACCGGCTGAGCGCTCGCCTCCAACGAGAAGACGAGCCCGGCAACGAGGGCCACCGCCCACCACTGCGTTCCAATCCGCTTCATGACAGGCACTCCTTCTGAATTTCCACGCCCGGGGAAGAGCCCCGGACCCGGTGTGCGTTCTAGCGGAAGCCCGCGTCAGCGCGAGAGAATTTCCGCGCTCGCGCGGCCGCCGTGACGGGCTGGCCCGGGGACTGTGTCTGGTGGGAGCCACTGGCGGCGGCGCGTGTGCGGCGGGCGGGAAGAAAGGCCCATAGGAGCCCCGGGGCACCGCCGCCAGCACCGTCTGAGCAACTGTCTGGCCCACCTCTCGAGAGCCGAATGCGCTGCCCGAAATGGAGCGCCCTGTTAAATGGGCGCCCGCTTCTGGCAGTTGTCACCGCAGAGAGGACCCGCATGGCGCAGATACGTGAACGCAGCGCATGGAATCGAGTTGTCACAGTGGCCGTCTGGCTCGCGGCCGGTACGGCCTTCGCGGAGGATCCCCCGAAGCGCGCTCCCGCGGAGGCCCGCGGCGCGAGCAAAGCCCCTACCGGGCGCGAGGCGGAGCTGGCCATCGAGAGCGATCCGCGGGTGCTGGAGCTGCTCAAACAGGGCGCCTCGTCCGAGGACGCGGCGAAGGTCCGGGGCCCCCGCATCACCTCGCCCGAGGAGGCGGTGCGCACGCTCAAGGCCGGCAATGCGCGCTTCTTCTCCGGCACCGCCCAGCGCCCGGAGCTCTCCGCCAACCAGCGCCGGGCTCAAATCTTCACCCAGACGCCCTTCGCCGCCGTCCTGGGCTGCGCGGACTCGCGCGTGCCCACCGAGATCGTCTACGACCAGGGCCTGGGTGACATCTTCACCACCCGCGTCGCCGGCAACGTGGCCGAGCCCTCCACGCTGGGCAGCCTCGAGTACGCCGTGAAGCACCTCAAGCCCCAGGTCGTCGTCGTCATGGGGCACGAGGGCTGTGGCGCGGTCCAGGCCGCCATGCTGCCCCAGGAGCAGCGGCAGAAGGAGCCGGAGCACGTGCGCCGGCTGCTCGAGCAGATCGCCCCCGCCGTGGCCAAGCTTCCGCAGATCCGCGACCGCAAGGCCCGCAGCCGCGAGGCCGTCATCGCCAACGTGCGGCTGCAGGTCCAACGGCTGCGTCAGAACCCCGTCATCACCGAGGCCGAGCGCCAGAAGAAAATCGTCGTCATTGGCGCCTACTACGAGGTGTCCAGCGGCGCGGTGGACTTCCTCGAGACACCCGAGGAGCTGCGGGTGGACTGATTCAGCCCCCGGAGGCCGAGCGCTTGCGCGCCGGCCTCGCCTTGGCCAGCGTCACTTCGCCGGAGGGAGGCTCGGCGCGCACCGGCTGGGCCTCCACCACCACCACCGCGCCGTCGGGCGTCACCGGCGGCCCCAGCGCCGCCACCAGCACCCGGTAGGCCTCCTCCAGCCGCCGGTACAGCGCCACGAAGGTCTGCTGCACCGTGCTGGGCATGTCCTCGGTGTACGTGAAGTACCAGCGCATCTCGTCCAGCCGCTCGTGGAACGCGTGCACTACCGCCTGCTCCTGCTCTGGCAGGTGCACCAGGTCATGGAACGTGGCGCTGTTGAAGCGCGTGGCGATGGGGCTGAGCATCGGCTCGCGGCTGCGCAGGCGGGAGAAGAGCGTGAACATCTCCTCCCGCCGCGCCTCGAGCCGGCGCATGATGAGCGCGGCATCCAGGGCGATCAGGTTGCGCACCCGCGCGGGCATCTCATCGGGCTTCTTGCGACGCGCCATGGCCCCAGAGCCTACTCAAAAACCCGGCGGCCGGATGCACCGGCCCCCGGGGTTGCTGCCTTTATTACGGCGCCGCCGCGGCCACGCCGGCCTTGCGCAGCTCCTCGTCGATCATCTTCCGGAACGTCTCGATCGGCTTGGCGCCGACGATCTTCCGGCCGTTGACGAAGAAGGTGGGCGTGCCGCCCGCGCCAATCTGGCTGCCCTGGGCGGAGTCCGCGACGATGTGCTCCTGGAACTTGTTGGAGTCCATCGCCGCCTTGAACTTGGCCATGTCCAGGCCCAGCTCCTTGGCGTAGGCCTCGAGCGAGGCGCGGTCGAGCTTCGTCTGGTTGGCGAACATCTTGTCGTGCATCTCCCAGAACTTGCCCTGCTCGTGGGCCGCCAGCGAGGCGGTGGCCGCCGGCAGCGCGTTGGGGTGGTTGGCCAGCGGCTGGTGCTTGAAGGCCACGCGCAGCTTGCCCTGGTACTCCTGCTCCAGCTGGCGCACGGTGAGCGCCGCGCGCGAGCAGAACGGGCACTCGAAGTCAGAGAAGGCCACCAGCGTCACCGGGGCGTTGGCCGGGCCCTTCACCGGCGCCGGGCCCAGGTCCACCTTCACCGCGGGAGGCTCCGGGGGCAGGCGCGAGGTGGCGCCCTGCGAGATGATCGAGGCATAGAGGTCCGCCGGCTTCACGCCCTCCTTCACCATCATCTGCGCCCGGGCCAGCTCCTCGTCGATGACGGCCTTGAAGTAGTCCAGCGACTGGGCGCCCGAGAAGAAGCGGCCGTTGACGAAGAAGGACGGGGTGCCGCCGGCGCTGAACGACATGGCCAGCGCCTGATCGCGATCCACCGCCGCCGCCAGCTTGGGGTCCGCCAGCGACTTCTTGAAGCGCTTCATGTCCAGGCCCAGCTCCTTGGCGTACGTCTCGAAGTCCGCGTCCTCCAGGGCCTTCTGGTTGGCGAAGAGCTTGTCGTGGTACTCGAAGAACTTGCCCTGCTCATGGGCGGCCATGGACGCGATGGCGGCCGGACGGGCGCGCGGGTGGAAGGGCAGCGCGTTGTGCTTGATGACCACGCGCAGCGTGTCGCCGTAGTCCTCCTGCAGCTGCTTCACCGTGGCGCTCGCCCGGGAGCAGAACGGGCACTGGAAGTCCGTGAACTCCACCAGCGTCACCAGCGCGTCCGCCTTGCCCTTGGAGGGCGAGTCCTCCAGCGGCACCTTGTAGATGGTGGTCGAGGCAAGCGGCTGCTGCTGCTGCGGCTGCTGCGGAGCCGCGGGCGCCACGGTGGGCGCGGCGGCCTGCGCGGTCGCGGGCTTCGACGCCTCGGACGGGGTGCTCGAACCCCACGTCACGTACCCAGCGCTGACACCCAGAAGCAGGCCCAGGACGAGGCCCAACACACCAGTCTTCATCTCATTGACTCCAGCGATATCGCGATCGAATTGAACTGCTCGGGGCACTACCGGGGCCGCGCGAGCCCCGGAACTCTACGCCAGAGTGACACGAAAGGCTCCGGAGTTTCAGGTTTCCCCTGAAAGCTGTCCGAGCGGGCAGGTGAGGGCCTTGCAGGTAGGAGCCTGGCCTCCACGGGTTCACCGCCGGCCGGACAGGCGGCGCAGCAGCGGAGGCACCACGAGGAAGATCAGGATCATCCGGCCCAGCTGTACGGCGAGCACCAGCGAGAGGGTGGCCTGGGTGCCCAGGGCGATGGCGAGCACTGAGTCCAGGCCCCCCGGAGAGGTGGCGAAGTAGGTGGTCAGCAGGTCCACGCCTCCCAGGAAGGACCAGGTCCAGGCGAGCACGACGCAGCCGGCCACTACGAGCATCGCCGCGCCCACGGCGGCCAGGGACAGGCGGCGCAGCTCGCGCAGCGCGGAGGAGTCGAACTGGTTGCCCACCCGCACGCCGAGGACCCACAGGCACAGGGGCAGGCCTCCCGGAGGCAGCGCGCCCACTGGAACTCCCAGCAGCGACAGGGCAATGCCCAGGAGGATGGGGCCCAGGAAGATGCCCGCGGGCAGCTTGAGCCGCACGCCCAGCCACCCGCCCACGGCGGCGACGGCGACGGTGACACCCCAGGCCAGCAGGGGTGAGGGCGCCCCGGGCAGCGCGGTGGCGGTGGCCAGGTGCAGGTTTGGCACGGCTCCGGCCCAGCGGCCCACCAGGCCGGCGACGATGATGACGACGACGAGGCGCACGTATTGGAAGAGCGCCACCATGCGCGAGTCCGCGCCCAGCTCCTCGCTCAAGGCCACCATGGAGGGCGCGCCGCCGGGCATGAGCCCCAGCGTGGTGGTGCGCACGCTCAGCCCGCTCAGGCGCGCGAAGCCCAGCGCCACGGCCTGGGCCACCGCCACCACCCCCACCACGTTGATGATGGCCACGGGCCAGTGTGCCGCGAGCGCGGCCCACGCCGAGGGCTGAAAGGCGGAACAGAGCGCGGCGCCCAGCAGGCTGGAGGCTCCGAGCTGAAGGGAGGCCGGCAGTGGAACACGCGTGGAGAAGACGACGGTGCCCACCAGCGCCACCAGCATGCCCCCCAACAGCGAGCCCGCGGGCAGGTGCAGCACCTCGGCCACCACTCCGACGAGCAGCGCGGCCCCGGTGACGGCCAGGGTGCGAGCCCGCGAGGGGCCTGGAGCGCTGGGGTCCGGAGCCATGAGTCGCCTGTCGGGCGGCGCTAGCCGAGGAACTTCAGCACGGAGTGGACGATCAGCCCCAGCACCAGCGCCATCAGCGCGGTGCTGGTGAGGATCATCAGGATGGGGTGCTCATCCACGAAGCGCAGCCCCATATGAAGCAGGCACTTGATGAAGGTGCGCTCGCAGCGGATGCGGATGCGGCCGCTCATCAGCCGCTGAAGCTCCTCCACCATGGCATCGACGGAGGCGTAGCGCTCGGCCGGGTTCTTCTTGAGGCCCTGGTTGATGAACCAGCCCAGCTCGGCGGGCACGCGGGCCTGGTGGGGGCTCTCAGTCACCTCCTGCACATGAGGCGTCACCTCCTGCACGCCCTGGAGGATGTCCTCCACCTTCTCGCGCCCCTCCAGGTAGTGCTTGAGGAAGAGCAGCTCGTGGAACAGCACGCACAGGCTGTAGATGTCGCTGCGCGCGTCCAGCACGTCATGCTCTCCGCGTGCCTGCTCGGGAGACATATAGAGCGGCGTGCCCAGCACGGCGCCCAGCTGGGTGCGCAGCGAGGCCGACTCGCGCGCGCCCCGTGGCACGGCGGCGGCGGCGTCTCCGGAGCCCTGCGACGGCGCGTCGCCCGGCTTGCGCACCTGGCGCGCCAGGCCCCAATCCATCACCGTCACCTCGCCGAAGGGCCCCACCATGATGTTGGACGGCTTGAGGTCGCGGTGGATGAAGCCCTTGCGGTGGGCATACGACAGCGCGTGCAGCACGCCGAGGAACAGCTGCACCCGGGCCTGGAAGGGGTAGCGCGCGTGCGCCTCGCGGTCTCCCGCCTTGAGCCGGGCGATGATCGTCTCGAGCGTCTCGCCCTGCAGGTGCTTCATCACGAAGTAGTACCGGCCGCGCTCGTCGATGCCCACGTCATGCAGCGGGACGATGTTCGGGTGGTCCAGCTGCCCCACCGTGCGGATCTCCTCCACGAAGCGCAGCACGCGATCGAGCTCAGCGCCCTCGGCCAGCCGCTTGAGGGCCACGTCCCGCTCGATGTCATGGTCCTTGAGCAGCACCACCTCGCCCATGCCGCCCTGCCCCAGCGCGCGCACCTCCTCGAAGCGCTCTCGCTCGAACGGGACGACGGTGGGCCGATCCCCCTTCCACTCCACGCGAGGCAGCACGGTGGAGCGGCGCGAGGCAGCGGGCACCGGAGCGCTCTCGGCCTGAGCGTTCTTCTGGGAGATCAGCGTGTTGTCCAGGTTCGGAAGATTCTGGGCCGTCATGGGCCCTCTGAATAGCAGGCTCGGCCCGTGCCCGCCCACTTCCCCCCCGCGGGCGTGCCTGGCTCTCGTGGTAGCTTGCCTGCTTCACCGGCCCCAGAGGGAGAAGCAGGCGCACGTGCGACAAGGGATGAAGAGACGATGGCTCGCGGGCGGGCTGGCACTGCTGCCGGCCCTGTGGAGCTTCGGGGCGAGCGCCCAACAGGCCGAGCCTGTCGCCGAGCAGTCCCCCGCCCTGCTCCAGCCCCCTGCCCCCGCGGAGGAGCCGGGGCTGGTGGTGGAGGAAGTCGTCGTGCTGGGCGCGGAGAAGACGCTGCCCGAGACGGTGCAGGCCTACTCGCGGCTGGCGCCAGGAGACACCCTTGGCCCGGACGAGCTCACCCGCGTGGAGCGGCGGCTGCTGACCACCGGCCTCTTCAAGGAGGTGAGGGTGAGCACCGAGCCCACGTCCCCCGGCCGGGTGCGGGTGGTGCTGCGGGTGGAGGACAAGGCCTCGTGGGTCATCGCCCCCACCTTCTCGGTGTCCAGCTCGAACATCGGCGGCGGCCTGCTGTACGCGGAGAGCAACCTGTGGGGCCGCAGCAAGAAGTTCATCGCCGCGGCGCAGGTGAGCACCGCGGAGACGGGCGTGTTCGTGGGCTTCCTGGACCCGAACCTCTTCGGCTGGCCGCCGCTGCGCTTCAGCGCCGAGGCCCAGCTGCGCAGCGACCGGGTGGAGGAGTACCAGCCGGGCGCGAGCGATGACACGCCGGACCTGGCGCGGCGCACGCGGCTCAACTCCGCCTCCATGGCCTCCGAGCTGTCGGCGATGATCTACGAGCGGGTGCGCGTGGGCGTGAAGTACCGGCTGATGTTCATCGACGCCTACTCGCCGGCCAGTGACATGCCGGTGACGGAGCCCGCCTTCGAGCCGGGCTCCATTCAGCGCGACGCCTCGCTGCGGCTGATGGTGGGCATCGACACGCGGCAGAACCTGCACGCGGTGATGGAGGGCCTGAACCTCGAGGGCGCGCTGGAGTGGTCGGACCCGGGGGTGTGGAGCGCCTTCCGGTACAAGCGCTTCGGGCTGCTGTACCGGCACGGGCTGCGCTTCTTCGAGGAGCACAACCTGGTGCTGCGCGGCGAGGCGGTGATGGGCACGGGCCTGCCGTTCCACCAGGAGCTGGTGTCCGGCGGCAACTCGCTGCGCGGCTACCTGTACCGGCAGTTCCGCGGCGACACCCGGCTGTCGCTCACGGCCGAGTACCACTTCCCGCTCTTCACCATCAAATCGCTGTCCTTCCGCGGCGTGGGCTTCTCGGACACGGGCATGCTGATGTGGCGCGGCATTCCCGCGGACCGGCGGCTGAGGGACGTCAACGGGCGGGTGGTGCGGGGCTACCTGCCCGAGGCGGAGGACGGGCTGGGCGGCGCCACCGTGGCGCAGGGCGTGGGCGTGGGGCTGCGCCTGTACCTGCGCAGCATCGTGCTGCCGCTGGTGGGCGTGGACGTGGCCTACGGCGTCAACGCCAACGAGTTCCGCTTCTACCTCGTGGCGGGTGTTGGCCCGGGCTGAGCCACCGGCGGGCTACAGCGCGTCGGTCTCCACCCAGCCGGGCAAAGTTTTTCCAGCGGCCAATTATCCGATGAGAAATGGGGACAACTTCTCACACGTGCTCACGAGAACTTCTATGTACCTTCACTTCGGAGCAAACCTCCCATGACCTCTATCTCCAAGCCCGCCGTCACCGCCGCGCTCTACCCCACCACTCGCCCCACCCCGCAGCCGGCCACTCGGCCCGGCCCCACGACGCCCGGCACCATCACCGCGCTGCCCTACCCGCTGCCCGGCCCGATTGGTGGCGGCCCCGTGCTCCCCGGCCCCACGCCGCTGCCGTACCCGCAGCCGAGCCCGTTCCCCGGCGGCCCGATCGCCGGTCCGTTCCCCTTCCCCACCCCGCTGCCCACCCCGCTGCCGTACCCCAACCCCGGCCCGTTCCCCGGTCCGTTCCCTGGCCCGACGCCTCCCCCCACGCTGAAGGACCGTCTGGCCACCCCGGACCGCTCGGCGCGGCTGGCTGACCGGCAGGCCGATCAGCTCGAGGACATCCAGCAGGGCGTGCGCAACGGCACCGTGTCGCAGGACGAGGCCTCGCGGCTGCTGGGCCAGCAGTCCCGCATCTCGAGCGCCACCGCCCGCGCCACCGCCGACGGCGTGGTGACGGCCGCGGAGGCCGCGCAGATCCGCCGGCTCCAGGCCCAGGCCGACAACAGCATCTTCGAGGCCACCACCAGCCGCGAGTTCCGCCCGTCCACGCAGGACCCGAGCGTCACCGAGCGCCAGGCGCAGCAGATCGCCAGCATCGCCGAGGGCGTGCGCAGCGGCACCATCACCGGCGCCGAGGCGCGCCGGCTGCTGACGGAGCAGGTGGGCATTGCCAATGCGGTGGGCCAGCAGCAGGACGCCTTCGGCAGCGACCCGCTCGGCGGGCTCCAGGTGCTGCTGAAGCAGCTCCAGGCGGGCCTCAACATCTACCAGGAGAAGTCGGACTTCCAGACGGCGCCGCACGCCCGCCGCAACGACTTCCCCACCCTGCCCACCCTGCCCACCCTCCCCCGCGTGCCCGACCGCTTCTTCTAATCGTCGGGTGAGCGTCACCGCCGGTGCCTGGCGGTGACGCTCCAGCGGTTCCAGCACGAGCCGCCACGCAGCCTGACGTGGCGGAGGCTTCACAGCGACGATACCGGCGCCGGGTAGAAGGCTATGCTGTGGCCATGACTACCGGCGCGAACACCCTCAAGGCCAGGTCTCTCCTGAAGAGTCCGGGTGTGGACTACGCCCTCATCACCGTGAAGGAGCGCCGCGCGCTGCTGCTGCGCGCGGACACCTTCATTGGGGTGGCCGCCGCGCTCTCGCGCACAGACTTCGCCGTGCTGCTGCTGCCCGGCGTGGAGCTGCTGCGCACCCGCAAGGCCGACACCGGCGTGGGCGAGGCCCTGTTCGCCGAGGTGCAGATCCTCCGCGACAAGCTGGTGCTCACCGTCAACGTCGAGTGGCGCGACGTCTCCGTCACCCCTCAGCAATGGCGCGAGGCCTTCGCGGACGACATGGCCGTCGAGATGGAGTCCGAGGCCTTCAGCGAGAAGCTCCAGTTCCTCGACATTCCCAAGGAGTACCGCAACCTGCCGGACCGGGCGGCGCGCCGCTACGTCCACCGCGACAGCACCTCGCGGCTGTTCCAGGAGGTGTGGCTCGGCGTGGCGCAGGTCAACTTCGAGGTGATGGCCTCGATCGACAACTCCGGCGCCCCGGTGCACCGCAGCCTGGATCTGCTCATCGAGCAGGCCGAGGCCTTCGTCGATCGGGACATCCTGCGCTCCTGGTCTGGCATGGAGCCGCAGTAGAAAGCGCCCATGTCCCTGCTCCAGGCCCACCCCGAGCTGCGCCGTGCCGCTGAAGTGCTCCGCTCCGCCCAGGCGCTGCTGATTGGCGCCGGAGCGGGCATGGGCGTGGACTCGGGCCTGCCGGACTTCCGCGGCACCCAGGGCTTCTGGCACGCCTACCCCGCCTACGCCCGGCTCGGCCTGGACTTCGCCTCCATGGCCAACCCCCGCTGGTTCCAGAAGGACCCGGAGTTCGCCTGGGGCTTCTATGGCCACCGCCTGGGGCTGTACCGCGAGACGACTCCTCACGCGGGCTTCGGGCTGCTGCGCGCCTGGGCCTCACGCATGAAACACGGGGCCTTCGTCTTCACCTCCAACGTGGACGGGCAGTTTCAGAAGGCCGGCTTCCCCGAGGAGCGCATCACCGAGGTGCACGGCTCCATTCACCACGTGCAGTGCCTGGGCGGCTGTGAGGGCATCACCTCCGCCGCGCCCTACTCCGTGAAGGTGGATCCCGAGAGCTTCCGCGCCAGCGCTCCGCTGCCCACCTGTAAGCGCTGCGGCGCGCTGCTGCGCCCCAACATCCTCATGTTCGGGGACTGGGAGTGGAACGGCTCGCGCACCGAGCAGCAGCGCGAGCGGCTCAGCGCGTGGCTCGAGGCCGTGGAGCCCGGCGCGCTGGCCATCGTCGAGTGCGGCGCGGGGACGGCCATTCCCTCGGTGCGCCGCTTCAGTGAGTACGCGGCCGTCACGCGGCGCGGCACGTTGATCCGCATCAACGTGCGCGAGCCCGAGGTTCCCCCGGGCGGCATCAGCCTGCCGCTGAAGGCGCTCGAGGCGTTGAGCGCCATCTCCGAGGAGCTGGAGCGGAGGTAGGCCCTCCGCCCCCGGGGCTCAGCCGAAGACCTTCTTCCAGAGCTTCTTGGCGCCGCCCACCACGGTGTCCACCGCGTTGCCCACCGCGTTGCCCACCGCCTTGACGCCATTCCACACGTCCTCGGCCGCGTTGGTGACGTTGGAGAGCAGGTTGGCCACGCCGCGCGCGACGCTCGACTTCAGGTTGCTCCAGAGGCTGCTCCGGGGCAGTTCGATCTCGCTCACGTTGCGCGTCTGCCCGTCGCCGCCCACCACGCTGCGGCCGTCATTGGGCACCGCGGTGATCATCACGTTGTTCAGCCCCGTGGGCACCCCGCCCAGCTTGAGGTTGTCCCACTGCTTCTGGAACTCCTCGGCGGACATCGCGTAGCGGTTGCCGCCCGCGCTGTCGGCGATGATCAGCTCGGAGATGTTGCCCTGGGCGTCGCGGTTGTAGCCCGTCACCGTCACGTAGTGCAGCGTGGCGTTGTTGTCCTGGTCCGGATCGATGAGCACGATGGGCGGCGCGCCCTGGTCCACCATGCTCGCGATGTCGTTCAGGTTGGCGTCCACCTTCATGTCGGCGCGCATGCCGTTGTTGCGCGCGTACTCCACCAGCTTGTCCGGCGCGGTGAACATCTCGAACGCGCGGATGGAGTCATCAATCTGATCATGCGTGCGGGGCATGCCCCAGTGCGTCATCACGTTGGCCAGCGACGTGGTGCCACACGCGTTGGTGTTGCCCTGGTCCTGGGGAATCACGCCCAGATCATTCGCGGACAGC
The DNA here is from genome assembly GCA_035296065.1 of Myxococcaceae bacterium. Taxonomy (GTDB): domain Bacteria; phylum Myxococcota; class Myxococcia; order Myxococcales; family Myxococcaceae; genus DATHBR01. The sequence continues at coordinate 1,337 of DATHBR010000085.1, read as the reverse complement.
TTGCTCGCGCCACTGGGAGCCGTGCCGAAGCCCGAGGCGGCGGGGGCGCCGCTGCCGCCGCCATTGAAGAGCGAGAGCGCGGAGAAGCCCTTGAGCCGGGCCGGCTGAGTGGTCTGCGTCGTCTGGGCCGCCTGGGGAGCCTGGGGGGTACGGGCCTCCTCGGTGCTGCGAGCGCGAATCGGGGTCGCGGACTCTCGAATCCTGGTCATGGGTCACTCCGGCAAGTGCGGAATTATCCGCCTGGCCATGGTCGAAGTTGTCTAGTGGGGTGCCCGCACCACGGAGCCGCCTGACTCCGTCACCCAGTAGAGCTGGCCGGCATGCACTACGAGTGCGGTGGGCTCGGACTGCTCGGCTGCGAACGTCTCAGGCTTTCCGCCCGAGAGCGGCATGCGCCGGATGGCGCCGTCCCTGCTGCCCGTGGCCCAGTAGAGGAACGCGCCCGCCACCGCGAGGGAGTGCGGACGCGTCTCACCGTCCGCCAGCTGCTCGCGGACGCCTCCCGCCAGGGGCACGCGGTGCAGGCCCCCCGAGAAGGTGGTCCAGTACACGTGCGTGTCATCGATCGCCAGGCTGGTGGCGTTGAGGTCCCCCTGGGCGAGGAGCTGCTCGTCGCCGCCAGCGAGCGGCTCGCGGCGAATGGAGCCATCCGCGTTGGCCCAGTACACGTGGGTGGCGCTGGTGGCGATGTCCTGGGAGCCGGTGGGCTGCGGGCTCACCGCCACCCCAGGCCCCCCGGCGAGCGGAACCTTCATGAACAGCGAGGAGCCATCCGCGAAGAACAGGGTGTCCCCCGCCACGGCCAGCTCCTCGAGATCCGGCTGACCACTGGCCACCACCGTGGCCGCACCGCCCGCGAGCGGGGCCTTCATCACCGACTGGGTGCCCAGGTTGGCCCAGTACACGTGCGTGGGGCTCAACGCGGGCGCCTGGGGCCGGGACAGGCCCGAGACGAGCCGCTCGGGCGTACCCCCGCCCGCCAGCGGCAGGCGCATCAGCTCGCCGCCGGTGGTGTTGGTCCAGTACAGGTGCGTGCCATCCGTGGCGAGCCCCGAGGGCCCCGCCTGCCCCGAGGCCAGCACCGTCTCTGGCCGAGGCCCCGAGGTGGTACAGGCCGTGGAAAGCAGCACCGCGGCCAGCGCGGCGCGGGCGAGCAGGCGCATGGGGTTCCTCTAGCTGGCGCCGCGCCCGGTGACCACCACGGGCACCGTCTTGAGGATGAGGCTCAAGTCGGTCATCAGCGTCCAGTTATCGATGTACTGCATGTCCAGGTACATCCACTCCTCGAAGGAGATCTGATTGCGCCCGGAGACCTGCCAGATGCAGGTGAGGCCGGG
>DATHBR010000084.1:0-52391 GCA_035296065.1 Myxococcaceae bacterium | reverse complement strand
GGCAGGCCGGCAATCCGCAGATAGAGGACTCGCACCTCCTGGCCGCGCTGCTGGACCAGGAGGAGGGGATCGTCGCGCCCATCCTCCAGAAGGTGGGGGTAAACGTGGCGCGGCTGCGCAGCGAGAACGACGCGGCCGCGGCGCGGCTTCCCCGGCAGTCCGGAGCGCAGCCCACGCTCTCGCGTGAGCTCCACCAGGTGCTGGACCGCGCCGAGCAGGAGGCCCGCGACCTCAAGGACGAGTACGTCTCCACCGAGCACCTGCTGCTGGGGCTCGCGGAGAAGGGCTTCACCACGCGCGACCTGCTGCGCGCGCAGTCCGCCCGCCGCGAGACGCTGGCCGAGGCGCTGCAGCAGGTGCGCGGCTCGCACCGCGTGACGGACCAGAACCCGGAGGACAAGTACCAGGCCCTCCAGCGCTTCTCCGTGGACCTCACGGAGCGTGCCCGGCGCGGCAAGCTGGACCCCGTCATCGGCCGCGACGAGGAGATCCGTCGCGTGGTGCAGGTGCTCAGCCGGCGCACCAAGAACAACCCGGTGCTCATTGGCGAGCCGGGCGTGGGCAAGACGGCCATCGCCGAGGGTCTGGCGCGGCGCATCGTCGATGGGGACGTGCCCGAGAGCCTGAAGAACAAGCGGCTCATCACCCTGGACCTGGCGTCGATGGTGGCGGGCGCGAAGTTCCGCGGCGAGTTCGAGGAGCGCCTCAAGGCGGTGCTCAAGGAGGTGGCGGACTCGGCCGGGGAAGTCGTCCTGTTCATCGACGAGCTGCACACCATCGTCGGCGCGGGCAAGGCCGAGGGCTCGATGGACGCGGGCAACATGCTCAAGCCGGCGCTGGCGCGCGGCGAGCTGCACTGCATTGGCGCCACCACGCTGGACGAGTACCGCAAGCACATCGAGAAGGACGCGGCCCTGGAGCGGCGCTTCCAGCCGGTGCTGGTGGGCGAGCCCTCCGTGCATGACACGATCAGCATCCTGCGTGGCCTGAAGGAGCGCTACGAGGTGCACCACGGCGTGCGCATTCAGGACAACGCCCTGGTGGCCGCCGCCACGCTGTCGCACCGCTACATCGCCGACCGGTTCCTGCCGGACAAGGCGATTGATCTGGTGGACGAGGCCTCGAGCCGGCTGCGCATCGAGATCGACTCGATGCCCACCGAAATCGACGACGTGCGCCGGAAGATGACGCAGCTGGAGATCGAGCGCGAGGGCCTGAAGAAGGAGACGGATCCGCACTCCGTGGAGCGCCTGGGCCAGATCGAGAAGGAGCTGGCCAACTTCCGCGAGCGCTTCACCTCGCTCAAGGCGCAGTGGGACGCGGAGAAGACCTCCATCACCAGCCTGCGCGGGCTCAAGGAGAAGCTGGAGAAGGCCAGGAATGATCAGGCGGCGGCCGAGCGTCAGGGGGACCTGAACCGCGCGGCGGAGCTGAAGTTCGGCGTCATCCCCTCGCTGGAGAAGGAGATCGTGGCGCAGAACGGGAAGCTGGCCGAGCTGCAGAAGAACCAGAAGTTCCTCAAGGAGGAGGTGGACGCGGAGGACATCGCCGAGGTGGTGGCCAAGTGGACCAACATCCCCGTGTCCCGGCTGATGGAGGCCGAGGTCCAGAAGCTGGTGAAGATGGAGGAGCGGCTGGGCCTGCGCGTGATTGGGCAGCGCGAGGCCATCGTGGCGGTGTCCAACGCGGTGCGCCGGGCGCGCAGCGGGCTGCAGGATCCGAACCGGCCCATCGGCTCGTTCATCTTCCTGGGCCCCACGGGCGTGGGGAAAACGGAGACCGCCAAGGCGCTGGCCGAGTTCCTCTTCGATGACGACAGCGCGATGGTGCGCATCGACATGTCCGAGTACATGGAGAAGCACTCCGTGGCGCGGCTGGTCGGCGCGCCTCCGGGCTACGTGGGCTACGACGAGGGCGGGCAGCTCACCGAGGCGGTGCGGCGGCGCCCCTACTCGGTCATCCTGTTCGACGAGATCGAGAAGGCGCACCACGACGTCTTCAACATCCTGCTGCAGATCCTCGACGAGGGCCGGCTGACGGACAGCCAGGGCCGCACGGTGGACTTCAAGAACACGGTGCTCATCCTCACCTCGAACATCGGCTCGCAGGCGCTGATGGAGGGCATGGCGGGCAAGGAGTCGCTGGACGAGGCCACGCGCAACGAGGTGATGGACGCGCTGCGCGGGCACTTCCGGCCCGAGTTCCTCAACCGCGTGGACGAGATCGTCCTCTTCGAGCCGCTCAAGCGCTCGGAGATCCACCGGATTGTGGACCTGCAGCTGGCGCGGCTGCAGAAGCTGCTCACCGACAAGCGGCTGACGCTGGAGCTGTCGGACGCGGCGCGCACCTTCCTGTCCGAGCGTGGGTACGATCCGACCTACGGCGCCCGGCCGCTGAAGCGGGCCATTCAGAAGTTCATGATGGATCCGCTGGCGCTCAAGGTGCTGGGCGGCGAGTTCCTGCCGGGAGACCACATCCAGGCGGACGCCGCCGCCGACGGGCTGGTGTTCGCCAAGGTGCTGGTGGACCACTCCCGGAAGGACCCGGCGCGGAAGACCGCGTAAACGGCCGTGAGAGGGCCGGGGCGATGACACGCTCCGGCCCGATTGGGGGGCTTCCTTCCGAGCGGTCGCGTTCTTACATCTGGAACGCACGATAACAGTAGGAGGCCACCCCCATGTTGACGATGCTCGATAAGTTGATCGTTCGTGCGGCCAATGACGAGACGTTCCGGCAGGAGCTGCTCAGTCATCCGGATGCCGCGATCGCCAGCACCGCTCCCGTATTGTCAGAAGATGAGTGTGCGGTGCTCAACGAGTACCGGCGCGTGGCCTCCCAGCTGCTCGCGCAGCGGATGAGGGACGCGCACCGCGCTCACCAGGACGCGGAAGTGGGCAGCGCCGCCGCGGGAATGTAAGAACGCTCTCCGCGAAAGGCGGGAGCGCATGAGCGTCGATCTCAATCCGCAGGTTCAGCAGATGGCCGACGAGTCCATGGTGCGGACGCTCTCCGCCCAGGCCCAGGCCATCTGGCCCCAGGAAGTGCGCCTGTTCGAGCGCTACGGCTTGGCCCCCACGGCGGCCATTCTGGACGTGGGCTGTGGCACCGGGGAGATCACCTCGCGGCTGGCCGAGCACTTCTCCCAGGCCGAGGTGCTGGGGGTGGACATCCTCTCCCAGCACGTGGAGTTCGCCAGCCAGCGCTATGCCTCGATGGCGCCGCGCCTGCGCTTCGAGCAGGGCGATGCCTTTCACCTGCGGCAGCCCAACGCGCGGTTCGAGCTTACGGTGTGCCGGCATGTGATGCAGTCCGTGCCCCACCCCGAGCGCGTGCTGGCCGAGCTGGTGCGGGTGACGAAGCCCGGCGGCCGGGTGCACCTGCTGCTGGAAGACTACGAGATGATTCACCACTACCCCTCGCGCCTGGATCTGACCGCGTTCTGGCACGAGGTGGTGACCGGGTACGGCGCCGCGCACCAGATCGACATGACCGTCGGGCGGCGCGGCTGGACGCTGTGCCGCGAGCTGGGGCTGCTCGATGTGACGGTGGACTACGTGACGGTGGACACCGTGCGGGTAGCGCGCGAGACGTTCGCCGCCATCCTCATCGCGTGGCGGGACGGCTACTCGCAGGTGCTGTCGCAGCACACGCGCTACAGCCTCCTGGAGGTGCAGGCGCGCTTCAACGAGCTGATCGCCAGCATCCAGGACCCGCGCGCCTATGTGGTGTGGCAGGTCCCCATCGTGAGCGCTACCGTCCCCGAGGCACGCTGAGAGGCGCCTCGCCAGGGCTCACTCGGGCACCAGCCGCAGCAGCTCGCCCAGCTGCTCCTTCACCTCCTGGAGCAGTGACGGATCCCTCACCGCGATGAACACCGTGTCGTCTCCCGCCACGGTGCCCGCCACCCCCGTCATGTCCGGGGCGCGATCCACCATCACTCCGACGATCGATGCGTAGCCTGGCGCCGTCTTGAGCACGAGCATGTTCGGCGGCGCCTCGATCACCGACACCTGCGGCACCGCCGGCGCCACCGGCTCCACGTGCTGGTAGCGCCCGGCCACCTTCTGAATCGACAGCCGCTTCAAGTGCCGCGAGAGCGTGGACTGGCTCGGCGCGTGGCCCTCGGCCTCCAGCAGCCGCTGCAGCACCGCCTGATCCGTAATCTCGTTCGCTTCCAGCAGCCTCAGGATGGCCTCGTCCAGGTCCTTGCTCATGTGAATATGCAGTCTGCATTCATCTGCATATGCACGCAAGAAGTACCCGGGGCCCCGAGAAACTCCCTGGAAAATACAGGGGTAAATTGATCGTTGCGCTGCGCGTTGAAATGCATAATATGCGCGTTCACTCCGGGACGTTGCATACGTATTCATGAATATGCAGTCCCACCCCGAAGCCCCTCTCCACCAGCGAGGACGAAGCCCATGAGGCACTTCACCCGTATTCAGGATCTGGGCCCCGAAGGCGTGGAGACGATCCTCGCGCAGGCGGCGGCGTGGAAGCAGAAGGCGCCCGGCGCCATCTTCCAGAGCCGGCTGTTCGGCATGGTGTTCTTCAACCCGTCACTGCGCACGCGCACCTCGTTCGAGGCGGTGATGCTGCGCTCGGGCGGGCACGCCATCGTCCTGGACGTGGGCAACGGGGTGTGGAAGCTCGAGGACCGCCCCGGCGCGGTGATGAACGCGGACCGGGCCGAGCACATCAAGGAGGCCGCGCCCGTCCTGTCGCGCTTCGTGGACGTGCTGGGCGTGCGCACCTTCTCGGCCGGTGGCGGCGACGAGGAGGATGAGCTCGATCCCGTCATCAACTCGTTCCGGCGCCACGTCACCGTGCCGCTGGTGAGCATGGAGTCCGCGCGCGAGCACCCGTGCCAGGGCCTGGCGGATGCGCTCACGCTGCGCGAGACGTTCGGGACGACGAAGCGGCTGCCGGTGACGCTCACCTGGGCGCCTCACATCAAGCCGCTGCCCAAGGCGGTGCCCAACTCGTTCCTGCTCAGCGCGGCGGCCGCCGGCTGCGAGGTGCGCGTGGCGCACCCTCCGGGGTTCGAGCTGCACCCGCAGGTGCGCGCCGAGGCCGAGGCCTACGCCAAGGCCACCGGCGGCAGCGTCACCTACACCCATGATCAGGATCAGGCGCTCAAGGGCAGCCGCGCCGTGTACGCCAAGGCCTGGGGCCCGGCCAGCCGCCTGGGGCACGCCCCCGGGGACGTGGCCGCGCTGCTGGCCTCCTACTCGGGGTGGATGCCCACCCGGAAGACGATGTCCCAGGCGGCCAAGGACGCCGTGTTCCTGCACTGCCTGCCCGTGCGCCGCAACGTCGAGGTCGCCGACGAGGTGCTGGACCATCCGTCCAGCCGCGTCGTCGACGAGGCGGAGAACCGCTTCCACGTGCAGCGCTCGATCCTCCACTGGCTGCTGGCCCCCTGACTTCCTCCGAGGCTCTCCCGTGCCCTTCTCTCCTGATCCGTACGCCGCGCTTCGCTCCGCGGCCCGCTATGTCCGGCAGTTCCGCCGGAAGACCTTCGTCGTGCTGATCGACGGCCCCGTGCTCGGGGACGTGAAGCTGCGGCGCGCCGCGTGCGAGCAGATTGCCCTGCTGTGGACCTTCTCCATTCAACCCGTGGTGGTGCACGGCTCCGGCCCAGAGGTGGACTCGCCGTATGACGCGGCCTCCGGCAAGCTGCGCATGGACCTGCTCTCCGACCTGCAGGCCGCGGGTGTGCCGTGCGTGGGCCTGAGCGGTGTGGACGCGGGCCTGCTCAAGGCCCGGCGCCGCCCCGACTCCAGCGGGGGACGTCACGCGGACTACAGCCAGTCGGGCGACATCGAGTCCGTGGACACTCGGCTGCTGCAGCACCTGCGCACCGGAGACTATGTGCCCGTGGTGGCGCCGCTCGCTGGAGATCCGTCCGGCGCGGTGTTCAGCGCCAGCGCGGACACGGTGGCGGCCACCCTCGCGGTGGGGCTGGCGGCCGAGAAGCTGTTCTTCCTGCTGCCCACCTCCGGGCTGCTGCGCGACACGAGCGATCCGGCCTCGCTCATTCCCCAGGCCACGCTCACCGACCTGGCCGTGCTGGAGCGGGACGGAAAGGTGTCCGGGCCCCTGCTGTCGAAGTCGCACGCGATCCGCTCGGCACTGGTGGGCGGGGTGGGCAGCGTGCACCTGGTGAGCGGCATGCAGCCCAACGCCCTGCTGGAAGAGGTCTTCACCAACGAAGGTAGCGGCACCATGGTGGTGCGCGAGGCTCCCGCTCGGAGCGCTGGAGGTGCGTCATGACGCCGGCCGCTCTGCTCGAGGCCCTGGTAGCAACTCCGAGTGTCTCCGGACAGGAGGCCCGCCTGGCGGATCAGGTCGCCGCCTGGGCCGAGGGCTGGGGTGCGCGCGTGCACCGCCAGGGCTCCAACCTGTGGTTCTCCGTGGGCAGCGGGCCCAGGCGCCTGCTGGTCAACTCGCACCTGGACACCGTGCCCCCATGCGCGGGGTGGACGCTGGAGCCGCAAAAGCCGGTGTGGCGCGATGGGAAGCTGTACGGCCTGGGCAGCAATGACGCCAAGGGCTGTGTGGCGGCCATGCTGCTGGCGGCCCGCTCGCTGCTGGAGAACCCCGCCACCCTGGAGGGCCGGGGCGAGGTGCTCTTCGCCTTCACCGCCGAGGAGGAGACGGGCGGCGCGGGCCTGGGCACCGTGCTGTCCGCGCTGGGCCCGCTGGACGCGGCCATCGTGGGTGAGCCCACTGGGCTGAAGCCCTGCACCGCGCAGCGCGGGCTGCTGCTGCTGCGCTGCGTGGCGCACGGCAAGTCCGCGCACGTGGCGCACGCGCTCACCGCGGGGGCGGAGAACGCCATTCACGTGGCGGCGAAGGACATCTCCACGCTGGCGGAGCTGCGCTTCCCCGCGCACCCGCTGCTGGGCGAGGCGCGCGCGCAGGTAACTCAGATCCAGGGCGGGCTGGCGCGCAATCAGGTGCCGGACAAGTGCGAGTTCTTCGTGGACCTGCGCACCACGCCGGGCATGGACCACTCCGCCGTGGCCACCCAGCTTGCCGGGGCGCTGCGCAGCGAGGTGACGGTGCACTCGGCGCGCTACCTGCCGAAGTTCACCGCCGAGCACGAGCCCATCGTCCGGGCCGCCGTGGCCGCCGGAGGCGCGTCGCCCGTGGGCTCCAGCACCGCTTCGGACTGGGCCTTCCTGGGCGGGGTGCCCACCGTGAAGGTGGGCCCGGGGGACACGCTGCGCTCGCACAAGCCCGATGAGCACCTGGCGCTCTCGGAGCTCGAGGCGGGCGTGGCCTACTACCAGAAGCTCATCCACGGCTACTTCTCCGAGGCCGCCCGTGGCTGAGGACATGCTCTGGGCCAAGGGATTGCCGCTGGACGCGGCCATCCACCGCTTCACCGTGGGAGATGATCCCGTGGTGGACCTGGCGCTCGTGCCACACGACGCGCTCGGCAGCGCCGCGCACGCCCGGATGCTGGCGCGCGTGGGGCTGATGCCCGAGGCGGACATGCGCGCCCTGGTGACGGCGCTGCGCGCGCTGCATGACGAGGCCCGTGCGGGCACCTTCACCATCCGGCCCGAGCAGGAGGATGGGCACACCGCCCTGGAGGCCGCGCTGGTCAACCGCGTGGGTGAGGCCGGCCGGCGCATCCACCTGGCGCGCTCCCGCAACGATCAGGTGCAGCTGGCGCTGCGGATGCTCCTGCGCGAGCAGGTGCTGGTGCTGGGCGCTCGCGCGGCGGAGCTGGCCGGGGCCTTCCTGGACTTCGCCCAGGCGCACGCCAGCGTGCCGATGCCGGGCTACACCCACCTGCGGCGCGCCATGCCGAGCACCTTCGGCCTGTGGGGCACCGCGTTCGCCGAGGCGCTGCTGGAGGAGTTGGAGGCCCTGCGGGGCCTGTATGCCCGGATGGATCGCTGCCCCCTGGGCGCCGCGGCCGGCTTCGGCGTGCCGCTGCCCATCGATCGCGAGTACGTGGCCAGCCTGCTCGGCTTCTCGCGCGTGCAGCGCAGCCCCATCGACGTGCAGAACAGCCGGGGCCGGCACGAGACGGCGGCGCTGGGCTGGGCTACTTCCGTCGCGGGCGGCCTGGAGAAGTGGCTGTGGGACGTGGCCCTGTTCAGCACCGAGGAGTTCGGCTTCCTGGCCCTGCCGGATGCCTTCACCACCGGCTCGTCCATCATGCCGCAGAAGAAGAACCCGGACGTGGTGGAGCTGGCCCGCGCCCGGTGCCGGGAGCTGCGCGGGCTCACCCGCCAGGTGGAGGAGGTCGCCAGCGGCCTGCCCTCCAGCTACCACCGCGACTTCCAGCTGCTCAAGCGCCCCACCCTGGCCGCGCTGGGCTCGCTGCGCGAGCTGCTCGAGGTGCTCACCCGCCTGGTGCCCGTGCTCCAGGTGCGCTCCGAGGCCGCCGCCCGCGCGTGTGATGACACGCTGTACGCCGCCCACCAGGCCTATGTGCTGGCCGGGCGCGGAATGCCCTTCCGGGATGCCTACCGCCAGGTGGCGCATGAGCTGGCCGACGGCACCTTCCAGCCTGATCGCGCCGCGCTCACCGCCACGCACCTGGGCGGCGCCGGAAACCTGGGCCTGGAGCAGGCCCGCTCCGAGCTGGCCAGCGCGAAGGCCTGGCTCACCGACACCCACCGTGCGCTCTCGGCCTGTGCCGAGCGCGTGTGGAACGCCTGAAACAACGCAGCACGAGGAGCCGCAAACAAACCATGAGCAAGAAACCCGTGGTGTTGGCTTTTTCCGGTGGCTTGGACACCTCTTTCTGCGTGGTCTACCTGCGTGAGCAAGGCCACGCCGTCACCACCGTCGCGGTGGACACGGGCGGCTTCTCCGCCGAGACGCTGGCCAAAATGGCCGAGCACTCGGCGCGCCTGGGCGCGGTGGCGCACCACACCGTGGACGCGCGCTCGCTGCTGTTCGAGGGCTACCTGCGTCACCTGCTGGCCGGCAACGTGCTGCGCGGCCAGGCCTACCCGCTGAGCGTGTCCGCCGAGCGCGTGTGCCAGGCCACCGAGGTGGTGCGCATGGCGCGCGAGGTGGGCGGCAAGGCCCTGGCCCACGGCTCCACCGGCGCGGGCAATGATCAGGTGCGCTTCGACGTGGCCTTCCGCGCGTTGGCGCCGGACCTGGAGCTGATGACTCCCATCCGCGAGCTGGGGCTCAGCCGCGCTCAGGAGATGTCGTTCCTGGCCGAGCGGGGCATCCACCTGCCGGCGAAGACGGGCAGCTACTCCATCAACGAGGGCATGTGGGGCACCAGCGTGGGCGGCAAGGAGACCCACGACTCGTGGAGCACCCTGCCCGAGGCGGCCTACCCCGCGGGCGTGGTGCCCCCGGACCTGAAGCCGCGCACGCTGGTGGTGAGCTTCGACAAGGGCCGCCCGGTGGCGCTGGATGGCAAGGCGCTGTCGCCCGTGGCGCTCATCTCCGAGCTCAACGCCCTGGGCCAGCCCTACGGCGTGGGCCGCGGCGTGCACCTGGGAGACACCATCCTGGGCATCAAGGGGCGGGTGGGCTTCGACGCTCCCGCGGCGGTGATGCTGATCACCGCGCACCGTGAGCTGGAGAAGCTGGTGCTCTCCGGCAAGCAGCTGTTCTGGAAGGAGACGATGGGCAACCTCTACGGCACGCTGCTGCACGAGGGGAACTTCTTCGATCCGCTCGCGAGGGACCTGGAGGCGATGTTGGAGTCCTCGCAGGCCCGGGTGACGGGTGACGTGAGAATGACGCTGCAGCCTCGTGCGTTGGTGGTGGAGGGCGTGCGCTCGCCGCACTCGCTGATGAACGCGAAGGTGGCCAGCTACGGAGAGTCGAACCACATGTGGACGGGAGCGGAGGCCGCGGGCTTCGCCAAGGTGTACGGCGTAGCGCAGACCCTGGCCCTTCAGGTGAAGCCATGAAAGTGCACATCGACAAGGTCGGCAGTGTCACGCGCAACCTGCAACTGGGCCGCACGGTGCACCTCACCCCGGACATCCAGTCGGTGGAGGGCGCGGTCATCGCCGCGCGCATCCACGGCGAGAAGTCCGTCTACAACCAGCTCGAGGACGTGAACGGGCGCCTGGTGACGCTGCACGGCGGAGACATCGTCGTGGGCGCGCTGGGCCACCGCAACGCGCTGCACGGCTACGAGGGCGTGGTGCCCGACAAGGTGGTGGCCGGTCAGCGGCTGCACGTGCTCAACATGGGCGGTGTGATCGGCCAGTGCACCTCGCACAACCCCGGCGTGGGCACTCCGTTCGAGGCCGAGGTGCTGGGCCAGGTGCTGATGTTCCCCGAGTTCCAGTCGCGCTCGGGGCAGCAGGCCCACGTGCGCGCTGGGGCGCTCAAGGGCAGCGATCGCCCGGTGAACATACCCGTGGTGTACGTGGTGGGCACGTGCATGAACGCGGGCAAAACCTTCGCGGCGTGCGCGATGGTGCGCAGGCTGGCGCAGGCGGGCTACCGCGTGGGCGGAGCCAAGCTCACGGGCGTGTCGCTGATGCGCGACACGCTGAGCATGCATGACTCGGGCGCGGAGGTGGTGATGGACTTCACCGACGCGGGCACGGTGTGCACCAGCCCCGCCACGGCGGCGCGTGTGTCCCGGATCATCCTGTCCGAGATGGCCGCGGCCGAGGTGGATGTCGTCGTCGCGGAGACGGGCGACGGCATCATGGGCGAGTACGGCGTGCAGGCCATCCTCGAGGATGCCGAGCTGCGCGGGCTGGCGGGCGCGTGGGTGCTGTGCGCCAACGATCCGGTGGGCGCGTCGGGTGGCGTGCGTCACCTGAGAGAGACGTACGGCATCAACGTGGACGTGGTGGCCGGGCCGGCCACGGACAACCGGGTGGGCATCCGCTTCGTGGAGCGCGAGGTGGGCCTGCCGGCGCACAACGCCCGAGCCGACGCCGCCGGCCTGGGCGGTCTCATCCTGGAGAAGATCACCCCGAAGATCGTTGGGAGGAAGAGCGCATGACACGAGTGCACGCTTACATTCTGGGTGCCGGTGGCTTCGGTGGAGGCGAGCTGCTGCGGCTGCTGGCGGGACATCCCGCGGTGGCCGCGGTGCGCGCGGTGTCGAAGCCTCACACGGACATGCCCTTCCACAAGGTGCACCCGCACCTGCGCGGCCTGGTCGAGGGCAAGTTCGACTCGGAGCCGGACTGGCGCTGGCTCACGGACTCGCCGCAGCCGGTGGTGTTCTCCGTGATGGACGATGAGGATCTGGCCAAGCAGCTGCCCGCGCTGGAGAAGACGTGGGCGGAGCTGGGGCTCAGCGAGCGGATGGTGCTGGTGGACCTGTCCTCGGACTTCCGGCTGGACCACCCGGGGCGCTACGCGGCGACGCATGGCCGCTCGCACCCGGCTCCGGAGTTGCTGGAGCGCTTCACGTACGGGCTGCCGGAGTGGCGGCGGGACAAGCTGAAGGGGGCCAAGCGCATCGCCAACCCGGGCTGCTTCGCGACCGCGGTGCAGCTGGCGCTGCTGCCCATCGCGTCCACGCCGGGCCTGGGCCTCATCGCGGCGACGGCGATCACGGGCTCGTCGGGCTCGGGGGCGCAGCCGGGCAACGGGACGCACCACCCCACCCGGGCGCATGACTTCCGGGCGTACCGGCCGCTGGAGCACCCGCAGGAGGCGGAGATGGACGTGATGCTCGTGGCGCACAAGGCGTCACGGCACAGGCTCACGTTCGTGCCGCACTCGGCGCCGCTGGTGCGCGGCATCTTCGCCACAGTGCAGTTCGAGTGGCCGGAGCTGGCCGGAGGCGTGAGCGCCACTTCGCTCACGGAGACATACCGGCGCTACTACGCCACCTCGCCGCTGGTGCGGGTGGTGGAGGAGACGCCGCGGCTGGCCTCGGTGGTGGGCAGCAGCTTCTGCGACATCTCCGTGGCGACGCGCGGGCGCACCGTGGCGGTGATGGTGGCGCTGGACAACCTGGTCAAGGGCATGGCGGGCCAGGCGGTGCAGAACCTCAACGTGGCACTGGGACTGCCCGAGGACACCGCGCTGCGACAGGCGGCCTGCTACCCCTGCTGAGCCACCAGCACAGTGTCCGACAGGTCTTCATTCCCGTCGGACACTGTGTGGGCACAGTCATGGGAGCACAGGTCGCGGGCCCCTCGTCTCGGCGCGGGTCCCCCCGTCAGCGGACGGGTCCGCCCGCGCCGGCCGTCCCGCTCTCCATTGGCTCACGGCCACATCACCCAGCGATCATGGAGGCTCCGAGGTGGGCTCGCGGGGCGGGTTGAAGCTGGGGATGTAACAGAACCCCTCGTGCTCATAGCCCTGGCCGCATGGGGGCTTCTTCGTCCCCACCTGTACCCAGCAGTACCCGTAGATGGCGACCTCCAGGTCGCTGCACGGCGCCTTGCGCTGACCTTTGAAGGGGTCCTTCGTCACCTGCCGTCCGATGAACACCACCCCCACCTGAGCGCCTGACGCGTGCACGGAGGTGAGCGCTTCTTCTATGCCTCCGTCTCCGAGCCCCACCTTGTCAGCGCTCCGCTGCCCCTGGGCCTCCGCCATCCGCCGTTGCCGCTCGTTCCACGCCTGCTGCAAGGGCAGCACGACGATGGCCAGCAGCAGCACGGCGAGCCCTGTCAGCGTGGTAAGCGCTCGGTCATTGAGCCTGAGCACTTCGCGCTCTGAGGGCCTCCGCGGTGGGACTGGCGGGCTGGCGGGCCTGGGCCATTCCAGAATCCGCCCGGGCGCCATCGGCTGGTCCGCCGCCGGTCCAGCGCTCCGGGCTGCCTTCTCCAGGGCTTCGGCCAGCTCTCCCGCCGTGCCTCGCTCCTTCCCCTCCTCCCGGAGCATCCGGAAGATGAGCGACTCCAGCTCCGGCGCCACCCTTGCCAGCTGGCTGGGTGGCACCCGCTTTGGCGGCCGCATTCGCCCCGGCTTGTCACTGGACTCCGGATCCGTCCCAGGCGGCGGATAGGTGCCTGTCGACAGGTAGTAGGCCGTCACTCCCAGCGCGTACACATCGTCTTCCGGCGGGTAGTCGTAGTGCGCCTCGGGATCCATCCGGTGGCGGGACCGGAAGCGCAAGCACGCGGGACTGCGGTACGGCGCCGTGCCCGGGGGCACCACCGTCTCCGTCAACGGCCGCGCCCCCTCGTACCGGCAGCAGCCGTAGTCCACCAACATCACCGTCCCGTCCGCCCGCACCAGGACGTTGTCCCCCTTCACGTCCCGGTGCGTGCCCAGCTTGTGCGTGGCCTCCAGGGCTCGCGCCACCTGCGACAACAGCCTCATCGCCTGCCGGGAGCTGGCGTTGTGCCGCTTTGCCCAGTCGTAGAGCGCGACGCCCTCCACCCACTGCATCACCAGGTACGGGTAATCACGGCCGTTGCCTCGACGCCACACGCCCCGGTCTCTCAAGGCCGGCACGTTCGGGTGGCTCAGCCGCGACAGCATCTCCGCCTCACGCTCGAAGCGCGGATCCCCCTCGTCACGCGCCAGCTTCAGGGCAAACACCCCTTCTTCGGGGCGCTCGGCCAGGCACGCCTTGTAGACGATGCCGTTGGAACCCGAGCCCACCCGCTGAAGCAGGCACCAGGGGCCGATGAGTTCTCCGTTGTTCATGAGGACCCTCCAGGACGTTGGCGACAAACCACCCTACCTCAAAGGTTGGCCATGCCGCTATCTTCCGTGGCCCCCTGCTGAGCACTCAACAGCGCCCGTTTCAGCGAGCCCCCGGGCCCTGCCCTGCGCTAAAAAGGGGCCCCATGAAAATCACCCAGGACAGCGTCGTCACCATCGACTACCGGCTTCACCTCGGCAACGGCGAGGTGGTGGATGAGAGCGAGCCCGGCGATCCCCTCGTCTACCTGCATGGCCACGGAGAGACCGTTCCCGGTCTCGAGGATGCCCTCGAGGGCAAGGCCGTCGGGGACTCCCTCAAGGTGAAGGTCGCTCCCGACCAGGGCTACGGCGACCATGATCCCGAGAAGATCGAAGAGGTCCCCCGCACCGAGTTCCCCGACGAGCTCGAGCTCAAGGCCGGCAGCATCCTCACCGCCACCGATGACGACGGCCAGGAGCTCGACTTCCTCGTCAAGGAGATCAAGGGCGACAAGGTCATCGTTGACTTCAACCACCCGCTGGCCGGCAAGACGCTGTTCTTCGAGGTCACCGTGCGCGAGGTGCGCGCCGCCACCCCCGAGGAGCTCGAGCACGGCCACGTCCATGGCCCCGGCCACGAGCACTGAGGCTCACCCGCCCGCGGGGGGGCTGTCATGACAACCACCCCCGTTCAGTGTCTCTGCGGGTCCGATGAGCAGGTGCCCTGGTGAGCCCAATGGCCCCGTGAGCACCTGCTCGAAGGAAGAGGTGCGTCAGTCCAGCACGCCCACCGTCTCGGAGCGGTCCACCGCCTCACCCTTGGTGGTGTAGTTCGCGTACCAGGCGGTGTCCTTCGTGCCGCTCTTGTCCTGCTGCAGGTGCGCGTGCGGGCCCGTCGAGTTGCCCGTGCCGCCCTCGTTGCCCACCTGGCACCGGTCGCACGTACGGTCAAACGAGTCCGCCGTCTTGATGAAGTGCCACTGACGGAACGTCCAGCCGTCCGCCCACACGTGCGCCGCCTCGTTCTGCGTGCCGCTGCCCGTGCCGTTGCAGTACACGCCCACCGTGCGCACCGTCACGTTCCAGTACACCGAGCCCACCACGCCCGTCTCCGCGCCCCAGTAGTTGCAACGCCCGCTGGAGATGTCCACCGCGCCGTGGAACGTGCCGCTCGAGTAGTACGTCGTCGCCGTCACCGTGCCCGGGAAGGGCGACTTGACCGTGTGCGCCGTCGCCTCCGACGGGCCAAAGGCCAGGAATGCCAGCGCCGCTACCGCCATGCTCATCATCAGTGCCTTACGCATCGCTGTTCCTCTTGGGCCGGCTCTCCGGCCCGCTGTGTGTGAAGTGGTGTGTGCCGCTACCGAACCTGCTGCAGCCGCTGCTTCTCCCTCAGGATCAGGTTCCACTCCTGAAGGCCCATTTCGAGTACCCGAATCCACGTGTCGATCTCCGGCGCCAGGCTGGGCTCCACGCTGCGCAGTTTCTGGAGCTCGGGCACCGCGCCAGAGAAGCCCAGCTGCGCGATACTCTGCAGCAGCGCCTTGCGCACGCCGGCGTCCTTCTCGCCCCGGTACATCGAGAGCAGGGACTCGCGCGCGCTGGCCATCTGCTCCGCGGGCACTCCGCCCAGTGCGAGCGCCGCCGCCTGACGGACCTCCGCATCGCTACTGCTCAGCAGCCCCTGGAGCTTGCTCGCGGCTTCCGCGCCGAGCTTCTCCGTCGAGAGGTTGCTCAAAATCTTCGCCGTCACCTTCGGATCCGTGGAGGCCACCGCCGCCGCCACCGCCTTGTCCGTGGCCGGCCCGTACTGGCCCGCGTAGACCTTCTGGTTGTCCTCCACCAGGTTCGTCGCCGCCTCCATGCGCACCTCGGGCGAGGAGTCCCTCACCAGGCGCTCGTACATGTCTCCCGTCTTCTCGAGGGCGCCCGTGCGCCGCATCGCGCGGACCGTGGCGGCGCGGACCGCGGGATCGCGATCCTCCAGCGCCCGCTTGGCCACCACCTGCATCGCGTCGCGGTCCGCCTCGCGCTCGCTGCGCGCCACCATCGCCGCCGCCAGATGCTCGGCCATGGTCGGGTCCGTCTCCCGCTCGAACGCCTGGCGCAGCTCCGCGTCCGGCAGCGTCACCGCCGCCTCTTTCAGCAGCGTGCGCAGGTAGGTTTTATACGCCTTGGACTTCGAGCCGAGCCCCCGGCGGATCTGATCCATCAGCCCCTGCACCGAGCAGCTCTCGCCCTCGAGCGCGGGCGCGGAGGCCGAGGGCAGTGCCTGCGCCGCGGCCGTCGCGGGCAGCAGGTGGCACAGCGTGAGCGCGAGCAGCCCCGCGCGCAAGAAGCTTAGGCGTGTCATGGCCGCTCCGTGCTCAATCATGGCCGTCCAGGCAACCGTAGGGGTCCTGGTTGGGCAGGCTGTTCCACACCCTCACGAAGTCCAGGGTGCCGCTGGCGTAGATCCGCTCGAAGTCGTGGTAGTTCTGCTGGAAGCGCGGATCGATCACCGCCATCTCCGCCATCACCGGCAGCGCGTCCTTGCCCGCCACCCGCGCCGAGAAACGGAACAGCGCCCACCGCACGCACACCGACTGATCCGTCTGGAACGTCTGGGAGAAGAGTTGCAGCACCCGTGCCTTGTCCCTGGACAGCGAGAGGTTGTGAGCCGCCGCGTCCCGGCCGTCCTCGTTGCCCTCGGTGGTGAGGATCTTCGCGTAGCGCTCGGTGGACTCCTCATCCAGCAGCGGCGCCGCGTGCATGGGCATGGACTGCGCCAGGTAGCGGATCTGCTCGTCGGGCGACTCGCTGCCCACGGTGAGCAGCCGCTTCATGTAGGGCGCCACGTCCCCGTTCTGGGTGAAGTCCTTCTTCATCACCCGGGCGATGGTGCGGGTGGCCGCCCACCCCGCCTCGCCCGAGGCCGGGTCCTTGGCGAAGTTGGCCAGCCGGTCGAGCGCCGCCGGCTCGAAGTGCTTCTGCGTGTCCAGGGCCGACAGCACGCCAGCGCGCCGCTCCGGCTCCAGGGTGGTGTCCAGGCCGGCGTCCATCATCCGCGCGGCGACCTGAGGAAGCTGGGCTGCCTCGGAGTCGCGCAGCGCCGACAGGAGCATCTTGAACTCCGCCCCCTTCGCCTCGCGGGCCCAACCCAGCACCCGGCCGGCATGAGCCGCGTCGTTGCCAATCAGCTCCGTGAGGCGCTCCTTCAGGTAGTCCCGGACGAGCGGATCCCGCGAGGCCAGCAGGGGCATGGACCACTCGCGGAAGGTGTCGATCGTCACCGCCTCGTTGAAGCGCTCCAGCTCTCGCCAGCAGATCGTCGAGTCGAAGCGGCGGGGCGCCGCCTCCGCCTCCGCCCCGGGTGCACTCTTCCCGGCAGGAGCGCCGCCACCGCCTGCGTGGGACGAGCCCTGCTTCTGGCCCACGGCAGTGGCGGCCTGGGCCGCCTCGGCCCGCGAGGCCTCGTCTCCCGCGCCGCGGGAGATCAACCCCACACCGGCGAGCACCGCGAGCAGGAGCAGGCCCGCCACAATCCAGGGTGTGCGCTGGCTCGAACCACCCGTCCGGGGAGATTCAGAGCGAGGGGGGGACTCGGGAGGCATGGTGCACCGGGCTTCGGGGGTTTCCCCCATAGAATCCCAGTTTTAGCCGTCATCCCATCAAAAAATTAGAAAGTTGGATTTCTAGCTAGTCGAGGACACCGAGCGTCTCGGCGCGGTCCACCGCCTCGCCCTGGGTGGTGTAGCCCGAGTACCAGGAGGTGTCCTTGGTGCCGGCCTTCTCTTGCATCAGGTGGGCATGAGGGCCGGTGGCCTGGCCCGTGCCGCCCTCGTTGCCCACCTGGCAGCGATCGCAGGTGCGATCATACGAGTCCGCCGTCTTGATGAAGTGCTTCTGGTGGAACTTCCAGCCGTCCGCCCAGGTGTGGACCGCCATGTTCGCGTTCTCGTACCCGTTGCCGTTACAGACGACGCCCGTGGTGTTGATGGTCACGTTCCAGAAGACCGAGCCCACCACCGCCGTCTCCGCGCCCCAGTAGTTGCAGCGCCCGCTCGAGATGTCCAACGCGCCGTGGTAGCCACCGCTCGGGTAGTACGTAGTGGCCGTCACCGTGCCGGGAAACGGCGACTTGACCGTGTGAGCTACGGCCGCCGCGGGGATGAGCGCCAGGGAGGCCAGCGCCGTGAGAGCCAGCTTCATCGTGTTTCGCATGGGTGTGCCTTTCGGGCCGGTTGGAGGGACAGGAAAGCCCGCGACACCAGTAAAGACCAGTTAAAACTGATTATGCCGCACAGGGCAGTCCACGGATGGAGACTCAAGTGACCGAAGTGGCGCTTTCCCCGAGACTCCCGCGCTCGGAGCGGAGAAGGCCGGTTGCGCGGCACACTCCTTGCTGAATCGCGCGGCGGGGGCGATTGACGCACGCACCTGTCCGCCGCACCCTTACGGGTATGGGACAGGGCGCGAATACACGTGGCGGTGCCTTCCCCCAGGCCCCCACGCAGGAAGAGTGGGAGCGGATGGGGCCGGAGGAGCAGGCCCAGGTGGTGACCGCGCTGCCTGGTGAGGTGACGTACGAAGAGATGGCCATGCCGGAGGGAGACCGGCATTCGCGCGCCAAGCTTCGCGTGAGGGACGCGCTGGAGGGTTACTTCCGCCATCAGCGGCGCAAGGTGTACGTGGGCATGGAGTTGCCCGTGTATTACCCGGCCGCGCGCCGCTTCGCGCCGGACCTGTTGGTGGTGCTGGAGGCGGAGAACCACGAGCGCGACAAGTGGATGGTGAGCTACGAGGGCAAGGGGCTGGACTGGGTAATGGAAGTGCACGTGGGCGGCGACCGGAAGAAGGACGCCGAGTTCAACGTGGAGCGCTACGCCCAGCTCGGTATCCCCGAGTACTTCATCTACGACCGCTCACGGGAGGAACTGCTGGTGTATCGGCTGCCGACCCCGGAAGCCCGGAGGTATGAGCGGCAGAAGCCGCGGCAGGGCCGGTATGAGTCACGGGTGTTGGGGCTGGAGTTCGAAGTGGTGGACGACACGCTGCGGCTGTGGGCTGGCAACGCGATGCTGCTGGAGTCCGCGGAGATGCTGGAGCGGGTGCGCGAGTCGCTGGAGACGGTGCAGCGGCGGGTAGAGCAGGAGGCGCGGCAACGCGAGGCGCTAGAGCGTCAGCTGGCTGAAGAGGCCCGGCTGCGCGCCGAAGAGGCCCGGCTGCGCGCCGAGGCGGAACGACGCCTGGCGGAGCTTCAGTCCCGGATGGAGCGCCTTCACCCCCCCGAGAAGTGAGCCATCAGGGCACCACGCCGCCGCTCACTGGCGGCGAGGAATGCACCGGCCGGCCCTGCTGGAAGGCACGCAGCCGCTCTTCGTACAGCGCGCGGTAGGCCTCGAGCGTCAGCTCGTTCACGTGCACGCCGAACGTGTCCTCGTGGCCTGCCAGCCGCCGCGTGAGCCGATCGTTCACCTCGTTGCCGAAGTGCCGCCCGTCATAGGTGTTCTCGCGGCGCGTCGTCACTTCCGAGGGCAGCGCGAAGTCGTACACCTCGTCGTAGACCGACGTCAGCGCGTGCAGGCTGCGCAGGTAGTCCGGCAGCACGCCCACCCGCTCCAGCTCCGCCACGTGCCAGGCCGACAACGGCGGCATCCACCCCACGAAGCGCGCCCCCGGGAAGACGTCCCTCAGCTGCCGGAAGAGCTCCGCCCGCGCCGGGTCCAACGTGCGCGGCGCCAGCTCCAGGCCCTCGGGCTCGAACGTGCCCGCGGTGTCTCGCACCCGCACCTCGAAGCGCTCGTCGTAGAACTTCGGGTACGGCGACTGGTCCAGCACCGCCAGCGTCGACCACAGCAGCGCGTCCAGCGAGAGGTAGCTCTTCCAACGCGGCGGAGGCGGCTCGCTCTTCGCCACGAAGTCCGGCACGTCCACCTGCTTGTCTCCACGCGGATCGAAGTTCACATAGTCCGTGCCGACAATCACCAGCGAGGGCTTCGCGCCCTGCGCCTTCAGCCACCGCGCGTACGCCAGCAACTCGCTCACCTTGCCCGCGCTGAACGCCAGGTTGAAGCACCGGTGCGGCGCCAGGAGCGACGGGCGGACGATGGTCGACGTCGAGCTGCCCAGGATGATGCAGTCGTACGCCTCGGGCGCCTGCAGGAAGAGGTTCGGCTTGGACACCCGCTCGTTGAACTCGTAGTTGCGCCCCGTGAGCCGGTTGCCCGAGCCGTACCAGAGCGGATCCACCATCAGGTTGAGCCCCAGCGCGCCCAGCACCAGCGTGGCCGTGGTCACCGCCCAGTGCTTGAGGTACCGCTCCATGCTCATGGGTGCTTCCGCCATCGGTCCGCCCAGCTAGAAGTTGTAAGAGAGGAGCTCGGTCACTTCGCTCAGCCGCAGGATCGCCACCGCCGCCATGAAGGCGCACACCAGCATCATCCTCGGTGACGGCTGCCAGCCCCAGTGGATCGCCGGCACCGGCTGCGGCCAGTCGCTCATGATCGCCGGGTTGTACCGCCCCATCCATCGGTGCAGCCCCGTCGACATGAACACCACCGCGAACGCCGCCACCAGGATGGCCGTCTTCGCCGCCGCCCTCAGGTAGCTCGACAGGTCATCCTGCCACACCGCGCTGAACGCCAGCCCGCCCGTCGCCTCGGGCGCCAGCCCGAACATGCCCTTGAGCACTCCGAGCGCTCCGTCCAACGTCTCCGCCCGGAAGAACACCCACGCCAGCACCACCACCCCGTACGTCGCCGCGATGGACAGCGGCCGTGTCCACCGGCCCTCCTGCCCCAGCGCCGCGAGCCCCAGCCGCTTGCGCAGCGCCGCCCACGCCTGGGTGACGATCATCAGCGTGCCATGCAGCCCTCCCCAGATGAGGAAGTTCCACCCCGCCCCGTACCACAGGCCGCCGAGCAGCATGGTGATCATCAGATTGGTGTACCGCCGGATCGGCCCCTTCCGGTTGCCGCCCAGCGCCACGTACACGTAGTCCCGCATGAAGCGCGACAGCGAGAGGTGCCAGCGCCGCCAGAACTCCACGATGCTCGCCGAGCGGTAGGGCGTGTCGAAGTTCAACGGCAGCCGCAGGTTGAACATCCACGCCAGGCCGATGGCCATGTCCGAGTAGCCCGAGAAGCCGTAGTAGAGTTGCAGCGAGTAGGCGATCGCGCCCACCCACCCGTCCACGAAGCCCACCGGCACGCCCTGCTCCGCCGCCGTGAACACCGGCGTGGCGAACTGCGCCACCACGTCCGCCACCGCCACCTTCTTGAACAGCCCCCGGAAGAAGCACATCAGCCCCACGGTGAAGCGCTCCGTGCGGAAGCGCGCCACGTCCGGCTGTGACAATTGCGGCAACATCTCCCGGTGGTTCACCAGCGGGCCCGCGATCTCGCGCGGGAAGAACGCCACGAACAGCCCGTAGCGCAGCGGGCTGTGCTCCCGCTCTCCGGTGCGGTAGCAGTCCACCAGGTACGCCACCTGCTGCAAGGTGTAGAACGAGATGGCCAGCGGCAGCACGGGCGCCGTGTGCTTCCACTGCGTGCCCAGCAGCGCCTGCAGGTTCTCCACCAGGAAGCCCGAGTACTTGAAGTACGCCAGCAGCCCCAGGTCCACCGTCAGCCCCAGCGTGAGCAGCCACCGCGCCCGCCGCTTGTCCCCCGCAGACGCCGCCGCCGCGATGCGCCGGCCCAGCAGGTAGTCCAAGCACAGCGAGCCCACCAGCAGCAGCACGTACCCCGCGGACCACCACGCGTAGAACACCAGCGAGGCCGCCATCAACGACAGCAGCGCCCCACGGGTGTGCCCCCGGTGCCCCAGCCCGAAGTACACGAGCAGCGCCAACGGCAGGAAGGCGAAGAGGAAGAGGTGCGAGTTGAAGAGCATCCGGGACGGGCTCGGGCGAGGGGTTCAGGCTAGCAGAGCCCTCGCAGAGGTACGCACGGGTGCACTGGCTCGCAAGGCAGCAAGGAGAGCATTTCCCCTCGCTAACCGTCCGCCACTCCACGCATCCGGTTCCCCTGCCTGCGTGGGATGCCATGGGTTGGGACGCCAGCGGGTGTGCGCTGGCCGACAGAATCAGCGGGTGGGCTCGACCACCATCGCGCTGCCTCCGCCCCGGCGCTTGGGCTCCGCCACCGCCGTCACCGTGCCGTCCGCGTTGAAGCGCAGGCCCGTGAACGCGCCAATCGGCCCCGCGTTCATGAAGACGTGGCCCCTGGCCTGCAGCGCCTGCGCCTCCGGCGTCGCCAGGAACTCGGGCTCCACCTGGCTCTTGCCGTCAGGCTGGTTGCGCTGAGAGATGCGCGGCGCCGCCGCCGCCTCCAGGAGCGGCATCCCGAAGTCCACGTGGTTGACCAGCGTCTGCAGCACCGTGGTGATGATGGTGCTGCCGCCCGGACTGCCCAGCGCCAGCATGGGCGCCCCGTCCTTGAACACCAGCGTCGGGCTCATGCTGCTGCGCGGCCGCTTGCCCGGCTCGGGCGCGTTCGCGTGCTGCGCCCCCGGCGTCGGCGGGATGTCGAAGTCCGTCAGCTCGTTGTTCAGCAAAAAGCCGTACCCCGGCACCACGATGCCGTTGCCGCCCTCCGCCTCGATCGTGCACGTGTACGCCACGATGTTGCCCTGCTTGTCCGTGGTGCTGATGTGCGTCGTCTCCCGGTTCGGCGCGTCCAGCACCGAGGGCGGCAACACCGCCTGGCTCAGCGTCGGCCGCGGCTGCACCGCCGGCCGGGTGATGCTCGGATCCTCGTGGTACGGGAACGGGTTGCCCGCCGTCACCGCCGTGGGCGAGGCCTGCTGCGCGCTCAGCGCCTTGCGCCGCTCCGCCGCGTACTCCTTCGAGAGCAGCCCCGTCACCGGCACCTCGACGAACTCGGGATCTCCCACGTACGCGTTGCGATCCGCGAACGCCAGCCGCGAGGCCTCGATGTAGTGGTGCAGGTAGTCCGCCCGGCTCATCGACGACGGCTCGTAGCCCTCCAGCACCCCCAGCGCCAGGCCCACCGCCACGCCTCCGCTGCTGGGCGCGTTCATCCCGTACACCGTCAGCCCCCGGTACGTGCTCTTCACCGGCTCGCGGATGCGCACCTCGTAGTCCGCCATGTCCGCCAGCTTCAGCACTCCGGCGCGCACCGCCTTCGGTGCCCCCGGCGCCACCGGCGGCTGGGCCACCGTGTTCACGATCGCCTGGGCAATCTCGCCCCGGTAGAAGGCCCGGCTGCCGCCCTCGGCCACCAGCCGGTACGTCTTCCCCATGTCCGGGTTCTTGAACGTGGAGCCCACGGGCGCCGGCTGCCCCTGCGCCGGCAGGAAGAGCGCCGCCGTGCTGCTGAAGAGCTTGAAGCGCTCGGCGTTGCGCGCCGTCTGGTCCACGAACGTCTCATCCACCTCGAAGCCCCGCTCCGCCACGCGGATGCCCGGCTGCAGCACCTCGGACAGCCCCCGGGTGCCGTAGCGCGTGAGCGCCGCCTCCCAGCCCCGCACCATGCCCGGCACTCCCGTGGACAGCCCGCTGCTCATCACCTCGGGAAACGGAATGGGCGCCCCGGCCTCGTAGTAGAGCGAGCGCGCCAGCTCCCGCGGCGCCTTCTCGCGGTGCTCCACGCTCACCACCCGCTTCTCGTCCGCCAGGTAGATGAGCATGAAGCCGCCGCCGCCGATGCCGCAGGAGTACGGATCCGTCACTCCCAGCACCCCCGCCGCCGCCACCGCCGCGTCCACCGCGTTGCCGCCGTCCTTGAGGATCTCGATCGCCGCCGCGGTGGCGCGTGAGTCGATCGTCGCCGCCGCGCCGCCACGTCCCGTGGCCTCCGGCGTCAGCGCTGGCGTGGGCACGGGCGTGCTCGCCGCCTGGTGCGCACAGCCCGTGGACAACAGAAACCCGGTACAGCCCGTGATGAGGAGTCCTCGCATCATGGGCCCGAGGCTACACTCCACCGTGCCCCGGAGACACCTATGGAGTTCACCCAGTGGGTGCGGTGGCTTGCCGCTTAGCTTCCCGTGGAGACCTTGGAGTCGGCGGCCTCCGGCTTGGGGGCCTCCGGCTTGGGGGCCTCCTCCGGCGCGGGGGCCGGGCTTGCCACCGCCGCGGCCCGCTCCGCCTCGCGCTGCGCCGTCTTCTCCGCGGCCCGCTCCGCCTCGCGGAGGAACTCGTCGTACTCGGACTTGCGCGACTCGGCCTGCGCCTTCACCTGCTCCGCGCCCTTCGCCGCCGCCGCGCGGCCCTGAAGCACCGAGCGGTAGCTCAGCAGCACTCCTCCGAAGAACGCCGTCACCTGCATCGAGAAGGGCAGCCAGCCGGTCCACAGGCCCTCCACACCGCTCGAGGCCGTCTGCACCGCCATCACGAAGAACTGGCCCGTGAACGCCGCTCCCAGCGCCGTGCTCATCGGCCGCAGTTCCAGCACCCGCGCTGCCCCGTAGCAGAGCAACGGCAGCACTCCCAGCACCCACAGGTTCGCGAGCACCACCGCCAGCAGCACGTAGAAGAAGTACGGCAGGTCCTGCGCCCGCTCGATCACTCGGTGCGTGAAAGAGCCCGTGAACATCGAGCCGATCACCAGGGCGATGAAGCCCAGCCCCATCGTGAACTGGAAACGGCGGATGCGGACTCGCAGCGGATCGAGGATCTTGGGAGGCTTGGTGCTCACGGCGCCCAAGCCTAGCCCAAGCCCGGCCGGGAGGCCTCACGGCTCGTCATCGAATACGTCCGCCGAGTCTCCAGCCGTGCGAGGGGGCGGCCCCTCTCCGTAGAACACCTCCTCCAGCACCAGCCCCTGTGGCGGCGCCGTGGGGCCCGCCTGCTTGCGGTTCCTGCCGGCCAGCACCTCGGCCACCCAGGCCTCGCTCCGGCGGCCCTTGCCCACCTCCACCAGCGTGCCCGCCAGGTTGCGCACCATGTGCTTGAGGAACGCCGTGCCCTCCACCACCAGGCTAACCGCGTCTCCCGAGGTGCCCTCCACCGTCAGCCGCCGCACCTCTCGCACCGCGTGCGCCGCCTGGCAGTCCGCGGCCCGGAACGCCGAGAAGTCATGCCTCCCGAGCAGGTGGCGGGCCGCTCGCGCCATGGCCTCCACGTCCAGCGGGGCGAAGATTTCCCAGTGCGTGTAGCGCCGCAGCGGCGAGCGCGTGCGCCGGTTGCTCACCCGATAGCGGTAGCGCTTGCCCCGGGACCAGCGCCGCGGATCGAACTGCGCGGGCACCTCCTCGGCCGCCACGACGGCGATGTCCTGGGGCAGCAGCCCGTTGAGCCCCATCCAGTACGCCTTGAGGGGGAGTTGACGCTCCGTGTCGAAGCACACCACCTGCCCCGCCGCGTGCACGCCCGAGTCCGTTCGCCCCGCCGCGGTGGCTTCCACCTCGCCGCCCAGCAGCCGGCCCAGTGCCTCCTGCAGCTCCGCCTGGATGGAGCGCCCGTTGGACTGCATTTGCCAGCCCACGTAGCGCGTCCCGTCGTACTCCAGTGTGAGTTTCAGCCGAGGCATGTTCAGCGCCTGGAGCGCGGCTTGGACGTGCTCGGGCTCCGGCCGCGCTTGGCGCTCTTGCGGGCCGGGGACTGGGGCGTGGGTTCTGAGTCGAAGAGTTCGCGCGCGGTGTGGACTGTCAGCGCCTTGTGCAGCCAGAGCCTTAGCTGCGTCATATCCTTGCAGGCCTCCAGCCGCTGGTGGCTCTCCTTGTCCAGTTGGATTCCGCGGGAGTCAAGCACATCGATGAGCGCGGCCAGCTCACCTAGATGAAGTCCCTCCAGGATCCCTTCCTTGAGCCCTTCCTTGAGCCCCTCCCGGTGCCCTTTCTCGAAGCCCATGGAGATCCACGACCGGAAGAGCTCCGTCTGCACTTCGTAGTTGCCAATCTTGTACAGCATCAGCGCCTCCAGGGCTCGGCGGGCCGCCTCGCTCAGCGAGGACACAGCCAGGTCAACGTAAAGGCGGAACCGCTCGGCTTCAAGACCCCACGTGAAGCCATGGCCCAACACATGAGGTAGGACCTCTGACATACTACCCAACGCCCGCGCCGAACGAAACTCCGCACGGTGGTTCGTTACTTGCCACCCCCGAGGTAGGCTGCCCAAGGGTGCGGACAAGCCCCTGGCCGGAGCACGCTCATGGACACGCCAGCGCTGGAGAACAATCCCCTCTCCCTCCCCGCCGGAACTCAGGTGGGTGCCTGGCGGCTGCTGGGCTTCCAGGGCCGCGGCGTCTACGGCACCGTATATTCCGCCGTCAGCACCCGCCACCCTCACGCCAAGCCCGTCGCCCTCAAGCTCGCCATCTACCCGGAGGATCCTCGCTTCGAGCGCGAGGCCGAGCTGCTCTCCCGCGTGCGCCACCCCTGCGTGCCCCGCCTGCTCGACTCGGGGCTGTGGCGCTCCTCCTCGGGCAGCCCCCACCCCTTCCTCGTCATGGAGCGCGTGGACGGTGAGCCCCTCTACTCCTGGGCCTCACGCCGCAACCCCTCCTCCCGCCAGGTCCTCGCCCTGTTGGCTCAGGCCGCTCGCGCTCTGCAGGCCACTCACGAGGTCAGCGGCGTGCACCGCGACGTCAAGGGCGACAACATGCTCGTACGCCCCAGCGATGGCCGCCTGTTCCTCACCGACTTCGGCTCCGCGCACTTCGCCGGCGCCGCCAGGCTCACCCCTCTGCCCATGCTGCCCGGCACTCCGGCCTACCGCAGCCCTCAAGTCTGGCAGTGCCTCCTGCGCGCGGGGCTGGAGGCCTCCTCTCCTCTGCTGGCCAAGCCCTCGGATGACGTGTTCGCCCTGGGCGTCACCGCCTACCGGCTCGTCACCGACTCCTACCCGCCCTTCACCCATCCCCACGAACCCCAGGCCCACTGCTGGCAGCCCGGAGGCTCCGGCCCCCAGCCTCCCAGGCAGCTCAGCCCCCGGGTGGATGCTCAGCTCAATGCGCTCATTCTGCGCATGCTGTCTCCCACCCCCGAGGAGCGCGGCACCGCCGGTGAGCTGGCCGAGGCCCTGGAGCGCGGCGTGGCGCACGCCGGGCCCTCGGCGGATGCGCCTCTGTTCGACTGGGAGACGCAGCCTCCCTCCGAGTGGACACAACAGGAGCAGGACAGCTCCCGCCTCCTGGGCCACCGCCCGCGCCACCGCGACAGGCAGCGCGCCCTCGACGCCGAGCACTCCGACGCCACCGCGCGGTCCCACGTCCAGCCAACTCCCACCCAGGCACCCGCTCCTGCCACCGCCCGGCACGCGCCCCGAACGTGGCAGCCCTGGCTCGCGGCACTGCTGGCCCTGGCGCTGTGTCCCAGTCACTCAGGCTCGGTGCGCACCGTGCGGCAGCTCCAGCCTCCAGAAGACACGGTCTCCCTCGGAGACAGCGCGCTGAACCAGGCCCCCGAGCCCAGGCCAGACTCCGCGCAGAAGGCCATCGTCCTCGAGGTGCCCAAGACGCCGCGGCCGGGACAGCTCCGGCCGGACAAGAAGGGCCGCTGTCCCGACAGACAGATCGCCATCCACGGGGCCTGCTGGGCCAAGGTGGACCTGAGCCCCGAGCACTGCCACGGCAACGTGTTCACCTACCAGGGCGGTTGCTACATGCCCATCAACGCCTCCGAGCAGGTGCCCACCTCCGCGCCCACCGGCAAGTAGCCCGCGCGCCCTACTCCACCGGCTCGCAGCGCACCACGGCCTCGAGCCGCTCCATGCCGCCGCCCACGTAGATGGTGCCCGAGGTGGGCGCCGCGTCCGAGTACGAGCGCCCCACCGCCACGCGCACGTGGTCCGTCTGGGTGAGCACGCCGTTGGTGGGATCGAACCCCTTCCACCCGCGCTCGGGCAGATACGCCTGCACCCACGCGTGCGAGGCCTCGGCCTGCAGCGTGTTGGCGTGCTTGGGGCCGGTGTAGAGGTAGCCACAGGTGTAGCGCGCCGGCACCCCGAGCAGCCGCGCCAGGCACACGAACAGGTTGGTGAAGTCCTGGCACACGCCGCGCCGCGCCGCGTACACCTGGAAGGGCGTGGTGTGCACCGTGGTGACACCGGGCACGTACCGGTACTCCTTGAACAGGGTGAAGTTCAGGTCCAGCAGCGTGTCCAGCAAGTCGAAGTCATTGCGGCGCGCGAAGCTCATCGCGTACTCGAGCAGCTCCTCCAGCTCGGTGTCCGGCAGCGGCGGCGGCTGGAGGAACGGCTGGAGCATGACCTGCTGCCAGGGCATCCACAGCAGGGGGAACGTCGTGCGGATGTGCGGGGCGTGGGAGCCCAGCGGATCCACGTCCTTGAGCTCCACGCGCGAGTGGGCTTCGATGATGAGCTCCGAGTAGGGCGACTCCACGTGGGCGCGGCGCACGCGGTTGCCGAACACGTCCTCGTACTCCTCGCGCATCTCCCCGGAGGACAGCTTCAGCTCGTGGGACAGCAGCGACTGCAGCCGATCATGCACGGGGGTGAGGCGCAGCACATGGGCGCTGCGCTCCACGGGCTTGGCGTAGCGGTACACGGTGCGGTGGCGCACGTCCATGACTCGCACGGGAGCCACGGTGGGGCGGCGCAGGCGGCCGCGGGCCTCGAGCTCGGCGGCCATGCTGTTGGCCTCGGCGCTGGCGGGGCGCGGAGCGCTGGGAGGCAGCACCTCGGCGCGCACCGCCCCCTGCCGCACCACCACCAGCGCCCCGGGAGGCACCCGCGCCCACTCGGCCTTCAGCTCCGTGCGCGAGTCGATGGGCTGGGTGCAGGCGATGACGCCCTTGTGGCCCTTGGCGCCGCGCTTGGTGAGGTCCACCTCCACGTCCTCATCCCCCAGCGCGAGCCTGTCGTACGGAGGCTTCACCCGCCACAGCCAGGTGCCGGTGGTGCCCTGGGCGTCGGCGTACAGGCACAGGTCCTGCCCATCGGTGAACATGAGGGACAGGGGGCCAGCGGCGTTGAGCTCCTCGAGCCAGGCGCGCAGCCGCTCCAGGTCCACCTCGCCCAGGCGCTGCCAGCCGGCGGCCTGCACCCAGCTGAGCAGCCGGCAGAAGACGAGCTCCGAGTCCGTGGAGCCCACGGGCGCCAGGTACTTCTCGGCGGGCGGAGCCGGCGCGCGGTGGAGGCTGCCGCTGTGGCCAAACAGCCAGTCCCGGCCGCCATAGCTGCGGCAGAAGGGTTGGGTGTTGGCGTCGCTGTTGGGGCCCCACGTGGCGGTGCGGATGTGGAGCAGGAAGAGCGGAGACTCCAGGTGGCCCCACGCCTTGACGAGCTCGCTGTGAATGGTGCCGCCGGGAGGAGGCGCGTGCTGCTTGAGCACCGCGGCCGAGGGCTCGTTTCCCGGGTAGTAGCCCAGGCCCCACCCGTCGGGCAGCTTGTGGCCCGGGGCCAGGCAGCGCAAGTCCAGGCTGGGGGCGAGCGTGCCCTCGAAAGAAGTAGCGAGCAGGTTGGGCATGGGGCGCGGAACTCTACTGGGCCATGGCCTGGGAAATAAGCCGCCGGCGCTGGCCAAAGAACTCGCCGGCCATGCAGTCACACAGGGCGGCGGTGGTGTCCACCACCTGGGTGAGCAGGCCGTGAATGGTGGCCTCGGGGCCCTC
Source organism: Myxococcaceae bacterium (assembly GCA_035296065.1). GTDB lineage: Bacteria > Myxococcota > Myxococcia > Myxococcales > Myxococcaceae > DATHBR01. The sequence continues at coordinate 23,315 of DATHBR010000084.1, read as the reverse complement.
GAGGCTCTCGGGGCGCAGCAGCTCGAGCAGCCGCGAGGCCAGGGCCACGGACTCGGCGCCGGGCAGGCCCTGGGTGCCGGGGGGGTGGAACTCGGCCAGGTAGCGGTGGGCGGACTTCACGCAGTAGCGCAGCGAGCGGGGAAAATCCGGCTCGAACAGGAGAAAGGCGGCCACCGCGTCGCCAGTGACTTTGCCCTGGTGGCGCTTCATGAAGGCCTCGAAGCCCGAGCAGGCGCGCAGCAGCGACAGCCACAGGCTCGTCTCCACCACCTGTTGCCCCGCCGCCGTCGGCAGGTGCTTGAAGGCGTGGTGGTGCACGTCCAGCACGCGGGCGGTCTGCCCTACCCGCTCCAGCAGCACGCCCAGCCAGATGAAGTCCAGCGGCGCGTCATGCAGCATGGTGCCGCGGAACAGGCCCAGGCATAGCTGCACCGCGCGGCGGATCTGCCGGTAGAAGCCATAGCGGTGCTGGGCGAACTCCACGCGGGCCTCATCGCTGTGGGCCCACAGGTACACCTCGTTGATGACTTCCCAGCACTCGATGCTGACCACCTCGCGGATGGCGCGGGCGTTCTCCCGGGCGGCGGCCAGCATGCCCAGCAGACTCGAGGGGTTGTTGTCGTCGAAGGCCATGAAGCGCTGCACCGCCTCGCCATCTCCCTCGGCGGCCTTCCCGTGCAGTTGCACGAAGCGGGGCTGCTCGCCAAAGACGGCCAGAATGGGCATCCAGCACTGCTCGGCGGGCAGGCCCGCGTCCAGCGCCAGGGTGCCCGTCACCTGCAGCACGCGGGCGGTGCTCTCGGCTCGCTCCAGGTAGCGCCCCAGCCAGAAACAGTGCTCGGCCACTCGCGCGATCATGCGCCCTCCCGCTGCACCCAGGTGTCCTTCGAACCGCCGCCCTGGCTGGAGTTGACGACGTACGAGCCCTCACGCAGGGCCACGCGGCTCAAGCCTCCGGGCAGCACCCAGGGCCCCTGCGGGCCGGTGAGGATATAGGGCCGCAGATCCACCCGGCGGGGCGCCACCTGCTTCTTGTCGGCGATCCATGTCGGGCACGAGGACAGCTCCACCAGGGGCTGAGCCACGTAGCGGCGAGGCTCGGCGAGCACGCGCTGACGGAACTCCTCGCGGGCCTCGCGGGTGGCCTGGGGGCCCATGAGCATGCCGTAGCCGCCGGCCTCGTCCACCGTCTTCACCACCAGCTTGTCCAGGTTGTCGAGCACGTAGGCGCGGTCCTCGGCGCGGGCGCACACATAGGTGGGCACCTGCTGCAGCACCGGCTCCTCGGAGAGGAAGAAGCGGATCATGTCTGGCACGAAGGCGTACACGGCCTTGTCATCGGCCACGCCATTGCCGGGGGCATTGGCCAGGGTGACGTTGCCGGCGGCATAGGCGCGCATGAGCCCGGGCACGCCCAGCAGGCTGTCGGGGCGGAACACCTCGGGGTCCAGGAACGCGTCGTCGATGCGGCGGTAGATGACGTGCACGCGGCGGGGCCCGCGGGTGGTGCGCACGAAGACCTGGTTGTTGTCCACGAAGAGGTCGGCGGGGTGCACCAGCTCCACGCCCATGGTGCGGGCCAGGAAGGTGTGCTCGAAGTAGGCGGAGTTGTACGGGCCCGGGGTGAGCACCACCACGGTGGAGCGCTCGGGAGCCTCGGGAGACACCGCGCGCAGCGTCTCGGCCAGGCGCGCGGGGTAGTGGTCCACCTGGCGGACGCGGGCCTGCTCGAACACCTCGGGCATGACACGCTTGGAGACGATGCGGCCCTCCATGACGTACGACACACCGGAGGGAGTGCGCAGGTTGTCCTCGAGCACGCGGAAGACGCCCTGCTGATCGCGGATCAGATCGATGCCCGAGACATGGATGCGCACCCCGCCAGGAGGGCGGACGTGGCGCAGCTGGGGCAGGTACAGCCTGGTGCCGAGCACGAACTCGCGCAGTTCGGGCTGCTCCGCGAGGAAGCGCTGCTCGCCATACACGTCATCCAGAAAGAGGCCGAGCGCGCGGACGCGCTGCTCGAGCCCCCGCTCCACATGACGCCAGTCGGCGGCGGAGATGACGCGGGGAATGAGGCAGAAGGGAAAGATCTTCTCGGTGCCGCGGGCATCCGAGTAGACGGAGAAGGTGACGCCCTGGTTGAGCAGGGCGCGCTCGGCGAGGCGTTGGAAGCGGGCAAAGTCCTCGGTATTCCGTGCGCCCAGCAGGCCCAGGATGCGAAGGAAGTGAAGGCGCGGCGTTCCCGCCGCATCGAACAGCTCGTCAAAAGTACCAGGAGCGACGGAGTAGTCGTCGAACAGTCCCGGCACCACGCTCCTTCGCATCCAGCAGCCTCCGGCCGACGGTGTTCAGGGGGATGACACCGCGCGTCGAGGACTCTACCCCGGGAAGCGAAACATGAGGAGAGGACGGAACCTGCCGCGAAGGGCCGCGTCCGAGGGCAGGCCTCACGAAGATGTCAGCCCCGCATGGTTTGAGGGCGAGCACCAGTAAGGGGAAGGGTGGCGGACATGGAACGGGTGGGGCTCGTCTCGCAGGTGGAGGCGGAACTGGAGAAGATGTTGGCGCTGGGGCTGCTGCCGAGGGACGGCAAGTTTCCCTCGGAGCACGGGCTGGCGCGCTGCTTCGGCGTCTCCCGAGGCACGGTGAGAGAAGCCATCCGCGGCCTGTCCACCCGAGGCCTGATAGTGCCCTACCCCGGGCGAAGAACCCGCGTGGTGCCGTGGGACCAGGCCCTGAACCTGGAGACACTGAGCGTGGCGCTGACAGGCGACGGCCGACTGATGCCAGGGCGGCACCAGTTGCTGGAAGGCTTCCTGGCGCTCAAGCGGGAAATCACGGTGGACCTGCTGGTGGCCTGCTGTGAAACGGCGAGCCCCGCGGAGCTGGATCAGCTCAGTCAGGCCTGCTTCCTGCTGGAGGACACGGCCCGCTGGGACGCAGGAGACGGAAAGTGGGTATGGCAGGAGTTCGATCTGCTGAAGCAGGCGGCCTGCGTGGCGGACCGGATGGGGCACCTGCTGCTCATCCAATCGCTGGAGCGCACTTTCCGCGGTCTGGCGAAATGGGCCCTGCCCCACCTCAACCCCCAGGCGGTGCAATCCTGGGCCCGGTGCGCCACCCTGGCTCTGGACGACAAGAACGTGCAAGCACTGAGGCACGAGCTGCCGCCGCTGCTCAAGGCCGTCACCGAGCGCCTCATGCGGAGCGTCACCCCACCGCACGAGCCCTCACCGCCCCGCGACCCCACCCCCACCGTGGAGGCCCCATCCCCCAGCGAGCCCTTCGCAAAGGAGCCCGAGTGGGAGGGGCCGCCAGGCCCAGAGAACCCAATCCTGTCCGACAATCGGGCAGGATTGTGGGAAGTGGCCCCGACAGAGGCGTCTCCACCTGAGCCAAGCTGGGTGCCTGACTCAGGTTCCCTGGGGTCCGGAGACGGTCTGCGGGCCGAGCTCGCAGGAGGAGAGCACCGGGAAGCGCAGGCACGCGGTCTTCCAGAGCCTGCGCTCGACCGACCCGGCGGCACTGAGCGCGACGCCATAGGTATAGAGATCGCCGGGAGTGTCGAACATGCGCACCATGCCGGGCTGGATCAGCGCGAAACGCCCCTCGGTCATGAGGCAGAGGCCGGCGACGACCTGTGACGCATCGGTCTCCGAGCCGAGGCTGACCACCATCCATCCGCGAAGGCTGATCAGGGCCTGGCCCTGGTCATTGTTGATATTGATGGTGACGGGCGGTCCATCGACGACCTGGACCTGCCCCAGCAGCTTGATGACAAGCTGGGCGTAGGGGAGGTCCGCCGGGCTCTGAGCGATGGGCTGGGCCGCGGGCTGCTTCTCACCTGTCTTGCCGTTCGCCATCGATCGCACCCGGAGCCACGGTTCGCGGGAGACTGTAGCCGAGTGCGGCGGAGCAGACACGCCGCGACTGCCTGGCGCCGCACGCTCAGCGGTACTTGAGCCAGGCCGCGAGCAGCTCGCCCACCATCTTGCTCACGGGGACACCGTTGCGCTGCGCGAGGGCCTCCAGCGAGGCGATCTGATCGGCGGGCAGGGAGATGCTGAGCAGGCGCTCGGAGGAGCCGCGCGCGTCGCGAATGGGGCTGGTGTCCGCGGGCGTCACCTCCTCCATCTCGATGAGCTGCTCGGCGCTGGAGGTGCGGGCCACCAGCCGGTCCTGCTCCGCGCGCAGCTCGTCGTGGAAGATCTGCCGCAGGAAGTTGGACAGGTGTAGCGGCGTGGGAGTGAACTCGTAGGAGCTCAGGAACGCGTCGATCGCCGCGCGCATCTCGGCGGCCGTCTGGTAGCGGCGCTCGCGGTCCTTCTCGAGCGCCTTCATCAGAATGGCCTCGACGGGCTCGGGGATGTCGGCCTTGAAGTACGACGGGGCGTAGATCTTCCCCTCGGTGATGCTGCGCATCACCACCACCTCGGACTCGCCGGTGAAGAGCTTGAAGCCGGTGAGCCACTCATAGAGCGCCACTCCCACCGAGAAGATGTCGCTGCGCCGATCCACCGGCTTGCCCAGGCACTGCTCCGGGCTCATGTAGCTGATCTTCCCCTTGAGCTCTCCGGCGCGCGTCTGCTCCACCTGGTTGGTGGCCTTGGCGATGCCAAAGTCCAGCACCTTCACCGTGCCGTCGAAGGCCACGAAGATGTTCTCGGGCGTTACGTCCCGGTGAACGATGTTCAGCGGGTTGCCGTACAGGTCCACCTTCTGATGGGCGTAGTGCAGCCCGGCGCACATGTCCGAGGCGATGCGCAGCGCGTACACCAGCGGGAAGGGAATGCCCACCTCCTCGGCCTTGGGGATGATCCTGCGCATGTCCCGGCCAAAGATGTACTCCATGGCGATGAAGTAGCTCTCGCCGATCTTCCCCAGGTCGTGGATCTGCACGATGTTGGGGTGGTTGAGCTGGGCGGCCAGCCGCGCCTCGTTGAGGAACATCTTCACGAAGCTGGCGTGCTTGGACAGGTGCGGGCGGATGCGCTTGATGACGACGGGCGTCTCCAGGCCCTCGCCATCCGCCTGGTTGGCCAGGAAGATCTCCGCCATGCCCCCGACCGCGATGCGGTCGATGAGCCGGTACTTGCCGAAGCGCGTGGATTCCTTCGAGGCTGCGGTGGACATCGCGGGGCGCACAATAACCGATAACCGTGACAGAACCGCGACTCTATCTGAGGGGTACGACGTACACCTTCAACCCCGGGGGCTCCTCGGGGGAGGCGGGGAAGTCGACGGGAGAAGGCCCCAGCGCCCGGCCCGGGCGAGCAGCCTGGCGTCCGGCGCGGGCGAGGCCCTCGGAGACCATGGCCTCGAAGCGGCGGGCGGTGAGCGTGGCCAGGTTGCAGCAGGCCACCAGGCGGCCTCCGGGAGCCACCACGCGAGCGGCGGCCTCGGCCAGCCGGGGGTAGTCCTTGCCGGCGGAGAAGCGGGTGCGGCGGGTGGTGGAGAAGGAGGGGGGATCGGCGATCACCACGTCGAACGTCTCCCCTTTCTTCGCCAGGCGCCCGAGCCACTCGAAGCAGTCTCCGGCGACGTAGTCGTAGCGGTCCACGGGCTGGCCGTTGAGGCGGGCGTTCTCCTCGCCCCAGTCCAGCACGCGGCGGCTGCTGTCGAGGTTGAGCACGCGCTGGGCGCCGCCCGCGGTGGCCACCACGCCGAAGGCACAGGTGTAGGCGAAGAGGTTGAGCACGGTGAGCCCCCTCACCTGCCCCAGCAGCCAGGCGCGCGTCTCGCGCATGTCCAGGTACAGGCCCACGGACAGGCCCTGCGCGGGGCGGATGAGGAAGCGCAGGCCGTTCTCCAGCGCCTCCAGGGACTCGATGGGCGGGCCGAGCGAGGGCACCTCGGGGGCGAGCACCTCCTTGGCGGTGTTGGCCAGGACGCGCGCCTCGCGGGGGCGGCGCTTGAGGTACAGGCCGCGCGGGGCCCACACCTCCTGGGCGGCGTCGATCAGCGCCTGCTCCTCGGCGGCGGAGAAGTCGCGGTAGAGCCCCATGACGAGCAGGCCGGCGAAGCTGTCCACGGTGACATCGGGCACGCCGTCGGGGGCGCCATTGAGCCAGCGAAAAGCGGTGGTGCGCACGTCCGCGAGCAGGGGCTCACGGCGCGAGCGAGCCGCCCGGAAGCGCTCGGCGAGCGAGGAGGGGGACAGAGCGGGGCTCATGCGGTGAGACGGGCACGGGACCAGACGCTGGAGAGCGCGGCGGCGGCCTGCCGGGCCAGCTCCACGAAGTCCACGCCGAGCAGCTGCCCCTCGCGCACGGTGACGCGGCCGTTGATGATGGTCCACGCGACGCGCGAGCGGGCCAGCTGGCCGATCAGGTGGGGCGAGTAACCCGTCTCGGGGTCCGCGGTGGGCAAGGTGTCATAGACGACGAGATCCGCGAGGCTCCCCTCTTCCACGCCGCCAGAGGGCGCGCGGAACACGCGGGTGCACAGCTCGGCGGGGCCGCTGATCAACATCTGCGCCAGCGTGCCGTCGGGATCCGGCAGGCGGCCCACGCGGGAGATGCGCAGCAGCCCCACGAAGGCGGCGAGCACCTCGTCCCAGAGGGTGCCATGGCCGCTGGTGCCCAGGCCCACCAGCTGCTGCAGCAGGAGCACGGCCTCCAGGGACTCGCCAATGCGCTCGGCGGTGAGGTGCGCCCGGGGGCTGATGGCCACGAAGGTGCCGGTGGCGGCGAGCCGGGCGGCCTCCTGCGAGTCGATGGCGCGGGCGCGGGCGGCGATGGCGCGCGGGCTCAGCAGGCCCAGCTCATCCAGCCGGGGCACCACGCGCTTGCCGTACTGGGCATAGGTGGCGGTGAGATCATCCTGCCCATCGGCGAGGTGGAAGAGCACGGGCACCTCCAGCTCCTGGGACAGCGCGCTGATGCGGCCCAGCAGCGCGTCGTCGCAGGTGTGCGAGGCATGGAAGCCCAGCGCGCCACGCACCAGGGGGTGGGCGCGGAAGCGCCGGGCGAAGTCGGCATTGGCCTCCAGCCAGGCGCGCGCGGGCGCCTCTCCCGCGAGGCTGTGCGTGCTGTGGCCCACCACCAGCCGCATGCCGAGTTGCTCGGCCACACGGGCCTGGACTTCCAGGCCCCCCAGCACGTCCGAGGGGGCCTCGAGGTGCTCGACGATGAGCGAGGTGCCCTCCCGCAGCGCCTGAGCCATGGCGAAGCGCGTCAGCGCCTCGATCTCCCCCACGGATAGCAGGGATGCCACGTGCTTGCGGCGCTCCATGCGGGTAGCGGGAGCGGACAGCAGGAAGTTGCCGGTAGGAGGCAACAGCTGGCCCCCCACCAGGTGGGAGTGACAGTCCACGAGGCCAGGAGCAACCAGGCGGCCTCGGCAGGCCACCTCCCAGTCCCCCGGAAGCACGGGGACTTCGGCATCGGGAGCCACGCGGCGGATCAGGCCACCTTCGATTACCAGGGCCATGCCGGTACGCACCCGGCCGTCCGCGCGGAACACGGCGCAGTTCTTGAGCAGCAGGCGGCCTTCCATGGGCGTGGCCTCTTAGCACGGACATGGTCCAGCCAGGGGAGAACCGGCTATACTGCCCAGTGCAATGACGCCGTCGAACACCGCTCTGTCCGCAGCCCCGGCCCCCCCGGCTGACGCCCCCAGCGGGGTGATGGCGTTTGAGGGGTTGTGGCTGTTCTCACCGCGGGCCGACGCGGTGTTCCTGGGCATTCCGCTGCTGCTCACGGTGGTGGGAGCGACGGTGAGCCTGCTGGCCGCGGAGGGCCCGGGAGCGCAGACACACCGGCTGGCGATGTGGACGGCGCAGAACCTGCTGGGCAGCGGCACGCACGTGGTGCTGAGCTTCCTGCTGATGGCGGTGCACCGGGACGTGCTGACCGCGGATCCGAAGCAGCCCCGGGCGCTGTTGGCGGGCACGAGCGCGGCGCTGCTGGCCTCGGGCGTGGGGTTCTACTTCCTGTATTACGCGGACCGGCTGGCGTACAGGTACACGGCGGCGATCCTGTTGGGCGTGTTCGGGATGCACCACATGCTGGCGCAGCACAAGGGGTTCTGGTCGCTGCACGGGCTGAGGGGAGCGCAGGCGGGACTGCCGGCGAGCTCGCCGCGAGAGCGGAAGCTGCTGCAGGTGTACGTGCCGCTGATGTTGACGCTGACGCTGACGCGGCTGCTGTTCATCCCGGACTCCGCGGCACCTGGGGCCACGCCGTTCCTGGACGTGGGCCAGGGAGCGCTGTTGCCGCACGGCACGCTGGCGGTGCTGATCACCGTGTGGCTGGGGTACTTCGTGCTGCTGTTCCGCACGGTGTTGAGGTCCGGGCGGCTGAGCGGGCCGAAGATACTGTACCTGGGGGCGGTGGCGACGGTGACGGGGCTGCTGCTGGTGGCGCCGCCGTGGGGCAACGTGATGCTGCTGGCGATGCATGGGCTGGAGTACTTCATGATCACCGCCCGGATGCTGGAGCCCCGGCCCGGGGACGCGCCGTCGCGGTTCGGGCGGGCGTGGATCTGGCCGCTGATGGGGCTGTCGATGCTGCCGCTGCTGGCGCTGGGCGTGGTGGACGGCTTCCTGCTGAGGACGGTGTACGGGGAGATGGGGCCCGCGTCGCTGGCGACGAACCCGGTGCTGCGAGCGTCAATCACCCTGGGGCTCGGGGTGGTGCTGGCGCACTACGTGGCGGATGCGTTCATCTACCGGTTCCGGATTCCGGGCATTCGCAAGGTGATGTTGCGGAGGCTGGGCTTCGGGCCGCCCGCGGCGCCCGCTCCTGCGCCCGTGAGCGCGCCGCAATAACCCATCCCGCTATTTCGCGGGAGCGTCCGGCTGGGCCTTCTGCTCCGGAGGGTGGTGGTGAGCTTTGGCCTGGCCCAGCTTGAAGCGGGCCGTCTTCGGGCCGCTGTCCAGCTTGACGACCACGACGGCGACAAGCGCCTTGCCTTCGACGCCCGCGGGCAGCGCGGCGCTCAGGGCCTCACCCTCGGGCTTGAGCACGAGATCGTGCACGTCCTTGCCCACCACCAATTTGACGGTGCCCTCGGCGGGAGCCGGCAGCGTCTTCTCCTGGGAGTCGAGCGCGTAGACGAGGAACTTCCCCTCCTTCACCAGCGCCTCCAGGTGGATGCTGCCCGCATCCCGCACCTGTCCTCCGTGGGGAGAGTGGTGGTGATGGCCGCCCTTCTCATCCGCCCAGCCAGCACCGGACACGAGCAGCAGAGAGACGAGGACGGGACGCAGCAGGCGAGAGGACATGAGCGATGGCTCCAGGGAAGTACGGCACGAGGGCCGAGCGTCACAGCACGGGAGCCCGCGGGCAAGCCGCGCCCATGGGCACGGGATTGAAGCCCGACACACCGGCCCCGCACTGTTCACTGCCGTGTCCGCGTCACCCCACCCGGGCCAGCCACTGCTCCAGCAGCCGCAGCGAGCTGCGCAGATCCGAAGAGGCCGCCGTGGGAGGCGCCTGCCGGGCGCGCTCCAGCCGCCGCCGAGCCGCCGCCACGCACGCCTCGGCCTGCTCGGCGGCCACGCCGGAGCGGGCCACCGCGAGCTCCTCGGCGGCGCGCAGCAGCGAGACGAGCTCGCCCAGCACGGGATCCTCGCGAAGCTCGGGCGTGGTCTCCAGCGAGAGGAAGCCCTCGCGCGCCACCTCGAGCTGGCCCAGCGCGGCGTGCACCGAGGCCAGGTGCGCGGAGAAGCGCAGCATGTGCCAGCGAGACACCGCGGACAGCGTGGCGATGGCCTCGCGCAGGTGGACCAGGGCCTTCTCGGGCACCCCGAGCGCCAGGTACGCGCGCCCCAGCTCGCCACGCGCGCACGACTCGAGCAGGCGGCTGCCCAGCTGCTGGCCGATGGGCACGGCGGCCTCCAGGTGCTCCGCGGCCTCGGCGGCCCGGCTCGCCTCCAGCAGCAGACACCCGATGTTCACCTGGGCAATGGCGTGGCTGAAGCGGTTGCCCACGTGGGTGGACTTGCTCAGCGCCTCCTCCAGCAGCGCCACCGCCTCCCGCATCTGCCCCAGCTCGCCAATGGCGAAGCCATAGTTGATGAGGAAGATCAGCTCGAAGGTGGCGTCCTCCAGCCCGCGGAACAGCTCCAGCGCCACGCGCAGGTGGGGTACGGCCGCGGAGGCCCCGCTGCGAAACAGCTCGAAGAGGCCCAGGTTCCCCACCGCGTAGGCCTCCAGCCAGCGGTCGCCTCCCGAGGGCAGCGCCTGGGCCTCCATCACCCGGGCGGAGGCGGCGCTCATGTCGCCCTCGTGGCGGGCCACCGTGGACAGCTCCACCAGCACGCGCTTGCGCATCGGCTGCGCGCCCAGTTGGTGGAAGACGCGGCTGGCCTCCTCCAAATCTTTGCGCGCGGCGGCCAACCGGCCCAGCTCCAGCAGGGCCCGGCCGCGTACCGCCAGCACCTCGGCGCGCAGCTGCTCCTGCACCGGTACGCGGGCGGCCAGCGCCAGCGCCCGGTCCAGCCGCTCGAGCGTCAGGTCCATCGGCCCGCGCGCCGTCATGTCCGGCTCGAGCGCGCTCAGCCCCCCCAGCGCCCGGGCCAGCAGCGCGGGCGTCACCGGAGGCCGGGCCAAGGCGTTGTCACACACCGCCAGCAGGTTCTCGCGCTCCACCGAGAGCTGGCGCAGGGCCTCGACGCTGCCGCCGCCATGCAGCAGGCGGCTGAGCGAGCGGGCATGCCCCAGGAAGAAGTCCGCGTGCCGCGTGGCCACGCGAGCCTCCTCACCCGACTCCGCCAGCCGCTCCGAGGCGTACTCCCGCACGCTCTCGTACAGCGTCAACCGCCGCTCCCCCGTCACGTCACCACGGGGCGCGGTGCGCAGCAGCGACTTGGTGCGCAGCGACTGAATCACATCCAGCACGTCCGGGCTGTCCGGCGGCAGCTCCAGCACGGCCTCGGCGGCCTCCAGGGTGAAGCCGCCGTGGAATACCGAGCACTGAGCCAGGGCCTGGCGCTCGGCGGGCTCCAGCAGGTTCCAGCTCCAGTCGATGGCGCCGCGCAGCGTGGCCTGCCGCGCGGACGCATCCCTGCGCCCCGCCCGCAGCAGCTCGAAGCGCCGCGACAGCCGCTCGCGGATCTGCGCCACGCCCAGCACGGGCGTGCGCGCCGCGGCCAGCTCGATGGCCAGCGCGATGCCATCCAGCCGGCGGACGATCTCCGACACCCGCGGGGCGTCCTCCGCCGTCAGGGTGAAGTCTCCCTGCGCCGCCTGGGCGCGCTGCACGAACAGGCGCACCGCGTCCGCGCGGGAGATGGCCTCCAGCGACGTCTCGTCATCCGCGGGCAGCCCCAGCGGGGCCAGATCCAGCACCCACTCGCCGGGCAGCCGCAGGGCCTCGCGTGAGGTGACGAGGAAGCGCGTGTCCGGGGCCAGCGCCAGCCACCGGCCCAGGGTGGCGGACACGTGGCCCATGAGGTGCTCCATGTTGTCGAGGATGAGCAGCACCTGGCCCCGGCCCGCCAGCGCGTGGCCCACCAGCTCGGCCGGCTCCCCCTCCTTGCTGCTGTGGGAGAGGTCCACCCCCAGCGCCTCGCCGACGACGTGGCAGATGTCTCCCTCGGTGGTGGCCTCCGTCAGCACGCACAGCCACACCCCGCCGCTCCAGTGCCGCTGGGAGCTCAGCTGGGTGCTGCCAAAGTGGGTGGCCAGGCGCGTCTTGCCCATACCCCCGGGCCCCAGAATGGTGACCAGCCGCGCGCCCCCGTGGAAGCGCTGCCGCAGGGTGGCCAGCTCCTCCTCGCGGCCCACCAGCGCGCCGGTGACGGAGGGCAGGTTGCCCCGCCGCTCCTCCTGCGCGCGCTGAGGCCCGAAGCTGCGGTCGGCCAGCGAGGCGGGCAGCAGCTCGATCAGGCTGAAGGGCTCCTCGATTCCCTTGAACCGGAAATCGCCCAGCGCGCGCACCGAGGGGTGGCCCACCTCCTCGAGCCGTTGGGCCAGCTGCGCCCAGGCCGCGCCGCTCAGCAGCACCTGGCCCCCATGGCCCGCGTCCGCCACCCGGGCCGCCACGTTCACCGTGCGGCCAAAGTAGTCCGCCCGCCCGGTGCGCTCGTCCATGCGGCACTCGGCCTCGCCCAGGTGCACGCCCATGCGCACGCGCAGGCCCCGGTGCAGCGGCATGCCCTGCGGCCCGCGCTCCTCGGCCGCCTGGGGGTGGGCCAGCAGCGCCGAGGGCCACGGCGCGTGCAGCAGCGCCTCTTGAACCTCCAGGCACCAGCGCACCGCCTCCGTCACCGACGCGAAGGCCACCATGAACGAGTCGCCCTGCGTCTTCACCTCATAGCCAGCGGTGGTGGCCAGCCGCGCGCGCAGCACCCGGTTGTGCACGTCCAGCCCCGCCCGCATCGGCTCGCCGCATTGCTCCCACAGCTGGGTGGAGCTCTGCACGTCGGTGAACACGAGCACCACGGTGCCGGTAGGCGCCGGGGCCGCACCTGGCGGGTTGGCGAGGCCCTGGGTGTCGCCGGCCAGGGGCAAGGGGCTCGAGGGCATGGCGAGTGGCGGAAGTGGCACGGCGGCCCAGGCGGGAAGAGCGACATGCTCGGGGGGAGCCGATCTCCGCCCCGCTACCAGGGTAGCGGCATTGGGCCACACGCGTCGTGCCGGATTCACGAAGGTTGGGGCCTCGGGCCTCCGTTTTTCCTCCCCAGGGGATCGTCCTGCCCCAGACGCTTTGTCAGACCCGTCTGGTTCTATTCGCGCATCGGTTGAGCGGGACCCAACAAAACCCTCGGAGGGGAAATCATGAAGAACTTCACGAAGCGTATGGCTCGCGGTGGCAAGCTCTGTGTGGCGACCTGGATGGTCCTGCTGGGCTCGGTGGCATGTGGGACTATGGAGGACAGCTCCGCACTCACCCCCGCCCTGAGCACGCAGGCCCAGGAGCTGAAGGCGACCAACGGGCTGACGCAGAACGGGCTGACGCAGAACGGGCTGCTGGGTGGTGACTTCGCCACGTGGTTCGCCCAGGCGCCGGCGGCGAACGCCATGCTGATGAAGTACCTGGTGCAGTGCGCGCTGCCCGAGGGAGAGAGCCGCAGCTTCGAGGACACCTCCACGGGTACCACGCATACGTGGCCGGGCCTGCTGGGGCTGACGCCGGGTTGGGCCAACGGCAAGCGAATGAAGGAGTCGGAGCAGCAGTTGCTGTCGGCGTGCCTGGGGGCGCACCTGAACAAGTTCGGGCTGAACGTGCCCCTGTCCGTGCTGGGACGCACCGCGCGCAACCAACCCATCCCCTACACGGCCGAGGAGCTGGAGACGTTCTCGCGGCGCGAGTCGTGCTTCTTCGGCAACCTGTTCACCAACGAGGGCCTGTTCGCGGGGGTGGACGGGGCGTACCTGAACAACGACGAGAGCAGCCCGCGCGCCTGCGGCCTGACCACCGAGCAGAACGCCGAGGTGTCCCAGTGCGAGGCGCTCGTCAACGTGGCGAGCTGCGAGGCGTACTGCACGCTGGATCCGTCGGGGCTGTTCTACACGGAGTGCACGTACAACGGGCGCACGTACCTGCCGCTGACGACACGCATCCGCCCCCAGGAGGTGTACACGTGCGGTGACGGGGTGTGCCAGTTCACGGAGAGCTGCGGCACGGGCTCCGAGGCGAACAACTGCATGAACGACTGCGGCGCCTGCCAGTGAGGTAAGGCTCCCGAGTCCTGCCCCTGGTAAAGTGGAGCAACACGCCCTCTCCCCCTCGGGAGAGTGCCCGGGGTGAGGGTTCGTGCCGAGCAACGGTGATCCAGCACAGCGTCAGTGGGCCTGGCGATGAGCCGCGGCTGGCGCATCACCTTGACGGTGCTGGGGTTGGTGGGAGCGCTGGGGCTGGTGTACCGGCCGGTGCTGTGGGGCCAGGTGCTGGCGGGGCGGGAGGTGTTCCGCATCTTCATCCCGGACTCGGCGTTCCTGCTCGAGTCGCTGCGAGCCGGGGAGCTGCCGCTGTGGACCCCCTACCTACGGCTGGGCCAGCCGTTCGCGGCGACGCTCTATTCGCAGGTGTTCTACCCGCCCAGGTGGGCCGCCGTGGTGCTGGCGGGCCCGGTGGTGGGAATGACGGTGCTGCACGTGCTGCACATCGCGCTGGCGGCGGTGGGGGTGTTCCGGCTGGCGCGGCACCTGCGGGTGTCGTGGCCGGCGGCGGCGGTGGCGGGAGCGGCGTTCGGGCTGACGCCGATGATGACGACGCTGGGCATCCAGCAGAACGTGGTGGACGCGGCGGCCTGGAGCGGGTTGATCCTCTGCGCGGCGCGCGCCACGGCCCTGGCGCCGAGCGCGAAACAAGTGGCCTGGCTGACCGTGCTGACGGCGCTCTCGGTGACGGCGGGCTCGCCCGAGACGACGCTGTGGCAGGGGCTGCTCTGCCTGATGGTGGTGCCCCGGGGCTCCGGGCGCTACGTGAAGCGGGCGCTGCCCGTGGTGAGCGGGCTGGGGCTGGCGGGGCTGCTGGCGGCGGTGGCGCTGCTGCCGGCGGCGGAGTTCGCGATGAACTCGTTGCGCACGGACGCGGAGGCGTTCGCGAGGCAGCGGCTGACCTGGTCGATGTCCTGGCCGCAGTTGCTCTCGGCGGTCTGGCCGTTGGCGGACTGGCCGCGAGGCAGCTACTGGGGCGGAGATCAGTGGTTCATCCTCAACCAGTTCCTTGGGGCCCTGCCCTGCGCGCTGGCACTGCTGGGAGCCTTCGCGGGCCCCCGGAGGGCCAGGGCCTTCGCGGTGGGGGCGCTGCTGCTGCTGCTGCTGAGCCTGGGGAAGCACTTCCCGCCAGCCACGTGGGTGCTGCAGTTGCCACCGTTCTCCCTGTTCCGCTACCCGGTGAAGTACTTCGTGGGAGCGGCGTTCTGCCTGGCGGTGCTCTCGGGCTTTGGGCTGGACGCGCTGGGCCGGCTGGCGCGGAGAGTGGGGCCGTCGCGGAGGAGAGCAGCGGCGGCCTTCGTGGGGATGGGCGTGGCGCTGGGGCTGAGCGGCCCACTGGTGAGGCTGTTGCCGATGCGCGCCATGGCGGAGGCGGGAGTCATCTGGCCGCTGCTCTGCCTGGGGCTGGCGACAGTCACCTTCCTGCTGCTGCCCGCCACGTTCGGGAGGCCGCGTCGGGTGCGGCACACGCTGGGGGCGCTGGCGGTGCTGGAGCTGATCGCCGCGCACGCCTTCCTGGGGGTGCCGAAGTACGTGCCGTGGGGGCTGTTGGAGCGCCCCTCGGCGCTCCAGCCGTACCTGCCAAAGCCCTTCGAGGGGCGAGTCAGCGCGGGCATCACCAGAGCGGACGAGCCGCAAGCCACCTCCCAGGCGGGGCTCATCATCAAGCGGAGCATCGACTGGCTGGTGCCAAACCGCTTCGTCGAGGAGCGGCTGTCCGCGCTCGAGGGCTACGGAGCGCCGGAGCCGGAGTACAGCGAGCTGCTCCAGTACGCACAGGAGCGGAGCATCTACGACTTGACGGCGGTCACCCACTACGTGCGCCAGGGGCCACCGCCGTTTCCGGACCTGGAGTTGGTGCACCAGCTCGAGGACGGAACGACGCTCTCCCGCTCGCGCACGGCGCTGCCCAGGGCGTTTCTGGTGCAGCAGGCGCGGGTGGTGCCGGACGGGGAAGCGCTAGCGGCGATCCGGGATGCGTCACAGCCGTTCCGGCGCACGGTGTTCCTGGCCACGGGAGAGCCGCTGGACCGGCCGCCCTGCCAGGGCGAGGCGCGAATCCTGACGGCGGGAGCCAGCCACGTGGAGCTCGAAGCGAGCACCTGTGACGAGAGCTACCTGGTGCTGAGTGACACGCACTACCCGGGCTGGAAGGCGACGTTGAACGGGGCCCCGGTGCCCATTCACCGGGCCAACTACGCGCTGAGAGCCGTGAGGCTGCCGGCGGGAGTGCACCGCGTGAGGTTCGAGTACCACCCCCGAAGCTTCCACCTGGGGCTGGCGCTCACCCTGCTCACCGGTGCCGGCTTGATCTGGGGCCGGTGGAAGAAGGCGCCCATCGCGCCCAGGGCCTAACGCCCGGTGAGCTCGAAGCGGGTGGAGACACTGCCTGCGCCCTCGACGTGGGCCGTGCAGCTCCACCCGCCTGGCACATGCCGCGCCGGGGGCAGCACGCCCCAGTTCCGGGTGGACGCCTCGGGCAGCGGGGAAGGCTCCAGCGAGTACCGCGCCCCGTCAGGCCCCTCGAACGTCCACGACACGGAGAGCACGCGCCCGCGCTCGGGGAACCACTCGACGACGCAGGCCACCCGGTCCGTGCCCGCCGCCTGACGTGGCGCCGCCTGGTGAAGGTAGTTCTTGCCGCCAACGACGACATGCCGCGCCACATAAATGTGACGCGCGTAGGGGGTGGGCCTGGAGCCCGCGGGCGCCTGTGTGCACGGCGAGAGGCGGTGTAGCCACCCGTCGATGACGGGGCAGAAGCCCGGCACGTCCCAGACGGTCTTCAGCAGGGCAAAGGGCTCGCGGGTGGCGAGGTTGCGGGACAGCAGCAGCCGCTTCCAGTCCGAGTCCTCGGCGAGCACCTCCTGCTCGGAGGGCCAGAGCACCTCCGGGTGCCGCCGGCGCAGGAAGTCGCGGTACCACTGAGACGAAGCGCTGCCGAAGATGCCCATGTCGACGACGACCAGCCCGCGCTCCGGGTAGCGGACATAGGCCACGTACCACATGGGAAAGAGGTACCTGTCCCCCTCGGTGAGCAGCAGGGCGTTGCCGGGAAGCGCCGCGGCGACGTGCTCGGCCATGTGCTCGGCCAGCGTCGCCTCGTAGCGCTCACCGAGCCGGTTCAGCAGCCCGAGCACCAGCAGCAGCAGCAGCAGCACCAGCCCCACGGCCTGAACCCCGCGCGAAGCCAGCACCCGGCTGCGCGCGCCGAGCCGGGAGAGCCCCTCGAGCCCCAGCCCGCAGCCCAGCACCAGCAGCGGAAGCGGAATGCTGTGGTAGCTGCTGATGTCACTGATGTCGTACGTCCCGACGTAAGCAACGACCAGCACCAGGAACAGAAGCGCCGCGCCCGCCAGGGCCGCGGAGCGCCGCCACAGCAGCACCCCACCCCCCAAGGCCCCCAGCACCACGCCCGGGAACACGCCCTCATTGAGCGCCGAGTGCATCCGGCCAAGCCGGGGCAGCACGCCCTCGAGCGTTCTCAGGTGGGAGTACTCCCGCCCGGTGACATGGAACCAGAAGCGCTCGAAGGTGCGCGGATCATTCCACGCGAGCACCTGGCCCTCGCCGGCGATCGCCCGCAGCGGCAGGTACAGGTAGAGCAGGCCGCAGCCCAGGCCAATCGCCAGGATCGTGCTCAGCGTGCGCGGCTGAAAGAACCACCGCCGATTCAGCGCCACCAACGTGAGCAGCCCCCCCGGCACGAGCAAGACGCTCGTCAGGTGGTGAGTGAGCCCCAGGCTGGTGAAGAGGACGGCCAGGTAGCCCCAGCCCGCCGAGTCCGGAGCCCGAGCGAAGTGCACCAGCGCCCAGAACGTGAGCGCGATGAACAGGCAGTGCAGCGCGTAGACCTCCAGCCGGATCGACTGAGCGATGACGGGAGCGCTGAACGCATACAGCAGCGTGCCCACCCAGGCCCACGAGCGCCGGACCTCCAGCTGGCGCAGGCTCGAGTGAATCACCACCGCGGTGGCGGCGCTCGGCAGGGCGCACAGGAACAGCGTGGCGTTGAAGTGCGGAGTAGCCCACGGGAGCCGGGCCGGCAGCAGCCCCAGGATCGAAAACAGCGGGTATCCACTGGGGTGGGCCACGCCCAGGTTGAGCAGGGCGGTGAGCAGCTCGGGCCCGTCGCCGTAGGTAATCCCGTGGGGGATGAGCAGCGCGTACAGAGCGCTCAACCCCAGGAACAGCAGCAGGCGATGAAGGGGCTCGCGTGTCACAAAAAAACGAAGGGCGGAGCCACCGGCTTTTCAGCCAGGCGGCCCCACCCGGGGCATCAAACGACGCCTACGCTCACTCGTAGGTGTTGTTGAGGCCGAAGTTCTTCATCGTCTTCTTCTTCAGCTCGTCGGTGGCCGTCTGACCGTCGTTGGTCACGTCGTCCTCACCGGCCAGCGCGGCCGCGGAGGCGCCGAACAGCTTGCGGATGTTGTCGCCGAACAGCGTGATCACGCCGATGGCGGCGATGGCGATCAGGGCCACGATGATGATGTACTCGGTCATGCCCTGACCACGGGCCTTGCGCAGGTTCTTCTTGGGCAGCGTCTTCATGGGGTGACTCCTGGGGGTCGGCGGGGAAACGGCACCCTTGCTCTTCGAGGGTGAACGGACAGTAGAGGAATCCCGGAAGGTCAGCTATCCGTCATCGGGAGGATGATCGAAAACCCCTGAGATTCCGATGTTTTAAGTGATCCAGCGGGTTGTTCGGGGTGATCAAGGCTCCAACGGAGCCGCCACGGAGGGGGCCTGGGAGGGCGCCAGCTCGGGGCATTCCGAGGGTGGCAGCGCCCCGCACAGGGCCTTGATGGCCTTGGACAGCTCGGCGTCCTGAGGCTGAGCGCTGGCGAGCTGGCGACCCAGCCGCAGCGCCTCGCTCATTCCCGGGGTGGGGCTCCACACGGTGCGCGAAGCCCAGGCGCGCGCGGTCATCACCTTGAGCCAGGTGGTGACGAACTTCGGCTCATGCTGGCCCTTTGCGATCAGCGGCTCCATGAGCGAGTGCGCGAGCGACAGGTCCTGAGTGGCCAGCGCGGCGCGGGCCAGCGCGTGAGCGGCGTTGGGGTCGTCAGGGGCCATGGAGTGCCAGCGCTCGGCGGCGCCGCGCACCAGCGGATCATTGTGCGCGTGGAAGCGCTCGATGTTGCGGTGCACGCGAGCCATCTGCTCGACGGTGGGCGGGTGCTGCTGGGTGTACTCGTTGATCCACAGGCGGGCGCCGCCATCCAGGCCGCGGCGCTCGTCACGCACGCGCACCTCCTGCCGGCCGATGAAGAAGGCGATGGGCGAGGAGTACTCGAGGATGTTGTGGTCATCGGTGTTGATGGGGCCGGGGCCGGCGAACTCGAGCTGCCCCTGCTCGCTGTGGATCTGCTTGGACAGCAGCCCGTACACGTCGTGGATGTCCACCCGGGCCAGGTCCTCCTTCACATCGGGGCGGGCCATGCGGGCGGCCACCTTGGCGGCGTCGAAGGTGATGGGCTTGCGGCTGGCGACGAAGATGACGTCGCTGGGCCCCAGCCACGTGGTGGCGTGGGGGAACGTCTCGCGCATGGTGCGGATGACCAGGCGGATGAGATCCTTGCTGCTCTCGTAGGTGTGCACCCACTGCACCAGCACGCCGTCCTCGGACAGGTGCTTGTCCACCGTCTGGAAGAAGTCGCGGGTGAACAGGCCGGACACGCCGGCCACCCAGGGGTTGGACGGCACGCTGACGATGACGTCGTACTTGCGAGGCGCCAGCGCCATGAACGTCTTGGCGTCGTCGATGTGCACGTGCGTGCGCGGATCATCCACGGCGTTGCGGTTGTCGGCCTTGAACAGGCGCGCCGCCTCGATGACGGCCGGAGAGATCTCCACCATGTCCAGGTGCTTGACGGGGTGAGCCAGCATGGAGCCGGTGGTGATGGCGGCGCCAGCGCCCACCACGAGCGCGTTCTCCGGCTCGCGCGGGTGCAGCAAGAAGCCCAGGTGCCCCGAGAGCACCATGGTCTCGATGTCGTCGCCGTTGGAGGCGTCGATCTTCCCGTTGATGCGCATGAAGCGGTGCTTGCCCAGCTCGCCCACGAGCACCGTGGCGAAAGTGTCGTCCTTGTAATAGAGCGGCTTGATGTTGGTCTTGAAGTGGCTGACCTGCTGCTCGTAGCTGGGGGGCTTGGACTGGGGCGCGCGCACCTGGGCGATGCCCGACAGGTCCACCGCCCAGCCATGCATGCTCACCAGGAACACGGCGCTGGCGGCCACGGCCACGCCCAGCGGCGCGAAGGCGCGCACGGGCTGAGCGGGGCGCTGCGGCGAGGCGCGGAAGGCCAGGCCCGCGGCGATGAGGCTCCCCACCACGCCAGCGATGAAGTTGCCCTCCATGCCCCACCACGGCATGAGCACCAGCCCGCCCAGGGCCGAGCCGGTGATGGTGCCCATGGTGTTCCACAGGTACACGCCGCCCAGCTGCCGGCCCACTTCCTCCACCTTGGCGGTGGCCACGCGGGCGGCGGCGGGGAACGCCGCGCCCATGAAGAAGGTGGGCAGCAGCAACACCAAGCAGGCGAAGCCAAAGGTGATGACCTGATAGGCGGGCCACGCGTCCACCGTGTGGTTCATCATCCACTGCGCGTGACGGAAGAAGTACGGCAGCCGTACATAGAGCGGCAGCGCGATGATGACGCTGAGCACCAGGCCCACCTGCAGGTTGCCGAACAGGCGCAGCAGGTCGCCCTTCCCCTTGCGCGTCATCAGCCAGAAGCTGCCCAGGCCGATGCCCAGGATGAACGCGGTGAGGATCAGGGTGAACGCGTAGGCGGACGCGCCCATGACGATGGTGAGCAGCCGGATCCACGTCACCTGAAACAGCATCGAGGTGAAGCCGGTCAGGGCCACGCCCAGCAGCGCGGCGCGCACCGCCGTGAGGGGATAAGCGCTGTTGTCCCCCTCGGCGCCCGCCTCGGGCTGCTCGGCGGCCTGGCCCGGAGCCAGCGCGGGCGGGAAGCGGCGCGACAGGGCAATGGCCCCCAACGCCAGCAGGATGTTGATCATCGCCGCCAGCTTGGCGGAGGCGGACAGGCCCATGGCGGGCACGAAGGTGGTGCCGGCCACGAAGACGCCCACGCAGGCGCCCAGGCTGTTGACGGCGTACAGCCGCGCCAGCTCGCGCTGCACGTTGTTGAGCGAGGAGGAGAAGTGCCGCACCAGCGCCGGCAGGGTGCCGCCCATCAGCATGGTGGGCACCAGCAGCGACAGCGAGGCCAGCACCAGCTTGGGCACCACGCGGACGTTGTCCGGCATGTCGCCGGCCACCGCCAGGTAGGCCGAGCTCAACAGGCTCAGCACCCAGGGGAAAATCAGGGCATACAGGCCCACGCCCAGCTCCAGCACGCCGTACATGGCCAGGGGGTTCTTCACCCGGTCCGCGGTGCGGCCAAAGGCGTAGGCGCCCAGGGCCAGGCCGCCCATGAAGGTCGCCAGCACGACGGCGTGCGCCTGTCCGCTGTTACCCAGAACGTTGGCCAGGTACTTGGACCAGACGAGTTCGTACACCAGGGCGGTGGCCCCGGAGAGAAACAAGAAGCTCGAAACAAGATTCTTCGGAAAGCGGGCGGAACCGTGCATGGGGACAGCACGGAACGTTACTCGCTATGTTCCAGCCCAACAAATGAACGCCCCGCTCTTACAAGCCGCTCAGCTCGCCTGGTCCCCGTCCCTCCGGGTTACCCGCGCCGAGGGAGATTGTGAAGCCGTGCTCCGCCGCCCCGCGGCCGAGCTACGGGACGCTCCGCTGCACGAGGTGCTCGGCATCCAGCCCGAGCGCGCGCAGGTGCTCGACGCCCGCGCCCGCGAGAACCGCCGCGCCGTGGAGTTCATCTCCTCCCGCTTCGGCAAGGACGAATACACTCCGCTGCGCCTGGTGCTCGGGCTGCAGGGTGACGAGGCCGCCGCCGCCATCCTGGACCTCGACGCCGTGCTGGAGGGCGCCCCGCCGGTGCAGATCTCCAAGCTCTCCTCCTCGCTCAGCCACGAGATCCGCAACCCGCTCAGCTCGGTGAAGATGGCGGTGCAGACGCTGCAGCGCAACACCGGGCTGTCGGACCGGGACAAGCGCCGGCTCACCATCGCCAACCGGGAGATCCGCACCATGGAGCGGATGCTCTGGCTGCTGTCCGAGTACGGCCGCGACAGCGTGCCCCACTTCGAGTCCCAGCCGCTGCTCGGAGTACTCCAGGAGGCCCAGGCCATGGTGGCACCAGAATTGGCCGAGCGCCGCGCCGAGCTCAAGGTCGACGAGGAGCCGGATCTGCCCCGGGTGCGCGTGGACGCCACCCGGCTGCGGCCCGTGCTGGCGCAGTTGCTGCTCAACATCGCCGCGGGCCAGCCCGAGGGCGCCCAGGTCCACGTCCAGCTGCGCCGGGGCCCGGACGGCCGGCCGCTCATGGTGCTGCAGGATCCGGCCGCTGCCCTGCCCCCCGAGGAGAGGGGCACGCTGTTCGAGCCCTTCGGCTCTCGCCTGGCCAGGGGGGCGGGGCTCTCCCTCGCGGCGCTGCGCCGTGTCATGCTCAATCAAGGAGGAGACATCTCAGCCGAGGGAAGCCTGGAGCCAGGAATGGTGTTTACGCTCTCATTCGCCGTGTAACCGAGCCCCATGGAGACCCTTCTCATCATCGATGACGACGTGGGCCTGCTAGAGAACCTCCAGATGCACTTCGAGGAGATTCTCCAGGACGGCGCGCCGCGCTACCACGTGATGACGGCCACCAGTGCGGGCGCCGGGCTCAAGGCCGCGGCCGAGTCCATGCCCAGCGTCGTCATCCTGGACATGATGCTGCCGGACCGCAGCGGCCTGGAGATCATCGAGGAGATGAAGGCGCTGTGCGGCGATGCGCGCATCATCCTCGTCACCGCGCACCACGACATGGAGACGACCATCCGGGCCATGAAGGCCGGAGCGTTCGACTACATCCACAAGCCCTTCTCGGATCCGGCTGCTTTGGACCTGGTGGTGGACCGGGCGCTGGAGTACCGGCAGCTGTCGCGCCGCGCCGCCAGCGTCAACGTGGAGAACACCGCCGCGCGCCTGGGCGACATCGTCGGCAACAGCCCGCTGATGCAGCAGCTGGTGAAGGAGATCGGCAAGGTCACCAGCAGCCGGGCCACGGTGCTCATCAACGGCGAGAGCGGCACGGGCAAGGAGCTGTTCGCCCGCGTCATCCACAACTACTCGTACGACGAGCAGAAGCCCTTCATCGGCATCAACTGCTCGGCCATCGTGGACACGCTGCTGGAGAGCGAGCTGTTCGGCCACGAGAAGGGCTCGTTCACCGGCGCGATGAACGCGCGCAAGGGCGCCTTCGAGGAGGCCGACGGCGGCACCCTCTTCCTGGACGAGATCGGCGAGCTGCCGCTGGATCTGCAGGCCAAGCTGCTGCGAGCCCTGGAGAGCGGAGAGATCAAGCGCGTGGGCGCCAGCCGCCCCATCCACGTCGACGTGCGCGTGCTGGCCGCCACCAACCGCGATCTGCTGTCCTTCGTGCGCGACGGCCGGTTCCGCGAGGATCTCTACTACCGGGTCTGCGTCGTCCCCATCGTGCTCCCCCCCCTGCGCAACCGCTCTGGAGATCTCGCGGGCCTGGCCGACCACTTCGTGCGCATGTACGCGCCGCGCGGCCAGACGGTGAAGCTCACCCCCGCCGCCGTGGAGAAGCTCCAGAAGCA
>DATHBR010000083.1:0-46443 GCA_035296065.1 Myxococcaceae bacterium | reverse complement strand
CTCGCGCGGCCCCATCTTCTTCAAGCAGAAGCGCGTGGGGCTGCACGGCAAGACGTTCGAGATGCTCAAGTTCCGCTCCATGGTGGTCAACGCCGAGGAGCTGAAGGAGAAGCTGGCGGCGCTCAACGAGCAGACGGGCCCCGTCTTCAAGATGAAGAACGACCCGCGCATCACGCGCATTGGCCGCTTCATCCGCAAGTACTCCATCGACGAGCTGCCGCAGCTGCTCAACGTGCTGCGCGGCGAGATGAGCGTGGTAGGCCCACGCCCACCGCTCCCCAAGGAGGTGGAGAAGTACGCCGCGTGGCAGCGCCGCCGGCTGTCTGTGCGTCCTGGGCTCACCTGCATCTGGCAGGTTTCTGGTCGCAATCAGATCTCTTTCGAAGAGTGGATGTACCTGGACATGCAGTACATCGACAACTGGACGCTGATGACGGACCTGAGCCTTATCCTCAGGACGGTGCCAGTGGTGGTGACCGGGCGTGGGGCCAGCTGACTGCGGCGCACTGAAGGGACCGGACGAACCCATGAACGAGCCAATGGACAGGGCGCCCAAGCCCAGCCTGGTGCGGCCGCGACCCTGGTCCACGGTGCGGGGCACACCGACACCCGTGCCCCTTGCGCTGGAAGCGCCCTCGCACGCCAACGAAGTCATCCCGGCCAGCGCCGAGCCGGTTCCGACCGCGCTGCTGCACCTGTGGACGCTGCTCACCCAGAAGGAGCAGTGGTGCTCGCTGGTGGTGGTGCCCGCCCAGCCGGGTGCCTCGGGCCTGGAGGCGGGCCGCGCCATCGTGTCGGTGGGCAACCGGTACCGCGACCGGCCCATCCGCTTCATTGATGCCCAGGGCCTGCCTCCCGGCGTCGCCTCGCGCCTGGTGCGGGACATGCGCTCGCACGTGGAGCAGGGCGGCATGGTCGTCACCTGCATCGACTCGATCCTCACCAATCCGGTGGGGCTCGAGGTGGCGCTGGCCGCCGAGCGCGCGCTGCTGTGCGTGCCGCTGGGCGCCACGCAGCTCACCGAAGCCCGGCAGACGCTGGAGCTGATCGGCAAGGCCCGGTTCCTGGGCAGCGTGACGCTGCGGCCTTGGAGCACTCCGCGACGGCAGTAGCGTAAGGTGCCCGTGAGCCGGAGGCCCCCTGTGACGACACGCCATGCCGCCTGTAGTTGTGGCCAGCTCCACCTGAGCACGGAGGGCGAGCCCGTCCGTATTTCCATGTGTCATTGCCTCGCCTGCCAACGGCGCACGGGGAGCACGTTCGGTGTCCAGGCGCGGTTCCCCCGGGACAAGGTGGTTACCGAGGGCCGCTCCACGCAGTACGTGCGCACCGGGGACAGCGGGACTCGAGCCACCTTCCACTTCTGCCCGGAGTGCGGCGCCACCGTCTACTACCTCATCGAGGACATGCCCGAGGTGATTGCCGTTCCGGTGGGCGCCTTCGCCGACCCGTCCTTCCCGGCCCCGCGGGTCTCTGTCTACGAGGAGAGACGGCACTCATGGACTGGGATGCCGCAGGACATAGAGCACTTCGACTGAGGCCCCTCACTGCGCAGGACAGCAGCATGACGGCGAGCACAGCGATGCCCCACGGGCTGAACCTGGAGCGGGAAGGCCTCACCATGCCCGTGCCCCGTCCACGGCCCGCAGTGTCATCGGCAGGCCACCCTTCGGGCGCAGGGTGACGGCGGGAATCAGCTCGGGCGCGGGGCCGGGCTCCGCCTCGAAACGGAAGCGCTGGAGCACCGTGGCCAGCACCAGCCGGGTCACCATCATCGCGAAGCCCGCGCCAATACACAGCCGTGGGCCGCCTCCGAACGGGCTGTACGCGAAGCGCGGAATGCGGCGCTCCAGCCCATCCGCCCAGCGCTCGGGACGGAACTGCTCGGGCTCCGGGAAGTAGCGCGCGTCCCGGTGCAGCGCCCACTGCGACCAGGAGATCACCGTGCCCGCCGGCACGTGGTAGCCGTCCACTCGGTCATCCTCGATGGCCGCCCGGCTCATGCCCCACGCGGGTGGATAGAGGCGCATCGTCTCCTTCACCACCTGCTCGCAGTACGGCAGCGCGGGCAGGTCCGCCACCGTGGGCGCGCGGCCGCCCAGCACCGTGGCCAGCTCACGCCGCAGCGCGGCCTCCGCCTCCGGGGTGCGCGCCAGCAGCAGCAGCGCGAAGGCCAGCGCGATGGCGGTCGTCTCGTGCCCCGCGAGCATCAACGTCAGCGCCTCATCGCGCAGCTGCACGTCCGTCATGTGCTCGCCGTCCTCGGCCTGGGCCTCCACCAGCAGGCCCAGCAGGTCATCTCCGGGACCGCCCTGCTTGCGCCGCCGCTCCACCACGTCCGCCACCACGGAGTGCAGCGTGTGCATGGCGGCCTTGAAGCGCAGGTGACTCGGCAACGGCATCCACAGGGGCAGCGCGATGGGGTTCTCGAAGAGGAACTTGGCGCGAAGCATGAGCACTTCCATGGCCTTGCCCACCGCTCGCGCCTGATCCCGCAGGTTGGCGCCGAAGAGCGTCTTGGCCACCACGTCCAGCGTCAGCGCCATCATCTCCGTATACGTGTCGATGCGGGCGCCGTCCTGCTGGGACTCCAGCCACGTCCGCGAGGAGTCCACCGCCACCTGTCCATGCGCGGCCACCAGGTCCTTGTGGAACGCCGGCTGCATCATGCGCCGCTGCCTCATCCAGAAGTCGCCCTGGCTGACGAAGAGGCTGTTGCCAATCATCCCCAGGGCCCGCTTCTGAAAAGGATCCTTCGGATAGTTGCGGGGGTTTTTCACCAGCACGTGCTCGATGGCGCTCGAGCTGTTGAGCACGTACACGGGGTGTCCCAGGAACTGGGCCTTCAGCACCTCGCCCAGGCCCGCGCAGCGCACGAAGAACCCCAGCTGATCACGCCGGTACTCCAGCCCGTGGCCCACCCACGGCAGGCCCCCCGGAATCGACGGCGGCACGGTGACGGGAAGGGGCTGGGGGGACTGCATTCGGTGGCTCCTGGAAGGGCGGGGCCCTCTGAGCGCCGAACCCTATAAGCGCTCCCAGGCCGTTCCCAATTGCTTCGTCTTTTTCGGGGTTTCGCTGCCTGACCTGGAAACTCCCAAGGTGGGGGAAAAGAAAATGAAGGCATGCGACTCACTTCCAACCACCCTGCTCCCCTCTCCCCGCGGGCCTTCGGCCCCACCCACTCTTTCACCGCTGCGACGCAGCGTGAGAGCCAGCCCGGCCGCCCAGTTCTGAGGGACGGCTTCGAGAGCACCGCGCCGCTCGGCGCGCTCGCTGGCACCCTCCCAATCACCAACGGCAACGCGGGGGCCGAGCGCCGCCAGAACTTCTTCCAGCGCCTGGGCGGCGCCATCCGGAACACCGTCGATGACATTGGCGACGCCATCCGCGGCACCGCCAACGGCCTGGCTAATCTGCCGGACCGGATCGTCGGGCTGGCCAAGGGCATTGGCCGGGTGTTCGGCCTGGGCGAGCAGCCGGACCGTCAGTTCGACGGCATGCTGGTGGGCTCCGGCGATGACACCTTCCCGCCCGGCACGCCGCTGGATCAGATCCCCGCCGTCACCCCCACCAACAGCCATCAGATCAGCCCGCGCAGCAACAGGCACGACGATGCGGGCAAGACGGTCCTCTACGTCAACGGCATCGTCACCAACCTGGAGGATCAGGGGCGTGAGATGCAGGACATCGCCAACGCCACGGGCATGAACGTCATCGGCATCCACAACTCCACCGAGGGCGCGGGGGCGGACATCGCCCAGAGCATCGATGACAAGCTGGCCATGGTGAGGGACCTGGCCTCGGACCTCACCGGCAAGCCCGCCAAGGGCACCAACCCGGCGGTGGATACGCTGGCGGACACGATGTACACGGAGCTCAAGGCGGGCCGGGACGTGCACGTGATGGGCTACAGCCAGGGCGCGCTCATCACCGCGCGGGCGCTGAGGGATGTGGCCAACCGGCTGCGCATCGAGGACGGGCTGCCGCAGGCGCAGATCGAGCAGCTGATGAGCCGCATCAACGTGGAGACGTTCGGTGGCGCGGGCGCCATCTTCCCGGACGGGCCCAACTACGTGCACTACGTGAACACCAAGGACGTGGTGCCCGAGCTGTTTGGCCTGGGCAACACGCTGAGCTACCCGGGCCGTGGCGCGGTGGTGCACGAGTTCTCGGAGGGCAAGTCCGGCCAGTTCGCCACGGCGCACGACCTGGATGACAGCTACCTGCCGCACCGGCTCCCGTTCAATCGGGCGCGCAACGGCCCCTTCCGGGCCCCGGCGCCCCGTACCCACCGCTAGGCGGACGGCAAGGCGGGCGCCACGCCCACCACGAAGCCCATTGGAATGAGGCCCGGCACGGTTTGCTGCCGGGTCACCTGGAAGCCGGCGCTCTCCAGGGCATCACTGAGCGTGCGAGAGGACAGGCGCCGCTCGCCGGGAAACCCCGTCAGGGCCATGAGGCGGGAGAAGGCGCGGGAGAGCCGCGTCTGGGCATGGCAGAACGTGGGAGCCACCAGCTTGCCACCCGGCCGGAGCACGGCCTTGAGCGCCGCCAGCGCGCTCGGAAGGTCGGGCAA
Organism: Myxococcaceae bacterium; assembly: GCA_035296065.1. Lineage (GTDB taxonomy): Bacteria > Myxococcota > Myxococcia > Myxococcales > Myxococcaceae > DATHBR01. The sequence goes on along the minus strand of DATHBR010000083.1, from coordinate 41,864 downwards.
CAGGTGCAGCACGTTCGCGCAGAGCACCGCGTCGAAGCTGGCCGGCGGCAAGCCCAGTGCGTAGACGTCCCGCTGGGAACACTCGACGTTCGTCAGGCCCGCCTCCCGTACCCGCTGCTGCAAGACGCCTATCATCCCGTCCGAGTAGTCTGTGGCCACCACCCGCCGGGCCACACGCGCCACGGGAAGCGTCAGGAGCCCCGTACCCGCGGCCACCTCGAGCACATCGCCAGCCCCCTGCAATTCGGCCGTGGTGAGCTCGATCGTCCGGGGCATGGGGCGCCCAAGCAGCAACATCGAGCGGTCGTAGCTTCGGGCGAGCCGGCTCCAGTAGGCCTGCCCAGCGTGTGAAGCGCGGGTTGAACTCATGCCGCTTCTGTAAAAGAAATAGCCACCCACTTCCACCCCAGACGAGGCCTGTCAGGACACCGCACCCGCATCCTCCCGGCCCGAGCACCCGCTCACGGGCCCTGGCCATGCTCCTGCTTGTCGCGATCGCTCCCACCGTGGAGACAGTCTCCACCTCGGAGATCGAGGCGCGGCCCCTGGGCACGATCATCCTGGGCGTGAGGGCCAGACGAGCAGAACGAGACCGCCCTCCGGGACTTCCGCTTCGTGCTGCCCCGCTGCCAGCCCCGCGCCCTGACCGGCGGAGAGCAGCACTCCCTGGTCCGGCGCGACGACGGGACCGTGTGGAGCTTGGGCTCACGGGCGTGAAGGCTCTCTCGGCGGGCTTTGCCCACTCGCTCGCCCTGCTCAACGACGGCACCCTCTGGGCGTGGGGAATGAACGAGCACGGCCAGCTGGGAGATGGCGTACCCGCGCGCACCCCCACCCCTGTGGCCGTGGGCTTACCGTGAGCCCTGGGTGGCACTTCATATATAGGTGACACATGACGACTCGTGAGCCCACTGGCCCCAGAGGCAACCTGTTGATGGGCGTGCTGCCCGAGGTGCGCAAGAACACGCTCGGCTTTCTCGCCGAGACTTCGCGCGCCCACGGCGCGGTGGCGCGCTACCGCCTGGGGCCGCTGAACAGCTACCTCGTCACCCACCCGGACGGGGTGAAGCGGGTGCTGCAGGACAACGTGGCCAACTACACCAAGGACCATCTGAGCTACGGCATGGTGCGGTGGGTGGGTGGCAATGGGCTCATCACCAGCCAGGGAGACTTCTGGTTGCGGCAGCGCCGGCTCGCGCAGCCGGCCTTTCACCGCCAGCGCATCGGCGCGATGCTGGGGCTGATGACGAAGGCCACCCAGGAGCTGCTCGAGCGCTGGGACGCCACGGCCTCCGCGGGCACGCCGCTGCACGTGGGCCCGGCGATGATGGGGCTGACGCTGCGCATCGTGGGTGATGCGCTCTTTGGCACCAACGTGGCCCAGAAGACCGCGGTGGTGGGGCAGGCCTTCGACGTCATCAGCGAGCAGCTCGTCCACCGCTTCCGCACCTTCAACATCCTGCCGCCCGTGCTCCCCACCCGCACCGACCGCCTGTTCCGCGACGCCATGAAGACGCTGCGCAGCGTGGTGAGCGACATCATCACCGAGCGCCGCAAGTCCGGGGAGGACCGGGGCGATCTGCTCTCCATGTTCATGCTCGCCAAGGACGAGGAGACCGGCGCGCAGATGGATGACACCCAGCTCACGGACGAATGCCTGACGATGCTGGTGGCGGGCCATGAGACGACGGCCACCACGCTGAGCTGGATCTGGGCGCTGCTGCACCAGCACCCCCAGGTGGAGGCCCGGCTGCATGCCGAGGTGGACAGCGTGCTCGCCGGACGTGTGCCCACCCTCGAGGACCTGCCCCAGCTGCCCTATACGCGCATGGTGGTGGACGAGGCGCTGCGGCTCTACCCACCGGTGTACGTGCTGAGCCGCAAGGTGGTGAAGGAAGACGAGCTGTGTGGCTTCCGCATCCAGGCGGGCTCGTCGGTGGACCTCAGCCCCTATGCCACGCACCGGCTGCCCGAGCTCTGGGAGGAACCCGAGCAGTTCCGCCCCGAGCGCTTCACCCCGGAGCTGGTGGCCAAGCGGCCACGCTTCGCCTACTTCCCCTTCATCGCCGGGCCGCGCCAGTGCATCGGCAACAGCTTCGCGCTGATGGAGGCGCAGGTCATCACCGCCTGCATCTCCCAGCGCTTCCGGCCGCGCATGGTGCCCGGCTACACGCTCAAGCCCGAGCCGCTCGTCACCCTGCGCCCCACGGGCGGCCTGCCCATGCACCTGGAGCGAAGGGCCTAGTTGCCAGCCTGGCCCACCAGCGCGAAGGCGCGCAGCGCCGAGCCGGTGGCGCCCAGCACCTTGAGCGGCGGCACCACCGCGACGAACTCGTACGCCCGGGCCCGGGACGCCTCCTCCAGCTGCACGTTCTCGATGATGTAGATGCCATTGTCCGGCACCAGCAGCAGGTGCACCGGGAACAGCTGCAGCTGGGGGATGTACACGGCCGCCGGACGCTTCTCGAACGTCAGCGTGTCGGCGCCCACCACGCGGGCCCCCTTCTCCAGCAGGTACCTGGCCGCGTCCAGGCCCGGGCCCGGCGAGTACGCGCCCTTGTAGAGCTCGGGATCGTCCTTGAAGTGCTGGCCCCAGCCGGTGCGGATGAACACGGTGTCCCCGGGCAGCAGCTCCACCTTCTGCGCCGCGGCGGTCTCCTTCAGGTGCTGGGCGGTGATCTCGAACTGCGGCGGCAGCGGCGCGTCGCTGCCCATGATGTAGCGCGCCACGTCCAGCATCACTCCCCGGTTCACCAGCAGGTCCATCGGGTAGTGATCGATGGCCAGCTCGGCGCCCACGCCGCTGCGCCCCAGCCCGCGCGGATCTCTCGTGGAGGCCTCCGCGTCCACCCCGCCGTAGAGCAGGCCGTTGTGCCCGATGTGGCCCACGGCGTCGATGCTGGGCGCGCCGTGCTGCCCGCTCCACTGCATCGCGTCCGAGGAGAACGACAGCTGCCCGTTATCCCCGAAGCTGCCGCGCGTGTTGGCGTGTGAGAAGGGCATCGAGAGGGAGTACGGCGGGTTGAGCCCCAGCACCGGCGAGTTCTCGTCCCAGGTATGGCTCAGGTCCACCACCTGCGCGCGCTTCACGTCTCGGATGAGCTGAGCCGTCAGCCCCCGGGGCTCGGCGGGCTGCGCCAGCGCGCTGGGCGCCACGACGAGGGCCGCTCCCAGGCTCACGGCCTGAAGCGTGGAGGCGCAACGAATGAACAAGCGCTTCAAAGACTCGATGGACAGGTGCATGATGACTCCCCTGGAGGTAACGCCAAGCACTCAGTGCAGGTGCTGGGCCAGCCTCCAAACCTCGTGGAATTGCTGCCCTGGCCACGCGAGGGAGCTTCAAGATTGTGTGTCTTCCATCTTGCCGACGAGGCACTTCTCCAATCCCTTCAAGCCTTTGCCACCTGCTACAAAACTGAAGCTTTGTTTCAGTTGAGAAGCATGTCGGGTGTTGGCTTTGACCCACTCCCCTGTCCCAAAGGCAGCCTTTTTGAGAGACATCTCTGGGAAGTCATTGGCGACGGATTAATCAGAGACGTCCGCCTGCGCCGGGACATGCACGGGCAGCTCGACGCGCAGGCGGGCGCCGCCCTCGGGCCGGTTCTCCGCGCGCAGCGTGCCGCCGAAGCGCTCCAGCAGCTCGCGGGAGATGGACAGGCCCAGGCCCGTGCCGCGCTCGGGGCCCTTGGTGGTGAAGAAGGGCTCGAAGAGGCGCGAGAGCACCTGCGGAGGAAAGCCGGGGCCGTTGTCCTCCACCAGCAGCACCACGCGAGAATCGCGCGCCTCGCCCCGGAGGCGGATCGCCGCCTGGGCCACGCCGTGCTCCTCCAGCGCGTCGCCCGCGTTGACGAGCAGGTTGAGCACCACCTGCGCCAGGCGCTGGGGAATGACGAACACCAGGGGCAGCGTGCTGGGCATCTCCACGCTCACCTCGGCCACGTGCTTGAGCCGCACCGCCGCCAGGCGCACCGCGTCGGCCACCACGTCCGCCAGCACGCACGGGCTGGGCTCCTCCACGTCCATGCGCGAAAAGCCCTTCAAGTCGGTGACGATCTGCTGAATGCGCAACAGCCCCGTGCGCGTCTCGGACAGCACCTCGTCCAGCTCGGCGCGCACCCCGGCCTCCAGCGGCTGGGCGAGCACCTCGCCGCGCAGGTAGTCCAGGTTGGCGCGCACGAAGGCCAGCGGGTTGTTGATCTCGTGCATCACACTGGCGGCCAGCCGGCCCACGGTGGCCAGCTTCTCGGACTGAGCGCGGTAGCGCTCCGCCATGGCGAGCTTCTCCAGCGCCTCGCGGCGAGCGCGCTCCACCCTCACCTCGTGGTGAGCGGCCAGGGCCTTGCGGAAGCGCGAGGCGCCGTAGGTGCCAAAGAAGGTGGCGGTGCCCACCACGGCCTGCCACGCGAAGATGCGCTCGGCGTCCTCACCGGCCACCAGCACCGCCGAGCCCAGCATGCTGACGGCTCCGCTGACGATGGCCGCGCCCGCCTCCTCCGGGTAGATGAAGGCCACCAGCAGGGGCAGCGTGGGCACCAGGTTGACGTAGGGGCTGTGCATGCCGCCCGTCAACGCGACGAGCGCAAGGTAGAAGAAGGTGCCCAGCGCGCAGTTGAGCAGCACCAGCAGGCGCCGTCCCCGCTCCGGCGCCCGGGTGAGCCAGAAGGAGAAGGCCACCAACTGCAGCGCCCATACCACCCGCACCACGAGCGCTCCCATGCTGAAGCGCGAGAGGAAGACGAACTCCAGCAGCGACACCAACGGGAGGACCGCCGCGAAGACCAGCGACATCCTGTCCAGCCCCGGACCCGAGCCACTCACGCCGCCACAATGAGGGACAGCTCCCCGCCGCGTCCAGTCGCTGCAGGTGAACAAGAAGTCGCTCCAGCTCGACCTGCGGAACACATCGCGGTTGGTGCTCTGGCCGGTGGACAACTGGGCCTGGAGGCGGTGGTGGCCGGGCGACAATTCCAGCCGGTAGCGTCCCTCCGGTTTCTGGACCTGCGCATACCGCGTCCGTTCCTGGGCCACCCACACGGAGGCGTTGAGGACGGGCTCGACGAGGTAGGGCGTGCCCAGCGCCAATTCCTTCCTGGAGGCGTAGCGCGCGAGAAGCACCCGCCCGGTGAGCCAGGTGCCATGAGGAGGCGAGGAAGAAGGGGGCGTGTTCATGGCGGACACTTCCGACTTTGGGGCATGGCAGGGCGTGCTTGAGGCGCACTCCCGTGCCTGCTTAGGTGGCGCCCGCTGAAACCAAGCCCCAACGGACCGCATAAAGGAGTGTGAAACATGCCGAAGATTACACCCTGCCTCTGGTTCAACTATCAGGCGGAGGAGGCGGCGAACTTCTACGTCACGCTGCTGCCGAACTCGCGGATCGACAAGGTGATGCGCTCGCCGGCGGCCAACCCGAGCACCCCCGCGGGCGCCGTGTTGACGGTCGAGTTCACGCTGGCCGGGCAGAAGTTCGTCGGCCTCAACGGCGGCCCGCAGTTCCCCTTCACCGAAGCGGTGTCCTTCACCATCGACTGTGAGGACCAGGCGGAGGTGGACCGGCTGTGGGAGACGCTGATCAAGGATGGAGGCTCGCCCGGGCCGTGCGGCTGGCTCAAGGATCGCTTCGGCCTGTCGTGGCAGATCGTCCCGAAAGCACTCACCGAGATGATGACCTCCTCGGACACGGAGGCGGCGGGCCGGGCCATGCAGGCGATGATGAAGATGGGCAAGCTCGACGTGGCGGCCCTCAAGCGGGCTTATGAGGGCAAGGCGACGGCCTGAGTCACCAGGGCAATCACGCGGCGCTCACCAGGAACGCCTGAAGCTTCGCCAGGGCGGCCTTGCGCATGGAGCTCTCCTGCTGCTCCTGCTGCGTCATCTCGCCGCGCGTGCGCGTGTAACCCGCTGGGATGAAGATCGGATCCCAGCCGTAGCCATTCTGCCCTCGGGGATGCTCGGCGATGTGCCCTCGGGCCTCGCCATAGAAAGTCTCGAGCGTCGTGCCATCGAACAGCCCGTAGAGCACCTGTCCCGTCGCGGCCCGGTTGGCAGAGCCGTCCGCGAGCCGGCACAGCCCTTCCAGGCCCAGCTCCGCCTCGAACCACTTGATGAACGTGCCCGGCAGCCGGCCCATGCCCTCGAAGACGAGCGTCGAGTCTTCGATCAGCACGGGAGCCTGCACGACGCGGTAGGCCTCACGGGCCTTCGACGCGACGACCTCGCTCAGGTCCATGGACTGGATCTCCACCAGCTCGAGCTTGCGATGCGAGACCGGGTAGTCGAGCAGCCGGCTGAGAATCTCGGCCTTGGCCGGGTTGCCGGTGATGAAGGTGAGGTCCATCGAGGTGAGCGCTCCTTCAACGGCAATACGCCTGAATCGTCTCCTCGAAGTCCTTCGCGCACGAGCCAGAACGCCGCGCAGCCACCGGTGCCATCCTCGCCGAAGACGCGGAACTCACTGCCGTCCACCTTGTCGTTGCCCGTCCACGCGCGGAACCAGTCGGCGGTGTCCTTGGCGGACTGGAGCTTGTCGTGCGGCTCGAAGTCGATGCCTCCCTCGTCGTCGTAGTCGAAGGGAAGCCGGTGGAGCGCGGCGAGGACGGGGGGCAGCTTGCGATCGGAGGCGGCCATGGACGCGAGCCTAGCGGAACTCCCCCGGGGGGGTACGCCGCGCCTACGACTTATTCCTGGGCCGGCCAAAGAGCAGGTTTCTCAGCCCCAGGTCCTCGTCCTCTCCGCCCTCGGCGCGGGCCTTCATGCAGGAGCGACAGGCCAGCCCATCCCGAAGCGCCTGCCCCTCACGCACCGCCTTGCGCTTGCGGCACACGACACACTCGAAGGTCCCCGGGGCATCGATGGGCGCGGACTCTTCCTCCGCGACGGGCTCGGCGGCCTTGGGCACCTGGGCGGACCAGTCGGTGGGCAATGGCGGAGGCACGGGACGAGCCGGCGCGACACGCGGCTGCGGCATCCCCGGGCGCTTCGGAGCCCGCGAAGGAGTCCGCACGCCCACCTGGGCGAGCTCCTCGGCATCGAGGAACATGCTGCGGCAGGCTGGGCACACCTCGACGTCAATGCCCGCGGGCAGCTTGGCCGGAGTCATCAGGATCCGGCACTCCACGCAGTGCCGCTCCGTCATGCCTCCCACGAGCTGGTACTGCGCGTTGGGCCCGAAGTGGTCCTGAATCACCCCGCGCTGCCCCCAGAAGCCGCCGCACGAGGTGCAGCGCTCCAGCTCCACCTCCGCGCCAGCGGGCGAGTTCACGAGAAAGGCCTCGATCGGCTGCGCACAATGAGGACACCAGCGACTGGGCTTCATGCGCCCGGAGCCTACTCCACCCGTTCCGCCTGGGAACACCCAGAGACACGGGGCCGGCTCACATCGCCGAGGACAGGCCCCCATCCACCGGAATCGCCGCGCCGTTCACATATGAGGCCCGCGGCGATACCAGGAAGGCCACCACGTCCGCGAACTCCTCGGCCCGCCCAATCCGACCGAGCGGCACCCCAGCGTCCCGGCTCATCTGCGCGTACAGCTCCGCGGGCGGCTTACCCGCCGTCTCGGCCCGCCGCGCCCACTGGCCGCTCTCGATCATCCCCACCAGCACCGCGTTGACGCGGATCCCCTCGGGCCCCAGCTCCTTGGACAGCGCCTTGGTCAGCGCCAGCCCCGCCGCCCGAGACACGGACGAGGGCATGGTGTTCTTCCCCGGCTCCCGCGCCTTGATGGACAGCACGTTGACGATCGCCCCGCCCCCGGCCGCTTTGAGCCCCGGCACCGCCAGCCGCACCGCGCGCACCGCCCCGAACAGCTTGAGCTCCAGGTCCTGCTCCCACTCCGCGTCCGTAATCGAGCCGAACGGCCGCGCCGACGCCGAGCCCGCGTTGTTCACCAGCGCGTCCACCCGGCCCCACCGCTCCTGAGCGGCGCGCACGAAGCGCTCCAGCTCCTCCGCGCGCGACACATCCGCCGGCAGCGCGAGCACCTCACCGCCCTGGGCCCGCAGCGTGGCGGCGGTGGCCTCCAGCTTCTTCACGTTCCGGGCGCACAGCGCCACGCGCGCGCCTTCCCATGCCAGCCGGTGACACACCGCCGCGCCCAGCCCTTCCGAGCCGCCCGTCACCAGCACCACCTTGCCAGCCAGCTCCAGGTCCATACGCGCTCAGGCCGGCTTCTTCACCGCGGACAGCCGCTTCTCGAACGTGCTCAGCGTGGTGGCGATCTCCTGGTTCACCGCGCGCAGCATGTCCTGCTTCTCGCGGAACGGCAGGAACGCGCTCTTGAAGCCCGACACGATGATGGTCGTCAGGTCCTCCAGCGCCAGCCCCAGGTGCTTGTGCGCCAGCCACAGCTCCTTCGTCACCGTGGTGTCGGTGATGAGCCGGTTGTCGGTGTTGATCGTCACCCGCAGGCCGTAGTCGAAGTAGAACTTCAGCGGGTGCGCGTCCAGGCTGGACACCGCGCCCGTCTGCACGTTCGAGGTGGGGCACACCTCCAGCGGGATGCGGTGATCATTCACGTAGTTGAGCAGATCCCCGTCCTCGCGCAGCCGCGTGCCGTGGCCAATGCGGTGCGCGCCCAGGTAGTGAATGGCCTGGCTGATGGACTCGGGGCCGAACGCCTCGCCCGCGTGCGCGGTGCAGTTGACGTTGTTCTTGAGGATGAGCTGGAAGGCGTCCTTGTGGTCCTTGGCCGGGAAGCTCGCCTCCGCGCCCGCCAGATCGAACCCGATGACGCCCCGGTTCTTGTACGCCACGCTCAGCTCCGCCAGCCGCATGGACGTCTGCGGGTTGATGTGGCGGATGCCGCAGACGATGACGCCGCACTTGATGCCCGTCTCGCGCTTGGCCGCGCGCAGGCCCTCGAGCACCGAGTCGATGACGGTGGTCATCTTCAGGCCCTTCTGCAGGTGCAGCGCCGGCGAGTAGCGCACCTCCAGGTACTTCACGTTCTCGGCCGCCGCGTCCACCGCCAGCTCGTACGCGGAGCGGTAGAGCGCCTCGGCCGTCTGCAGCACCGACAGCGTCACGTCGAACGCCACCAGGTACTCCTCCAGGCTCTTGCACACCTGGCCCATGTGAATCGCCTGCGCCAGCGCGTCCTCGTTGTCCGCCGGCAGCTTCACCTTCTGCTGCTCGGCCAGCTCGAGGATCGTCTTCAGCCGCATCGAGCCATCCAGGTGGCAGTGCAGATCCGTCTTCGGCAGCGCGTGCAGCAGCTCCTCCGTCACCTCGATGGCGGGAGGTGGGGTGATGTCGGTACGCCGGGCGGAGGAGGGAATTCCGGTCGCGGAGGGCAGCTCATCGTCGCGAATGGAGGCCATGGTTCGAGGTTCCTTGCTTGCCGACCCGTGAGCGGGTGGAAGATGCGATCCGTCAAACCATGCTGCCGCGCCCCTGTCCATGCACCGCTGTCGTGCTCGTGCTCCTGGTGACAGGCGTGGCCGGGTGCCAGCGCCCGGCGGAGCGGGTGTTCGAGTTCTCCACGGATGCGTCCTCGCGCGCGGGCCTGGTGGCGCTTGCCGACGGGGTGGTGGTGAGCAACGAGGCGGGCGCGGTGCTGCGGCTGACCCGGAGCGGCGAGCCGCTGTGGCGGGTGAAGTTCGCCCAGGAGGTGGCGGCCCTGCCCACGGTGGCCATGGACAGCGTCTTCGTCGGCACGGTGGGCGGAGAGCTGGCCAGCCTGGCGCTGCCGGACGGGGCCGAGCGCTGGCGCCTCACCGGAGAGCCCCCGGTGCTCACCGCGCTGGTGTCCGACGCCACGTCCCTCTACGTGCTGGGGCCGGACGGCGCGGTGCGCGCGCACGCGCTGGACACGGGCAAGGTGCGCTGGAGGCGGCCCGCGCCCAAGGCGGAGGAGGCCCGGCTCGAGCCCGGCCAGCGGCTGCCGGCCCCGGTGCTCGCCGGAGAGGTGCTGGTGGTGGCGCTGGGTGAGGCGGGGCTGGTGGGGCTGTCCACGGAGAACGGCGCCGTGCGCTGGCGCCGCGCCCTGCCCCAGGTGCTGGGAATGACGCGCCAGGCGGACGTGGTGTACGTGTCCACCCGCAACGGGCGGGTGGCCGCGCTGGGCTCTTCGGATGGCTCTCCGCGCTGGGAGCAGACGCCCGCGCCGCGGCTCACCAGCCCTCCCACGTACGCCCAGGGCTCGCTGTGGGTTGGTGCCGAGCCCCCGCGGCTGCTGGAGCTCGCTCCGGCGGATGGCAAGCAGCTGTCGGCCACCCCGCTGCCCGCCGCGCTGGTGACGCAGCTCACCGTGCACGCGGAGCTGTTGCTGGTGCCCACCAGCGGCCGCGAGGGCCAGCTGCTGGGGCTCAAGCGCCAGGCCACGGCGCCCACCTTCTCGCTGCGCGCGGACACGCCGCTGCGCACCGCTCCCATTGTGATGGGAGATCAGCTCTTCGTGCTGGGGTTGGACGGGCGGGTGCTCTCCTGGAGCATCCGCACCCCTCCGCCTTGAGCCACCGCGCTAATTGGCCAGGTACGCCATGACGGCGATGATGCCCACCAACACGGCCAGGGCCGTGAGCCCCACGCCGATCCAGCCGATGATCACCGCGCCCTTGGCCAGCGAGCGGCCCTTGGGAGCCGACTCGCCACGATCAATCGCGGCGATCTCCTGCTGGCCCATCACAATGGCGACGATGCCGAGCGGCCACAGGCAGTTCAGACCGACCAGCCCCAGCACCAGCGCCGTGACGGCGCGGCTGGAGGCCTTCCCGCCGAACTCCCGCTCGTAGCAGCTGGCGCAATACTCGGTGTTCTCGTGAAACTGGAGACAGTCCGAGCACGCGAAGCTGCCACAGCGCTGACAGGTGATCGCGGCGCGCACCGAGGGGTGCACGACGCAGAACGCGCCCATGGCCTCTCCCATCAGCGAGCCGCCACCTGGAGGATGTTCATCACGATGTTACCGCCGATGCCGATCAGCCACGCGGTGATGATCTGCTGGCGCTTGGGGTGCTGGAACTCACCCGAGCCGAACACGTAGTAGAGGATGTAGCAGGGGATGCAGAGCACCATGAAGCCCTTGCCCACGCTCTTCTGGAACGCGTCGATCAGGATGAAGATGCTGGCCACGAACGACACCAGCGAAAACAGCGCCCCCAGAATCGTGAAGACAATTGCCATGGTGAAACACCTCGGGTGCTACGTGGAATGCTAGGGGAACCGTTCCCCCAGGCTGAGAAACAGCAGGAAGCGAATCGCCCCGAAGGCGGCGAACGCGGTGAAGCAGATGCGGTAGACGCGGGTGATGGGCACCGAGTGCGCGCTCACCCACGCCTCGAAGCGCGCGTACACGCCCCGGGGCGCCAGCGTCACCACCGCGAGCACCAGGAACAGCGGCCACGCCAGCAGCGCGAAGGGGTTGAGCGCCACCGCGGTGGAGAACTGGCCCTGGCTGATGGCGGAGATGGCGCGCGACATGCCGCAGCCCGGGCAGGGCAGCCCCGTCATCGCGTGCAGGACGCACAGGTCCACCCCAAGCCCCTCGAGGGGGAACACGAACGAGATGGCCATCACCACCACCGCGAGGTAGCGGGCTGACGGCACAAGCAGCGCTCGATATGTCCAGGGATCTGGCTTGGGAGCCGGATCGAGGGTCGTCGTCGTCATTGCAGGGGGTCCGCGGCTCGCCTCCCACACCGCGAGGAAACACGGCGCAGAGTATGCGGCCTGGGGACTTTTGAACAGTCCACAGTTTACAGCCTCACTCCGCGTGCTTCCGGGCCCGCCGCCCCTGCGCCCGGCGGGGGGCGGTGCTCAGCCCGGGATCAGGAACCGGGCGATGACGCGCTTGAGGCCCACGCTGCCGCCGAACTCGACGGTGATCTTCGCGTTGGGTCCGGAGCCGTCCACGGCGATGACGCGGCCGGTGCCGAACTGCTCGTGCCGCACGCGGGTCCCGCGGAGGTCCCCGCTCATGCCCTCCAGCTCCGAGGACTGGGAGTATGAGCGGTCGATGCGCGGCCCGTCGTCGTCGTCATGGGTGCGGCGGCGTGGGGCCACGGGAGCGGCGGCCGGACGCGGGGCCTGCTGCATCCCGGGCGAGAAGCCGAAGAGCTGCTCGGGCACATCTCGCAGGAAGCGCGAGGGCTGGTTGTAGCGCAGCTCGCCGAACAGCGAGCGGCACTGCGCCAGGCTCACGAAGAGCCGCTTGCGGGCGCGGGTGAAGCCCACGTAGCAGAGCCGCCGCTCCTCGGCCATCTCCTCTCCCCCACTCTCGTCCCCTTCGGGGTCCTCGCCGCCCAGGGCGCGCGAATGCGGGAAGATGCCGTCCTCCATGCCGGTGAGGAACACGGCGTCGAACTCCAGGCCCTTGGCGGCATGCAGCGTCATCAGCGCCACGCGGCCCTCGCCCACCTCGGCGTCCGCCTCGCCCACCAGGCTGATCTGCTCCAGGAAGGCCTGCAGCGGCGGCACGTCCGCGGTCAGCGGCGCCGCGTCCACCTCGGGAGGCGGAGGCTCGGCGGGCTCGGCCTCCTGAGCCGTGGCGGCGGCCACCGCGGCGGCGACGCGGTTCAGATCGAACTCCTGCGCGGCGCCGAGAAACTCCTTGAGGTTCTCCGCGCGGGTGAGCGACTCGTCACTGCCCTCGGCGGTGTAGGCCTCCACCAGCTTGGACTCGTTGAGCATCTGGTCCACCGCGCTGGCGGCGTCCTTGGCGCCTTGAGCGAACTGGTTGAGCGAGCTCACCAGCGCGTAGAAGCCGGCCAGCCGCCGGGTAGCGGTGCTGTTGAGCCCGGGCACCGGCTGGGAGATGGCCTCGTAGAGGCTCAGGCCCTTCTGCTCGGCGAAGTCGGTGAGGCGCTCCACGGTGGTGTCGCCAATGCCGCGCGCCGGAGTGTTGATGACGCGCAGCAGGTCCGCATCCGAGCGGGGGTTGACCATCAGGCGCAGGTAGGCGGCCGCGTCACGCACCTCGGCGCGATCATAGAAGCTGCGGCCGCTCACCAGCGTGTACGGCACCCGCGCCAGGCGCAGCGCCTCTTCCAGCACGCGGCTCTGGGCGTTGACCCGGTAGAAGACCGCCATGCTCGAGTACTTGATGAAGCCCTCGCGCTGCAGCGCATGGATCTGCCGCGCCACCTCCTGGGCCTCGCCGCGCTCGTCGCGCGTCATGAGCAGCTGGAGGTTCTCGCCCCGGGGCCGCTCGCTCCAGAGCTTCTTGGCCATGCGCCGCCGGTTCTTGGAGATGACCGAGTGCGCCGCCTCGAGGATGTTCTGGTCCGAGCGGTAGTTCTGCTCGAGCTTCACCACCCGGGCGCCCGCGTAGTGCCTGGGGAAGTCGAGGATGTTGCTCACGTCGGCCCCGCGCCAGCGGTAGATGGACTGATCGTCATCGCCCACCACGACGAGGTTGGCGCCAGGAGGCGGAGCCAGCTGCTTGAGCAGCTCGTACTGCACGGGGTTGGTGTCCTGGAACTCGTCCACCAGCACGTGGGTGAAGCGCCGCTGGTAGTTGGCCAGCACGTCCGGGCGCTTGCGGAACAGGCTCACCAGCAAGAGCAGCAGGTCGCCGAAGTCCACCGCGTTGGCGGCCCGCAGCAGCCGCTGGTAGGCCTGGTACGTCTTCTTCACCACCATGCCGCGCGCGTCATCGACGTCCACCTGGACGTCCTCGGGCAGGCGGGCGGCGTTCTTGTGCTGGTCGATGCGGTGGAGGATCTCCCGCGGTTGCATGATGGGGTCCACGCGGGCCTCGCGCATGGCGCGCTTGACCAGGCCCAGCTGGTCACCGTCGTCGTAGATGACGAAGCTGCGCGACAGCCCCACCGCCTCGGCCTCGCGGCGGAGGATCATCGCCGCGGACGAGTGGAAGGTGCTCACCACCAGCTCATTGGCCTGCGCGCCCAGCAGCTGGGAGAGGCGCTCGCGCATCTCGCGCGCGGCCTTGTTGGTGAAGGTGACGGCCAGGATGCGCCAGGGGAACACCCGGCGGACCTTCACCAGGTGGGCCACGCGGCGGGTGATGACGCGCGTCTTGCCGCTGCCGGCTCCCGACAGGACGAGCAAGGGGCCGTCCCCATGCAGCACGGCTTCCTTCTGGGGCGCGTTGAGATCTTCGAGCAGGGCCTGTTCGTGTGGATTCACGGCGGTCTTCTAACGCCTTTCGACGCCGCGTGACGGATGTTCCGCACGTCACCCCAGAGGTCACTGTGTGGCTGCACGCCTGCAGGTCTGCCAGACTGCCTGGCCTGATGCCACGCTCGCCCTTCATCGCGTTCCTCGTGGGTGGGTTCTTTCTGCTCTTTGGTGCCGGGGCCCTGTTCGCGTCCTGGCCCACGTCGGCCACCGACCTGGAGCCCTGGGAGGGCCCTGGGCACCGGAAGAACCTCGAGAGCTGGGACAAGGTTCAACAGCGCCGACAGAACCAGCAGCTCTCGGAGGAGCAGGAGGGGGACCCCCGGACGCCCCTGTTCATGGGGGGCGTGATGGTCATCCTGGGCCTGGGGCTCATGCTGCCTCAGCTCGTGGCGTGGCTGGGCGAGAGCGCCTTCAAGGAGGCCACGCTGGAGCCGCCCAAGGAGGGTGCCGCGCTGGGCGGCCAGGCGGTGGTGCGAGTGCGCCTGGTGCCGGGCGGGGCCCTGCGCGTGGCCTCGGCGGAGCTGCGCCTGATCAGCGAAGAGGTGGCGTACTACCTGGAGGAAGGGACCTACCACAGCTCCAGCGAGGAGGAGCGCTACCTCACGCGTGTGTTCGAGGTGCACCGCTGGAGCACGCGCCTGGCGGTTCCTCTGGAGCTCAACGCCCCCTTCGAGCTGGAGGTGCCCATTCCCATTCCCCGCGAGGTGCCGCCCACCTTTCGCTGGAAGCGCCACCTGGCGCGCACCCGGTTGGAGTTGGAGGTGGTGCTCCTCGGCCGGATGAACCTGAACCTGGAGCGGGAGCTGATCGTGCTGCCGCGCCTTGCCTCCGCGCAGGAGAGCGTATGAACCTGATCTGCCGCGTGCTCTTCGACTCGCCTGAAGTCGAAGCCGGCGGTCTGCTCACCGGCCGCGTGCGCCTGCTGGAAGACACTCCCTGGGTGGCCAAGGCCCGCCGGATGCGGCTGCGCGCCATCTGCGCGGCAGAGGGCCCGGGGGACCCCGAGGCCAAAGCGCTCAACGTCGCGGAGCTGGCCGGCCCCTTCAAGGTGCAGACGGACATCCCCTTCCGCCTCCCCATCCCCGTGGAGGGTCCCATCACCTACCAGGGCGTCATCCTGCACCTGCGCTGGCGCCTGGAAGTCTCTCTGTTGGCGCCTGGAGAATCCGGGCCCTGGTACGAGACGGACTTCCAGGTGCTCCCGGCCCTGCCTTCTTCCGCGCCCCGTCGCCACCCCCGGGCGCCTCCGACACGGCGGTAGCGCTCTGGTTTAGAGTCGTCGCACATGTCCGACGCCCCGTCCCGCCCCACCCAGGAACAGCTGGATCGCTTCGCCGAGCAGTTCAACCAGAGCCAGACGCTGCGCCTGTTCAGCGCCCGCGTCTCCTTCGCCGAGGGGCGCAAGGTGGTCGTCTCGATCCCCGAGGTCCGTCCCGAGCACCGCGGCGGCCTGGGCACCTCGGCCGTCAACGGGGGCGTCATCGCCGCCATGTTCGATCTGGTGATTGGCTGCACCCCGGCACTGCTGGATCCCACCCGGCGCTGCGCCACCCTGCAGCTGTCCATGAGCTTCCAGCGGCCGCTCACCGGAGACTCGGTCCGCGCCGAGGCCGAGATCGACTCAGCCGGGAAGAACACCCTCTTCGCCTCGGCCCGCATCATGGACAGCCAGGGCAACGTCTGCGCCCGCGCGCAGGGCGTCGTGCGCATCTCCTCCATACCCTGGGCCTCGGGAGACAGCCCCGCCATCAACTGAACCGCGCAGCCGTGCTGGCTCAGAAGGTGAAGTCGCGCTCCAGCGTCTCACCGCCCGCCTGCACGGTGAGGTGAGCGCTGCGGGCTCCACTGGCGTCCGCGCCCAGATCGAAGGAGAGCCCCTCGGGCCCCTGCGTCGGCTTGAGCGAAGGCTTGCCAGGAGTCAGAAACACCGCGGCCGTCACATTGCGGCCACTCAGGGGCTGGACCACCAGCCTCACGCGCTGGCGCTCGCGCACGAGCAGCACGCGAAACTCGCGCCGCTCCTCCAGCACCTCACGCCGCTCGGGGTGACGGGCACCGGGACGGTGCGGTACGGCGGCGGTGGAAGTACGCGCCGCGGCCACGCCCATGCCCTGCTCCTCTTCTTCCAGCGCCTCCTCGATGGCGGTGTCACCCTCCTCGAGCGCCAGAATGGCCTGGGCACAGTCAGTACACTTCTCGGCGTGCGCATTGACGCGGGCGCGCTCATCGGCGGACAGCTGGCCAAGATCGAATCGCCACAGCTCGTCGGAAGTCACATGTCGGCGTGGGGGCTGCTGGACGACAGCTGCCTCGGCCATATCCGCGCGACATTCGGCACAGCTCTGCAGGTGGGAGGAGAGCGCCCCGGGCTTCGCTGTCCACGTCGCCACCAGGTCATCACAGTCGGCACGGGAGGAGAACCACCACGCCTGAGTTCGCTCGTTCGGATCCAGCATGTCGCGCTCCTCTCTGCGGTGCGGGTTCAGCGGAATGAACCAGCGGGCCCTCGGGCGGAGCGCGGCGTCAATGTTCCCGAGGGACTGGAGAAATGAGTTCTTCAGCTGGGCCGCTTCGCCTTCGAGGGGGCCGTGAAGCGCCTCCCATTCACCGAGGGCGCGGGCGGTGGAGGCGGCGCGATCCCGGGCGGCCAGTCCATCCATCGCCGAGGCACGCCACAACTCGGCCTCGTCACTTGCTTCACCCAGCGCGACTTCGACGGCTTCTTCCGCGGCCCGTAGGAGGGTGGCCCTCAGCTCCACGGTTTTCAAGGTCCTCAGCCAGGTCTCCAGCTGCGGTCGACTCAAGGTGCGCAGCGCGGGTGCCACACCTTCGGTTCCCAGCTGTACGCCGCGGCGAAGTACGTCTCCTGCCGCCTCCAGCGTGTTTCCTACTGAGGTGGTTCCCCCAGCCAGTTGATGCCGCCGGGCCTGATAACGGGAGAGTGCG
Source organism: Myxococcaceae bacterium (assembly GCA_035296065.1). Taxonomy (GTDB): domain Bacteria; phylum Myxococcota; class Myxococcia; order Myxococcales; family Myxococcaceae; genus DATHBR01. Next base: position 24,839 of record DATHBR010000083.1, on the reverse strand, counting down.
TCGCTCATCGGGTACCTCGCCAGAGGGGAAAAGAAGTGTGGGGGCTCACGCCTCCCCTTCGGCTGTCTGCTTCAGCTCCAGCAGGTACAGCTTGAGGTAGGCCTGGGCGCGGCTCACGCGCTTGTAAGAGTTGGCCACGGTGATGTTCAGGAGACGGGCGCATTCCTCGTGATCCTCCACATCCTGGTGGTGGTACAGCTCCCAAGCGCCGGCCTCCTTGGGGTGCTCCTTCTGGAGCCGGGCGTAGGCTGCCCAGTAGAGCTCCTGCGCGTCGGAGCGCTCCACGCTGCGCCGGGCGCTCTCCACGGCGCGATGCACCTCGGAGGGAGGCTCCTCCATGGTGTCGTCGGGATCGCTCGGCGCGGGAGCAAGGTCCTCGCGCTGGCGCCGGTAGAAATCGATGGCGACGTGCTTGACGATGCGCAGGAAGAACGTCTTGGGAGATGCGCTCTTGCCGGGCATCTGCTCGGACACGCCGCGGAACTGATCCAGGCCGCGGTCGATGAACTTGCCCACCGCGTCCTGAAACAGCTCATCCGCGTCCGCCGGAGAGCCCCGGCCATAGCTGGCCTGAATCTTGCCAATGACGTAGCGAGCGGGGCGGCCCCAGCGGGCAACGAGCGCGCCGAGCGGGCCACCGAAGGGCTCGCCAGCGGAGCGGCGCCGGGCCACATCCGCGAACAATTCTTCATCCGTGAGCTGGTCGTACACCGGAGGAACCTGGTTGCGCCGAGGGGTTCAAAGCTGGCCCACCAACAGGGTGGGGTTCGCATCCACGGCTCGGCAAGGTACCACGATGGCATCGCCAGGCATCCTCCGATGACGCGGGGCCCCACCTGGCATGAACGGACCGGCGGAGTGCGTCAGAGGGCTCGACGTGGCCATTTCCGGATTCCTGACAGAGCCCTCCGGGAAACCTTCAGAGGAGCCTGGCCGCCTGCTCCCTGGAAAACCGGGCGGAAAAACCCGCCGTCAGGAATCGGCCGAGCAGCCGTCCCTGGCCCCAACGTTTTCCTCACTCGGGCGCTCATTCCCTTTAGAGGTGTTGTGTCATGTCTGCCCGAACCATCGTTATCGGCGACCTCCACGGCTGTTACGACGAGGCCATCGAGCTGCTCACCAAGGTGGGCGCCACTTCCAGTGACCGCGTCATCTTCGCCGGGGATCTCGTGGACCGGGGCCCCAACCCGCGCGAGTGCGTGGAGTTGGCCATGCGGTACGAGGCCATCCAAGGCAACCACGAAGAGAAGCACCTTCAGCAGCGGCGCCGCCCGGATGACCGGCTGTCGCCCAGCCATCTGGAGACGCGTCGGGCGCTCGAGCCCGAGCACCTGGATTACTTCGCGACGCTGCCGCTCTACATCCGCCTCCCCGAGTACAACGCCGTCGTGGTGCACGCCGGCCTGATGCCCGGGACGAACGTCGAAGAGCAGGACCCGTACCACCTGCTGCACGCCCAGTGCATCCAGCCACCGTCCAAGAAGAGCTACTGGCCCTCGAAGGCGCCCGTGACACACACCTTCTGGACGCACCACTGGAAGGGCCCCGAGCGGGTGATCTTCGGCCACACGGTCTTCGACAAGCCGCTGGTCACCGAGCACGCGGTGGGCATCGACACGGGCTGTGTGTACGGACGTTCGCTGACGGCGGTGGTGCTGCCCACGTGGGAGCTCGTCTCGGTGCCCGCGCGCAACCAGTACCGCGGCGGCAAGGACGTGGCGCTGTTCCCCATTCACGGAGACGTCTCCGTCTTCTCCTGACGAAGCGCTCCTTTCCTCTTCACCCTACCCACTTCACGTGAAGCGGGCCCGGCATGGGCCCGCTTTTTCTTTGTCTCACCCGCAGCACCCCCGGAGGGGAACATGACGACGCAGAACACCCCGATGATCCCGGAGGCTCAGCTTGGGCCGGCCGAGCGGCTGCTCGCGCTCGTCCTGGGCGGCTCCGCGCACCTGTGGCACAACCGGCCTGGCCTGAACCTCAACGGCACCTGGCAGCCGGCGCCCCGCGGCAATGCGGCCATCCCGGCCAAGGCCCAGCGGGTGAGCCCGGGCCTCTTCGTGCCGGCGGCGGTGAAGCTCTACCGGCAGCTGCTGGAGATCTACAAGCTCAACACGGACCTGATGGCGCACTTCGCTTCGTACGCGCTGACGCAGACGGACTGGCGTGACCTGAAGGTGGCCACCTGCGCGCTGATGCTGGTGCAGCAGCACAAGGGCCAGCCCGTGCGTGAGCCGGACGGCAGCGTGGCGTTCTTCGACGATGACCACCGCGTCATCGGCGAGGCGATGATCCTGCACTACGAGAAGAAGTCCACGCGCATGCTCACGCCCAAGGCGGTGCTGCGGGTGGCCGAGCTGCTCGAGACGCCGGAGATCGCCCAGCTCAACCGGGAGGCCGGCTTCGGCGACCCGGGCTCGAAGAAGCCGCCGCTGGGCCGCTGGAAGCGCGTGGCTCAGAAGTGGCTGCAGGCGCGCGAGAAGAACCTGCCGATGATCGAGGGCCTGGTGAAGGCCGGCTACAAGGAGACGCTCAAGAAGCTGGCCCGCAAGGCTGGCTACAAGCCTGAGTCCCAGGCCTTCTTCGAGCTGCTCGGCTGGAAGCAGAAACAGGCTTCCGGCGGCCACCGCCAGGTGGGGCTCACGGGGCTCACGCTGGTGAAGCGCGAGCGCTTCGACGGCCTGTCCGAGGCGGAGATCTGCGAGTGGATCGACCACGAGCGGCTCTCCTACAAGGAGGTGGTGGGCCGGCTGCCGAAGGACGTGGGGCTCACGCCCGCCATCATGGTGGCGCTGCTGCCCTCGCTGTCCGACAGGGATCTGCGCATGCTGACGCCGACGCTGGAGGAGCTGGGGCTGCTGTCCGAGCCCACCATCCGCCAGCGCTGGGAGAAGGCGGTGCAGACGTCCACCGACCAGCGGGCGCTGCACATCGCGAAGAACGTGCGCAACAAGGAGCTGCGCGAGAAGCTGGAGGAGGCGAGCGACAACGCCGCGCGCCAGGCCGTCACCGAGGCCACCGCGGAGTCGGACGTGAGGGTGATGTTCCTCATCGACAAGTCCGGCTCCATGGAGGGCGCCATCGAGCAGTCCAAGGAGGCGCTCACGCGCATCCTCGCGGGCTTCCCGGTGGAGAAGCTGCACATCGCGTCGTTCGACACGGTGGGCACGGTGCTCAAGCCCAAGGCGTCCAGCCGGACGGCGGTGCAGCACATGCTGCAGGGCCTGAAGGCCTCGGGGGGTACCTGCCACGCAGCCGCGGTGCAGGCCCTGCACCGGGACGGCGTGAAGGTGCCGGCGGAGGCGAAGCTCGTCGTCATCGTGGTGGGCGACGAGGCGGGCGAGACGGGGGACCACTTCGCGCGGACGTTGCGTGAGTGTGGTTACACGGTGGCGGCGATGGCACTGCTGCTGAGCGTGGCGGGCGGGCGGGGTAACACCGTGCGCACGTGCGCGGGTCACCTCAAGGTGCCCTTCAGCGAGGTGGCGGTGGACCAGTTCTCGGACCCCTACCAGGTCCCCCGGGTGCTCAAGGCGCTGCTGGACGCGCCCACGGCCCCCGGCATCGTCCAGTCCGGCTGGGTGGAGCGGGTGATGCGCACCCCGCTGCTGAAGGTGGCGTAGTCACTCAGGGCTTCGGAGCGCCTTCGCGGAACAGGGCGAAGGCGCTCGTGTAGCCATGAAGGAAGGTCGTGCCCCCCACCGGGCCGATCTCTCCGTTACAGAAGAACCCGCCCAGCGGCACGGCGCCCAGCGCTCCCTCGAAGAGCGAGGTGTCGTGATCTGGGCGGCCATACAGGTGCATGCCACGGCCCAGGCACGAGAAGAGCAGTGCGCCCTGGGGCGTGGCGCCCTGCCCCCGCTCCTCGCGGTAGCGCTGGAGCATCCGCGTCAGGTCCTCGGCGGCGGTGCGCGCGTCCCGCAGGTGGAACTGCACCGCCTGGTAGGGCTCGAGCGTGGCGCCCACGGTGATGGCTCCCGTGTGCGGATCCACCCCGACGATGTTGCGCACCAGGAAGTCCCCCTGCTGGTACTCCACCTGGTTCTTCTTCATCTCGATGCCCAGGAAGAGCGAGTGCCGGAACAGCGCCTGATCCCGCGCGTCCAGCGTCTGGTGAATCTCCCGCAGCACCTCGATGGGCGGCCGCTCGTTGAGCCGCTGCAGCACGTTGCCCTCGCAGCGGGTGACGAGCAGCGGCGTGCCAATGGGGCGACAGCCCTGAGCGACGATGGCCTCGACCACCACGTTGCCCATCATCGCCAGCCCCACGGCGCCCGTGCGCCACGAGTTGCCCCCGAGAAACAGCCGCGTGCTGCCCGGCTCGCGGCTGCCACTGGCCAGACCGCCCACCTTCAGCGCTCGCGGGTAGGCCTTGTCGAGCCCCGCCACCAGCGTCTCGGTGTCACAGGTGAACGGATCCCCGATGATCAGCAGCGAGGGCTGCTCCTCGGGAGAGACGCGCAGCAGCTGGTGCCACTCCTCCGGCCTGGCGTCCGGCTCTGGCAGCAGGTGCGTATCCACATGGAAGGGCACCAGCCGCACCCCGGGCAACAGGGCCCCGGTCAGCGACAGGGCAGGCGCCCCCTCCACCTCGTGGTTGGCGCCGATGATGCCGTCCCCAGAGCAGCCCACCAGCACCGCCCGGGGCAGGCGTGCATGGAGCACCTCCGCCACATCCGCCTCCTGAGCCAGCGAGGGCGAGGCGAACGCGATGAGCAGATCCGGCTCGCGGCTGCCCAGCCGCGCGCACAGCTCCTCCACCGCGCGCTCCACCGCTTCCTCGAGGTTGCTGGACTGCGCCAGCGCCGACGCCCACTTCATGCCACTCCCTCCACTCTCGCCGCGGCCGTCCCCCACCGCGCTCCCGAGACGGTCAGGATTCTTTCCCAGGAGGTTCTGACGCATCCGCCGAACCGTCGGGGTTTTCAATGCTTACCACTTTACAAGCCGTTTCGGACCGGACAGACTCCCGCCGCTTTTTCGAACACTCGCGGGCCCTTACGCAACCGCGATCCTTTGACCCCCAAGCAGGAGACCGCATGAACAGCTTCCTCCGTATTCCTCTGACCCTCGCGGCGGCCGCGGTGTTTGGCGTGGGCTGCGGCACCACTGATGAGGACACTCAGCCGCAGGTGTCGCTGGGAGACGAGGAGATGATCTCCGCGGAGATCAACGCTCTGAAGGGTGACGCGGCGCTGCAGTGGTGGCGGGTGCGCAAGGAGCTGAACAAGTACAAGGACGTGAACGTGGCGCTGGCGGACGGCTACATCCCCGTCAGCCCCTGCGAGGCGCTGCCGGGCCAGGGCGGAATGGGCTTCCACTACCTCAACCCGGGGCTGGCCCAGGACCTGGCCAGCGATCCGTTCAAGCCGGAGATCCTCCTGTACGCCCCGGATGACGACGGTGGCGTGTACCTGGCGGGCGTGGAGTACTTCCAGGCCGCCGTGGGCCAGCCGGCGCCGTCCCTCGTGGGCCAGACCTTCGATGGCCCGATGCCCGGCCACAACCCGCAGATGCCGGTCCACTACGATCTGCACGTGTGGCTCTACCGCTACAACAACAACGGCCTGTTCGCCGCGTGGAACCCGCGCCTGAAGTGCCCGGCGGCGGAGTAAGCGACGCACTGCTGAGAAGCTGAGTCGTTCGGATGGAGGCGTGGTGGCCCAGAGGCCCCCGCCTCCATTCTGTTTCTGGGCGTCTGCTACACCCCGGCGCTGAGGGCCTGAGCCCTGGCCTCGCGCCGCAGGGCATTGACGAGCCGGTGCGCGTGGCGCGTCGTCTCGGGCTCGCGGTAGCGAGGGCTGACGCGCAGCACCCAGTCCACCGCGGTGGGCAGATCCATCAGGTGGCCAGGAGAGACGTAGACGGGGCTCACGCCGCGCCGGGTACGCACCGCCATGCCCACCACCTCGCCCCGGTGGCGGATCTCCGCCGTCGCGCCGCGCTCCTCGCCCAGCCGCCCGTAGGTGCCCACCAGCAGCGACTTGGCACACCCGATGGAGGGCACGCCAAAGAGCAGCCCCCCATGGCAGGCCAACCCCAGCCGGCGTGGGTGAGCGATGCCCTGGCCATCGAAGATGATCAGATCCGGCTTCCGCGCCAGCCGCGCCCAGGCGACGGCGAGCACGGGCAGTTCCCGGAACGACAGCAGCCCCGGCATATAGGGAAAGGGCAGCGTGACGGCCGAGCCTGCCTGAGCGAGGGGGACGAGCGACATGGCGTCGAGGACCACGAAGCCCCCATAGCCCGTGTCGTTCCCTTTCTCGGTGGAGATGTCCGCGCCCGCGATGCGCGCCACCTTCAAGTCCGCGGGAGGCCTCAGCACCAGGCGCTCGCGCAGAGCGTTCTGCAGCGCCACCGCCTCCCGAGGCGTCACCGCCCAACCATGCAGGGCTTCGAGCTCCATGAGCCACCTTCCTCCCCGCCGCCATGTGCCCCATCAGGTAGGGGACGTGCGGCGCTACTTGATGAGTAGGGAGGGAGGATGCGCCGGGACAGCAGGTGCCTTGGGCCTGGACGCTCAGCGTGCGAGCAGGCGAGGAAAGGGCTCGCGGCTCAGCTCGGCGCGCAGAGCCGGTCGAGGACGAGCGCGAAGAAGCGCCCCTCGCCGCTGAACGCCCAGCCGAGGTGGGTCTGGCAAGCGGCGCAGTGGGCGAACTGCCAGGCATGGCCCGCGAACCAGGTATCCGCGGCGGTGGGCGGACCCTCGATGGAGCAGCCCTCCGCCTGGGAGAAGCAGCCGAAGTGGAAGACGAACCCGAAGGGGTTCATGCGCGTGTGCACATGGCGGCCTTCCACGGTGGTGCGGTGACGGTCATGGGTGATGGGGTGACCGCACTGCACGCAGCACAGCGGTGAGTCTGGAGCCGCTCGCTCCGGCGCATCCACGGACTGACTCTGGGGCTTCTCCTCGGGGGCAAACTCCCCCTTGAGCCAGAGCGCCCGTGGTGCGACCGGAGCAAACACCTCACTGCACCGGCGGATAGAGGAACTTGAGGATCTGATCCATCCGTGCCGCCCAGGCCAGCTCGTTGTGCCGGCCACCGGGGACCTCCAGATACTTGAGGTCGGTATCCAGCACCCAGCCCTCGCCGATGAGCGCATCGCGCAGCGCGCGCGTGTCGTCCACCGTCTTCTGAGACTCCGCCACGGAGCCATCCTCGTTGGTGCCGATGTCCACCCAGATGCGCATCGGCGGCTTGGTGGTCATGTTCTGCACGCGCGAGACGATGTCGCGCTCGGCCCACCAGACCGAGGGCGAGATGACGCCCACCCGCGAGAACGTGTCCGAGCGGGTGACGCCGAAGTACATCGACACCAATCCGCCCAGCGACGAGCCAGCCACACCGGTGAACTCGGCCTGGGGCTTGGTGCGGTAGGTGGAGTCGATGAGCGGCTTGACGACCTCGACGAGCAGCCGGCCGTAGTCGTTGGCCTTGCCGCCGCCGTACTGCGCGGTGGCGATGGGGGTGTACTCCGGAATGCGGTCATCGGTGTTGTAGACGCCCACGATGATGATGGGCTCCATCTGCCCCGACTGGATGAGGGACTGCGCCGTCTCGTCCACCTGCCACTCGACGCCAAAGGCGGCCGTCTTGGTGTTCATGATGCTCTGCCCATCGTGCATGTAGAGCACCGGGTAGCGGCGCGTCGCCGCGGTGTCATAGCCGGGCGGCAGCCAGACGATGAGCCGGCGGTCCTTGAGGCCCACCGAGGCGCCCGGCACGTCGTGATACGCGACGGTGCCGGTGATGGTGTCCGGGCGCGGCGGCTCGGGCACCAGGTCACGCCAGTTGCCCACCTGGGAGAGCAGCCGCGCGGGCCCGTTCACGTCATGGCGGCGGTTATCGATCTCACCGCCCTGCGCATCCTTCTCCACCGAGTCCCAGGAGCCGCGGGTGACCTTGAACTCCAGGTTGGTGCCAGAGCCGAAGGGAATGCACCCGAAGTAGCGGTTGCTCGAGCCGCTCTGGGCCAGCTTGATGCCGGCCCCGTTCCAGTTGCCCAGCTCCGGCTGGTTGCCGGACAGCCACACCTCGGCGCCCGCGGGCGTAGTGGAGGGCGCCTCGACGACGAAGCGCACGGGAGCCTTCGCCGCATCGCCCACCGACGACCAGCCCTGGACGACCGGGCTGACGGCAATGCTCTCGACGTCCTCGACAGTGAAGGTGCGCGAGTCGACGCTGCGATTGAGGGCATCGAGCTCGAGCCCCCCGGTGCTGGCGAGGACGATGTTGTAGGTGATGGCCTTCCGCGTGGGGAGCGTGGCGGTGCCACGGAAGACGCCGTCCGCGTCCTGCGTCAGGGGCAGGCCCGGCAGCGTCCAGTTGCCCAGGGCCTCGTCATTGCCGACAATCACCACGGTGGCATCACATGGGGTGGAGGCCGGAGCGGTGACGGTGAACTGAACCGGTACACTCGCACGCTCGGGAGCCGGCGCCGGCGGCAGCGGCGGCAGGTTGTCGTCCGTGCCAGAGCAGCCCAGCAGGGGCGCGCCCAGCAGGACGATCAGGGGGAGAATGGCCTTGAGGCCAGGGAGGGTCTTTTTCATGGGGCCGGAGCATACCCGCCCTCTTGCCTGCCTTTCGATGTGGTACCCGAGACGTCAGGAAGTGGAAGCCCTGCACGTCCCCAGCAGCCTGGACTGGCCACGCCTTCGTGGCATGGCTCCGAGTGAAAGGAAGAGACGGCGATGACGACCCTCAACATCACCTTCAACGGGATGTCCGCGGATGTGCCGGTGGAGCTGGATGGTCACGTGGCGGATGCGGATGTGCGGCGCATCGCGGTGGAGATGGTGCGCTCGGGGGCGTGCCGGGCATGCACCTGGGCCACCTGCGGGACGACGCCTTCCAGCACTACGTCGTGGACCGCTTCCGCGGGCCGCGCGGTGACGAGCGCATCTACCTGCGCCCGAAGGTCCCCTTCGGCGCGGGCAACTGATCAAGGCCTCGGAGTGAGTCACTCCGGGGCCTTTTTTTTATCCCTTCGGGGACTGGCTGAGCCGCAGCTCGAAGCGGACATTCCCCTTCGGGGGCAGCACCACCTTCTCCTGAACCTGGAGCGCGCGTGAGCCGGGAATGTCGCTGATGCGCAGCTCCGCGGCTCCGGGAAGCAACCCGGGCAGCGTGAAGCGCCCCTCCCCGTTCGATCTCGCGCTCTGCAGGCCCGCGGGGGGCTGGCTGACGGCGACCGTGACGCCCTCCAGCGGTTTGCCCGAGCCATCCATCACGGTGCCCTCCAACACCGTCTCCCCGCCGCTGCGGACCGGGACCGGAGGCTGCCCCGCGACGGGGCTTGCCTGCGGCGGTGGCTCGGCCGGGGTGGGCGCCGCGGGCGGATAGCGAAGCTCCACCTCGGGCGTCTTCTTCTTTCCCACCACGGCCTGCTGCGATGCCACGCGCGGGGAAGAAGCGTCCTTCGCGTCCTGAAAGGTCGCGACGAGGTACTCCCCGGCTGGCAGGCCCTTGGCGCGCCGCCGGGCTCCCTTCTTCTCGAGCCGCTCGAAGGAGAAGCGGCCCTTGGAGTCCGTCTTCTCGGTGGCGAGGGCCGCGGCGGTGAGGCGCTTGGGCTCGGCCGGCAGTTTGAAGTCGCCGGGCAGCAGCAACACCTTCTCACCCGCCATGGGCTTACCGCTGTCATCCAGAAGCTTGCCGCGAAGCACCTGAGCCTTGGCCGCCTGGGCCACGGTGCTCAGCAGAACCGCACCCAGCAACAGCACGAGCCGCGCGCAGTTCATGGCACCACCTTCCCCGTCTCCAGGGAGATGCGCCGCTCCACCACCTCGGGCTCGAAGAACATGGGCACCCAGTGAGGCTTCATCACCCGGAGTACGAGCAGCCCGTCCGCCTCCTGGAAACGGTGGGCCCCGGAGCTGTTGCGGTAGGCCCACATCACCCCACTGTCATTCACCTCCAGGCGGGAGATCTCCTCCTCGGAGAGGAAGTCCTTCAGCGCCAGCCTCCAGCGCACCTGGCCATCCGGCCCGAACAGCACCACCACGTCCCGGGAGCGTCCCATGTCCTGCCACCGGTCGAAGGTGACCACATACTGTCCGCTCTCGGAGATGAGGACTTCTTGAGGCAGGTAGCCCACTACCGTCGTCCAGCGGGGCGGAGCGGTGGGGCCAGCCTGGGTATCGAAGAAGCTGAGCCCCGCGCCCTGTGAGTCGAACAGGCGCAGGTCCAACCTCACCGCGGTGAGCTGCCCCTGAGCATCCTTCTCCCGGGTGGTGACGAGCTGCTGGCTCTGCTTGGCCTGGTAGGTGACTTCCACCGTGCCACCCTCGGCGCCGGGCTTCTGCTGGGTGTCCTCGAACACCGCCAGGTTGGAGATCAGCTCCAGCCGGAAGCGCCCTCCTTGAGAGAGGTACTCCTCCCGAAGGGGCGGGCGAAGGGGGGAGAGAGCCACCGAGGCCAGGGCCCACAGCCCGCCCAGGAGCACCCACCCAGGGCGAAGTCGACGAAGAAGAGCACGGGTGCGCATGCCCCTACCTTGCCCCAAGCCCCGACGGAAAATCCACGAGCGTGTCAGGAAGCCTTTTTCCCCGCGTCTTTTCTCGCTGAAAGGAGCGGTGACCATGGCAACGGTGATGAAGCAGAGCGCGATGAACCCCAAGCACACTGAGAACTTTGCCGGTTGCATCGATTCGCTCCTGCGCAACCACCTGGTCGCCGCTCCGGTTTTCTCCGCCGGACCCTGGCTGTATCGCGGTAGTCCACCCGGTTTCTGACCGTCGACGACTCCTCCCTCCCGAGGCGCTGTTGACCAGAGGCCGGGCTCCCGAAAGGGAACCCGGCCTCTCGTGTTTTCAGCGTCCCCACTCCCTGCAGTACCCAAGGCAGTCGCTTGTTCTCTGACAACTGAATCGCAGTGGTGAAGCTCGCCCGCCAACACGGGGGCGACAAACGCCTCCGTAGCTCATTGGTCGAGCATCCGCCTCTTAAGCGGACGGTGCGGGTTCGATTCCCTCCGGAGGTACTCGCAGCACACGCGGGCGTCGTCCAGCGGCAGGACACTGGTCTCCCATGCCAGGAACACGGGTTCGAATCCCGTCACCCGCTTCACTCATACCGGGATGGTCCAATCGGCACGACGACGGGCTCTGACCCCGTAAACGCAGGTTCGAACCCTGCTCCCGGTTTACGCAGCACATTCGGTGGTAGCTCAACTGGCAGAGCACGCGGCTGTTAACCGCGGGGTTGAGGGTTCGAGTCCCTCCCACCGAGCTTCGATGGTTTTTCACGGGATGTAGCTCAGCTTGGACGAGAGCGCGCGCTTGGGGTGCGCGAGGTCGCTGGTTCGAATCCAGTCATCCCGACTTCTTTTTTCTGGGTGTGGCTCAGCTTGGTAGAGCGCACGGTTCGGATCCGTGAGGCCGCAGGTTCAAATCCTGCCACCCAGACTTTTCCGCAGCACCACGGGGCATGGTCCAACGGTAGGACTCTCGTCTGATACGCGAGCGGTCTTGGTTCAATTCCAAGTGCCCCGACTCTTTCTGCTCCTGGATGCGATTGGAATCGCAGCGTGGCCGTCTACCACGTGAACTGGGTTCGATTCCCTGCAGGAGCGCTCGCAGCACCCGTTTTGCCGTCCTGGCGTAGATGGTTCGCGCGCCTGTCTGAAGAGCAGGAGGACCCGGTTCGATTCCGGGGGTCGGCACTCAACGCAGTACCTGTCGTCTGTAGGCCGTGCTCCGGGAGCAGCTTGGACTCCAAATCCGAGCGCGCAGGGTTCAACTCCTTGACGGCCTGCCATGCCCTTGTAGCTCAGCTGGAGGAGCGCCGGTTTCGTAAACCGGAGGCCGTCGGTTCGAACCCGACCGGGGGCACTCGCAGTACCGAAGGTTTTTGCTGCCGTGGCCGAGAGGTGAGGCACCTGAGCGCCACTCAGGACCATGCGGGTTCGAGTCCCGCCGGCAGCTTCTGTTTCATGGGCTCGTATTTCAGCGGGAGAATCCTCGGTTTGCACCCGAGAGACCCGGGTTCGAATCCCGGCGAGTCCACTTCCTTGTTTCTGGTTCCGTAGCTCAGTTGGATGAGAGCACACGGTTGCGAACCGTGAGGTCGCAGGTTCAAGTCCTGCCGGAACCACTCTTTTTGCCCCTGTAGCTCAGTTGGATGAGAGCGCACGGTTCCGAACCGTGAGGTCGCAGGTTCAATCCCTGCCGGGGGTACTTTACTGCGGAGAGGGGCCGGCCGCCCCACCGGGTCTCATACGCCTGAGCCGCAGGGTTCGACTCCCTGCTCCGCAACTTCTCATGCACGCCGAGCCAGCTGGAGACGGCGTCGGTCCCACACACCGATTTCGCTGGGTTCGATCCCCAGGGCGTGCACTTTCAAGCCGGAGTAGCCCAATTGGTAGAGGCGCCAGAATGAGAGTCTGGAGGATGAGGGTTCGACTCCCTCTTCCGGCACTTCAGTGGTTTTTCGCCGCGGTAGCCCAATCGGTAGAGGCGCTGTGCTCAGAATGCAGAGGTTGAGGGTTCGAATCCCTCCCGCGGCACTGCAAGAAGCTCCCGTAGTCAGTGCTGTCCGCGTGGCCCAATCGGGAGAGGCGGCTGGCTCAAACCCAGCTCAGGTGCGAGTTCGAACCTCGCCGCGGACATTCTAGAAAGGAAACCGTGTCATGGAGACGCTGGTGTTGAGCCAGGCCTATGAGCCCGTCGCGCGCGTGGCATGGCAACGCGCGATGATGCTCATCTGGCAGGGCAAGGTCGAGGTGGTCGAGGAGTACGAGGACCGCTTCGTTCGTTCCGTCACCCTCGAGATCAAGATGCCGTCCGTCATCCGCTTCATGAGCTACTTCCGGCAGCGGCAGCGGGGCATCAAGTTCAGCCGGGACAACGTGTACATGCGCGACGGCTGCAAGTGCCAGTACTGCGGCAAGAAGGTGTCCCGCGCCGAGGCCACGTACGATCACGTGATTCCCCGCGCCCAGGGTGGCAAGACGACCTGGGAGAACGTGGTGATCGCCTGCGTGCCCTGCAACCAGAAGAAGGGTAACCGCACGCCGGTGAAGGCGGGCATGTTGCTCAAGACAGCGCCTGTGAAGCCCAAGAGGCTGCCGGAGTCGCTGCACATCACCTTCAACTACGAGAAGGGCATGCCCAACTCGTGGCGGAAGTTCCTCCGTGACGTCGCGTACTGGCACACGGAGCTGGAGGAGTAGAGGCCCGGGAAATGGGGGGCCACCAGAGGTGGTCCCCGCCACCGCTCCGTTCCGGAGCGGAGCATCAGGTGGAGCGGGGGTACGCCAGAGGCGGCCCCCACCCGTGGAGTCTCCCCGCGCGTCGGCAGGCGGGTCCGCAGCTGCCGACACCTTTTTTGGAAGGTGAACTGGTGAAGGCACCAGGCCCCGCTGCTACCGGGTGCGGACCGGGTTCCGGTCTGAGGTTCGAGTCCTCCCACTTCCGTTTGCTCCCACACCACTGCGGTTCAGTCACGCTAGAGTGCCGCACCTCGGGGGCGTTTGCGCATGGCGACGAGGAAGAGCGAGGACAACGAGAGGCTCATCGACCGCGATCTCACCGCGCTGGCGCGCGATGGGAAGCTGCCGCCCGCGCATGGCGTGGATGCGGCCGTGTCCGAAGTGCTGGGGCTGCTCACCCGGGGCGGCAAGCACCCGCTGCTGTCCGGTGAGCCCGGCGTGGGCAAGAGCGCGCTCGTCCAGGAGGTGGCCCGGCGCATCGCCGAGGGCCGCGTGGACGCGGCGCTGGCTCCCGCTCGCATGGTGGAGGTGTCCGCCGCCAACATCCTGGCGCGCAGCACCCAGCGCCAGGCCGCCGAGAGCTTCGAGGAGCTGCTCGGCTACCTGAGCCGCCACCCCTGCCCCATCGTCTACATCCGCGACCTGCCCCTGGCGCTCGGGGGCCCGCTGGCCCCCGTGGCCATCCGGGCCCTGCGCACCGGGGGTATCCGCTTCATCTTCGAGACCGAGCCCAAGCGCGTGCAGGAGCTGCTGCGCGCGGACGAGGCCCTGGCCGAGCGGCTCCACCTGATTCCGCTGCAGGAGCCGCCGCTGGAGCGCTCGCGCTGGGTGCTGGGCCGCGTGGCCGAGGAGCTGGAGCGCGAGATGCGCCTGCCCATCGATCCGGCGGCGTGTGACCTGGCGCTGCGGCTGTCAGCCAAGTTCCTGCTGGCCCAGCGCATGCCGCGCAAGGCCATCGAGCTGCTCAAGGAGACGGCGGCCGAGGCCGCCAGCGTGGCCCGGGACCGGGTAGGCCCCGAGGACGTGCTCACCCGCTTCTGCGCCGCGACCCGGCTGCCACGCTTCGTGGTGGACGACGCGATGCCGCTGGACCTGGACGAGACGGAGCGCTTCTTCGGGGAGCGGCTGCTCGGGCAGACGGACGCGGTAGGCGCGGTGCTGCGCTCGGTGGCGCTGCTCAAGGCGGGCCTGAATGATCCGCGCCGGCCGTTGGGCGTGTTCCTCTTCGCGGGGCCCACGGGTGTGGGCAAGACGCAGCTGGCCAAGCTGCTGGCGGAGTACCTCTTTGGCTCCGCCGACAGGCTGGTGCGCCTGAACATGGCGGACTTCCCCAACGACGGAGACGAGAGCGTGCCCTTTGGCGCCTCGTGGGCTCCGGCGCTGGAGACCAAGCGCGGTGAGATCACCAACCTGCTCGACGGCAAGGTGTTCACCGTGCTGCTGCTGGACGAGTTCGAGAAGGCCGCGCGCAGCGTGCACGACCGCTTCCTGCAGCTGTTCGACGAGGGCACTTTCGTCAACGGAGCGGGCGAGCAGGTCTCGTGCAACAACACGCTCATCGTGGCCACGTCCAACGTGGGCGCCGAGGTGTACCGCGAGCCCGCGCTGGGCTTCGCGGGTAACCGCAAGGAGCAGGAGCTGCTGGGCGAGGTGGACCGGCGCATCGCCGAGGCCTTTCGCCCAGAGTTCCTCAACCGCTTCGACGCCATCTGCCACTTCAAGCCGCTGACGAAGGTGGAGATCCGGAGGATCGCCCAGCGCGAGGTGGGCCGGGTGCTGGAGCGCGAGGGTATCCGCGCGCGCGGGCTGGACGTGGAGGTGTCGCCAGAGGTGGTGGACCTGCTGGTGGAGCGCGGCTACTCGCCCCAGTTCGGCGCGCGCTACCTGCAGCGAGAGATCGAAAAGACGCTCACCGCCGCGCTCGCGGTGGAGATCGCCCGCCGCTCGCTGCCCCCGGGTACGCCCGTGCGCGTGGAGGCACGGCCTGGAGGCAAGGTGGTGGCAGTGGCCGAGCCGCTGCCCGCCCCGCGCGAGGCCACGGCGCAGCTCTCACTGCCCACGCCGAAGGCGGCGGCCGTGAAGCGCCGGCTGGACCGCAAGTCGCTGCTGCACGAGATGGACCGGCTGGTGGGGCGCGCCCGCTCACTGTCGATGCTGGCCGACAAGTCTCAGCTCGAGGAGAAGCGCAACCAGTTGCTGGCCGAGACGCAGGCGCCCAACCTCTGGGATGACCCGGAGCGCGCGGCCTTGACGCTGCGGGCCTTCCGCATGGTGGAGGCGCAGATCAACGAGCTGGAGCGGCTGGAGCAGGCCGCCACCTTTGCCCGTCGGCTGGTGCGCGAGGCGAAGAACGAGGTGCAGCTCGCCTCCGCGGCCAAGCAGGTGGAGGACGTGGCGCGCGAGGTGCAGATGGCCGAGGCGCTCAACGCCGCGGGCGCCACCGCCAACGACAACGAGGCGCTGGTGGACATCTGCGCCAGCGAGTCGATGGAGGCGCAGGACGCGTGGGTGCAGGAGCTGGCCACCATGTACCTGGGCTGGGCACAGAAGCGCGGCTACGAGGCCATGCTGGTGGCCGAGGCGGAGAACCCCGCTCGCGTGGTGGTGCGCGTCGCGGGCCCGGGCGCCTATGGCTTCCTGGCGGGCGAGGCCGGCATGCACCGGCGCATCGAGGACGAGAAGCGCCAGCGCGCCTACGTCCGCGTGCACCGGGGCGGTGTGCCCCAGGAGCAGGAGAACCTGGATGTGGAGGGCCGCCCGGTGAAGTCGCACGAGGGCTCCTTCCTGGAGCGCGTGCGCACCGAGGTGACGGTGAAGGATGCCTCCACCGGCCGCGTCATCACCCTCACGGGCGCGGGCGAGCTGGACGAGATGAAGGACATCGCCACGCGCGTGGTGTCCGGCCAGGGCGCCAGCACCGACGAGGCACGCCGGTACTACGTGGCTCGCGGGGCCCGGGTGGAGGACCCGCGCACCGGCGCAGGGACGCAGCGCGTGAAGGACGTACTGCGCGGCGATCTGGACCTCTTCATCGCCGCGTGGATCTCCCGGCCTCCCGCCGAGCCAACCACCACCACCTGAGCCTTACTCGCAGCGCAGCGGAACGATGGTGACTCCCGAGGTGCCGTTGCCTACCAGCGCCTCGGGGGTGCCATCTCCGTTGATGTCGCCGATGGCCAGGTCCATCACGTCCGTGTCCACCTGGTAGTAACTCGGCGTCTCGAAGCGCCCGCCGCCGAGGCCCCTCCAGAGTTCCAGCCGGCGCTTGCCCACGGGCGCGTTGAGCAGGTCCACCTCTCCATCGTTATCGAGGTCCGCCACGGCCTTCGGGCCCCCTGCCCACCAGACCGGCGAGCCGGTGGAGTCGATGCGCTCGGCTGACTCGAAGCCCCCTCGACCGTCATTGCGCAGGAAGCCACCTCGGCCAATGACGTCCAGGTCTCCATCCTCATCGAGGTCCACCGCGGCTACCGCGCCCGTTTCGTCCGCGTAGCACTGGGGCGGCGAGAACCGGCCCCCTCCGAGCCCTCTCAGCGTGGTGAGGTGGGGGCCCGAATGGCCCACCGCCAGGTCCATGACTCCGTCCCCGTCGAAGTCCGCGGGGAGCAAGCCATCGGCCTTCATGGTGTAGGCGTCCGAGTCGAGGCAGTCCGTCGGTAGAGAAGTCCACTGACTGAACTTGCCCTGGCCGTCTCCGCGGAACAGCACGACGCCCGCGCCATGCCCCTCTCGCCCTCCGGCGAGCAGGTCCACCTTGCCGTCGCCATCCATGTCCCGCACCACAATGACTTTGGCATCAGCGAGCAGGTTCTGCGACGCCTCGGCGCGGAACCGCTGGCCCTGCTCATTCCAGAAGAACCGGATCCCGCCGCCGTGCAAGCGCCCGAGGATGACATCCTGCCAGCCATCCTGGTTCGCGTCCGCCACTGCCACCTCGTAGAAGTCATCATCCAGTGGGCTGGAGAAGGCCGAGACAAGCTTGCCATCCGCCGTACCGTGGAGAACCCAGACGCGCGACTCGATCCTCCTCGGGTAGTCGCCCGTCACCGCCGCGACATCCGACAGGCCATCCTGGTTGAAGTCTCCCACCGCCAGCGAGTGCACCAGCCCTCCCAGTGGCACCTCTACTGGCCGCACCGTCACCTCGGCCTCGGCCCGGCACCCGCTTCCACACAGCCGGAACGATGGCTTGCACGTGAAGTCGCACTTCCAGTCCACGCACCGCGGCTCCGCGTTGGATGGCGCGGGGCAGGCCTCGCAGCGGCCTCCGCAGTTGAGCGGATCCTGCAGCGAGGTACAGCGCGAGTCGCACAACTGCGTTCCCCCCGGGCAGAAGCAGAACTTGTAGTCCGGGTGGAAGCTCTCTCCGGGCAGACACTGACTGGGATCCTTACCCGAGGGACGGCACTGGCCCTCCTGGCACCGGAGCCCAAGAGGACAGCGTGCATCCGCGGAGCAGTCGATCGCCGGGACCACACACTGCCCTGCTTCACAGCGCTGTCCTGTCGCGCACACGTTGTTGCAGGCGCCGCAGTCCCGGTCCGAGCGCTGCAGGTCCACGCAACGGCCCGGCAGGTTGTTCTGCGTGTAATGCGCGCACTCCGTCAGTCCCGGCGCGCAGGACACCGAGGCAGCGCACAGCTGTGCCGTCGTGGTGCCTCCATCATTCCCATCGGGCGGGTGAGAGGTTCCACCGTCCCCCACTCCGCCATCTGTCTCGGTCCCACCATCCGCGCCCGCGCCCGGCGCATTGCCCTTGGGGCACCCCGCCAGCATGAGTCCAGCGGCCACCAGGGCAAGCCATCGCAGCCCGTGCATGCTCATCGTGCGATCCCCCACTGGCAGTCCATCGGGATGACCCGGACGCGGTTGCGCCCGGACTCGGCGACCACCAGCTCCGCCCGGCCATCTCCATCGAGGTCTCCCAGGGCCAGCGAGGCCGGATGGCCCTCCGCCCCATAGCGCCACTCCGCCTGGAAGCGCCCCGCTCCGTCGTTGCGCAGCAGGCCCACGGAGTCCCCTCGCCCATGGGCCACCGCCAGGTCCGGCCAGCCGTCTGCGTTGGCGTCGCCCACCGCCAGGCTCGTGGGCCCGGCGCCCACCGCCAGCGCCGTCTGCCCTCGCAGCAGCCCCTTGCCGTCTCCGTACAGCACCACGACACGGTCCCGATCCGCGTGAGCGATCGCCACATCCATCGCTCCATCCCGGTTGAAGTCCGCCGATACCAACGCAGCGGCTTCCCCCGGCAGCGTCAGCTGCGCTCGCGCTTTCAGGCTCCCATCCGGCTGGACGAGCCACACCGCGAGGTACCCGAACCCCGCCGCCACGAAGTCGTCGACTTCGTCCTCGTTGAAGCGCCCCGAGGCCGCCACCGTGAAGCCCTCCCAGGGCGACAGGCTCAGCTCCTTGCGCGCGAACGTGCCGTCCGGCTGCTGGTGGCCGATGAACTCCTCGTCTCCCCAGTTGTCCATGTCCATGTCCACGATGAAGTCGGCGCGGCCGTCCGCGTTGAAGTCTCCGGATGCGAAGTGGTTCCGCCCCGCGCCCCACGCCCCCCGCTCTCGCCGGACGAAGGTGCCATCCCCCTGCCCCCGGTAGAGCCACAGCGTGTGGCCATTCGCCGCCAGGTCCACCACCCCATCCCCGTCGTGGTCCCGCACCTCGAGCTGGCGCACGTGCCGGATCCTGTCATCCACGATGAGCGGGGCGCCGAAGGTGCCATCCGCCTGCTGGAGCATGACGGCCACGCTGCCGAACTCGCTCACGGTGTAGCCCCTGCCGCCACGGCCGTAGTGCCCCACCACCAGATCACTCCGCCCGTCCCGATTCAGATCCGCGATGGCCACGGCCCGAGGGTTCACTCCCGTCACCCACGCCCGCGCCGCGCCGCTGCCCTCCTTCACGCACGCCCCACCGCACAGCCGGAAGCCCGGCGCGCAGGTGAAGCCACAGGCTCCTCCAGTACACGTCGCCTGGGCATTGGCCGGCGGTGAGGGGCACCGCGCGCACGCCACGCCACACGTTTGAGGACTGTCCGAGACACAGGCCCCACCACAGGCCCGGGTTCCCCGGGGGCACTTGCACTGGCCCGCCCCTACGTCACACAGGGCACCCGAGCCACAGTCCGCATTGGCGGCACAGGCCCGCTTACACCGGCCCGAGCCCGCGTCACACGTCTCTCCCGTGGCGCACGTGCCGCCCTGGCGACAGTCGCGCGGCAGGACGTCACACCGCCCCTGGCTACACCTGCCTCCGGGGCATACCCGGCCGCACGCTCCGCAGTTGAGCGCGTCTGTCTCCACCGAGACACATTGGCCCTCACAGGCGAACAGGCCCACCGCACAGGCCGCGACCGGCAGCCGCGCCTCGACCGGCGCGGGCCACTGGCACATCGCGCCGATGCCCGACGTGTCCTCGGCCGCCGCAAAGCGCGCCGCCCCAACGTCCGCGACTTCACAGCCCGCGACCACGAGCAAAAGCGACAGCAGCCCCAACTGCCTCCTGGCAGCCCAGCCCGTGCCCATGTGCCTCTCCTGTCACGATGCACCGGCCGGCCCCGGTGCGGCGGCCAAGCTGGGGATGCCCCTGCCTGCTGGCAAGCTCTCGTCCCCCGGGCTTCGGGGCTGGCCGTCATCGGAGGAGGGAGGAGAGCGGGCGATTGTTCAAAATGCTCGGGCGGCGCCGGGCCCCCGTCCATAATCAGTAGGACATGCTGCACGTGATTCCACTGGGAGGACTGGGAGAGATCGGCCTGAACGCCATGGTCATCGCCTGCCGTGAGGAGATGCTCCTCATCGATGCCGGGCTGATGTTCCCCTCGGAGACCGCCCCGGGCGTGGACATCATCGTCCCGGACTTCAGCCACATCCGGCAGAACGCCTCGCAGCTCAAGGGCATCGTCCTCACCCACGGCCATGAGGACCACATGGGCGCCCTGCCCTTCCTGCTCAGCGAGGTGCCCGTGCCCGTCTATGGCACCCGCTACACCCTGGCCATGGCGCGCAACCGCCTGGAGGAGCTGGGCGTCGTCGCCGACCTGCGCGAAATAGAGCCTCGCACCCCCTTCCCCGTGGGCTCCGTCTTCACCGTCGAGGCCAGCCGCGTCACCCACACCGTGCCGGATGCCGTGGGCTACATCGTCCGCACCCCCGAGGGCACCCTCATCCACACCGGGGACTTCAAGCTGGACCCCGACCCCATCGACGGCCTGCGCACCGATCTCGAGCGCTGGGGCGAGGCCGGTGAGCAGGGGGTGCTCTGCCTCCTGTCGGACTCCACCAACTCGGAGTTCACCCAGGAGACGGGCAGCGAGCGCATCGTCGAGCAGACCTTCGACCGGCTCTTCCGCGAGGCCCAGGGCCGCATCATCGTGGCCCTCTTCGCCTCCAACCTGCACCGCGTGCGCACCGTGCTCAAGCTGGCCGAGCAGCTCGGGCGCAGGGTCGCCCTCCAGGGCCGCAGCATGACCCGCAACATCGAGATGGCCCGGCAGCTGGGCTACCTCGATGTGCCCGAGAGCCTCTTCGTCCCCCTGGAGGCCGTGCCGGGCCTTGCTCCCAACCGCGTGCTCCTGCTGGCCACCGGAGCCCAGGGCGAGGCGCGCGCCGGCCTGGCGCAGATCGCCGCTCGCAACGGGCCCGTGCGGCTGGAGCCCGGGGACATGGTCGTCCTCAGCTCCCGCCCCATCCCCGGCAATGAGCGCTCCGTGGGCGCGCTGCTGGATCAGCTCCACTGGACCGGCGCCCGCATCGTCTACGCCCAGGTGGAGCCGGGCGTCCACGTCTCCGGCCACGCCAGCCAGCCTCAGCAGCGCCGCGTGCTGGAGCTCATCCGCCCTCAGCACTTCGTCCCCATCCACGGCGAGCTGCGCCACCTGCACCGCCACCTGGCCACCGCGCGCGAGTCGGGGCTCGCCCCCGAGCAGCTGCTGCTGGCTCAGGACGGAGACCTGCTCACCTTCGAGGAGGGCCGGGGCCGCTTCGCCGGCAGCGTGCCCACCGGCCGCATCCACAAGGACATGTACAGCGGCGGCGTGGTGACGCCCGAGGCACTGCAGGAGCGCACCAAGCTGGCCGAGACGGGTGTGGTGGTCGCCGCCCTCGTCATCGACCGGGCCTCCCTGGCGCTGATGGCCGGGCCCCAGCTGTCTGGCCACGGCCTGTCCCTGGACGAACAGGTGCAGCTCAACCGCATCGCCCAGGAGGCCAAAAACCTCTTCCTCCAGATGTCCCCACAGCTGCGCGGGGATGACGCCCAGGTAAGAGAGGAGCTGACCCGCTGTGTGCGCCGCGCCTTCAAGCTCTTCACCTCCAAGCGCCCCCTGGTAGTGCCCATGGTCGTCAAGGTGTGATAAGGGCCCTGGCGCCCATGCCCTCCTTCGACGTCGTCTCCAAGATTGATCTGGCCGAGCTCGACAACGCGATCAACCAGACCAAAAAGGAGCTCACCACCCGCTACGACTTTCAAGGCACCAACGCGGACGTCACCGTCTCGCCCGACAACGCCGTCATCACGGTGAAGGCCAACAGCGAGGACCGCGTCCAGGCCGCCAAGGAAGTGCTGCTGGCCCGGCTGTCCAAGCGCGGCCTGTCCCTGCGCGCGCTCGAGTTCATGGACATCGAGAAGACGGGCCTGCACAACGTGAAGCAGAACATCAAGCTCCAGCAGGGCATCCCCGTGGAGAAGTCCAAGGAGCTCGTCAAGCTGCTCAAGGACTCCAAGCTGAAAGTCCAGGGCTCCATTCAGGGCGACGAGCTACGCGTCAGCGGCAAGAACAAGGACGATTTGCAGGCCGCCATGGCCCTGTTCCGAAGGGAGCAGGACCGGATGAAGCTGGACATGCAGTTCACCAACTTCCGGGACTAGCCATGCGCGCCGCCCTCCTTCTTCCCTGCCTGTTGCTCGCGGCCGCCCCGGCCCTGGCCCAGGAGCGCCCCAGCAAGGCCGTGCCCACCCTGGCCAAGGCGCCCAAGCTCGACGGCGCCCTCAAGGACTTCGCCTCGCCCCTGACGCTCCGGCCGCCGGCCTCCGTGAACGCCTCGGCGTCCTTCACCGCCCGGGTGGCCTGGCGCAAGGAGACGCTCTACGTCGGCCTAGAGGCCACGGACGACCAGCTGCTCGCGGGCGACCTCATCACCGTCACCCTCTTCTTCCCCGGCGCCGGCGTCACCGCCACCGGCAACAGCTTCCGCTTCGCCTTCGATGGCAAGCGCGCCTCGGATGCCGACAGCGGCACCTCCCCCTTCGCGCAGGAGAGCGTCCAGGCGGGCGTGCAGCGCCAGGCCGACAAGCTGGGCCTGGAGATCGCCCTGCCCGTCACCGCTTTCCCGCGCTTCCCCGCCACCGAGCCGCTGCTCCTCGACTTGTGCATCACCTACGAGGACCGGGACGCGGTGAGCAACCAGAGCACCTCCGTCTCCAACTGCAAGGACGGGAGCATGGTCGGCGAGGCCCTCAAGCTGCCGGACGACTTCCGCAAGGGCCTCAAGCTCAAGCCGCCCGAGGACGTCGTCGCCTTCGAGGCGCTGCGCGGCGGCTGGGTGGGCTGGGGCGTGCTCCACTACCCAACGTGGGTAGAGGCAAACAAGCCCCTGAACCACAACTCGCTCATCGAGCTTGTCACCACCGAGCCGGTGAACCCCGAGAAGGCGGACCTGAACATCCCCGACTCGCTCATCCTGCCGGGCGGGCGCACCGTGCTCACCGTCGTCTCGGGGAAGAACCCCTATGGCGTGCCGGGCAAGTGCGACTCGGACGTGGAGCTGCGCCTGGGCCTGTTCCTCGTCACGGGTAAGGGCAGGACGGCACAGCGCGCGCTCGAGTGGCCGGCCGCTACCTGTGCGCTGGGCCGAGCCACCTCGGTCAGTCTCAATGAAGAGGGCGCCCTCAGCATCGGTTACTCGAACGGCGCGACCATCAACTTCGCCTGGAGTGGAGACCACTTCGAGCGAACCGAAATCGGAAAGCGGTAGACGCACAGTGCAGCCAGAACCCAAGAGCCTCTACATGATGACCCTCGGCTGCCCGAAGAACCGGGTGGACTCCGAGGTGATGCTTGGCACCCTCAAGCAGCGCGGCTACCGCCTGGTCCAGGAGCCCTCCGAGGCCCAGGTGATCGTCGTCAACACGTGCGCCTTCATTGGCCCCGCCAAGCAGGAGTCCGTGGACTCCATTCTGGAGATGGCCGAGTACAAGAAGTCCGGCGCGTGCAGCACCCTGGTCGTCACCGGCTGCCTGTCTCAGCGCTACGGCGGTGAGCTGTCGCAGGAGATGCCCGAGGTGGACCACTTCCTGGGCACCAGCGCGTACGCGCAGATTGGCGACCTGCTGGCCGCCGAGGCCTCGCCGCGCCAGGTGATTCCGGACCCCGACTACATCCACAACGCGAGCACGCCTCGCGAGAACTCGATGCCGTCGTACACCGCGTACCTCAAGGTGTCCGAGGGCTGCGACAACGCGTGCGCGTTCTGCATCATCCCCAAGCTGCGCGGCGGGCAGCGCTCGCGCACCATCGCGGACATCGTCGCCGAGGCCGAGCGGCTGGCCGACCAGGGTGTGCAGGAGCTCAACCTGGTGGCGCAGGACCTCACCGCCTACGGGCATGACTTGCCCGGCAAGCCCAAGCTGCATGACTTGCTCAAGGAGCTGGTGAAGGTGGACGTGCGGTGGATCCGCCTGCACTACGCCTACCCGCGCGTGTTCCCGGACGAGCTGATCGAGGTGATGGCGACGGAGAAGAAGATCGCCAAGTACCTGGACATGCCGCTGCAGCACGCCAGCGACAAGCTGCTGATGTCGATGAAGCGCGGCCGCAACACGCAGTTCCTCACGGACCTGCTGGCCAAGCTGCGCGCCCGGGTGCCGGGGCTGGTGATGCGCACGTCGATGATCGTCGGCCTGCCGGGCGAGACGGAAGAGGACTTCGAGCTGCTCAAGGAGTTCGTCAAGACGCAGCGCTTCGAGCGGCTGGGGGTGTTCCAGTACTCGGACGAGGAGGACACCGCGGCGTTCGACATGCCGAACAAGGTGCCCCAGAACATCATCGAGCGGCGCTGGCGCGAGATCATGGCGATCCAGAAGCGCATCAACCGCGAGCAGAACAAGAAGCTCGTGGGCAAGCGCATCGAGGTGCTCGTGGAAGGCCCCAGCGCCGAGACGGAGCACCTGCTGGTGGGCCGTCACGAGGGCCAGGCGCCGGAGATCGACGGTCAGGTCTACATCAACGATGGCCTGGCCTACCCGGGCGAGTTCGTCACCCTCGAGGTGACGGAGGCGCACGACTACGACTTGATCGGCCGGGTGGTGGAGCGGCCGGATCCGAAGCAGCGCCAGCACAAGGCGCGCGACGCGGCCCCCGTGCCGATGACGACCCGCGCCTCACCGCGCTAGCTCGCGGGTGGCCATAAGGGAAGGGCTCGCCCCCGCATCTTCGCTCGGGGCGGGTCCATGGCGTAGCGTGCGGGGCGGAGGTGCGAACCTTGACCGCACGTGTGAACCTGCTGGCTCCCGAAGTCCTGGCCAACCCCTATCCTGTCTTCGCCCAGCTGCGGCGTGAGGCTCCCGTCTGTCAGGTGGAGCCGGGAGGGCTCTGGGCCGTCACCCGCTACGCGGACATCGTGAGCGTGCTCAAG
>DATHBR010000082.1:0-59328 GCA_035296065.1 Myxococcaceae bacterium | reverse complement strand
CCCGCTACCGCGGCACCCGGAAGAACACCTTCGACCTACGCAGGCTCTGCGCGCTCCAGAACCTGGAGAGCATCCACCGCCGCATCGACGAGCAGCGGCGGCTTGCTGCATGAGGTTCCACTAACCTGTTCGGCGCTCTAGAGGCACGCATCGCCACGGGGATCCGCACGTTCCTTGTCTTCTCAGTCCCCATCAGTGGAAAGGCCGTGGAAGTGGACCCGACGCGGATCAAGGTCGTTGCGTCGGGTGACGCGATCCTTGCCTTCGAGCCGTTGAGCGAACCCCGCCCCGGTGAACGCTGGACGTTGCGTGTCCCGTTGGCGGATGGGCAGGCGCCCGAAGTGGCAGAGTTCTCGCTCGTCGCGCACCCCTCCGAGGTGGACACAGAGATCGACGTTGCACGGCCCGAAGAATCGCCTACAGCCTGCCCGACGTGCGCGCCGTGCGCCGCCCTGAGTGCGGCGGATGCCATCGCTTCCGGCTTCATCGGCAGCGACGGAGTAGGAACCCGAGCGGTTGACGGCTTCAAGGACGCCGCAAGCGGCATCGCGTCGAACGAGGGCGTGACCTATCGCGCGAAAACTTGGGTGCTGGTGGACGTGGAGATCACCCGTCTTCCGGGGCATCCACCATGGACACCCGCAGGCGCCACGTTGACGAGCAAGACCGGAGAGGCGCGGGTGCTGGCAGTGAAGGTGGAGCCGGGCAAGAAACCGAACGCGGTGCGGGTGCTTGTGACGACGGACCCGCCACCGCCAAGCGCGGGGCTTGATTTCACCTTGCACCTGAACGGCGCGCAGGGGGCGCCGTCGTTCTCGATTCCTACTGTGAAACTGCCGCCAGCAAAGGAGCCCAAGCCATGATCGGAGCGGTTGAACTTCAACCCGGCACTCTCGTTGACGGTTGGCAGATCGTCCGCGCCCTTCGCACGGGCGGCTTTGGTGCCGTTCACCATGCCGAGCAACACGGCAAGGCGTTCGCGATCAAGGTCGCCGTCCACCGGGAGCAGAGCGGCGACACCGGGAAGACGCACACGCGCGCGCTCCAGGAGGTGTCACTCCTGCTGACTCTGGATCATCCCAACATCATCAAGCCGCGCGGCTTCGGATACCTGCCTGATGGCCGCGTGTATTGCGTGCTGGAGTACGTGGACGGCTGGACGCTGGGAGAGTGGAAGGAGCGCACGTTCCCCACCTTCCGCGAGGTTTGTCGCGTGTTCGCCAAGATGGCCGGTGCTGTCGAGTACATGCACAAGCGCAAGAACAAGGTGCTTCACCGTGACTTGAAGTTGGCGAACGTGATGGTCTGTAGCAGCAACGGCGAGCCGGTGATCATCGATCTGGGATGTGCGACCTACGAGAACGCCGAGGAGTTGACGACAACGCCACTGGGCCCAGGCACGGACCGCTACCGCTCGTATGAGGCATGGGATTTCTACTACCAGCAGGGCCGCAAGCACGGAGGGCGTTACCCGTTCAAGGTGACGGATGAGCTTTTCGCCGTGGGGGTGATGCTCTACGAAATGCTCACCGCTCCGCTGCCGTCGAGGGAACCGCCTCGGCTGGACTTCTCGGATCGCGCGGGGGACCTGCCCACAGCCCGAGACGTGAACCCGCGTGTGCCGGAAGCCTTGAGCGCGCTGGTGGAGGACTTGTTAGCGCACGACCCAGCGCAAAGGCCGGTGAACTTCAAGGCGCTACGGCGCAGGCTCGAAGAGTTGGCCAAGCACCCGGGGCCCGAATACGCGGCAGAGGTACACCCGCCCTCAGTACAGCGCCAGACGCCGCCCGGTGACGGGGCACAGCCAGCAGGACTCGCGCCACAGAAACAGGGTTGGCGCAAGGTGCTGGCACTGGCTGACAAGCTGCCCCCTCGCCTCCGGGGCCGACTCCAGGCGGCTCCCTTCCGCCAGCACAGGCGCAGGCCCCTGGCACTCGCGGCCACGGTGGGCGCTGTCGCGGTGGCTGCGGCTGGTGCCGCGTGGCTGACGCATGGAGAACGCCCCGGGCCTGAAGCGGCGCCCGCGCTGAAAGAGGCTACCGCGCCACCCGTCCCGACTGCTCCGGCGCTTCCCCCTGAGAAGTCCTTGCCTGTGTCTTCTCCCGCTCCCGCAACTGCACCGAAGGAAGGATCCACCGTGAAGCCCAAGCCGTCCGATGCTCCCAAGTCGTCCCGTAGCGCACGCGCGACGAAAGCCCCCCCCGCCCCGAATGATCCTGGCTTCCCGGCGTGGTGCAAGGCGCTGCCGATGGCAGTCGCCATGGCTACCGAAGGGTGCGCGTCCGTCCGTACCAAGGCCGAGCCCTTCGAGTGCCCACCCGGGGCGCAAGAAGCCATGGAGAAACTAGGGTGGATCGGGCTTGGGAAACCTGATGCAGACTTGGCCGTGAGACTCGACGAGAGAGGCCCGGACTCTGACAACTGGCGGTTCACTCTGGGAGCCCCAGTGACCAGCCGCATTGAAGGCGCCCGTTTTTGGAAGGTCCCGGAAGGCGGCGCCATCTTGTACGGCACGGCCTACAAGACCGTTGCAACCTCACGCTCTCCCCTCGGAACACTGGCCGTCATCTACGACCACGTAGAGATCCCCGGCAAAGGAAGGTATCCGGTGTGCGCCGTCTCAACCCCAAACAGGATTGAGGAAGAGAAGGACGGCAAGGCGACGGCGCTGAACTCCGCGGGCGCACGCCCCGTTACGAGTTGGGAGCCGCCGCGCGACTAGGGCCAGCGGTAGCGGCGCCCAGCTCGGCCCGCTGACGCGCGCATCGGACAGCTCCAGCTCGGCCCGGTGGCGCGCGTGGACAGCTCCAGCTCGGCACCGTGGCGCGCGCGTCGGACAGCTCCAGCTCGGGCCCGTGGCGCGCGCGCGAACAGCTCGGCCCGGTGGCGCCCGCGTCCGACAGCTCCATCTCGGGCCCGAGGGCGCCACCTCGAAGCGCTTCAGCTCGGCCCGGTGGCGCGCGCGTCCGACAGCTCCAGCTGGGCACCGGGGCGCGCGTCGGACAGCTCCAGCTCGGGCCCGGGGCGCCAACGTCCTGACAGCTCCAGCTCGGGCCCGGTGGTGCGCGCGTGGACAGCTCCAGCTCGGGCCCCGTGGTGCGCGCGTGGACAGCTCCAGCTCGGGCCCCTGGCGCACGTCCGACAGCTCCAGCTCGGGTATCTGTTCGCCGTCCCCCGTCCTATCTTGAGTCAGGGGCTGCTTTTCCAGAACGGCAGACTACGAGCCAGCGCTTGTCGGCGGGTCGTCTGGCGGATCCACCTTATCGCCAATCGCTTTGTCGTTGGACTGGTCCGGCGTCTTCCCCCTCGCTCTCGCGATCATCCCGTCGCGCCACCGGAGCAGCGCGCCTCGCGCGATGTACTCGAACGTATGAAGTAAGAGCGGCGTGTCTTCGCTCCTCCAGATCCCGTCTTGAGCTGCGGTCGCCAACCCGGGCGGGATCTCGGCTGCCGGTTTGATGCCCCCCTGCGGAGGCTCGCACATCGGGTAGGGGAACGGCTTGCTTCCGTGGAGTGCGTGCGACCGAAGATCATAGACGCGATCAATCGTCTTTCGCATCTTGCCCTTTTCCCAATCTAAGCGCGCCCATGCTTCTGCGGGACGGTCAGGAGGCGGGTCAGGAAGGTGCTCAAGTACGAAGTCTCGGAAACGCCGTGTTGAGCCCAAGAGCGGAAGGAGTTGGGCCGCCATGTTCTCAAGTAACGCGCTGCCCCCTGTCTCCAGTAGTGTTGCCCAATCCGGCCTTACCGCGCGGAGCACATCGACCGGTGAGCCCGCAGAGATGCGCCAATGGGTCGCGGCGGTATCAAGCGCTGACACAAGTAACAGCCACGCGAGGTTCGGCTCAGCGTCCGCGATCCACACAGCGTTCTGGTACGCCCGCGCGGCACGCGCGAGGGCTACCGCGTCTTTTGGCGGGAGCAGGTCGTACCCAGCGAGCGTTGATGGCGTGATGGTCCGCTCGCCCATTAGTGACGGCACGACCGGCGCCATGGCGCGAGGTGGTAGTTGCGGCGTTGGGCGATTGTCCCAGCCGATAGGCCGCCCGCGTGGATCATCGCCCGGATGGAAAGTGCGCGAACGGGGACCGGCCTGGAAGCGAGCGCCGAGCGCAAGCGAAAGAAGCGCTGCGATTTCATCGGCAGGGCCGCCACCATAGTAACGGCTATCATCGGTCTTCGTCATTCGCAGATCGGTATCAGCAGAGAGGTGCCATTCGCATCGGAGGATCACCCGAGGCCACGCCTGCTCATCACGCGGGAGAGCAATCGTATTGAGTAGGGCATATGGCCCGCACCCACTGTCAACCTGACCAATGACACGAACATCCGTGTAAAGCGCCACCTCGAATGCACCACGCGACGGCTCGCCGCGATTTGCCGCGCACCAATTCTCGTGGCCAGACGGTCCAACTGTCGGCACTGGATCACTCTTCTTCGTCATTGGGCGAGTGTAGGCCGAGACAGGCGCCTTTGGTACACGCCGTGAGGTGGCATGAGCAGGAGCCCCGCCTGTTGGGGAGAATCCGCACTCTGACAGACCCTCTCTTCATGACGGGGCTCGGCGAGCATTTACCAGCTCGGGCCCCTGGCGCACGTCCGACAGCTCCAGCTCGGCACCTTGGGGCGCGCGTCCGACAGCTCCAGCTCGGCACCCTGGGGCGCGCGCGTGGACGGCTCCAGCTCGGGCCAGTGGCGCCCGACTGAGGAAGACTCCCGAGCGCGACACGTTGCATTTGTGCGGCACCGCTGGAAATGTAAGACTTCGCCGTGCCCCGTCGTGACGGGCTCCAGGCTCTCGTGAGACCTCCTGCGCCACAGGCCAGGAGGAAGACGATGGAGCTGGAGAAGGAGTTGGAGCAGTTCCGGCAGGAGGCGCAGCGGCTGAGAGCAGGCCGGCAAGGGGGCTCGTTGCCGTTTCCCCAAGCGCTGAGGGCCTTCGCGGTGCGCTACGCCACCCATACGCTGGAGGCAGGAGGGACAGTGGTGGAGGCGGCGCAGAAGCTGGGCGTGTCGGCACCGACGCTGTACGAGTGGCGCAAGGGCCGCACCGCAGGGCGGGCGCGGGAGAAGCCCGCCGAGAAGAGCCAGGTGCTGGTGCCGGTGCGGGTGGCAGAGCGTGCAGCCCAGTCGGCCGTGACGGGGCCGCAGCAGGTGGTGCTGGTGTCGCCCAGCGGCTGGCGCGTGGAAGGGCTGAGCGTGGAGAGCGCCGCGCAGCTGCTGGGGAGATTGGGATGCTGACGCTCACTCGAGCGGTGAGAGTGTTCGCGTACGCGGCCCCGGTGGACATGCGCAAGGGCTTCGATGGACTGGGGACGCTGGTGGAGCAGCAACTGGGAGGACAGCTGCTCAAAGGCGACGTGTTCCTCTTCGTGGGCCGCTGCCGCAGGAGAGCCAAGGTGCTCTACTTCGACGGCACGGGGCTGGTGCTGCTCACCAAGCGGCTGTTCCGCGGCAGATTCGCCCGCCCCTGGGCCGAGGCGGGCGCGGCCTCGGTGGAGCTGACGGCCAGCGAGTTGTCACTGTTTTTGGAGGGCTGCGAGCTGGCGGGGCGGTGGAAGCTGTCGCCTCCAGCGGTGGACGAGAAAATCCTTGCGGTAGGCAGTGCTTTATAGCACCTGACAGGTAGTCATGGTGCGAGTGGAGCAGCTGCGAGATTTGGAGACGGCCAAGCAGGTGGCCAGCCTGTTGGAGGCGGAGAACGCCCGGCTGCACCAGCGGCTGGAGGCCCTGGTGGCGGAGAATGCCCGGCTCAAGGGCGAGGACGCCCAGGCGCGGCTTCAGCTGGAGCTCGAGCAGCTCAAGGAGCAGCTGGCCCTGATGCAGCAGCGGCTGTTCGGCGCCTCCAGCGAGAAGCGGGGCCAGAGGTCGTCGAAGCCGGCGCGTGCCAAACCCCAGCGCGGCCACGGCCCCACGGCTCAGCCCGAGCTGAAGGTGCAACAGGTGTTGCTGCCGCTGGACGAGGCGGACCAGGTGTGCGGCCTGTGCGGCGGCACTCTGCACGCGTGGCAGGGGCAGACAGAGGACTGCGAGGAAGTCACCGTCGTCGAGAGAAGCTTCGTGCTGCGCAAGCTGCAAAGGCAGAAGTACCGCTGCCAGCAGGGCTGCGCTCCGGTGACAGCTCCCGCACCGCCGCAGCTCATCCCTGGTGGCCGCTACTCGCTGGAATTCGCCGTGTACGTGGCCTTGATGAAGTACGGCTTCCACTTGCCGCTGGCCCGTCAGCAGCGGCTGTACCTGCGCGAGGGCCTCCAGGTGGAGGCGCAGACGCTGTGGGATCAGCTGGACGCGCTGGCCGTGCACCTGCAGAAGTCCTACGAGGCGCTGCTGGCTGAAGTGTTCACCTCGCCGCTCATCCACGCGGACGAGACGCATTGGCTGCTGCTGGACAAGGGGCCGGGTACCAAGTGGTACGCGTGGACGGTGGCCTCGCCCGACACGGTATTCCACCGAATACTTCCCAGCCGCTCCGGCGCCACAGCCAAGACGGTGCTGGGCACCTACTCCGGAGTGGTGCTGGTGGACGGGTACGCTGCCTACCAGACGGCCACCAAGTCCGGGCCGGATGGGCCTGCGTCGGCGACGCTGGCCTTTTGCTGGGCGCATGTGCGCAGAAAATTCTTCGAGGCTCAGCAGTTTGCTCCAGCTTGCGAGCAGGTGCTGCAGTTCATTGGACAACTGTATGCCATTGAGGCGGACCTGCCCGGCTGGTACGCTCTCACGGCAGAGGAGCGCCAGGCGGCACTCGCGCACAGGCTCGCCGTGCGCCAGCAGCACTCGGCGCCCCTGGTGGAGCGCATCCGCCAGTGGGCGCTGGCCCAGCGCGCCGCCCCCGGCAGCGCCTTCCGCAAGGCCCTGGAGTACATGCTCAAGCTGTGGGACGGGCTGTGCGTCTTCTTAAGCAACCCGGTGCTGCCCATCGACAACAACCATGTCGAGCGGCAGATGCGCGACATGGTGCTGGGCAGGAAGAATCACTACGGCAGCAAGTCTCAGCGCGGCACCGAGGTGGCCGCGCTCTTCTACTCCCTCATCGAGACGGCGCGCCTGCGCGGGGAGGAGCCTGGGCACTACCTACGGCGCGCTGCGCTCGCCGCCATCGAGCACCCGGGCACTGTCACGCTCCCCAAGAGCCAGGATTGATTGTCTCTCCCGGTGCTCCTCGTGGATCGGTCAGCTCTGACCCTGGACGGGGCACGGCGAAGTCTTACCTGGAAATTCGGCGGTTTTTGAGCGTGTCCGTACAACCTGCCCTGTCGTTCCCCCCGCCCCCATGTGCCGGGTAGTTTCTCCTCCTGTCGCGCGGCGCCCTGTTCGCGCGCCGCTAGGAGCCTCCCGCCATGTCCACCGCCACAGGCCCCCAGATTCCCGAGGAGGGACTAATCCTCTTCTCCCTTGGGGATTTCTCGTATGCGTTCCTCCGTGTGCTGGAGACGACCAACCACGGCGAAACGGTGATGATCGTGCAGCAGCGTTCACGCCTCGGGCCGGAAGGCAACTACATCGCGCGGCGAGTGCTGCCCACCTCGCCTAAGCATGACCCCGAATCGCTGGCCAGGATCCGCGCTCGGCTTGAGGAGGAGGCGCGGCTGGCCACCTACCTGGATCATCCCAACATCGCCCGGGTTCTGGGGCGGGCTGAGTCTCAAGGCGCCCTCTACATCCTCTGCGAGCGCGTTTCAGGAACGCGGCTAGACACCTACGTTACCGCCGCGTGCATGCGGGGCGTCTGCCTGTCTGCTGGCTTGGCGCTCTACGTGGGCGCCGAAGTGGCGAGCGCTCTACATCACGCGCACACGCGCACGGACGAGAAGGGCCGCCCGCTGGGCATCATTCACCGCGACGTGAACCCCGCCCGCATCTACCTGAAGGCGGATGGCTCCGTGAGGCTCACGGATTTTGCGCTTGCCCGCTCGCTCCTACAGGGGCGCGTGGCAACCACGGTGCCGAGCCCGCAGGGGGATGCCTTCTACGGCGCCCCCGAGGCACTTCTGGGCGAGCCGATGGATCCGCGCTCGGACCTGTTCGCGCTCGGCTTGGTGATGCTGGAGATCGCCACGGGGAGAGGGCTCTACGGCACGCTCACGGTGCGCGCGGCTGACCTAGAGGAGGCCCTAACGCCCGAGGTGCGCGCCAAGGTGGTAGCCGCTCACAACCTCGCGACGATTGCCGAACTGCCCGAGCAAGTAGACGACTACATCCTGCGGGCCGCCACGTACACCGCCCGAGAGGTGGAGGAACTGACGGAGAACGTTTTCCCCCCGCTGCGCTCTATCCTCCGCGCGTTGCTTCAGCGGCGCCCGGAAGACCGCTACCCATCAGCGGCAGCCCTTGAGGACGATCTACGCAAAGGGCTGGCCGCGTTGGGGGCTCCCTACGGGGCCCCCGAAGCTATCGCGGAGTTGCGGCGTATGGCGTCAGCGGCCCGGATGCACAAGGACGTAGGCGGCCCGACTGCTCAAGATTCCGCGTCCACTACGCGGAAGCTGTCCGCTGATCACGTCATCACGTCGCCGGGTAGCTCCGCCTAGCGCGCGCCCCCTCTTCCCGCACTCAGCCCCGCAGCCCTGCATCGGCATCGCGCCGAGAGGGGATCGGCTTGCCTCTGACCTGGGAGGGAGGGCAGGCCGATCCCCTCGGAGCGCGCTCCACTGACCACACCGAGGGGGATCGGCGCGGCCAGTGCGAAGCGACTGGGGGCGCCCTGCATCCTGGGGGCGCCCCTGGTCGCGGCAGTTCACCCACCGTTGATCCGCTTCCTTCCTCTCTCTCCTGTCCATGTGCCCCGGGCGTGGGTCGTTCACGCTGGCGCGGCGCGCGAGGTTCCCCAGATGAAAGGCCAACAGAGCGCACGGCCCGCAAAGGCCCCTCCTCGGAGCAGGGCCCTCAGTTTGCCTCCCGTGGTTCCTGGGGACGTGAAGCGCCAAGAGCGGCGGCTTGGGGCAACGCTCGGACAGGGGATGCGGGCCGCACGGATGCGCGCGGGGCTCACTCAGGCCGACCTTGCCGCGAGCGTCGGCATTGCTACCGAGGTTTTCGGGCGGATGGAGCGCGGGAAGATGCTTCCCAGCGTGCCCACGCTGTTCCGGCTGTGCGTGGCCCTGCGAAGTGGCCCGCACGAGTTGATGGGCTTTGCCCCCGTGGCCAGTCTGCCGCGAGCGGCACGGCTTGAAGTGCCGCCCGAGCTGGCAGACACGCCCGACGCGCGGCGCCTGTTGCGGCTCATGGGACGCCTGCAAGGGCTCCAGCTCAAACTGATCTTGCGCCTTGTGCTGGCCTTTCTCACGGAGCCCCGGCGCCCACGGCGCCAGAAGAGGAAGCAGGGATGAACACGCCCCCGCACCAAGACGCCCCCACGATGTTCTACCCGGTGAACCCCTGCGGCCATCTTCGCGGCCCCGAGGGCGGCTGCATCGGCTTTCCAGAGTGCAAACGCGAGCCAGTGAGCGCGGACAAGATGGGGCCGCTTGTGCAGCGAGCTGGCGAACTTCGCGCGCGGCTCCTGGACCATCCTTCCCGGGCGTTCACGCGAGAGGGCCGCGCCGCCGTTGCTAACAAACTGGGAACGGCGGTGACTCTGGCCGAGTGCCTTAACGTGGCGCTGATCAGCCTGCTCGAAGACAGGGCCGCCATGACGACAGAGGAACTGGCGGCGGTGGCCACCATCGGCGCCAACGTGGAGATGCGGGTGCGGGATCTGCGCGTCCTCTTCACAGCATCGACGGCGGGGGCCAATCCTGAAACTCGGGGGAGCAGCCGCTAAGCGGTTGGGTCCGCCGTCATGTTGCACGTATGTCGCAGGAACGTGCGGAACGGGCTGGAACAGGACGGGACGAGACGGGACGCGGCGGGATATCGACTCCTAAGCATTCCGGGCGGTTACGAGGTAAGGGCGCGATTCTGCTAGGGGTTTCGCACCGCCCGGCGCGGGTTCGATTCCCGCCGCCTCCTCGTCCGCGGGTTGAGCCAGCGGAACCCGGAGGCCTGCTTTCAGGCGGCGGGCAGCTCCCGAACGATTCGCCGCCACTCCTCGTCGGCGGGCAGCGGGTGGAACCCGGTGTCCTCGAGTGAGAGGCGGCGCAGCTCCTCTCCGCCGCCCTGGAGGGCCTGGGCCAGCAAGGCACGGGCCTCGTCCTTCCGGCCCTGGAGGAAGGCGCTGTAGGCCAGGTTCTGCAGGCGCAGGTGCTCATGGAAGGGGTGGCGCGCGGCCGCGGCGAGCTTCGCATCCGCCCTGGCCAGCATGGCCCGTGCGGCCTCGGGAGCGTTGCGCTGCCAGCAGCGCTTGGCCTCCTTGATCAGCGAGAAGCCCGCGTGGATCAGCGAGAGGCCCACCCACTCGGGCAGCGGGTCCTCGGTCCTCTCGGACAGCCAGCTCACCACCTCGTCGAAGCGCGCCTGGGCTTCCTCGAAGCGCCCTTGCTCATCCAGCAGCGTGCCCAGGTTGACCAGGCTCCTGGCGGCCCACTCCGGCTGGGGATACTCGACGGTCCTGCCGCACTGCCGCACCACCTCCTCGAAGTGCGCCCGCGCTTCCTCCAGGTGCTTCTGGCGCCAGAGGATGTTCCCCAGGTGGAAGAGGGCCCCGGCCCGCTGCGAGGGCAGCGGCCAGTACGGCACCTCGCCGCACCTGCGCACCACCTCTTCGTAGAACGCGCGGGCCGTCGCGTCGTCCCCCAGGGCCTCCGCCACCATGGCCTGGTCCAGGAGGGCATACCCCACCTGTGCCTTGAGCAGAGTGTCCGGCGCCTCGCCGAACCTGCGCACCACTTCCTGGTAGTAGCGCCGCGCCTGCTCGGGGCGTTCCGGGGCATCGAGGGCCAGGCGGGCCAGCGCGATGAGCACCTCGGCCGTGGCCACCTGGAGCCAGGGGGCGCGCTCATACCGGCGCACCAACTCCTCGTAGAAGGCCTGGGCGTCCTCCCGGCGCCCTTGCTGCTGGAACAACGCCGCCCGCTTCATGCGCGCCTCGAACACGTCCGAGCGCAGGCAGAGGTCGGCGTCCTCCCGCTCCGCCGCTTCGCCACACCGGCGCTCCAGCTCGGCCCAGCACTCCAGCGCCTTCTCGGGGCGCCCCTGGCCCAGGTGCTCCTGTGCCCACCTGGCGAAGGCGTGGGACACGGTCTGCATCACCAGCTCCCTGGGCCGCTCCTCGTGGTACTCGCGCATCACCCGCTCGTGGCAGGCCTGGGCCTCCGCGTAGTGTCCGTGCTCATCCAGCGAGCGCCCCAGGAAGCACAGCGCCCAGGCCACCGTCTCCCTCAGGCCCTTCTCGGGGGCTGCTTCGTACCGGCGCACAAGCTCCCGGTAGCACTCCCAGACCTGCTCATGGCGCTGCTGGAGCTCGAGCAACCTCGCCAGATCATGGAAGGAATTGGCCGCCTTCTCCCTCAGGGACAGCTCGGGAGCCTCCGCGAAGCGGCGCACCAGCTCCCTGCACTGGGCTTGTGACTGCTCGAGCTGGTTTTGTTCCTTGTACATCGCCCCGAGGGCCACGAGGACTTCGGCGACCCGCTCCCTGTACCGGGTCCCGGTCTCCTCGCCGCAGCCGTGCAGCACCTGCTCGTAGCAGGACTGAGCCTCGGCGTAGTGCTGCTGCGCCTGATGCACGTTGCCCAGCCGCAGGAGCGTGGTGGACGTTCCGAACTTGAGGCCCTCTTCCGTCGTGCTCCCCAACCGCCGCAGCAGCGCCTCGAAGACGGCCTGGGCCTCGGCGTAGCGCTGCTGGGACTCGAACACGCCCCCTCTCCGCAAGAGGGCGTTGCCCACCTGCTGCCTCAAGAGCAGCTCGGGGGCCTCACCGTAGCGGCGTACCACCTCCTCGAAGGCGGCCTGCGCCTCGGCATGGTGCTCCTGGTCCCAGTGCGTCATTCCCACGCCGAGCAGGGCCTTGGCGGCATCGACCTTGCGCTCCAGCTCCAGGGGCTCGCGCAGCTCGCGCAGCAGCTCCTCGTAGCGCGCCCGTGCCTCCGCGAAGCGCTCCTGGCCGCGGAGCACCTCCGCCAGCTCGAGGAGGGCCTGGAGGTACTTGGGCCGCAGCTCTTCCACCGGCACCTGGGCCCACCGGCGCAAGGCCTCCTCGTAACAGAGCCGAGCCTCCTCGCGGAACGCGTCGCCCGAGAGTGAGTCCCCCACGGAGAAGAAGACCTCGAAGCCCAGCGCGGCCCGGGAGGGCGGGGGCTGCTGGTCCAGCCAGCGCACCACCTCGTCGAAGCGCGCCTGGGCCTCCTGCTGGCGATCCTGGTGACGCAGCCAGACCCACCGGACGAGCCGTGCCATCCCCACCCGCCGCAGCAGCGACGGCTCGGAGGCGTGTCCAAAGCGGTGCTCCACCTCGTCGAGGCAGGCGAACGCCTCCTCGTGGCGCTTCTGCTCCCGGAGCAGCCACCCCTTGGCCCAGAGGGTCCGTGCCACGGCCTCTCTCAGGGGCAGCTCCGTCGCCTCGCCATACAGACGGAGCGACTCCGCGCAGAGGGCCAGCGCCTCCTCCAGGCGGCCCTCTTCGAAGTGCCGCTGAGTCAGGTTGATGAGTGCTTCGGCCTCCCGCTCCTGCTGGGGCAGCTCCGTCAGTTGCGCGTCCATGGGCTCCTCCGGGGCATGCCGCGCCCTTCCGGGTAGCGTGCACGCCTTGCCGGGGGCGCGTCCAGGACCGGGGGAGTCCGATCCAGACTCAGGGAGTCGGGCTCCAGGCCGGCTCGATGCAGGCTCAGGACGGTTGGGCAGCCGTAGGGCACACCTGCGCCTTGAAGCTGCCCGGCCCTGCCGCGCCTACGTCTTCTCCGTGCAGCTCAGCTCGCCATAGACGGACGAGGGCGCCCCGGCCGCATCCACCTTCTCCACGCGGGCCTTCATCCCGTCGAGGATGACGCGAAACCCCGCCTTGTTCGGGCCAACCCGCACCCCGCCGCGCACCTCCGCCAGGCTCGTTGAAGAAGCCGATGCCCCAGTCCGAGCCCATGGGGGTCTTTCCCG
The DNA here is from genome assembly GCA_035296065.1 of Myxococcaceae bacterium. Classification (GTDB taxonomy): domain Bacteria; phylum Myxococcota; class Myxococcia; order Myxococcales; family Myxococcaceae; genus DATHBR01. Next base: position 46,359 of record DATHBR010000082.1, on the reverse strand, counting down.
TGTTGACGGGCCAGGTGCCAGCGGGAATGGGCCCCAGCAGGTCCAGCTCACGGGTGAGCCCCCAGATGGTATCGCGGCCCCGGCCCGCCTTCCTCATAGGCCCTGATCATCGCCTCGAGACACGCGGCGCGCGTGGCCTCCGCGACAGCCGCCTGGATCCCGTCGCGCTTGCCGTCGAGTTCGATCTTCTGTTTCACACTGACCTCTGTAGCCCAGGACTGCGGGAATCGGACTGCTCGGGCTGTCCAGGTGTGCTATAAATGGCGAACGGTCCGCAGTTCACCGAGGCGTCGCCGCCCCGCAAGGGGAGCTAAACCTGCAAGCTTCATGAGACACGCACTTATCCCCGTGCCGAGTCGTAAGGGCGACCACCGACATCCTTATTTGGAACGGCGCACATGAGGATAAGCCATGTCCCGACTCGCCCTCCCGTTCGAGGTCGCTGACCTCTCCGCATTCGCCCGCGCGCTTCGCGCACAGCTCGAGCACCCGCCGAGCCATGTTGAGCTACTCAACATGCTGTGCCGCGCGGCCGGCTTCCGGAACTACCAGCACTTCCGCGCCGACTCAGAGGCCAGGCAGCGCCTGGCCGCACCGCGGGAAGTGACGCCCGTGCCCGACCATCAGCTCATCGAAAAAGTCGCGCGGCATTTCGACGGCGAGGGCCGCCTGCTGCGCTGGCCTTCCAAGGCCCCTCATCTCAAGCTCTGCCTGTGGGTGCTCTGGGCGCGCATTCCGAGCGACCGCGTGCTCACCGAGCGGGAGATCAACGACGTGTTGAAGCGCTGGCATCTGTTCGGCGATCACGCCGTGCTGCGCCGCGCCATGTTCGAGGCCGGCCTCATCGACCGGACACCGGACGGCCGTCAGTACCGGCGTATCGAGCAGAAGCCGCCGGTGGAGCTCAGCGCGTTGTTGGCCCGGGTGACAGCCAGCGCCGCATAGACTGCCGGGGCATCACGCGGAGGCGCCCAAGTCCTTCCGGTTCTCCTTCTCGCTGCTCATCGGCCTCGGCGCCGTGCTGGGGCACCTCTATCTGTACCGGCGCCTGGTATGGGGCGTAGCCGCGCGGCTCAGCCCTTCAGCCGGATCCAGACCGGCGCGTGGTCGCTGGGCTTCTCGCGGCCGCGGTGCTCGGCGTCCACTTCGGCCGCGGCCAGGCGCGGCACCAGGGAGGGCGTCAGCAGCAGGAAGTCCATGCGGAAGCCCGCATTGCGCTGGAACGCTCCCGCATTCACCCAGAAGGTGTATAGGCGCTCCTTCGGGTGCAGCTGCCGCGTGGCATCGATCCAGCCCTGTGAGAGCAGGCGCGCGTACTTCTCGCGCGTCTCGGGTTGCAGCACCGCGTCGAAGCGCCACGTCCCCGCGTTGTAGATGTCGTTGTTGGTCGGCACCACGTTGAAGTCGCCCGCCAGAATCACCGGGAGGCCCGAGTCCATCAGCGTCTGTGCGTGGGCGATCAGCCGCTCCATCCAGCGCTGCTTGTAATCGAAGTTGGGGCTCGGAACCGGGTTGCCATTGGGCAGGTACACCGACGCGATGCGCAGGCCGTGGAGGTCTGCCTCGAGGTAGCGCGCCGCCACGTCCTCGGGCTCACCCGGCAGGCCACGCCGCACTTCGACGGGCGTGACGCCGCGCGCGAGGATCGCCACGCCATGGTGCGAGCGCTGCCCGTGCCAGATGGCGTGGTAGCCCGCATCCTCGATCGCGCTGGCGGGGAAGGTCGCATCCCCCGTCTTGATCTCCTGCAGGCAGGCCACGTCGGGCTTCGCCTCCGCCAGCCACTCCAGCAGGCGTGGCAGACGACCCTTGACTCCGTTGACGTTGAAGGTGGCGATCTTCAGAGAGCGCTTCCGACGCATGGCTGGCGTGTCCATGAGGTGCCTCCAGCGTGTCCATGGCAAGGCTACAACCGCGCGATTAGTTTAGCCTCCCGATGCCGCCTCTTTCTCTCCTCTCTGTGAGCCTCGTCTGCATGTTGCCGTGGTGGTCGCGGCAACCCGAGATGCGAGCTGCCAATCAACCGACCTGTCCGGCGGGTTCGATTGCCGCCGATCCTAAAAGCCTGCCTCCACACCTGCAGGACGCGAACACGGACAGCACCTTCAGTTCTCTGACGCTCATCCCCCGCTTCACCGAGACCCAGAAGGAGCTTCGCGAACTCGGCCGCGAAGCCCTTCAGCGCATGACGGCGGACGCCCAGGCCGCGGTCGGCAACTGGCGCTATACGGTCCATTTCCTTCGCGACCCGATGGGCTTTGCCAACGAGCGCTGGCGTGGCGGGGTTCGCTTCCGCTCACGCGCAGATGCCACGCACCTGCTCTCCTACCCTCATGGGCTGCCTGCTTGCTTGCTGCCAACCCTGGGTTTTCTCCGGAAATAGAAGTGTTCTCCTGCTGACATGTTATGGTGCCGCTGGAAGGCAATGGGTTTCCAGGCACCTCTGCATTGCTGGAGCCCTCCGCGACAACCAGACGGGTAGGAGGCATGTCGGAACGCCTAATCGGTGGCAGGTACATCCTTGAGCGCAGGATTGCGGGTGGTGGCATGGGCACCATCTGGCTGGCGATCGACTCTCAGCTACAGCGGCATGTGTCGCTCAAGCAGATGGCCTCGCATCGTGTCTCTTCCAACGACGCTCGCCAGCACTTCGCGCAGGAGGCAAAGGCCATTGCCCGGCTGCGTAACCCTCATGTCGTTCAAATCTACGACTACGGTGTCGATGGCGATGTGCCGTACATCGTGATGGAGCTCCTTGATGGCGAGGACCTCGAGAATCTGCTCAATCGGCGGCAGCGGCTCGCGCCGGCCACGGTGGAGCGCCTGCTCACCCAGGTGGCAAAGGCCCTGACCGCGGCCCACCTCGCTGGCGTCATCCACCGGGATCTCAAGCCAGCCAATCTCTTCCTGGCCCGCATTGATGGTGAGGAGATCGTCAAGGTGCTGGACTTTGGGTTGGCCCTGCTGGACGCGGATGCCGGTGCGCCCTCTTCGGGAAGCCAGCTGGCGGGAACCCCTCGCTACATGAGTCCAGAGCAGATGCGAGGCCAGCTCAACCTGGATGCCCGGAGTGATCTCTGGTCCTTGGCGGTCGTGCTCTACCGGCTCCTCACCGGCAAGTTTCCTTTTTCCTCGGACATGCTCGAGGCGCTGCGCCGCGGAGACACCACTCCGGTTCCGGTTTCACCCTCCAGCATCGTACCGGAGCTGGGCGCCGAGGCGGATGCCTTCTTCACTCGCGCCCTGGCGGCCAATCCCGCTTCGCGGTTCTCCTCCGCACGAGAGATGGCGAACGCTTTCTCCGCGCAGGTTGTGGCCGGCCGGCCCATGCAGGCCGCGAAGATCCTGGTCGTTGATGACGAGCCGGATACGGCGCTGGTGATGCAGAAGCGCTTCCGCAAGCAGATCCAGGACTCTTGCTACGAGTTCATCTTTGCCCAGAACGGCGAAGAAGCCCTGGAGGTATTGCGGCTGAACCCGGACACGACAGTCGTACTGTCCGACCTCAACATGCCGAAGATGGACGGCCTCACCTTCCTGGCCCGCGTCGGAGAGGTGAACTCGCTCGTCAAAGTCATCATCGTCTCCGCCTATGGAGACATGAGCAACATCCGGATGGCGATGAACCGCGGCGCCTTCGATTTCCTGGTGAAACCCATCAACTTCCAGGATCTCAAAACAACCCTGGAAAAGACGATCAAGCACACAGGAGAGCTGCGCCGGATGCTGCGCTCCACCGAGGAGAATGACCTGCTGCGGATGTTCGTGCACGGCGGCGTCGTGGAGCGGGTCTTGTCCGCGGTCCGTGAGCCCCAGGAGACAGCCGGCGAGCGAGTGGAAGGTACCGTTGCCTTCCTCGACCTGGAGGACTTTACCCCGGTGCTCCACGGCGAGCAGCCAGAGGCGGCAATCCGGCGGCTGAACGCCAACTTCGAGGTTATCGTCCCCGAACTCACCTCCCAGGGAGGCGTGGTGGATAAGTTCATCGGAGACGCGGTGATGGCCGTCTTCCGGGGTCAAGGGCACCTGGGGAGGGCGTTGGACGCCTGTCTCTCCGCGCGCCAGCAACTGCGCGCCATGGCCTTTCGCAATGGTGAGCAGTCTCCCTATGCGCACGGTGTCTGCATTGGGCTGGCCTCGGGCGATCTGCTCTCGGGGAACATTGGCGCCAGGTCGCTGGGCCGGCTGGATTACACGGTGCTCGGCAAGGTGGTGAATACGGCCGCCTGGTTGGCCTCTCTGGCCAGCGGGGACCAGATCCTCATCCGTGAGGAGCTCAGCGCCAGATTGGAGACAAGCTTCGAGTGTCTCCCCATTGGAATGCACCACTTGCCCGACATGGGCGCTCCGATGCCCATCTACCAGGTGGTAGCGCGCAAGAGCGCGGTGCCCTCCGCTACGGAGCCCACGGCCTCCTTCGAGGAGTGCAAGGGCCACGTGCAGTCCTCCATGGCCGCTCTCCATGCAGCACCGGATAAGTCGCGCTGATTCGTGTGCTCGCATTGCCCCCATTGCCTATGAAGCCAGTGACAATCCGGGTCATCTCGCTCATGCCCATCGTGGCTGTAGCGATTGTTTCCATCATCTTCACCCTCATCTTCGCGGCGCAGTACAGGGAGCTGCAGGAGAGGCTCATCAACGCCCGCTTCGAGGAGTCGACGAAGAGCGTCGCCCTGATGATCGAGCACGAGGTGGACCTGGCCAGGCACAACGTCTCCCGGCTGAAGCAGGCCGTTGCCCTCTTTGATGCCTGGGAGCCCACGAAGGCCCAAGAGTACCTGGATGGGCTCATGGCCGAGACGATGCGCTACCAGGAGAACGAATACACGGCCTGGCTGGCGCTCGCGCCAGAGCGCTCCAAAGAACTCTTCGGCACAGAGGGCTACCTCGTCACCGTCCGGAAGGATTTCCAGAAGCGGGGAACGGCCGAATACGGCAGGCCGCAGGACAAGGTCATCGACCGGTGGACGTCTCCGCAGTACCAGACCAACCCCAATGACATCTGGTACCCGCTTGCCCAACAGAGCAAGGACTTCGTCATTACTCCCGTCTACTTCGACGGGAGTTACACCAAGGTCTGGATCATCACGGTCTTGCTCGGGCTCTATGAGGGAGACCGCTTTCAGGGCCTGGTCGGTATCGACATCCTCTGGGACGACATCCTGAAGCACGTGGAGAAGACCGTGCTCGGCAAGACGGGAGGATTGTTTCTCGTCGATACCCAGTCAGGGAAGATATTGACGAAGACGCGCGAGGGGACGGGCCGGACGCTGCTGGAAGTGCACGAGCCCTTCCACGAGAGCCTCTACGCCAAGAGTGGCGGCAAGGAGGCGTGGCAGCCCATTCTGGCGGGCGCTCACCTGGCGATGGTCCGTTCGGAGAGCGGCGATGAGTTCGTCGTCTCCTCGAAGCGGCTCTCCTCGATGCCCTGGACCATCGTGGCGTATCAGAGCCGCGCCGAGCTGCGAGAGGCACTTTACCGGAGCCTGGCGGTCTTCCTCTTTCTGGACGCGGGCCTGGTGGCATTCTTGTGCCTGGGGGCCTACCTGACCGTGCGCAACCTCGCGGCGCCCATCGACAAACTCGTGGGGGTCATGAAGCAGGTTCGCAGCGCTCATGTGGGTGAGCTCCAAGCACCGGTGATTGGCACCGTGGAGACCCGAGAGCTGGGCGGCATCTTCAACCACATGCTCTACACCATTGGAGAGACCACCCGGGAGAAAGAGGCCTATTACACGAGGCTCGAGGAGTCTCACCGCACCCTCGAGCAGAAAGTCGAGGAGCGGACCCGCGAGCTCAAGGAGAAGAACTTCCATCTGGAGCGCACGCTGGCGCAGTTAACGGCGACTCAGGAACAGCTGGTGGCCAAGGAGAAGCTGGCGTCATTGGCTGCGCTCACGGCTGGGATCGCCCATGAGATCAAGAATCCCCTCAACTTCGTGAACAACTTCGCTGAGTTCTCCGTGGAGCTCGTCATGGAGCTGCGGGAGGGTGTCGAGGCTAGCAAGAACAACCCAGAGGCCTTTGGGGCCTGCTGTGACAGCCTGCTCCAGGAACTGGAGCAGAGCGTCCAGAAGATCAGCGAGCACGGGAAGCGGGCCGACAGCATCGTCAAGTCCATGCTGCTGCACTCCAACACCAACGGCGCGGAGCGGCAGTGGACCGGCCTGAACGCCCTTTTGGAGACGTACCTGAAGCTGGCGCATAGGGCTGCCCAGGTGATGGACGCGAGCTTCGAGGTGTCCATCCGCAAAGAATTCGATTCCTCGGTGAGAGAGGTTCTCCTCTTTCCCCAGGACTTTGGCCGCGCCGTCCTCAACGTGATCACCAACGGCTTCTACGCCATGAACCAGAAGCGCAAGCACGCGCAGCCGGAGTTCTGTCCAGAGCTGCTCTTGACCACCCGGCGTGTCCAGGATCAAGTCGAGGTGCGCATCCGCGACAACGGTACTGGCATCCCCTCGGAGATCAGGGACAAGATATTCAACCCGTTCTTCACCACCAAGCCGCCGGGCTCGGGAACGGGGCTGGGATTGTCCATTACCCATGAAATCATCGTGAAAGAGCACAGAGGGGGGATCCGGGTCGAGTCGGATGAAGGAAAGTACACCGAGTTCACCTTCCTCATCCCGATGGAGTGAATCGCTGCCTGAGCCCGGCTTTGCCTTCGAATAGGAGCTGACCCGCATGAGAAAGAATAGAGTGGTGTGTTCAAGCGCTCGGGCCGGAGCGCGCGCCGCCGCCATGGCCGCGGTGCTGGTCTTGCTCCCAGTGGGATGCACGCGCGCGGCCAGGCTGGATAAGGCCGCTCAATCAGGCCCTGCCTCCCCCGCGGATTGCGGTAAGACGCAGGGGTACGACGTCATCATCGTCGGGGCGGGCATGAGCGGGCTGACCGCGGCCAAAGAGCTGCGGCGAGGCCACGCGGACATCAACGTCCTGATTCTGGAAGCCACGGACCGCATCGGGGGGCGTGCCCGGACCCTGAAGGACGGTCCGCCCATCGATCTCGGAGGCGCCTGGCTTCATGGTGTCGCCACCAATCAGCTCACCGGCATCGTTGACACCATGGGCTTCAAGCGAGTCACCACTCACCTGCAGGAGCCGTACTTCACCGAGGAGCAGGGCCAGGCCGACGACGGCACTGCCCGCCGGTTCTGGAAGATCAACGAGCTCTTCGAGCAGGTCTTGAGCGAGGACTCCCGGCTAGAATTGGTTCAGCGGTCCTGTAAGCAGCTCTTCCCCTCACAGCAGCCCAAGGACATCAGCGAGCTGGGGCTCGAGAAATGGGAGCAACTCGGGCAGTTGTATGAATTCTGTACGAGCTTGTTGGCGCAGGAGAGTGATGTGGCCAAGGATGACCTGCCCAAGGCCACCGATCCGAAAGTAGCCGCGCTGCTCGAGGCCAACGCTGGGCCGCTGGAGAGCGCCAGGGAGATTGAGCAAACCTCCACGATTGATGCCGCGGAGTTCGAGGCCGATGATGACGCGCTCCTGGCTGAAGGCATGGGCACCTTCGTGGAGGCCTACGGCCAGGGAGTTCCCGTGTGCCCCAACTCTCCCGTCACCCGTATCTCCTACAGTGATGCCGGGGTGGTAGTGGAGGTCGCAGGGGGCAAGCGCTACACAGGGCGCAAGGCGCTCGTGACGGTGTCAACCGGTGTCCTCCAGAGCAACAGGATCACGTTCGAGCCAGGCCTCCCCCCGGAGAAGCAGAAGGCCATCGCGAATCTGCCAATGGGGTACCTGCAGAAGGTCATCATCGACTTCAAGGATCAGGAAGGGCTCCTGCCCGAGGCGGACGCCAACTCCTGGGTACTCTATGTGGACTCCCATAACGAAGTGATGGCCTTCGTCATCCGGCCGCTCGGCAAGAACATTGCCATCGCGTTCTACGGGGGAGAGCAGGCCAGGCGCTTCGAAGAGCAGTGCGGCAAGGCGGCGGCCGAGAAGCCCCTTCCGCCCCAGAGGCAGCCCTGTGATGAACCCGCCGTCAAGAGAGCTCAGACGGCGCTGGGCAAGATGTACCCCAAGACGCCGGTAGCCCAGGGTGTCGAGAAGGCAGACATCTACGTGACGCGCTGGAGCTTGGAGCCTTGGGCAATGGGGGCCTACTCGGCTGCCAGCCCAGGCGCCTACTTGCAGGAGAGGGCAGGAGAGTTACCGGTACGAGAGGAGCTAGCGAAGCCTCTGCCCTACCGTGCGCAGATGAAGGACACGGAGGATACGGCGCCCCACCAGGTGTTCTTCGCCGGCGAGGCTACCGCAAGCCCTATGTACAACGGCTCTTTGGCCGGAGCTTACGAGTCAGGCATGAGGGCCGCCCGGGCGATGCTCGACGAGTTGTATCCTCGCTGAGACTGCCCCAGTTCCGTTGGACACCCCTGCCGCTCGTCGATGCGCGACGGCGTCACCCCGAGCCGGAACGCCACGCCCTTGGACGTAGCCTTCGCGGCGCAGCGGCCCCGAGGAGGAGTTTGCTCGAAGCGCGGCCTCAGGGCTTCAACCGAAGGTAGAGCAGGTCGCTGCTCCCCAGGGGGCTGCGCGTAGTGCCCTCCAGCTCGAAGGGCCCGGAGAGCGAGGTCCCCAGCACCACGGCTCCTCCGGGCTGGAGCGCCACCTGGACTTCACGCCCCAGATCGAACGCGCGGGACCAGCGGTGCTCACCCTGCGGCGCATAGCGCACCACGAAGCCCCGCCCGGTGCCGAAGGCGGGGTGGTAGTTCAGCGCCAGGCCCATGGGGCCTCCACCGAGGTTGAACACCTCCTCGCCCCGGCCAGAGAGGGTGAGCGCTCCGTCCTCGCCCACCGCGAGCTCCCGGAACGACAGGCTGAAGCCCGTGCCCGTGCCCACCGAGCGCAGCCACACGTCGCCTCCCGCGTCCGTGAGGGCTCCGACGAACCCGTTGGTGTTGGGCGGCTCTTTGTAGCCGTCATCCGGGTTGCCGCCATAGTAGCTCTGCCCGGCGAAGGTGAAGGGGCCTCCGAGGTTGCCCATGAAGGCGACGCGGCCCGTGCCCTGCGGCCTCACCTTCGTTATCTCGCCATAGGCCCCCTGGAACAGGCGCTTCCACAGCAGCGTGCCCGTGGGGCTGTACTTCGCGATGAAGGGCGCTCGCTGGCCCAGGGGCCCGTCGCCCAGGTTCGACCACGGGCTCGCCGAGCCCGACACCAGCACGTTGCCCGCCGCGTCCGCCGCCACGCCGCTGCCGAAGATTCTCGCCGCGAAGGGATCCTCGTCTCCGCTCTGGATGGCCCGGGACCAGACGTGCTGCCCATCCCAGGAGAACTTCACCACGAAGCCTCCGTGGGGGTACTCCGTGTTGGCCAGGGCGTTCGAGCGGAGCACCCCGCCGCCCAGGTTCAGCTCCCCCGAGAAGCTGCCCGTCACCAGCACGCTGCCATTGGCGTCCGTGCTCACCTCATTGGCGAAGCTGCCCTGCACCTGGCCCTGGGGGCCGCGCGCGATGAAGCCCCGGGCCCACGCCGTCTGGCCGCCAGGCGAGAACTTGGCGATGAACATCCCCTGCATGGGCTCATCTTCTGGAACGAAGGGCAGGGGGCCCGTGCCGAAGTCCGGCGCGCCGTGGTACGTGCCCGCCACGAGGATATTGCCCAGCGACGTGAGGGTGACCTTGTACGCGTGCACCCGCTCGGTGGCGACCACGCGGCTCCACAGCGGGCTGCCCGTGGCGCTGTAGCGCGCCAGCGCCAGGCCCTCGTACTGTTTGGGGAAGGTGGCCTCGCCGAAGCGCCCCACCGCCACGAAGCCGCCCTCCGGGTGCGGCGCCATGGCATCCACGTACTCGGCTCCCGAGCCCCCGTACTGCCGCGTCCACTCGGTGAGGCCGCCGCCCGTGCCGCGGTACGTGCAGAATGCCGGGCTCTCGAGGATGTAGTGCAGCGAGGGGCCCGGCCCCGGGTAGTTCTCCCCGGGCGTCTCCCGCGAGGAGAAGGCCACCCCATCGGAGGACTCGGGGAGCAGGCCGAAGCTGAAGTGCCCCCACTCCATCACCACGCCCGTTAGATCATACGTGACGCGGGTGTTGGCGCTGATGGCCCCCAGGTTGCCCACCGGGCTCTCGGCGCGCTCGGGCCGGGTGTTCCAGGTGAGGCTCTCTCCGGACCATTGGCTTCGCGTCCGGTACAGCAGGGGGCCGTTGCTGGTGGAGTCCGTGGCCTGCAACTCCATCCACGCCTGGCGGACGGCGAGCCCGCCGTCATCGATATAGAAGGAGAAGTAGCTCTCCAGCCACGGAGAGCCATCCACGAGCAGCCGCGGCTCCTGGACGAAGTTGCGGGTGGGCTCGCTCTGAGAGACGTAGCCATCCACGTAGTTGATGGTGGACCTGTAATAGGTGTCCGTGCGCAGCATGCAGCCGGTGGGCGCGGGGGGCTCGGGCGTCAAGGTCACCACGAGCTGGGGCCGCAGGTCTGCTCGCGCTGCTTCCCGGGAGGAGAAGACCACCCCATCGCTCGAGGTGGGCACCAGGGCCAGGTTCACCAGGCCATCGGCCTGCACGGCGCTCGTCACGTCATATTCCACCCACGTGCCGGTGGAGATGGCGCCCGCATCCGCGATGGGGCTGCTCTGCCGGGGGGGCCGGTTGGTCCAGGTGAGCTCTCCCTCCTCCCAGGAGTCGGTGACACCGAACACCTGGGGCCCGTCCGAAGTGCCATCCGTGGCGTACAGCCGCAGCACCACGCGCGTCACCGTGCCCTTCAGCCCGTGGACCTTGAAGCGCACGTAGAGCTCCGAGCGGGGAGAGGTGTCCGCCCTCAGGCTGCTCGCCAGGCCGTTGTTCCGGCTCGGAACGGCTTCCTCCACCCACCCATCCACGGTGGCCTTGAAGGGATGCGTGGTGGCCAGCGCCTGGGCGGAGGACTCCAGCGCCATGGCTTCCGGGGCGGGGCTCTCACCTCCACAGCCCGCCAGGAGCACCAGCGCGGTCAGTGCTCCCAGGTACACGCCTGCGCCGCTGCGTCTCGGATCCACGATGAGCCTCCTGAAAGGGAAGAGCCCATGCGCGAGGTGCACGCGGTGTACCCGGCGAGCAATGCCTGCCAGTGAACGTGTCCCATGCGCGGAGAGAACTCGCGGGGCCATGAGCCGATACAGCCGGGGCACCTGTGGGAAAAAGAATGCCGCGCGCAGCCGCGCTAGAGTGAGCGCCGTTCTCCCCACCCACCCCGGTCCTCATGGCCTCTTCTCTGAGTACTCCCGGCTTCCTGCGCACCTACGCACTGCCGGCCCTGTGGCTCTTCGTCCTTCCGCTCTTCGGCCTCTGGTTCTCCACCCACGCCATGGCCCGGTTCGATCGCGAGGTGCTCACCTCCGTCGAGAGCCAGCTGGCCCGGCAGTCCGGGCTCGAGGAGACGGAGCGGCAGGAGGCCCTGGCGTTCTTCCGCGCCACCCCGGCCTCGGCGGCGTGCCTCTCCACCGGCGAGGACCTGGCGGGGTTTCGCCGCAGCCTGGGCGAGACGTGCTCGGACGCAAACCAGTTCCACTGGCTGTACCTGCTGGCGCTGGGCACCGTGGTGCTGGGGGCCGTCTCCGCGCTGATTGCCTTGCTGTGCGCCCTGGCGGCGTTCGTCTCCAGGCCCTTTCAGTACGGCAGCTTCGTGGTGGGCTGGAACGTGCTCCGGGTGACCGGGGCGCTGCAGGCGCTGGCGCAGGGCGCGCTGGCCGTCTGGTTGTCCTATTGGATGACGGCGCTGTGGCTCAATCGCTACTACCCGAAGCTCATCGGCATCGTGGGTCTGCTGGCGGCGGTGGCCCTGTTCATGGTGGTGGCCGCCATCTTCCGCCGCCCGGCCATGGGCTTCGAGGTGGAGGCCGAGGTGCTCGAGGAGTCCCGCGCGCCGGAGCTCTGGGCCCACGTGCGCCGGATGTGCGAGCGGCTGCAGACGCCGCCGCCGGACCACATCCTGGCTGGCATCGACGCCAACTTCTTCGTCACCGAGAGCGAGGTGCAGGTGGGCGGGCGCGTGCTCACCGGGAGGACCCTCTACGTGAGCGTGTCGCTGCTGCGCCTGCTCCAGCGCTCCGAGGCGGACGCGGTGCTCGCGCACGAGATGGGGCACCTGCTCGGAGGAGACACCGGCCACGGCAAGCGGCTGGCGCCCATGCTCGCGCGCTTCGGCCATTACCTCCAGGCGCTTCACGAAGGCGTGCTGACGCGGCCCATCTTCCACTTCATGCTGGCCTACCGGGGGCTGTTCGAGCTGTCGCTGGGACGCAGCCGGCGCGAGAGCGAGCTGGCCGCGGACAGGCTCGCCGCGAGCGTCACCTCGGGCCAGGACATCGCCCGCTCGCTGTTGAAGGTCGGTGCGTACGCGAGCTTCCGCGACCGCGTGGAGTCCGCCCTCTTCGCGCGCGACGAGCAGCAGCAGAGCGTGGCCATCGCGCAGCGCGTGGCGCTGGGCTTCGCCGAGTACGCGGTGTCCGACAAGGTGCAGGGGGACCTGCATGGCTCGGTGACGCCGCACCCGTTCGACTCGCACCCGCCGCTCTCCGCGCGCCTGGAGAACGTGGGCGTGAAGCTGAAGCCCGAGGACGTCTCGCAGATGCTGCTCGAGCCCGTCACCTCCTCGTGGGTGGAGGCCCTGCTGGAGGCGGATGCGATCGAAGCGCGGCTGTGGGGCGCCTACGAGGCGCGCTTCTCCCAGGCGCATGACCTCGCGCTGGCCTACCGGTATGAGCCCTCCAACGCGGAGGAGCGCAGGCACGTGGAGCGGCACTTCCCGCCGCTGACCTTCGCGGGCAAGGAGGCGGGCCTGGAGGTCCGCATCGACCATGCCCGGGTGTACTGCACCGAGTGGGAGCAGCCAGTCCACTTCTCAGAGGTGAACTCCGCGCAGACCGACGAGCGGCTGTTCAAGAAGTACCTGGACCTGCACTGCGCGGCGGTGGGCAAGCGCTCCATCTGCTTGAGCAAGCTCCAGGACGCGGAGGGGGTGCTGCAGGCCTTCTCGCACTACTACGGCCGCCACAAGACCATGGAGGAGTACCGCTCACGCGCTTCCCAGGCGGCGTGAGCCCGGCGGTGCTCAGCCGCCCTTGAGCAGCCACTGGAGCAGCGGCTGGAGCGCCTCCACGTGGACGAAGTGGCCCACGCCGGGCAGCGTCTCCACGGGGCACCCGGCCGCCTCCATGCGCGCCACGTCCGCGTCCGTCACGTAGCGGGCGCGGCCTCCGCGGATGCAGCGCACCCGGGCGCCCGGGCGCTCGACCGCGGGCCACAGGTCCGCCGGGTTTGCCCGCCCGTGCAGCTCGTGCAGCGCCTGCCGGTCGAAGCGCCAGCGCACTCCGCCCTCGGGCAGAGAGGTGAGGTTCATCACCAGCCAGTCCGCCAGCGCATCGGAGAGGCCCTGCTTCGTCAGCTCGGCGCGCATGTCCCGCCGGCTGGGCGCGGTGTCCGGCGCCTTTAGCAGCACGTTGAGCACCATGCCGCTCTCGGACAAGTCGATTGGCACCGGGCTCGGGGTGATGTCCAGCAGCGTCACGCGGGCCACCTCCCGCGGGAAGGCGATGCTCGCCGCCAGCGCCACCCGGCCGCCCAGCGAGTGTCCCACCAGCTCCAGCGGCCCCGTGAAGCCCACCTCGCGCGCCGTGTCCACCACGTCCCGCGCCAGGGTGTTCAGGTCCGCGCCCAGCGGCAGGGCCGGCGAGGTGCCATGGCCCGTGAGGTCCGGCAGCAGGAAGCGCCGGTGAGGGGCCGCCTCGTTCCACGCCGCCGCCAGGGAGCGCAGGTTGCGCCCCGAACCCAGAAAGCCGTGCAGCAGCACCGTGGACACCGCGCCGTCACCCAGCTGGAAGCTCTCGAGAACCATGTAACTCACCTCTGCGCCGCCTCAACCGCCTTGACCTGGGCGCGGCCTGTCGCGCTTCATACCCCGAACGCCTCTCACTCCGGAGCCACTCTCGTGTCCATCGCCTCCATGCTGTGCCTGGCCCTCGTGGCCGCGGCCCCCGCGGCCCCCAGGGAAGCTCCCAAAGACGCCGCCAGGGAAGAGCCTCGCGCCGCCATCTCCGCCGTGCTGGATGATTGGCACAAGGCCGCGGGCGCCGCGGACGAGGCGCGCTACTTCGGCCACTTCACCGCCGACGCCGTGTTCATGGGCACCGACGCCACCGAGCGCTGGACGCGCGATGAGTTCCGCGTCTGGGCCAAGCCCTTCTTCGCGCGCGGCAAGGCGTGGAACTTCCGCGCCGTGTCCCGGAATGTCTCCCTGTCCAGGGATGGCGCCGTGGCCTGGTTCGACGAGGCGCTCGATACGCCCAACATGGGGCCCTGCCGCGGCTCGGGCGTGCTGGTGAAGGAGGGTGGGGCGTGGAAGATCGCTCACTACAACCTCTCCGTGCCCATCCCCAATGAGCTGCTGCCCGACTTCAAGGGCCGCATCGAGGCGCACCTGAAGAAGCCCGCTCCCGCCAAGAGCGAGCCCGCCAGGAAGTAGGGCCTACAGGCCGAACGGATAGGTGTCGGGCGCGTCCTCCTCCTCGTGCCCGGCGTCGGCGTCCAGCGGCTTGAGCGCCCACGTCTCGTCGTAGTGCACCACCGCGTCGAACTGCGCCGGCAGGTCCACCTGGAAGTAGTGGCTCCACCGCTCCGTGCGCGGCGCGTACACCACGCCAATCGCCCGCTCCAGCCGGCGCTCCCGCAGCCCCGCCGCCGCCTCGCCCAGCTCCTCCATGCGCAAGAGGAACCGCGAGAGCCCCACCTCGTGGAACAGGTGCTCGTAGCTGCCCGGCAGCGCGGGGCGGATGCGCCGGCGCAGGCCCGGGCCATCCCACTCCTTCGCCGCGATCACCGTGCCCGTATAGGTGGTGAAGCCCAGGTTGTAGGTGGCCTTGCCGTGGCGCTCGCGCAGCAGCTGCCCCAGGTTCAGCTCTCCCTGAGCTCCCAGCTGCGTGGCGCGCGCGTCTCCCAGGTGCGAGTTGTGCGCCCACACCACCATGCGCGCGGGCGCGCCCTGCTTGCGCTCCAGGTGCTGGGCCAGCGCGTCCGCCGCGTCCGCCATGTGCGTGTCCCGCAGGTTCCAGCTCTCGTTGCGGCCCGCGTACATCGTCCGGTAGTACGCCTCCGCGTCCCGCGCCAGCCGCGCGTTCTGCTCCGCGTAGAAGCGCGCGTCCTCCTCCCGCGCGCCCCGCACCTGGCGCCGCTGCAGCTCCAGCAGCTGCTCCACCACCGCGTCCCGGCACGTGTCCGAGTACCCGTACGCCGTGGCGTGCCCGTAGCCCTGCGGATCCTCACCGAAGTGTTCGAAGCACGCGTAGCGCTGGCGCGCCCGCAGCGCCGCCGCCGGGTCCACCTTCTCCAGGTAGCTCACCACCTCGCGCATCGAGGCGTGCAGGCTGTAGAGGTCCAACCCATAGAAGCCCGCGCGGCGCTCCGGCGCCTGAGTCGCGTTGTGCGCCTGCATCCACCGCACCAGCTCCAGCACCTCCTGGTTGCGCCACATCCACCGGGGGAAGCGTTGGAAATTCCCCAGCGCCGCCTCGGCGTCCGTGTCCTCGCCCTCTCCGTGGACGAAGGCATTCACCCGCAGCGCATCGGGCCAGTCCGCCTCCACCGCCACCGCCGTGAAGCCATGTTCGCAGATGAGCCTTCGGGTGAGCGCCGCGCGCAGCGCGTAGAACTCGTGCGTGCCGTGAGTCGCCTCGCCCAGCAGCACGAAGCGCGCGTCACCGATGCCCTCGACCAGCGCGTCCAGATCCGAGGCCGCGCCCGTCAGCGGGAAGGCCGCCGAGCGCACACCATCCAACAGCGCCTGGGAAGGCGCCTCTGCGTCCTCATCGAAGAACGGGGCCATACCGGCAAGGTGTGCGGTATTGCTCATCACGCCCAGCCAGGGGGCCAGTAGCAGGCCGCCACGCGGGCAGGCAGGCGGGGACTTCTGTCCACGGGTGGACCGCGGCCGTCTCGTCGGACCCGGCCGGTACCCTCTTGTTCATGGGACAGCTTTCCACCCCCCCTCCAATGTCAGGATCCGTGCACGCTGCGATCAGGGGCGCTGGCCACCTACAGCCCGGGGACACAGTCTTCCGAATGCTCGGGTTACTCACGGATTGGCGGAAGGGCACAACCTTCCAGGGCACCGTCTTCTCCGGAGGGGAGTGGGCGAGCCTCCAGGCCGTGAGGGCGGGGAGGGCGGGGCGCATGGCGAGAAGCGGCTGGGTGGCGGGGGCGCGGTGGTTGGTGTTGGGGGCGATGCTGGCGGCGGGGCTGGCCGAGGCCAAGGAGGTGGGGGGCGTGAAGATGCCCGACACCCTGGAGCTGGAAGGCCGGCGGCTGGCGCTCGCGCACATGGCGCTCAAGGAGAAGCTCTTCTTCGACGTCTACGTGTGGGGGCTCTATATGGAGCAGATCCCCCGCGTCGAGTCGGAGGCCGTGGCCGCCAACAACGTCAAGCGCCTGCACTTCCGGTTTCTGCGCAAGGTGCGCCGCGATCAGCTGGTGGAGGCGATGCGTCATGGGCTGTCGCGCCACACGGAGATGAGCTCCTCGGCGATGCAGCAGCAACTGGAGGTGTTGCTGCAGTCCCTGCGCGACGTGCGCAAGGGAGACAACCTCGTCATCACCTATCTGCCCCACAGCGGGCTGCAGGTCTCCGGCGAGGCCACGGGCGGCGCGGTCATTCCCGGCAAGGGCTTCGCGGATGCGCTCTTCACCGCGTGGCTGCGCAGCCACCCCGTCTTCTCCCGCTGAAGCGGGGGGTTACTTGCGCCGCAGCATCAGCTGCATGAGGGGGCGCACGCCCTGCGTCTGGGCGAAGCTGCCCTGATTCACCGCGAAGGCCACGCGCCCGCGCGAGTCCACGTACATCAACGCCTTGCCCACCGGCACGTCACTGAAGGTGGAGACGAAGGGCACGCGCAGCTCCCGGCCCTTGCCGAAGGACACCCGCGCCGTGTCTCCGCGCTGGTAGCCCAGCGTGGCCAGCACCGCGCCGTCCACGTTGGTGACCAGGTTGCCGTAGGGGTGCTCGATGGCGAGCACCGTGCCGCTCACCCCGGCCTCCAAGAGCCTGGCCTCGGGGAGGTTCAGCCGCACCCAGTCCGTCACGGGCTCGCCCACCTGGGTCCAGTCGTCTCCGCGGGCCAGCCGCGCGCCCACCGGGGCGAACACGTCCCGGCCGTGGAAGGTGGAGGTGAGCCGCAGGTGCCAGGCGGCGTTGGTGATGGAGCGTACCTCGGCGATGCCCTCCTGGCGCTCGACCAGGGTGATGAGTCCGTTGTCGGGCAGCACGAAGAACTGGCCGCGCCTGGTTTTCACCACCAGCGCCCGGCGCTCGCTGCCCACGCCCGGATCAATCACCGCCGCGAACACCGTGCCCGCCGGGTAGTAGGGCGCCGCGCCCGCCAGGAAGCGCGCCCCGTCCAGCACCGAGAAGGGCTCCACGTCGTGCGAGAGATCAATGATGCGCAGCCGGGGCTCCAGCCCCAGCATCACTCCCTTGCAGATGGCCAGTGAGTCGTCGCGCTGCCCGAAGTCCGTCATGAAGACGAGGGTGGGCGTGGCGGAGGCCATGGGCACAGGGGGTGAGACCTGCTCGGCGGCATTTGCAGTGGTGGTGATGAGCAGCAGCAACAACAGAACAGGGCGGTAGAGCGGGCGCATGGGCAGTGCTTTCTAACCGTTGGAGGCGCGCGATATGAAGTCAGGCGCAGCGTGAGTTGCCCAGAGGGGGACCGCATGTCGGATTCCGACGATGTTCTGCGCCGGATGGAGCAGGGGCAGCAGGTTGCCAGGGAGGCGCAGGAGACCGTGCGCCAGGCCCGTGAGGGCCAGGTGCCCGTGAAGCAGGTGCGCCAGCTGGAGCAGGCGCTGGGGCAGATTCCCGAGGTGCGCCAGGCCACGCAGCAGCTGGGCCAGGCGGGGAAGGCCGTGCGCCAGGCCCGGGACGTGGCCGAGCGTGCGCTCGGGGCGCTGGGTGGCGCGGAGGCGCTGTCCGAGCTGGTCCAGGCCGTCGCCAGCGGGCTGAAGCCGGTGGAGAAGGTGAAGTTCGGCTTCCAGTCCAGCGCGGATCCGGGCGGCACCTGGCGCGTGCTGGAGCTGCACGTGCGCGAGGGGCTGTCCGAGCTCTACACGTGCACGGTGGACCTGGCCAACGAGAACCTGGGCGCGGACGTGGACGGGCTGCTCGGCTCGTCGGCCGAGGTGCTCATCTCCCGTGACGCCAGCTCGCGGCGGCTGTGTGGCCTGATTCACCGTGTGGAGCACACGGGCACGAAGGCGGGGCACCTGCTGGCCCGGGTGCACGTGGTGCCGGCGCTGTGGGCGCTCTCGCAGCGGCGCGACTCCTTCATCTTCCAGGAGAAGACGGTGCCGGAGATTCTCGAGGAGGTGCTCTCCGAGGGGCTGGGGCCGTATGAGCGCGCGTACCGGCTGGAGCTCAACCGCGAGTTTCTGCCGCGTGAGTACTGCGTGCAGTACCGGGAGACGGACCTGGACTTCGTGCTGCGGCTCATGGAGGAGGAGGGCCTGTTCTTCTACTTCGAGCACAGCGGCGAGAAGGAAGAGCTGGTGCTGGCGGAGGCCAATGAGCAGTGCCCCTCGTGCGAGACGGTGGGCGGCAACTCCATCACCGTGAAGGGGCCCGAGGCGGCCACGGCGGACGACGAGTCGGTGCGGCACTTCGACTTCGGTCAGCGGCTGCACACCACCAGCGTGGTGGTGCGGGACTTCGACTGGACGCAGCCCGCGCTGGACCTGACGCGCCGGGCGCGTGGCACGGACACCCAGGGCAAGGACCGCGAGTCCTACGAGTACCCCGCGTCGCTGCTGGGCCCGTATGACGCGGGCGCGAAGAAGTACAAGCACGAGCAGCAGCAGGAGGTGCTGCGCCGTGAGGCCTTCCATGCCCAGGGCAAGACAGGCAAGGGGGCGGGGTATGTCACCGGCTTCACGCCGGGGTACATGTTCGAGCTGGCGGGCCACGGCAACCCGGCGTTGGACCAGTGGTACCTGCTCACCCGGGTGGAGCACTTCGGCCAGGCGCCCGAGGAGCTGACCAGCGACACCCATGAGGAGGGGAAGGAGGGCAGCCGGGAGCGCTACCGCAACACGTTCGAGTGCATTCCGTTGGATGTGGCCTTCCGCCCCGAGCGCCGCCGCTCGCGAGCCCGCATGGCGGGGCTGCAGACGGCGACGGTGGTGGGGCCGGCGGGCGAGGAGATCTTCACGGACGAGCACGGCCGCATCAAGGTGCAGTTCCACTGGGATAGGGCGGGGCAGAAGGACGAGAAGAGCTCGTGCTTCGTGCGCGTGGCGCAGGTGTGGAGCGGGGTGGGCTGGGGCTTCGTCTTCCTGCCGCGCATCGGCATGGAGGTGCTGGTGGACTTCCTGGAGGGAGACCCGGACCGGCCGCTGGTGGTGGGCTGCGTGTACAACGGGCAGAACCCGCCGCCCTACGCGCTGCCGGACCAGAAGACGCGCAGCACCATCCGCACCTCGAGCACGCCGGGGGGAGAGGGGTTCAACGAGCTGCGCTTCGAGGACGCCGCGGATGCCGAGGAGGTGTTCCTCCACGCCCAGAAGGACTTCAACGAGGTGGTGCTGCACAACCACAGCACCTCGGTGAAGGCCAACCAGACCAACTCGGTGGACGGCAACCAGTCGGAGTCGGTGGGCGGCGACCAGTCGATGTCGGTGAAGGGCAAGCGCACCAAGACGGTGGACAAGGACGAGACGACCACCGTGAAGGGCAAGCGCACCGAGACGGTGGAGCAGGACGAGAAGATCACCGTCCAGGCCACGCGCACCGAGGAGGTGACGGGCCAGGAGAAGCTCACCCTGCACGGAGGCCGGGACACCACCGTCAATACG
Organism: Myxococcaceae bacterium; assembly: GCA_035296065.1. Classification (GTDB taxonomy): domain Bacteria; phylum Myxococcota; class Myxococcia; order Myxococcales; family Myxococcaceae; genus DATHBR01. The sequence continues at coordinate 26,527 of DATHBR010000082.1, read as the reverse complement.
TTGGAGAAGCTCAACGTCACCGGCCGGCGTGAGGAGACCATCGGCGGCAATGACGACCTGACGGTGACTGGGGACAAGACGGACCACATCACCGGCAAGTACGCGATGACGGGCGATCAGGAGGTGAAGGCCAACCAGGGCGACGTGAGCATCACGCTCAACCGGGGCGGCGCCGTCATCGAGGGCACGGGGCAGAAGATCCAGCTGCACAACAGCTCGGGCGAGATGAAGTTCGACGGGGGGAAGATCGAGGTGACGGCCCAGAGTGAAATCTCACTGGTGTGCGGCGCGGCGAGCATCAAGCTCAAGAGCGACGGCACCATCGAGCTGTCCGGCGTGAAGGAGATCAAGTCCAGCTCGGCGGGGAGCACGGTGAAGGTGTCGCCCACGGGAGTGGAGAGCTCCGGCCCGAAGATCGCCTCCTCGGCCACGGCGATGAATGAAATCACCGGCGCGGTGGTGAAGATCAACTAGCGCTCACCGAGGGACGACATGGACTCCATTGCGCAGCCACTGTCACGGGTGGTCGAGGCGGTACAGCGGTTCATCCTGGCCAGGGAGGTGCGGCTGCTGCACGTGGCGACGGAGCCCGCCATGCGGCTGGCCGTGCTCGAGCACATCGCCGCGGGCGAACACCACGGCGACAATCACTCGCCCTTCTTCGTGCTGGAGACGCCCACGCTGGATGGGGAGGATGAGTGGGAGGGACGCGCGGAGGAGCTTCGCGCCGACTACGAGGAGCTGCGCACCGCGCTGGACAAAGCCGGGGAGGGCGTTTCACTGCCGGAGCCGTGGCCTGTGCCCCGGGGGCAACGCGAGCTGGCGCGCTTCAGCGTGGAGTTGAGCGAGGCGCTGCGGCGCTTCACCTCGCCCTTCGATGGAGTGGTGCTGGTGCTGGCACCGGTGGAGGTGAGGGACCCCAAGCGGTGGACCGCTGAAGTGAAGCGCCTGTTGACCCAGCCGGAGCTGAAGAAGGCGCGCCTCATCGTCGTGGAGACGGATGGACCGCACTGCGAGCCGCTGGCCCAGGCGCTCGCCGAGGCCGGCGCGTGCGTGGATGCACGGCCCGATGAGGCACAGTCCCGCAAGGACATGGCGCAGATGCTCGCGGCCATGGCCTCGGCTCCTCCGGGAGCCACGGGCCCACAGGTGCTGGGCGCGGCGGGGCCGCGTGTGGCACCCCCTCCGCGCGCGAAAGCACCTCCGCCGATGTCCGCCGCTCAGCGTGAGGAGGTGGCCCGGGAGCTGAAGCTGTCTCCGGCCCTGCTGGATCCGGGCTTCCAACAGACCCTGCGCCTGAAGGTGCTCACCGCCGCCCATGCGCTGCGGGAGGGGAAGGCCACCCAGGCCGTGCAGGAGCAGCGCGAAGCCCGGGACATGTGCCTGAAGGCGGGCTTGAAGCGGGAGGCGGTGACGATGGAGCTGGTGCTGGGAGGGTATGTCCTTCAGGCGAAGCAGCCGGCTCAGGCGCTGGAGGTCTTCCGGGACGCGCGCAAGAACGCCGAGGCACACCAGTTCCCGGACCTGGCCGTCCAGGCACAGCTCGCTCAGGCCTCCACGCTGCTGATCCTTCAGCGCTCGGAGGAGGCCGCCAAAGCCTACGCCGAGGCCGGAAAGCTGGGCGTGGCGGCGGCTTCACCCGTGCTGGCCATCGAGGGCTATCGCATGTGTGGTCAGCTGCTCGTGGGGTTGGGGAAGGTGAAAGAGGCCACGGCCGCGTGGAAACAGGCGCTGGAGACAGCCGAGAAAGCCTCCGAGGATGAGCGGCTTGCGTCTTCGGCTCCCGAGGCCGCGCGCCAGCTTGCCGCGCTCTGCCGCAAGCACGGCCTGAAGGTCCAGGCCGAGTCGCTGGAGGCACAGGCCGCCGCCCTGGAAGCTCCTCCCACCCGCCGTGCCCAGGAGGCCTGACGCGCCATGCTCCAGAGCTCCTTCTTCGATCCCGTGCTGGGTGTGGACATTCACATCGTGCTGGTACCCACCCCGGCGGGCCCTGTTCCCACGCCCGTGCCCATGCCCTTCGTGGGCATGGTGTTCGACCCGGTGGGGCTGGCCATGGGAGCCGCCATTGGCATGGCCACGGGCGGTGGGCCCGGCCTGGTGATGATCAACAGCTTGCCCGTTACCAACGCGGGCACAAACGTCACCAACAAGCTGACGATGCCGCACCTGCCGGTGCCAGGTGTAGCGTTCGCCAAGGGCCTGCCTGGTAACGACGCGGAGCTGTTCTTCGGCAGCCTCAACGTGAAGCTCGCGGGCAGCCTGGGAGTGCGGCTGGGCGACATCGCTATGAGCTGCAGCGATCCGGTGCGCCTGCCCACAAGCGTGGTGCTGGCGATTCCCAAGGGTATGCCGGTGCTGAACATGCCGGCCATGGTGCCGGACCTGGCGGGCATTGCTCAGCGCCTGGTGATGATGGGCGCCATGAGGCTCCTGCGAGTCGTGGCCCGGGGAGGGGCCCGGCTCTTCCGGGCGCTGAGGGCCGCCCAGCGCAGGAGCAGCGGGTGGGCGCGGGTCAGCAGGGCGGTGCGCAGCGTGACGGACCGGATCGCGCCACAGCGCTACCGCGACCGGCTGCGACGCGCGGTGTGCTTCGTGACGGGCCACCCGGTGGACGTGGCCACCGGGCGCGTCTTCACGGACAACATCGACTTCGAGCTGCCCGGGCCGCTGCCGCTGGTCTTCGAGCGTGTCTACTCTTCCTCATTGTCATGGCGTAACGGTCCGCTGGGGTATGGCTGGAGCCACTCGCTCGATCAGCAGGTGTGGCTGGAGCCCGGCAAGGTGGTGTTCCTGGCAGAGGATGGGCGGGAGACCGAGTTCCACACCGATGGACTGCCGGACTGTGTCATCCGCCCGGGCCAGTCTCTCTACGATGCCACCAACCGGCTGACGCTGCGGGCTCTGGGCGACTTCCGCTGGGCGATCGAGTCCGCCGACGGAGGGGTGCGTGAGTTCTCGCTCGTTCCAGGTGACAACTCACAGCGGGCCAGGCTTCAGCGCATCCAAAGCCGCGATGGGCACCACGCCATTCAACTGACATATAGCTCCCGGGGGCACCTGGAATGGGTACGTGACTGCGGTGGCCGGCTGATTGCCTTTGTGCACGACAAGCAGGGCCGGTTCACCGAGGTGAAACTGCCCCTCTCCCAAGAGCCAGGATTCTATCGACACCTTCAATATGCCTACGGGGCGAACGGTGATCTCGTGCAGGTGGTGGATGCGGCGGGCCACTCCTGGAAGTTTGAGTATCAGGGGCACCTGCTGGTGCAGGAAACGGACAGAGCAGGGCTCTCTTTCTACTTCCAGTATGACGGCCTGGGCTCTTCAGCTCGGTGTGTCCGCACCTGGGGTGACGGCGGCATCTACGATCACCTCATCACCTACGATGGCCAGAACCGGAAGACGGTGGTGGAAGACAGCCTTGGGGCCACCATCGTTTACCAGATGGATGACCTTGGTATGGTTGTGAAGGTGGTGGACCCGCACGGGGCCGCCACCAAATACGCCTATGACGAGGATTGCGGAGAACTGGCGGGTAAGACAGATGCTTTAGGCTATACACGCACCACGACATACGACAAGAAGGGCAATGTAGTGAGGATAAGAGGGACCGACGGGAGCAATGCCCATATTGAATACGATGAGAGAGGGCTGCCTGTTCGCCTCACCGATGCACTGAACAACGTTTGGACTTGGGCCTATGACCTAGAGGGGCATCTTATAAAGAGGGTGGCCCCCTCAGGCGAGAAGACGCTTTGGGGATGGCGGAAGGGTCTTCCTGCATGGACAGAAGCATCTGGGGGCAGGCGCGTCTCCCTAGCGCACGACGAGCAGAAGAATCTTATTCTGATTCGTGACCCCAAAGGAGGAAACACTCAATACGAGTACGATAAGAAGGGTCGGGTGACACGAGTCAGGGATGCACGCGGCGCTAGCGCACGCTTTGACTACGATGTGTTGGGCAACTTGGCGCGGGTGGAACCGCCTTCTAGAGTGGTGCAGGAACTGGCTTACGATGCACAAGGGAATATGGTCGAGGTTCGCGACTCCAATCGACATGTGCGTTTTCACTACGGCCACTTCCACAAAGTGCTGGTACGCGAGGAGGCAGGCACTAGCCTACGTTTTGTCTACGATACGGAAGGACGGCTGACCGGTTTTACCAATGAGGCGGACGAGACCTATACTTTCACCCTGGATGCGCGCGGCCAGGTGATCGAGGAGACGGGCTTCGACGGTAGAACGTGTTCCTACGAGCGCAATGAAATAGGCCAGGTAAAAAAAGTCCAACGGCCAAGCGGTCGCAACTCCCAATTGACGTATGACGCGGTGGGCCGTGTCCTCACCGTAAAGCACTCGGATGGCTCCGCCACTGAGTTTACCTACCGGGCCGACGGTGCTCTTGTAAGTGCGAAGAACGAAAGCAGCGTCGTATTGTTGGAACGGGACACCCAAGGCCGTGTCTTGCGCGAGGTGCAGGGTGACTACGCTGTCTCCTCCATCTTCGACAGCCATGGTGATCGAACGCTAAAGGAGACTTCGCTTGGCTGGCGTATGGCTGTTCTGCACGATGCGCTGGGCAAAGTGGCCTCGATCCATGCTGGCGGAAGAGCCCAATACGCCTCAAGGCCTGTGCTGAACATTGAGCGCGATACCTTGGGACTGGAGGTAGCCAGGGAAGTGCCTGGCGGTATTCGTGTGGAGTGGCAGAGGGATGTGATTGGGCGGCCAGTAAGCCGCCGCACCTTGCACTATTCAGTGGATAGGCAGGCTCATCAACTCAACGCACGAACCTACGAGTGGCGTAGCGAAGATCAGATCGCTGCCATCAGCGATACTCTACAAGGTTCCACGCGATTCGTGCATGACGCTCGGGGCCGGTTGATCGCTCAGCAGACATCACTGAGAACGCTCCACCGAGCCATGGATGCCGTCGGTAATATTTTCCGCACTTCAGACCGCACAGATAGGGCCTACAAAAGCGGTGGTCGTCTGGAGGAGGCCGATGGGACCCGCTACATTCACGATGAAGACGGCCACCTGGCAGAGAAAGTGGATGCTGATGGAGGCCATTGGCGATACCATTGGAACGGCTCTGGCATGCTGGTGTCCGTTGAGCGGCCAGATGAGAAGCGGGTGTGCTTTGAGTATGACGCTTTTGCCCGGCGCACGCGCAAGACAGTTTTACATCGTGGGCCTGATGGTGTTGAGCAGACAAAGTCGGACGTACGCTTCGTGTGGGATGGACACGTCGTCCTCCACGAGATTCATCGCGTCTACACGCCGCAGGAAGGGGGCGGAGCGGTCGCGACGGAGAGGATTACCAACTGGTACTGGGAGCCAGATTCTTTTACTCCAGTGGCGGTAGAAGAGAACGGTTTCTTCTGGATCATCACATCCGACCATCTGGGAACTCCTTCCGAGATCTACGACGAACAAGGCCAATTAGCCTGGAGGCAGCAACTCGACATCTTCGGGAGTGCCAAGATCTTTGTTCTGGGCACCCAGCACCCCTGCCTTGAGCATTTCCCATGGCGTTGGCCGGGTCATTATGAAGACGAGGAGACGGGCCTCTACTACAATCGTTTCCGCTACTATTCGCCTGATACAGGCAGATACATCCGCCAGGATCCCATTGGTCCGGGCGGTGGAATCAATCTTTATGCATTTGTCGCTGACCCCCTTGTTCAAACCGACTTCTGGGGGTTGAGTGAATGCATTCACTTCGGACAGAGACGTATAGGTCCACAGTTTCAATTCGTTAACTCAGATGCTCCCGATTACATTCGGGGACGTCTGCTGACGGATGTGGCAGAAGATATCCGTGCTGGCAAGCTTTCTCCGGATGATATTATCGTTCAATACTTCAGAGATCCGAGGAGTGGCCTTTGGGTCGCAGCAAACAACCGAGGGCTTGCGGCTATCTCGCTCGCAGGGAGGAGCCCTACGCTGACTGAGGAGATCATACCTACGCAGGCGCACCTTAATCGCCTCTGGGACCCGCCGTTAAAAGGGTTTCCGCAGCTACCAAGCCGAGTGGTACCAGTGACGGAAGGGCCCAATAACACAGCAGTTCTCTATGTTGTCGAAATAATTTAACGAGGCGCGATGTGAGTGCACATGACGCTGCTAGCAGACCTGTCCTGAGACCCTGGCAAGTGCCTTGGCTGTTGTCGCCATCGGGTTCATTCCTGAGTATTAGTCACACAGAAGAAATCTGGGAGTGCCGTGTCGAGACTAACGTGATCCTGGGTCCGCTAGCGGGTGGGCAAGATGACACAAGTAATGGAAGTCAGCGCATCCGGGTTGATTTTGATGGTGGTTTATGGTCTCGCATTTCGCCTACATCATCTGAGAGCGAACCATTAGGCCACTTGAAGTTGGATTGGAGTGAAGTTCCATTCAGAGGGCCTGTGGCGGATGTAGGCGCCAGGATCCGGGAGTATGAGGAGCGATGGTTACAAACTCGGCTCTGCCCAGACCCTGGTGCATATGAAGTACATGGCTCTTCGTGGGCAGGGGAATCAGGCGCTGCACGTCTTGGCTTGAGGCACTTTCTCCTCGTAGGGACAGAAGCCTATGCGGAGGTGCTCGCCAAGGGGTGGAGATGGTCGTTCACGGCTTCCGATGGATGATTGAGGCCCAGGCATTGCCCTCGGCCTTGGTTTTGGCCTCTGGAGTGGAACCTGGGTCGCGTGGGCCCGGATCCGGGTGCCGGAGCGTGCTTCCGTGCTCGACATCTTCTCGGGTGCTTCCTCGCGGTGACCGCCGAGGAAGATGAGATCTGGCTCTACTCATTGATAAGGAGACGGTGCCTTGGCTGGAAGCGCCGGGCTGAAGACCCTCATTGCCGTCATCGGCAGGAGTGATCTTGAAGAAGTGCGAAAGGATGTTGAGCGTGCTCTGGGTGTCACTCTCGAGGCCCACGATAGCTTATATATGGGAGGGGCTTACTATGGAGCAGGGCGTAAGGGTGGGGAGACAATCACCCTCTCTCGGAATTATGTCTATGCTATGGATGACTGCCTTGAGGCTGAGTACAAGGACTGGCCCTTGCTTCTCAGGGTCTATATGACACCACGAGGGTCGGAGTTGGCGCAGGCGCTCGGGCAGGTGCCGCAGCTTTCAGTTGTGCGCGTGAGTCCCTCCGCTACGGGACCCTGACTCATGATGAATGACGCAGAGCGGATGGATCCCCCATGCCACTCAAGATAGCCAAGAATGCAGTAACAGCTGAGCCGGTGCGCCAACCGCTTCGGATCCCAGGAGGTTGGAACGTCGAGCACAACGAGTTGAGGCAACTGGAACCATCGCAGCTCAGTGAGGGTGATCCGCTCTGGGGCTTCTTCACGGAAGACCTGATGCAGTTGAGAGCGGCACGTGGAGGAGTCCTATTGGACGTGGGCTGGTACCCGGATGGTGACCCCAAAGGGAGTTTTCAGGCGCTGCTGATTCGTGACCAGGATTGGGATCATCCCCTTCGGGAGTTTGAAGCGCGGACTTTGCCTGATCTGGTGCGACAACTAGAGGAGTGGCTGCTGCGACCGGCTCTGTGATGTCCCTCTTCCAAGGCTATTCCGGCATCGAAGTCCTCAAGTTTGCCACTGAGGCAGGTGGCGTGACACCAAAGCGAGCTTGGGCTCATGTGATAGGGATGGAGTCGAAGCCCTCTCTCGTTTTCCCCGAAGAGCGCATGGGCCATGCGCTTGACGCATGGTGGGAACTCGCCCGCTCAGAGGGGCTGCTGTCGCAGCAGGCCACCTGCTTGGTCTCGGTCTCTGGAGTGGAACCTGGGTTGTGGGCCCGGATCCGGCTGCCAGAACGAGCTCCAGTGCTCGACATCTTCTCCGTGAACAAGGGCAGCCCCGAGTTCATTGCCATGAACGAAGACGGGCGCTTCTTCCTCGCGGTGACCTCCGAGGAAGATGAGATCTGGCTCTACCTGGTGAAGCGATCAGGTGGGCAGTGGCGCACTGTGCGGTAAGGTCTCCGCCCCATTCACCCGTCGTCAGGAGGACTCTCACCCATGCGTTCCATGCTGGCCCTGGCCTCGCTCATGGCCCTTGCCGCCACCGCCTGCGTCTCTCAAGGCAAGTACGACGAGCTGGCCCTCGAGGCCTCCAACCTCGACAACCGCCTCAAGGACGAGAAGGGCGCCCGTGAGGCCCTGGAGGCCAAGGTGAAGCAGCTGGAGGAGCAGGTGGCCACCCTGGAGCGCGACAAGGAGGCGCTCACCGCGCGGCTGACCACCTCCGAGTCCCGCCTCACCGCCTCGGCCGCCGAGCGTTATGCCCTGGAGCAGAAGAACCTGGAGCTGTCCGCCCTCAATGACGAGCTGGCCAAGTCCACCCGCAAGCTCGCCGAGGCCAAGGAGGCCCTGGAGAAGAAGAGCTCCGAGTACGAGAACCTCGCCCAGAGCCTCAAGCAGGAGATCTCCGAGGGGAAGATTCAGCTGTCCGAGCTCCAGGGCCGCATGACCGTACAGCTCAAGGACAAGATCCTCTTCGCCTCCGGATCCACCCGCGTCAACAAGGAGGGCCAGGAGGCCCTGCGCAAGATCGCCGAGGCCCTCAAGACGGTGCAGGGCCGCATCATCCGCGTGGAGGGCCACACCGATGACGTGCCCATGCCCAAGGACGGGCCCTTTCCCTCCAACTGGGAGCTGAGCCTGGCGCGCGCCATGGCCGTGGTGCGCGCCCTCCAGGACTCGGGGGTGGACCCCACCGTGCTCTCGGCCGCCGGCTATGGCCAGTACCAGCCCATTGCCCCCAATGACGCCCCGGAAAACCGCAGCTTGAACCGGCGCATTGAAATCGTGCTCGCGCCGAAAGCAGGAGGGCGTTAGAGGGGAGCGCGGATTGCCGCGCCCTCTCATGAAAACGCTCGCCTCCGTCCTTTTTCTCCTCGTTGCTTCCGTCGCCGTGGCCCAGGGGGCCCCGGACGCGGGTACTCCCGCGCCGGATGCCGGTGCCCCCGCACCCACCGGGGTGCTCACCAAGCCCCCCGTGCTCAAGCGCCAGGTGGAGGCCCAGTACCCACCCGAGGCCCTCACTCAGCAGCTCGAGGGCACCGTGGTCATGCTCATCGACATCTCCGAGACGGGCGCCGTCACCGATGTGCAGGTGACGCAGCCGGCCGGCCAGGGCTTCGATGCGGCCGCCGTGGCCGCCGTGCGCCAGTTCGAGTTCGAGCCCGCCGAGGTGGACAATGTGCCCGCCCCGGTGCGCATCGAGTACGCCTACCAGTTCGTCTGGCGCGCGCCCCCGCCGCCCGAGGAGGGCACCCCGGGCGCGGCTGCTCCCGAGCCTCCGGTCAACTTCAGCGGCCGCGCGCTGGAGCGTGGCACCCGCAAGCCCCTGGCCAGCGCCGAGGTGGCCCTGCCGGAATTGCAGCTCACCACCTCCACGGATGAGCAGGGCCGCTTCTCCTTCCGCGGGGTGCCCAACGGCTCGCACGAGGTGCTCGTCATCCTCAGCGGGTACGACCGGTTCCGCACCCGCGAAACCATCTCCGAGGGCCAGCAGACGCAGGCCACGTACTACGTGCAGCGGCGCATCTTCAGCCAGTACGAGACGGTGGTGCGCAGCGAGCGCGAGCGCAAGGAAGTCACCCGCACCACGCTCCAGTCCGCCGAGATTCAGAAGATCCCCGGCACCCAGGGCGACACGCTCAAGGTGGTGCAGAACCTGCCCGGTGTGGCCCGGCCCGCCTTCAACGGCGGAGACATCGTCATCCGCGGCACCAGCCCGTTCGACTCCGGCGTCTTCCTGGACGGGCAGCGCATCCCGCTGCTGTACCACTTCGGTGGGCTGACCTCCGTGTACAACTCGGAGCTGCTCGAGTCGGTGGACTTCCTGCCCGGCAACTTCTCCTCGTACTACGGCAACATCACCGGCGGCGTCATCAACGTGCGCAGCCGCGCCCCGCGCATGGACCGCTTCCACGGCACCCTGGGCATTGGCCTGCTCGAGTCCAACGCCGTGCTGGAGGGCCCCATCACCGAGAACCTGGGCATCGCCGTGGCGGGCCGGCGCTCCTATATCGACCTGGTGCTCCAGCTCGTCCCCGAGAACGAGGACGGCCCGTCCATTCAGGTGGCCCCGCGCTACTACGACGCCCAGGTGAAGCTGAACTGGACCCCCAACAAGCAGCACACCTTCACCATGCAGGGCCTGATCTCCAATGACGTGCTGGCCCTGCTGTTCGACCGGCCCGCGGACCAGGACCCCAGCATCAACGGCGAGTTTCAGATCACCACCGGCTTCACCCAGCTGCGCCTGGGCCACCAGTACAAGGCGGGCGCCCTCACCCTGAGCAGCCAGGGCCTGGTGGGCAACACCCTGATCGAGTTCATCCTGGGGGATCGCAACCTGCGCATCTCCGCGACGAACATCGCGCTGCGCTCCACCGCCGAGTACGTGCTGAACGAGGGGCTGGAGCTGGCGGGTGGCCTGGACATCGACTACTCGATGGGCGACGTGGGGGCGCGCCTGCAGGCGCCTCCTCGCGAGGGAGAGCCGCCCTCGCCTGGGGTGCTGGATGAGATCCTCGAGACGGACGGGAACTTCAACCAGTACTTCCCGGGCATGTGGGCCGAGGCGCGCTGGAAGCCGCTCGAGGGCCTGCTGGTGGTGCCGGGCGTGCGCAGCGAGAGCTACGTCTACACGGATCAGCAGGTGCGCAAGCGCTCGTTCAACCCCCGGCTGGCGGTGCGCTACGCCCTCACCGAAGCGGTGACGCTCAAGGGCGGCGTGGGGCTGTACCACGGGCCCGCCATCAACGAGGAGCCCAACATCACCTTCGGCAACCCGGAGCTGAAGGCCAAGCGCTCGCGGCAGTACAGCGTGGGCAGCGAGTGGCAGCCCACGCCCGAGTACTTCCTCAGCGGCGAGGTGTTCTACAACGACTTGTCGCGCCTCATCGTCCGCTCGGACCGGCTGGTGGAGCGCGATGGGCAGCAGGTGCCCGAGAATCTGACCAACCTGGGCACCGGCCGCATCTATGGCTTCGAGCTGCTGGCCCGGCGCAACCTCACCGAGCGGCTCTTCGGGTGGGTGGCCTATACCTTCAGCAAGAGCCAGCGCCGCGACAGGCCCGGCGCGCAGGAGCGCCTGTTCGACAATGATCAGACGCACGTGCTGACGGCCATCGCCAGCTACAAGCTGCCGGCCGGCTGGGAGCTGGGCGCGCGCTTCCGCTTCTCCTCGGGCAACCCGCGCACGCCCATCACCGGCGCGCGCCGCGATGACCTGAGCGACGTGTTCATCCCCATCTTCGGGCCGGTGAACTCGACGCGGCTGCCCAACTTCCACCAGCTGGACATCCGCGTGGACAAGAACTTCATCTTCGATGCGTGGAACCTGAACGTGTACCTGGACCTGACCAACGCCTACAACAACCCGGCGAAGGAAGGCATCCTCTACAACTACAACTACAGCCAGTCGGCGTTCCTGGAGGGGCTGCCCCTCCTGCCGATCATCGGCGTGAAGGGGAGCTTCTGACATGCGCGCTCTGGTCCCTGTTGCCCTGGCCGCGGCGCTCTGCGCCTGTGGCCCATCCTTCGAAGAGCAGAGTGAGATTCGCCGCGTGAGGGTGCTGGCCATCAAGGCCGAGCCCGCCGAGCTGGCGCTCGATCCGGACAACGCCACGCTGCCTCCGCCCGTGGTGTTCACCTCGCTGGCGGTGGCGCCTGAAAATCGAGAGGTCGGGGTGACGCTGGCGCTGTGCAAGCTGGGCAACGCCTACTCCGAGGATCTGGACTGCCCCGGCGCCGATGGGGCCACCCTGCCCAATGGGCAGCTGTCGCTGCTGGATCCCAACGTGCAGCAGGTGCTCCAGGACACGGCGAGCGCGGGCACGGGCGGCGCGCCGCTGGATCCGAATGATCCCGAGCTGCGCGGCCTGCTGGAGCGGGGCATTCCGCTCTTCGTGGGCTACGAGGCCAGCGATGGCAGCGGCACTCCCGAGGGTGTGGAGAGCGGCGTGCGGCGGCTGACGCTGCGGCTGACGGCCACGCCCAACCAGAACCCGCGCCTGGAGGAGGTGCTGCTGAATGACGCGCCGCTGGCGGGCCCGCTGCCGCTGGACACCGAGGTGACGCTGGTGCCCCGGCTGGCCGAGGGCAGCATGGAGCAGTACGAGACGCCCGCGGGCACCCAGACCGAGCAGGTGTTCTACAGCTGGTACGCCACGGGCGAGGGCGACGTGGAGCAGCTGCGCTCGCTGGAGCCGGTGGGTGACAAGCCGGGTGATCCCTCCATCACCTACGTGACGCCCAGCACGCCTGGGCGTGTCACCTTCTACGTGGTGGCCCGGGATGGGCGCGGCGGCGTGGACTGGCTGGCGCGCACGGTGGAAGTGGGGCCCTGAGGCGGGGGCCGCTCAGGACCACTTCAGCGTGAAGCGCGTAGTGGGCCCATCCCGCGTCACCTGCTCGGAGAGCAGCACGCGGCCGAAGCTCGTCAGAAAGCCCAGGAAGAAGCCCGAGAGCACCGGGATGGGCAGGCACGTGTCCACCTCCAGCACCACCGTGTTGCGGGTGAAGGCCACCGTGCGGATGGCCTCCGCGGGCGGCAGGCCGCTGATGACGTCGTGTGAGAACGCGTCGAAGTCACTGAAGATGCGCTCCAGCGAGTCGAACCCCGCGGCCCGGTGAAGCGGCATCAGCTTCAGGATGGACGCCTGGGCCACCGCGCGCAGCGAGGAGTCGCTCAGCCGCGCGTGCAGGTCGTGCATCATCCGCACGTACTCGGCCCACGGGTAGAGCTGGTCGTCGCGCATCTGGGCAATGCGCTCACGGTGCTCGGGGAAGAGCGCCGCCGTGGTCGATGCCAGCATCGAACCGATGATGCTCTTGAAGTAGATACCGAGAATCTGCCCCGCCATGCGCGGACCCCTCTCCCTTCCTCCTCCCCCTGTCTCAGGAATGTAACAAACCCGGAGAGGCAAGCGAGCCACAAGCTCGCCCCAGCCCCTCGGCCACCGAGGTGAAGGCGTCCGCGGTGCGCACCCGCCCCTCGCCGAAGCGGTCCACGTAGAGCTGTCGCACCGCGGGGATCTGCGAGGAGCCTCCCGTGAGGAACACCGCGTCAATCTCTCCGGCGCCCGCGCACCGCTCCAGCAGGCCTTGGGTACACTGCTCGAGCTCGGTGAGCAGGGGTTGGCAGAAGGCCTCGAACTCGGCGCGGGTGATGCGCTCGCTCAGCTCGATGCGCGCCTCGTTGAACTGCAGCGTCGTCTCGTCCTCGCGCGACAGGCGCACCTTCACCTGCTCGATGGCGCGGAAGAGCCGGTAGCCCAGGTTCTCCATCACCAGATCGTACAGGGCCTCGGCCGTGTGGGGCTTGTCGCTGGACTCGAGCATCAGCTCGAGCAGCTCCTGGGTGGACTTCTCGCGAACGAAGGACATCTCGTGCCAGGACAGCAGCTTGGCCATCACGTGCTGGGGCACCGGCAGCCGCTTGTCCGAGAAGCCACCCACCTTGTACGTGGTGCCCGCGCCGAAGTGGGGCAGCAGCTTGTGGCGCATGATCTCCGCGTCGAAGCGGTCTCCGCCAATGCGCACGCCGGTGGAGCCCACCACGTCCGCGCGCCGGTCCGGGTGGCCCCGGCGCGAGGGCCCCAGCCGCATCAGCGTCAGGTCCGTGGTGCCGGCGCCGAAGTCCGCCACCAGCACCAGCTCGTCCCGGGACAGCTGGGCCTCGTAGGCGAGCGCCGCGGCGATGGGCTCGATGAGGAACTGAACCTGGGTGAAGCCCGCCACCTCGGCCGCCTTGCGCAGGCGCTGCTCGGCCAGCGCGTCCGCCTCGGGCTCGGAGGAGAAGAGCGCGGGGCGGCCCAGCGTCACCGCCTCGGGCGCGTGGCCCAGGTGCGTGCCCACCGCCTCGCGCACCCGGCGCAGCAGCAGCGCCACCAGCTCCTCGATGGTCCACGTGCGGCCGTGCACCTGGGTGGCGCGGAACGAGCGGCTGTGCAGGAAGGACTTCACCGACTGAATGAAGCGCCCGGCGTTGTCCTCGAGGTAGCGGGTGATGGCGGGTGCGCCGGCGTACACGGTGCGCTCGTCCTCGGGAAAGAAGAGCACCGAGCGGAACAGCCGGGGCTCGGTGGTGCCCGAGGCGATGGGGAGCACCGTGCCGTCCGGCAGCGCCGCTGCTGTGTTGCTGGTTCCGAAGTCGAGGCCGCAAGCGTGCATAGCGCCCTGGGCCATACCGCCGAACCGGCCGCGAGGGTAGGGCCTCGTGGGGCTGCCGGGGAGACAGCCGCCGTGGAGCCCGCTCGGGTTGGCATCTCCGGGCCGCGCTCCATCTTTGGCTGTCTACTGACGAACAGGGGGAACCATGAGATTCGGCGCAGGATGGTTGTCAGCGGGTGTCGCCGCGTTGCTGCTGGCCACGGGGTGCAAGGAGGGGCGCAGCGTGACGGTGGATGAGCAGGGCAACGAGCAGGCCTCGGCCTCCGCGGCCGTGGAGCAGGCTCAGGGCCGCACGGAGGAGGCCTTCGACAAGGCGGAGTCCGCTCAGAAGGAGGCGGGAGATCAGCAGCAGGAGGCCGCGCGGGCCCAGCAGCGGGTGGAGGACGCCCGCCGTGAGCTGACGGAAGCGGAGACGCAGGCGCAGGCGGAGCTGCAACAGGCGCAGCAGGCCCAGCAACAGGCGCAGCAGACCCACCAGCAGGCCCAGCAGACGGTGGCGGAGGCGCAGCGCAGCGCGCTGGAGGCGCAGCAACAGCAGCAGGCCGAGCTGGCCCAGCAGGCGCAGCAGCAGGCCCAGCAGTCGCAGCAGCAGGCCCAGCAGGCGCAGCAAAAGGCCCAGCAGCCCGTGGCCCAGGCACCGCTGCCTTCGGCGCCGCAGCCTTCGGCTCAGGCACAGAGTGATCAGTTCATCGTCGGCCAGGTGCTCACGGCCAGTGAGGACGAGGTGATGGTGAGCGTGCGCGGCGAGCCCCAGCTGCGGCTCCAGGTGGAGCCCAGCACGCAGATCATCGTGGATGGGCGCCAGGGCGGGGCCAAGGACATCCAGGAGGGCAGCCAGGTGCGCGCCTCGTACCGCGACAGCGAGGGCGAGCAGAAGGCGGTGCGCATCGAGGTGACGTCCTCGGCGCAGCCGGGCATGCCCGCCACGCCCGAGAGCGGTGAGTCCTCTCCCGGCGTGCAGCCTCAGCCGCTGGAGCAGTAACGGTGGAGCCGTGAGGGCTGAGCGCGCCGCCGTGGCGTCTCAGCCCTCCGTATGTGGGCTCAAGCCGGGTTGAGCTTACGCGTGGCCCGGGCGGCGCTCAGGCCTCCCAGCAGGTACCAGGCCACGGTGAGCAGCTCGGTGCTCTTCCGCGCGCGGCTCGGGCGGCTTCCCAGTCCCAGGAACGGGGGCAGCACCACGGCGCCCAGACCCGCCAGCGCTCCGAGCAGCGCTCCCCGCACGTAGGGCCGCTTCGGGCGGCCCATGGCCACCAGCGAGTAGAAGAGCGAGTTGCTGATCAGGTCTCCCGCCAGGGCCTGGCGATGCAGCCGCCGGCCGTGCGCGGCGGGGAAGCCAAACCACCGGAACCCCTTCTTCAAGGCGCGCTTGCCCAGCACGTCCATGCGGGGAGGGTGCTTGAGCACCCGGCGCGCTCCTTCGTGAATCAGCGTCACGGAGAGCGAGCCAATGAGGCCCGGGCCCAGCGCGCTCAAGTAGCGCCGGGGCTGGGAAACGAGGGTCAGTTCGCTCATGAAAGCCTCCTGGAAAGAGCTGACAGCCAACGCCTCAAGCTAGGCACCTCATGGAGGTGGCGCGCGGTGCGGACGGCTGCCTGCCTGGAGTCCACTCAGGAGCAGCGGCTACTCCACGGAGGAGCGCCGGATGGAGACTTCGTTGGCCGCGCGCTCGCCCGACTCCACCGCCCCGTCGAGATAGCCACAGCCCTCCTGGGCCGTCTCCGTGCCCGCCCAGTGCACCCGGCCACAGGGGGCCCGCAGTGCGTCGCCAATGGCCGACAGCGTCCCCAGCTGGGGCAGGCCCACGTAGCAGCCGGTGCTCCAGGGCTCGGCGATCCAGTCCAGGTCCGCGTACGCGGTGGGCGTCAGGGCCTCGGGGCCGAAGAAGCGCGCCAGGCACTCCAGGGCCGCGCGCCGTCGCTCCTGGGCGGGCTTCTGGGTCCAGGCGCGCGCGGTGTCCCCCAGGAAGAAGCCCACCAGCGCCGGGTGGTGTCCGCCCGCGCTCGAGTCGTCGAAGCACAGGCGGATGGGCCCCACGTCGCTCACCGCTTCGCCGGAGTAGCCCGCCTCACGCCAGAAGGGCCGCGCGTAGGTGGCCACCACCTTGATGACGCTGCCCATGGGCAGCTCCGCGTTCGCGCGGCGGCGCTCGGCGGGCAGGTCCGCTCCAAAGTCGATCCGCTCGGCCAACGCGGGGGGCACCGCCACCACCGCGAAGCGGCCCCGCCAGCTGCGCCCCTCGCCGTGCACCGTCACACCGCTGGCGTCCTGAAGCACCGCGCGCACGGGCGCGGACAGCTCGATGCGCGCCTCGAGCGGTTCGGCCAGACACTTGGCGATGCTCTGGGCACCGCCGTAGATGCGCTGGGCCTGGGCGCCGTTTTCGATCTCCGCCAGCGGCATCAGCCCGCCGTTGGAGTGCACGTAGAAGAGGAAGTGCAGGAAGGACAGCTCCCGCGGCTCGGCGCCGAAGATGGCGCGGGTGGCCACGTCCAGCGCCGTCTGGGCGCCCCAGCTGGGCACGTGCTTGCGCTTCCAGTCCTCCAGCGTGAGCGCATCCCACTCGGCGGCCCGGGGCGCGGCGCCAGGGAAGTCGAGCGGCACGCGGCGCGCGAGCCTGTCCAGCCGCCACACGTTGCGCTGCAGGTCCAACAGGCTCAGCAGCGGCAGGGCGGGCACCCGGCCCCGGTAGGTGCGGCGCTCGCCCCGCACGTCCAGCACCTTGGTGCCGTGGTGGAACTGGGCAAAGCGCCGCAGTCCCAGCGTGTCCACCAGCCGCAGCACGTGGCGCTGGTGAGGGCCCACCCACTGGCCTCCCAGGTCCACCACCTCTCCGCCCACGGATTGGCTCAGCGTGCGCCCGCCCACGCGGTCGCGCGCCTCCAACACGCGCACCCTGGCCCCTGCCCGCGTCAGCGCCGAGGCCGCGGTGAGCCCCGCTACCCCCGCGCCGATGATGATGACGTCCGCGTCCTGTCCCATGCACCCTCCGGCGGCGCACTGTAGACCGGGCCCGGTTGACGCAGCGTAGTCAATGC
Source organism: Myxococcaceae bacterium (assembly GCA_035296065.1). Taxonomy (GTDB): domain Bacteria; phylum Myxococcota; class Myxococcia; order Myxococcales; family Myxococcaceae; genus DATHBR01. The sequence continues at coordinate 9,298 of DATHBR010000082.1, read as the reverse complement.
TCCTAGACCCGGGGCCATGCGTGCCCTGGAACTCGTCGAGCGCCTGCGTCAGGTGTCCCCCGACGCGGCGAACTTTCTGCTCAGCGCCGCGATGCCGCGGATCATCCCCTCCACCCGTGGGCTGGGGCTGCGGATAGAGGAGCTCAATGACGCGCGCGCCCGGATGTCCGTGCCGCTCAAGCGCCGGACGCGCAACCACGTGGGCGCGCTCTACTTCGGCGTGCAGATGACGGTGGCGGAGCTGACCGCGGGGGCCTGGCTGCTGCGGCGCTTTCCGCCCAGCCAGTACCGCTCCCTCGTCAAGCGCGTGGAGGCGGACTTCCGCGCTCAGGGCCGGCAGACCGTGTACGCCGTCTGCGAGCCGCCCGCCGAGGTGTTCTCCGCGCTGGAGGCCGGCCTGAAGCAGAAGGGAGACAAGGCCGAGGCCTGGCTGCCGGTCCAGCTGCTCGCCAGGGACGGCACCCTGGTCACCGAGGTGCGCTTCCTCGACTCGGTGAAGCGGCTCTGAGCCGCTCAGCCCGGAGTCGTCTCCTGCAGCAGGAAGTCCGCCACGTCCTTCCACAGCTTCTCGAACTGGGGCCGCCGGAAGCCGGAGCCGGAGATGAGCCAGTCCACATGGGGAGGCTGGTGCGCCGGCTGATCGAAGTGCCCGATGGCGTCCAGGTGGTCGGCCCGCACGGCGCTGATCACCCGCCCGTACACCTGTGAGCGCGTGGGGACGATGCCGTCACACGCCTGCGGCGCCGGCAGCGCGCCATAGGCCTGCACCAGCACCGCCGTCTGCTCGGGGGTGTGCGGCGGAATCTTGTTCAGCGGCATCCGCTGCGTCTGCCCGTAGAAGAACGAGTACACCGTGTGGGTAATCTGGGCGTACGGATCCAGCCCCGCCGCCAGCCGCGCGCGCAGCGAGGGCGGCCGCGCCTGCGTCACCACCGAGCCGTAGCGCACCCCGGGCCGGTCCACGCACCCGGCGTTGAACAGATCAATCCCCTCGGGCGTGAGCTGGGGAATGAGCGAGGTGTCCTTGCCCACGTCCCCCAGGAAGCGCGAGAGCGCTTCGCGCCGGTCCACCGAGAAGTCTCCCAGCAGCTGGTCGAAGAGCTGGTCCAGCAGCGTGGCCTTCCACCCCAGCTGATCATCCGCGCGCGACAGGATGTGCCCCAGCCGGAAGGCGACCTTCAGGGGCAGCCGGCCAAAGCGCAGCACGTACACGGTGAAGAGCGACAGCAGCTTGAGGATCTGCTGCCCGAAGAGCCCCAGGAAGAAGGACGCCAGCGGGGTGCCGGCATGGGGCGTGGACACCATCACCACCGAGCGCACCCGGCTCGCATAGGGCTCCAGGTCCAGCCCCTCGCGCAGCGAGGCCCCGGGGCTGACGAACAGCCGCGAGTCCAGCCCCCCGGTGGAGTGGCCCACCAGGTGAATGGGCCCGTCATCCGCCTGGGCGGTGGCCTGGATGCCGGAGAGCAGGTCCGCCGCGCGCTGCCGGATGGAGGCGGTGGGGTGCGAGAGGATGGCGACCACCTCGGCCTCCACGCCCCGGCGGGCGAACTCCGCCTGGAGGAAGTCGCGCACGTGGCCGAAGTAGACCAGCTCCCCCAGGTTGGTGAACCCGAAGAAACCAGGAACCAGGTAGATGTGATGCTTCGCGGGCATTCAGGTGAACCTTCCGGCCTCTTGGCTCGCGACACAAGCCCGATGAGGGGACAAACTCAACCCATCCTGGCCCAGGACGTCCTAAATCGGCGGCGACAGCGGCGCGGAGGCATGCCACAACGCGTGGCCTGACCCTATGAACATCATTCGCAACATCTTCGCGGTCATTCTCGGCTTCGTCGCCGGATCGGTCGTCAACATGGCGCTCGTGATGATCGGCCCGCGGATCATTCCCCCGCCCGCCGGTGTCGATATGTCGAAGGCCGAGAGCATCGCGGCCGCGGCCCACTTGTTCGAGCCGAAGCACTTCGTGTTTCCTTTTCTGGCCCACGCGCTCGGCACGTTCGCCGGAGCGCTGGTCGCCTTCCGGATCGCGGCGAGCCGCCGCACGGTGTTCGCGTTCGTGGTCGGCGTGCTCTTCCTGGCCGGCGGCATCGCGGCGAGCTTCCTGATCCCCGCGCCGGCGTGGTTCATCGCGCTCGATCTCTTGGCGGCTTACTTGCCGATGGCGTGGCTCGCTACGCGGGTGGGCCGCCGCGTGACCGGAGCTCCGCCGGCTGCCCCAAACTCCGGGCGCTGAACTCCGGCCTGGGTGGAGGCGGCGGGAATCGAACCCGCGTCGGGCGCAGCCATTCGCGTGCAAACGCATATGCGCGTGGAGCGCGAACGCTGGCATCATGCGGAAAAACCGATCGGAGGCTGGTATGGCCAGAGTGACTGGAATCGGCGGCGTGTTCTTCAAGTCGACCGGAGACAAGAAGACGCTCGCGGAGTGGTACCGCAAGAATCTCGGCATGGCCCTGGAAGAGTGGGGTGGCGCGATCCTCAAGTGGCCGGACGATCGCGCGGAGGACAAAGGACTCACGGTCTGGCACGTCGCGGAAGCGCAGAGCCAATGGTTCAGCCCGAGCCAGGCCTCGTTCATGATCAACTACCGCGTGGACAACATGGACGAGCTGCTCGCGCAGCTGAAACAGAATGGCGTCGCGATTCACAAGGGACCTGAATCGCACGAGAACGGTAAGTTCGCGTGGGTCATCGATCCGGACGGCAACAAGGTCGAGCTCTGGGAACCGAAGAATTGGGATGAGAAGAATAAGGGCACGTGAGATTGGCCCGCTTCGGTACGGAACGGGTGGACGCTCACCGGTTCCAAACGGAGCCCTTCCGGACTAAGCACTCCGCCTTGTGTACCGACTGCTCCTCGCCCTGAGTGTGTTGATGGCCTCCTCCTCCGCCCGCGCGGAGGAGGGGATGTGGACCTATGACGCGTTTCCCTCGGAGGCGGTGAAGCGAGCCCATGGCTTCGCTCCGGCCCAGGCGTGGCTGGACGCGGTGCGCCTGGGCTCGGTGCGGCTGGCGGGCGGGTGCTCGGCCAGCTTCGTCTCCGGGGACGGCCTGGTGATGACCAACCACCACTGTATCCGCGGGTGCGTGGAGGACCTGTCCTCACCCCGCAAGGACCTGCTGGCCACCGGCTTCCAGGCCGCCGAGGCCAAGGACGAGCTGCGCTGCCCCAAGGTGGAGGCCAACCAGCTGGTGGAGATGACGGACATCACCGCGCGGATGAACACCGCCACCCAGGGGCTCACCGGCCCTGCGTTCAACACCGCGCTCAAGGCGGAGTCCACGAAGGTGGAGGCCGCGTGCGCCACCGGGCCCGAGGTGCGCTGCGACGTGGTGACGCTGTTCAACGGCGGCAAGTACCACCTCTATAAGTACCGCCGCTTCCAGGACGTGCGCCTGGCGTTTGCTCCCGAGTTCCCCATGGCCAGCTTCGGAGGGGATCCGGACAACTTCAACTTCCCCCGCTATGGCTATGACGTGGCGTTCCTGCGCGTGTGGGACAACGGCCAGCCCGCCAAGAGCCCGCACTACCTGCCGTGGGCGAAGCAGGGGGTAAAGGAGGGCGAGCTCGTCTTCGTCTCCGGGCACCCCGGTGGCACCGAGCGCAAGAGCACCGTGGCGGAGCTGGAGTTCCAGCGGGATGTGGCGCTGCCGTACACCCTGCTGCAGCTGGCGGAGCTGCGCGGGATGCTGCGCGAGTTCTCCGGAGGCTCTCCCGAGCGGCTGCGCGTCACCCGCTCGCGGCTGCGCTCGGTGGAGAACGGGCTCAAGGCGCTGCGCGGCCGGCACCAGGCGCTGGCTGACCCGGCGCTGCTCTCGCAGAAGCGCAAGGACGAGGCGGACCTGCGCAAGAAGGTGGCGGCCAATGCCCGGCTGAAGGGCTCGACGCAGGGGGCCTGGGAGGAGACGGAGCGGGCGCTGGCGGTGTACCGGCCGCTGCTGCCCGAGTACCGGATGAAGGAGGCGGGTGACGGGTTCCAGTCCGAGCTGTTCACCCTGGCGCGGCACCTGGTGCGCGCGGCGGAGGAGCTGCCCAAGCCCAACGCGGAGCGGCTGCGCGAGTACACCGAGGCCCAGCTGCCCACGGTGCGCCAGCAGTTGCTGCGCGAGGCGCCCATCCCCACGGAGCTGGAGGTGGCCACGCTCACCTTCAGCCTCAACCGGCTGCGCGAGACGCTGGGCGCGGATGATCCGTTCGTCCAGTCGGTGCTGGGTCGCGAGGCGCCGGCGGAGCTGGCCCGGGCGCTGGTGACGGGCTCGAAGCTGATGGACGTGAGCGTGCGCAAGACGCTGCTGGAGGGAGGCAAGGCGGCGGTGGAGGCCTCCACGGATCCGATGGTGGTGCTGGCGCGCAAGGTGGACGCCGGAGCGCGCGCGGTGCGCAAGCGCTACGAGGACACGGTGGAGGCGGTGCTCAAGCGCAACAGCGAGCGCATCGCCCAGGCTCACCTGGCGGTGTACGGCACCACGGGGTACCCGGACGCGACGTTCACCCTGCGGCTGAGCTACGGCACGGTGAAGGGCTGGGAGGAGAACGGCCGCGCCGTGGCGCCGCTCACGACGTTTGGCGGCGCGTGGGCGCGGCACACGGGCAAAGAGCCCTTCAAGCTGCCGGACACGTGGCTGGCGGCCCAGGGCCAGGTGGCGCCGGAGACGCCGCTGGACATGGCCACCACCAACGACATCATCGGCGGCAACTCCGGCTCGCCGGTGGTCAACCGCGACGGGCACGTGGTGGGGCTCGTCTTCGACGGGAACATTCACTCGCTCGGGGGCCGGTACGCCTATGTACCGGCGACCAACCGCGCAGTGGCCGTGCACGGAGAGGGGCTGCTCACCGCGCTCGAGCACGTCTACGGCGCCCAGCGCCTGGTGCAGGAGCTGCGCGCCGCTCAGGCCCGTTGAGAGGCGCAGGTGCGCAACCAGAAGGGTCATGCGGTGAGGCAGCACGGGCTTTCGCGGCTCGCCATGGACGGGGTGTGTCTCGCGGTGCTGGTCTTCGCGTGCGTGAAGCAGGTCCACGGCATCGATCAGGTGCTGGACCTGACGCTCTGGGATGAGTCCGACTATCTCCACCAGGGGCGGCTGCTGCCGGCGCTGGGACTGCTGCCCGCGGAGTGGGGGCCCCTGTACCCGCTCTGGTACTTCGCGCTGTCCGCCGTGTGGCCGGATCCCATGGCCTTGCATGATGGGAACTATCGGCTGCTGATCCTGCTGACGGCCGTGGCGGGCTATGTCCTGCTGCGCCGGGTGGGAGTCCAGCCGTGGCTGGCGCTGGCGGGGATCTCCGTCTACGTGCTGTCCGGGGCGCCTCACATCCTGCCGCGGCCCACGCTGCTGGCGCTGCTGGTGATCCTGGCCGCGCTGAGCGTCGCGTCCCTGCTTCGCGCGCCGGAGGACTTCTGCGCGGTGGTGGGCGCGGGGTTGCTGGTGGCCTCGTTCGCACGCCCCGAGTACTTCCTCTCCTTCCTGCTTGGCTCCGGGCTGCTTGCCTTGCTCCTCGCGCGGCGGCTCTGGAGGGAGCGCTCACGCCTCTGGAGAGGGCTGGCCACCGCGGGGGCCTACGGGCTCTTCACGCTGCTGCTGGTGAGCATGCTGGGCAACCCGTTCGGCAACACGAGCAACCGGCGGTTCTACGCGTTCTGCCAGCACTTCGCGGTGAACTACGTGCAGCGCACGGGCTTCGAGGCGGACCCGTGGGGCGAGTGCCCCAAGGTCATCCAGGTGGCCTTCGGCGAGGTGGACACGGTGGGCTCCGCCGCGCGCGCCAACCCGGACGCGTTCCTCATGCACCTGGGGATGAACCTGAAGCAGTACCCCATGACCTTCCTGAGCCTGTTCCTCCAGGAGTACGGGGGCACCTGGCCGTTCTTCTCCGCCAGGCGCTGGCCTCCCACGCCGCGTGAGCTCCTGGAGTATGCCGGCCACCTGCTGCTGCTCATGGTGGCGCTCTCGCCGCTGGTGCTCGTGCTCAACAGGCGCAAGCACCTGCTCGCAGCGCTCGCGCAGCCTCAGGTCTGGCGCACGGGCGGGGTGCTGCTCGTGGTGCTGCTGCCCATCGCGCTGTCCGCGGTGCTCATTGCTCCGCGCACCCACTACCTGGTGCCCCAGGGCGTACTGGGGCTCACCTTCCTGGCGGTACTGGGCTCCACGCTGGCCCAGTCCTCGGGAGCGCCCGCTGGCGGCGGGCTACGGCTCACGGTGGGGCTGGCGCTGGTGCTCGCTCTGGCCTCACCCGACCTGGCCAGGCGCTACCGTGAGCCCGCTCCGCCCCGCCTGGAGCATCGGCGGTTCGTGGAGTCCTTCCGGTCCCTCGGCTTGCCCAGGCACCTTCCTCCTGGCGAGGAGGTCGGCGTGCTGGACACCCACGGAGGCCTCGCCGTGTACCTCGGTGAGGGGTACCGGCGAGTGCCCGCCTACCGCAAGCAGGCGCGGGAATCGTTCACCGGGTTCCTGCGCCGCGAGCGGGTCCACGTGTTCATCGCGGACCCACGGCTGGAGAAATACGAAAACCTCGCCAACGATCCGGCGCTGCGGGCGTTGCTCGCGGAGCCTGGCGCGTTCGGCTTCGTGGCCGCGCCCCTTCCGGGGACACCCTATCGCCTCATGCTCCCGAGTTCCTGGGAGCAAGGGGAAGGGCGGCCTCGCTGAAGCCCAGAAGTCGCGTCATGCGCTTCTTCTTCGGCTCCCTGGGCTATACCTGCGCCCATGGAACCCATCGTCTCTATCCAGGGACTGACGAAGACCTACGCCTCGGGCCTGCATGCGCTCAAGCCCCTCACCCTCGACATTCGCCGCGGAGAGCTCTTCGCGCTGCTCGGGCCCAACGGCGCGGGGAAGACGACCCTGATCAGCATCATCTGCGGCATCGTCACTCCCACCTCCGGCTCGGTGGTGGCGGACGGGCATGACATCCAGCGCGACTACCGGGCGGCGCGGGCCAAGATCGGGCTGGTGCCGCAGGAGCTGACCACCGACGCCTTCGAGACGGTGTGGGCCACGGTCAGCTTCAGCCGGGGGCTGTTCGGCCTGGCGCCCAATCCGGCCCACATCGAGAAGGTGCTCAAGGACCTGTCTCTCTGGGACAAGAAGGACTCGAAGATCATGACCCTGTCCGGGGGCATGAAGCGCCGGGTGATGATCGCCAAGGCCCTGTCCCACGAGCCGCGGATCCTGTTCCTCGACGAGCCCACCGCGGGCGTCGACGTCGCGCTGCGCCGCGACATGTGGCAGATGGTCCGCGGCCTGCGAACCAGCGGAGTGACGATCATCCTCACCACCCACTACATCGCCGAGGCCGAGGAGATGGCGGACCGCATCGGCGTCATCTCCAAGGGAGAGCTCATCCTGGTGGAGGACAAGGCCGCGCTGATGACCAAGCTGGGCAAGAAGCAGCTGACGCTGACGCTGGCGGACCGGCTCGCCGCCCTCCCGTCCGAGCTGGCCGACGCGCGGCTGAAGCTGTCGCCGTCCGGCACCGAGCTGACCTACACCTTCGACTCCCAGGACGAGCGCACGGGCATTCCGACCCTGCTGCGGCGGCTGACCGACCAGGGAATCAACTTCACGGATCTGCACACCAGCCAGAGCTCGCTGGAGGAGATCTTCGTCAACCTGGTGGGAGACCGGAAATGAGCCAGCCCCCGCGCTTCAATGTCCATGCGATCCGCGCCATCTACAAGTTCGAGATGGCCCGCACCTTCCGCACCGTGGGGCAGAGCATCATCTCGCCGGTGATCTCCACCTCGCTGTACTTCATCGTCTTCGGCTCGGCGATCGGCTCGCGCATGACGGAGATCGATGGAGTGCCCTACGGGGCCTTCATCGTGCCAGGGCTGATCATGCTGTCGCTCTTTACCCAGAGCACGATGAACGCCTCGTTCGGAATCTATTTTCCGAAGTTCACCGGCACCATCTACGAGCTGCTGTCGGCGCCGGTCTCCTTCATCGAGATCGTCATCGCCTACGTGGGCGCGGCGGCCACCAAGTCGATCCTGCTGGGGCTGATCATCCTGGCCACCGCGGCCATGTTCGTGCCGCTGCAGATCCTGCACCCGGTGTGGATGATCACCTTCCTGGTGATGACGGCGCTCACCTTCAGCCTGCTGGGCTTCATGATCGGCATCTGGGCCAACGGCTTCGAGCAGCTGCAGTTCATCCCGATGCTGGTCATCACGCCGCTGACGTTCCTGGGGGGAACTTTCTATTCGATCAAGATGCTGCCGCCGCTCTGGCAGAAGGTCGCCCTGTTCAACCCGGTCGTCTATCTGATCAGCGGCTTCCGCTGGAGCTTCTACGGAACGGCGGACGTGGATGTCGGCATCAGCCTGGGGGCGATCCTGCTCTTCTTCTCGGTCTGCCTGGCCGGAGTCGGGTGGATCTTCAAGACCGGGTACCGGCTGAAGAACTGAGAAGCCAGGCAGAACTCCGGACGCAGGCACGTACGGCGCGGTAGACGGCGCCATTCACCGTTACCAAACAAGGAGGAAGGTCTATGTCTCAACCGTGGCTTCGAACTTGCGTATTGGCTTCGATTTCAGCGCTCTTCATCGTGGGTTGTGGCGGTACGCTCCAGAATGAGCCCTCCGAGCCCGCGGAGCTTCCGGCCTCGGACGCCAGCAGCGGCGAGGGCATTGTCCAGGCCCAGGCCTGGTGCACGGCGAAGTGCTCCGGCAGCCCGAACGTCAGCTGCTCCGGCAGCTCATGCCAGGCGGTCGATTATCAGCACGTCACATGTGATGGGGTGCGTACCCACTGTCCGCCTCCGCCTCAGCCCTGCTCGGCCACTCTCTATTGCGAGAGTGGCCCCACGTTGACCTGTTCGGGCACGCAGTGCCGGCAGTTGGGCCCGGTCGATCCGAAAGTCTGTGGCGGTGTGGAATGCGACGGCGTCGCCTATTTCTGCCCACCACTGCCTGGCGATCTCGAGTGCTATTGAAGGTATTGATACCCAACCCGAGTGGCCACTCCCAACTGGTTGGGACCGGCGAGTGGCCACGTGCCCAGGAAGTTCAAGCGTTTAGGCTACCCGCGCGAGGCAGCACCTCATGAGGGAGGAGGAGTAGCACCTACCCTTCATGGGAGAGTGGCTGCTGTGCCCACAGGCCTGGGAGATACTGCCCACCAGGGCGAGGGAGCACATGAGCACGACAGCGCTGGGCGCCGGGCAGTTGCCCCCGGGGAGCCAGATAGGAGCCTGGCGCGTGGTGAGCTGCGCGGGGCAGGGCATGTTCGGCACGGTGTACCGGGTGCAGCGTGCGGAGCCCGAGGGCGCGCAGCTGTTCGCGCTGAAGCT